>NZ_JBXAKV010000001.1:0-806254 GCF_058798795.1 Pseudomonas sp. GW822-FHT07A10
TCTTTTGATCTTGTCCTTAAAGATCGCAGCCTCGTTTCACTCGACAGCTCCTACAAGTCCTTGCCAGGAAAAAGCCGAAAGAGTACAAATGTACTCCATGACGACTTTAACTCCCCGCCGTACCGCCATCCTGACCTTCATCCGCGATCGCATCGCCGAACACGGTCAGCCCCCGAGCCTCGCTGAAATCAGCGAGGCCTTCGGTTTCGCCTCCCGTAGCGTGGCGCGCAAGCACGTGCTGGCGCTGACCGAGGCGGGTTTCATCGAGGTCAATCCGCATCAGGCGCGCGGTATCCGCTTGTTGAACCAGCCGCCGCGGCCCGAGCTGCTGGACGTTCCGGTACTGGGCCGCGTGGCGGCCGGTGCGCCGATAGGGGCTGATGCCGAGGTCCACAAGCGCTTGCTGCTCGATCCGTCGATCTTCTCGCGGGTGCCTGACTACATGCTGCGGGTCCAGGGCGATTCGATGATCGAGGACGGCATTCTCGACGGCGATCTGGTGGGCGTGCGGCGCAATCCCGAAGCGCTCAACGGCCAGATCGTGGTGGCGCGGCTCGACGGCGAAGTCACCATCAAGCGTTTCGAGCGGGTCGGCGATGCCGTTCGCCTGTTGCCGCGCAATCCGGCTTACCAGCCGATCATTGTTCGAGCCGATCAGGAGCTGGCCATCGAAGGCGTGTTCTGTGGTCTGGTGAGGCAAGGGTGATGGGCGCCGTCGTTGCGCTGGATACGCTGTTCAATGGCGGCCAGGTCTGGAAGGGCCGACCTGCGCCACCGGCCGTCAGCCCGCAACCCACGGGGCATGCGGCGCTGGATGCGGCGTTGCCGAGCGGTGGCTGGCCGGAAGCGGCGCTGAGCGAAATCCTCCTGGCCGGGCAGGGCGTGGGTGAGTTGCAACTGGTGTGGCCGACGCTGGCACGGCTGTCGGCGGCGGGCGAGCGCATCGTGCTGGTGGCGCCGCCTTACGTGCCGTATCCCCAGGCCTGGCAGAACGCCGGGGTCGATCTGCGCCAGTTGTCGATCATCCAGGCCAGCGAGCGCGATGCGCTGTGGGCGGCGGAACAATGCCTGCGTTCGGGCAGTTGCGGGGCGGTGTTGTGCTGGCCGCACAAGGCCGATGACCGGGCGTTGCGACGTTTGCAGGTGGCGGCCGAAACCGGGCAGACCCTGGCGTTCGCCTATCGCTCGCTCAGTGAAGCCATCAACCCGTCGCCAGCGGCCCTGCGCATCGCCATCGACGCCAAGCCTGCTCAGTTGCGGGTGCTCAAGTGCCGGGGCGGGCTGGCCCGTTCGGCGCCGATTGCCTTTGCCGTGGGGCATTGAGGTTGCCATGCGCTGGGTGTGCATTGTCTTCCCGCAATTGGCGCTGGACGCGGTACTGCGTCAGCGCCCCGACCCCGATGAGCCGTTGGCGCTGCTGACCGGCCCGGCCCAGCGGCGGGTGCTGCAGGCGGTCAACGGTGCGGCGCGGGCGCTGGGTTTGCGACCCGGTCAGTCGATGACCGCCGCCCAGGCGCTGAGCAAAGGGTTCGTCACCGCCGAATACGATGCCGCCGAAATCGAACATTGGCAGCAGTTCCTGGCCGCCTGGGCCTATCGGTTCAGCTCCCAGGTCAGCGTGCATTACCCGCGTGCCGTGGTGTTTGAAATCGAATCCAGCCTGGGCTTGTTCGGCCCTTGGCCGCAGTTCGAGGCGCGGCTGCGCGCCGAGCTCGCTGAGCTGGGGTTTCGCCATCGGATTGTCGCCGCGCCCAACCCGGTGGCGGCGCGGGTGCTGGCCAACGTTTATGACGGTCTGGTGGTGCCGGACAATCAAGCCTTGCAGCATCACCTCGGGCAACTGCCCGTCGATCGCATTGCCCTGGAGCCCAGCGTTGCTACAGCGTTATCGCGCATGGGGCTGCGCACCTTGAGTCAGGTGCAGGCGCTACCGCGGCATAGCCTGGCCCGGCGTTTCGAGGCCCAGGTGCTCAAGCATCTGGACAGCCTGTTCGGTGAGCGGCGGCTGGCGCTGGCGTTTTACCTGCCGCCGGACCGTTTCGATGTGCGCATCGAGCTCAACTTCGATGTGCAATCCCATCAGGCATTGTTGTTTCCTTTAAGACGATTGACCGGCGATCTGTCGGCGTTCCTCTGCGGCCGGGACAGCGGCGTGCAACGTTTCGACTTGCACCTGGAACACGCCGGCTTGCCGGACACCGTGATCAAGGTCGGCCTGCTCAGCGCCGAGCGCGATCCGGCGATGCTGTTCGAACTGGCCCGAGGGCGGCTGGAACAGGTTCAGGTCGAAGCCCCGGTGCGCGGTTTTCGTCTGCGCGCCGAAGATCTACCCGCCTTCGTGCCCCAGTATCAGGAACTGTTCGACGACCGTCCGCAGCAGTCCTTGCCTTGGGAGCAACTGCGTGAACGCTTGCGCGCACGGCTGGGGGATGACGCGGTGCAGGGCTTGCGCTTCCAGGCTGATCACCGCCCGGAATGCGCGTGGCAGACCACTGTCGACAGCCAGGCCTGCGAGGGGCTGCCTGCCGTGCAACGCCCGGGCTGGTTGCTGACTGAACCGCAGGCGGTACACGAAAGCTCGACGCGCATCCTCATGGGGCCGGAGCGCATCGAGTCCGGCTGGTGGGACGGCGACGACGTGCGCCGCGATTACTACCTGATCGAAACCCGTTCCGGTCAGCAGGGCTGGGCCTATCGGGCGGTGGGCGAAGACGGTCCGTTGTGGCTGCAAGGCTGGTTCGCATGAGCGTCGACTATGCCGAGCTGCACTGCCTGTCCAACTTCAGTTTCCAGCGCGGTGCCTCCAGTGCGCTTGAGCTTTTTCAACGGGCGAAAAAGCAGGGCTATCAGGCGCTGGCGATCACCGACGAATGCACCCTGGCGGGTATCGTCCGTGCCTGGCAGGCGGCCAAGACCGTGGAGTTGCCGCTGATCATCGGCAGCGAAATACGTATCGAAAATGGCCCGAAACTGGTGCTGCTGGTGGAAAACCTCGAGGGTTATCAAGCCCTGTGCCGACTGATTACCCGCGCCAGACGCCGCACACAGAAAGGCCAGTATCAGGTGCTGCGGGAGGATTTCAGCGAGCCGTTGCCGGGGCTGTTGGCGTTGTGGGCGCCGGACGCCGTCGATGATTTTGCGCAGGGCCATTGGCTGAAGCAGAGCTTCGCCGAGCGCCTGTGGCTGAGCGTTCAGTTACATCGCGGGCAGGACGACACCCGGCGACTGGCGGCACTGCTGACCCTGGCGCGGGAACTGCGGATCCCGGCGGTGGCCAGCGGCGATGTGCATATGCACGCCCGCGGCCGGCGCGCCTTGCAGGACACCATGACCGCAATCCGCCATCACGTTCCCGTGGCCGAGGCCGGGTTGCGTCTGCACCCCAATGGCGAACGGCATTTGCGCAGCCTCGACGACTTGCGCGATCTCTACCCACAGGCGCTGCTCGACGAGACGCTGAACATCACCCGGCGCTGTACTTTCGACCTCGGTCAGTTGCGTTATCAATATCCCCGGGAACTGGTGCCCGAGGGGCACACGGCCACGTCCTGGTTGCGGGTACTGGCAGAAAAGGGGATTCGCTGGCGCTGGGAAAAAAGCCCCAAGGCCGAGGTGTTGGCGCAGATCGACAAAGAACTGGAGCTGATTGCCGAGCTGGGGTACGAGAGTTATTTCCTGACGGTTCACGACATTGTGAATTTCGCCCGCCAGCAACACATCCTTTGCCAGGGCCGCGGTTCTGCCGCCAACTCGGCGGTGTGCTTCGTGCTGGGGATCACGGAGATCGACCCGGATCGCAGCACGCTGCTGTTCGAGCGCTTTCTCTCCAGGGAGCGCAACGAACCGCCGGATATCGACGTGGATTTCGAGCACGAGCGGCGCGAAGAAGTCCTGCAGTATGTGTTTCAGCGTTATGGCCGGGCCCGTGCGGCGCTGACGGCGGTGGTCAGCACTTACCACGGTGCCGGCGCAATCCGCGACGTGGCCAAGGCGTTGGGTTTGCCGCCGGATCAGGTCAACGCCCTGGCCGACTGTTGCGGCCACTGGAGTAATCAGGCGCCGCCCGTCGAGCGTCTGCGTGAGGGTGGTTTCGATCCCGATAGCCCGGTGTTGCGCCGAGTGCTGAGCCTGACCCAACAGTTGATCGGTTTCCCCCGGCACCTGTCCCAGCACCCTGGCGGTTTCGTGATTTCCGAGCAGCCTCTGGACAGCCTGGTGCCGGTGGAAAACGCCGCCATGGCCGAGCGCACCATCATCCAGTGGGACAAGGACGATCTGGATGCGGTCGGGCTGCTCAAGGTCGATATTCTGGCGCTGGGCATGCTCAGCGCGATTCGCCGTTGTTTCGATCTGCTGCGTCGGCACCGAGGCCGCGACCTGAGCCTGGCGACGGTGCCGGCCGAAGACCCGCAAACCTACGAGATGATTGGCCATGCGGACACCATCGGGGTGTTCCAGATCGAGTCCCGGGCACAGATGTCGATGTTGCCCAGGCTCAAGCCCAAGAACTTCTACGATCTGGTGATCGAGGTGGCGATCGTTCGTCCGGGGCCGATTCAGGGCGGGATGGTGCATCCCTACCTGCGGCGGCGTAAGGGCGAAGAAGAGGTGAAATACCCGTCGAAAGAACTTGAAGCGGTGCTCAAGCGTACGCTGGGCGTGCCGCTGTTCCAGGAACAGGTGATGCAGATCGCGATTGTCGCCGCCGACTACAGCCCCGGCGAGGCCGATCAGTTACGTCGCTCCATGGCGGCCTGGAAACGCCATGGCGGACTGGAACCGCACAAGGAACGTTTGGCGGACGGTATGAAGAAAAACGGCTACACGGCGGAGTTCGCCGCGCAGATCTTCGAGCAGATCAAAGGCTTCGGCGATTACGGTTTTCCCGAATCCCACGCCGCCAGTTTCGCCTTGCTGACCTACGCCAGTTGCTGGTTGAAATGCCACGAGCCGGCGGCTTTTGCCTGTGCGCTGATCAACAGCTGGCCGATGGGGTTCTACAGCCCGGACCAGATTCTCCAGGACGCCCGCCGCCATCATTTGCAGATTCGCCCGGTGGACGTGCGGGCCAGTGACTGGGATTGCAGCCTGGAACCGATCACCGGCGCGCAGCCGGCGATACGCATGGGGCTGCGGATGATCAAGGGCTTTCGCGAAGACGATGCCCGGCGCATCGAGATAGCAAGGTCGAAAGGGGCGTTTGCCGACATCGCCGACCTCGGCGAGCGGGCACGACTCGATGCTCGCGCCCAGGAGCAACTGGCCGATGCCGGTGCGCTGCGCGGGCTGGCCGGTGATCGGCATCGGGCGCGCTGGGAGGTGGCGGGGGTGCAGAAGCAGCTCGGTTTGTTTGCCGGTCTGCCGAGTCAGGAAGAGCCGGCGGTGGATCTGCCCAAACCCACCGTGGGCGAGGACCTGCAAGCCGATTACGCCAGTGTCGGCACCACCCTCGGCCCGCATCCGCTGGCGTTGCTGCGGGGGGAACTCAAGGCCCGGCGCTGTCGCAGCTCCAGGGAATTGCTGATGGTCGAGCATGGGCGTCCGGTCAGCGTCGCCGGGCTGGTCACCGGTCGGCAGCGTCCGGGAACCGCCAGCGGTGTGACCTTCGTGACCCTTGAAGACGAATTCGGCAACGTCAACGTGGTGGTCTGGCGAGATCTGGCCGAACGGCAACGGCAGGTATTGGTCGGCTCGCAATTGCTCAAGGTCGACGGGCGCTGGGAAAAGGTGGGCGAGGTGCGGCACCTGATTGCCGGACGCTTGAGCGACCTGAGTTCATTGCTCGACGGTATTCATGTGCGCAGTCGGGATTTCCACTGAGCCTTGGTGGTGGATATGTCACCTGTGCAGGAGCAGCTTGCCGCAGGGGCCGGTCGAGAATCAGCTATACCTCAATGAAACCATTGGCGTCGGCAGTGCTCGAAACAAACGGGCAGGCACCGTCTCCTCATGCTGTTGCACTGCCTGAAAACATGTCATTCACAAGGCATAGGCCAGTCGATGCAGTTTCTAGACAATAGCCACGGTTGTACCGGTTGGAGCGGCGAAATGGCCGAACGCATTCGCGCGTTCGACTGGAGCCTGACCGAACTCGGGCGCATCGACACCTGGCCCGGGAGTCTGTGCAGCGCGGTGCAGTTACTGCTCGCTTCACCGCTGCCGATGGTGATGCTGTGGGGCCGCCCCGGTTACATGATCTATAACGACGCCTACTCAAGATTTGCCGGTGGCCGCCATCCTTACCTGCTGGGCTCCCCGGTGGAGTTGGGCTGGCCGGAGGTCGCCGAATTCAATCGGCATGTGGTGGACACCTGCCTTGCGGGCGGCACCTTGTCCTATCACAACAAAGCCCTGGTATTGCTGCGCGACGGCGTTCCCGAAGACGTCTGGATGGACCTTTACTACAGCCCGGTCGCCGATGATGACGGGTGTCCCGCCGGGGTCATGGCAATAGTGGTCGAAACCACTGACCATGTGATTTCCGAACGTCGACGCCAGGAAGCCGAAGACGCCTACCGTGCCGACAATGAAAGGGTTCGCCTGGCCCTCAATGCCGGGGCTTTGCTCGGCTCGTTTGTCTGGGACATCAAGGCTGATGTGCTGTCGGGCGACGAGCGATTCGCCCGCACGTTTTCCTATCCGCCAGGCCAGGACCTGGCCAACCTGCCACCGGCCATCGCCCAAATGCAGATCCATCCCGATGATCGCAGCTGGGCCCGGGAGCGGATGAATCAGTCGGTGGAAACCGGCGTGCCCTATAACGCCGAATATCGGGTCCTGCGTCCCGATGGCAGTTACCTGTGGGTGCTCGCCAGCGGGTGTTGCGAGTTCAATGAACAAGGTGAAGCGTTGCGCTTTCCCGGGGTGTTGATCGACATCCACGAACGCAAGATTGCCGAAGAGTCCTTGCTCAAGTTCACCCGCAACCTGGAGCAACGAGTCGCTGAAGAAGTCGAGGCGCGGCTGGCGGCCGAAGAGCAGCTGCGTCAATCACAGAAACTCGAAGCCATTGGCGGTCTCACCGGCGGGGTGGCCCATGACTTCAACAACCTGTTACAGGTGATCGCCGGCAACCTGCACTTGCTGGCGCGTCATGAGCCGGATAACGCCAACGTGCAGCGCCGGGTCGGCGCCTCAATTGCCGCAGTCGAGCGCGGGGCCAAATTGTCTTCGCAATTACTCGCCTTTGCCCGACGTCAGCCGTTGTCACCGGCCGTATGCGACCCACGGCAGATCTTCGAAGACCTCGGGGAATTATTGCAGCGCGCGCTGGGAGAGACGATCCAGATCAAGGTGTCCGCACCTGACGATCCATGGCACTTCTACGTGGACTGCAATCAACTGGAAAACGCCATTCTCAACCTTGCGATCAACGCCCGAGATGCCATGAACGGCGAGGGGACCATTGCCCTCAGCGCAGAGAACATCGTCCTCGACCGCAAGTTTTGCGCCGGCAAGGGCATCGTCGCTGGCGATTATGTCTGCGTGACGGTGGCGGACTCGGGCGTCGGCATGCCGCCGCAAGTGCTTGCACAGGCCTTCGAGCCGTTTTTCACCACCAAGGCTGATGGTCAAGGCACCGGCCTGGGTTTGAGTATGGTGTTCGGGTTCGTCAAACAGAGCGGCGGGCATATCGAGATTTCCAGCGTCGTCGGGCGGGGCACTCGGGTGCAGCTGTATTTCCCTCGCAGCTTGCGCCCGTTGCCTGACGAAACAATGCGCCATGCTCCGCAGCACCGGGGCGGGCATGAAACCATTCTGGTGGTCGAGGACAACGAAGCGGTGCGCAGTTCGGCCGTGGACTTGTTGTGCGAAGAGGGCTATCAGGTCCTGACCGCGGCCAACGGTGACCTGGCGATGCAGATGTTGCTCGACGGTGCGACAGTGGACCTGATCTTTACCGACGTGGTCATGCCCGGCTTGATCAAAAGCTCGGACCTGGCCGCCTGGGCCAAGGTGCAAAACCCTCCGGTGGCGGTGTTGTTTACCTCCGGACACACCCGCGACATCATTACGCGCGATCACCAACTCAGCTCCGACACTTATCTGCTGAGCAAACCTTATGGTCCCGAGGCGCTGACGCGAATGGTTCGTACGGTACTCGGTGGTTGATTCAAGGGGGGCTTTCCAGGCGCTCGGGCAAGGGGATATCGCGTTTGCGACAGGACGACGAACGGACACCGCTGGTCTGATAGACGGTCGACAGAACCGGGTAAGCGAGGCCATTCTGATAATTGGCGAACGCCATCGATCACGTTTGCCACCGATTAACAAACGGAGGTGTTCCATGCCGGTGACCCATGACCTTTACCAGGACTTGCGCTGCACGAAGGAAGAGATCCAGCAAAAACGCACCAAGGATCCGTTACTGGATTCACTGCTCAACAAGTACACCCAGGCGGACGCAGAGGTGGTGAAGGCCGAGTCCGCACAATCGGATGCGCCCAGCGATGAGGTACTGAAGAAGCTCAAGGAGAAGCGTGTGCAGGTCAAGGACAAGATCGCTGAGCGACTTAAGACGCCGTCCTGAGACGCTGTGCAGAATCACCGACGACCGGTGACTGAACAATTGGAACGGGGGGATCAATACGGGATCCGCATTGATGCAAAATCAAAAAATCGCAGCCTTCGATAGCTCCTACAGATTCAGTGTTCGCCGCTACTTCGTGGATGAACGCTATCCCGTGTAGGAGCTGCCGAAGGCTGCGATCTTTTGATGACACCCTCTATTTCAACGCCGTGCTCAACGGCAACCGCGCCATGTGCCGCGCTTTCAGCGACCCCAGATACAACCAGTCCCCATACTCGCGCACGGTGGTGATGGGGGAGTAGTTGCCGCTGCTGGCATCCTGCAGATTGGCAATCACTTTGCCGTCGAGGTCCAGTCCCAGGACGAAGGCTCGTTTCTCCAGGGGCTTGGGCAGAATAGTCATCGCCCGCACGATCATTTTGCGTACCAGAGGGTAAGGCGCCGTGGTGTCGAGCAGTGCATTGCGCGGTGCGTACAGCGCCACCCAGAAACGGTCGCGGCCATTGAATGCCAGGTTGTCCGGTAGCCCCGGCAAATTGTCGATGAACAGATCGTGGGTGCCGGCTTTCGGCCCGGTCAGCCAATAGCGGCTGATGCGATAGGCGCCAGTTTCATTGACCAGCACAAACGCGTCGTCAGGCCCCAGAGTCACGCCGTTGGCGAACTCCAGTTTGTCCAGCAGGACCGCCGTATTGCCGGTCTGGAAGTTATAACGCAGCAAACGGCCGTCGCCACCGTGCTCGATGATCGCCTCTCCGTCCTTGCCGTAGCCCCAACGGCTGGAGGAGTCGCTGAAGTAGGCGTAATGCCCGGGCTTGTCGATGGCCACGTCATTGGTAAACCCGAAGGGCAGGTTGTTGGCCGTGGTGGTCAATGGAATCAACCGGCCCTGAGCGTCGAGCGACAGCAAACCTTTGACCCCGTCGGCGATCACCAACAAACCATTGGGGTGCCGCGCCAGGCCCAGCGGCCTGCCGCCGGTATCGGCCAGCACCTGGGTGGCTTTGCCGTCGAGGCTGGTGCGAATCAACCGGCCGTCATGCAGGCCGGTGATAAGGACGTCTTTCTCCAGCAGCAACGCCTCAGGGCCGTCGATGTCAGCAGCACCGACCCTTTTCACGCCTTTGAGTCGCTGATTGTCGGCGTAGATGCCATCGACGAGGGAGGGCGCCGTGGGTGGTGTCCAGGCTACCGGTTGAACCTTGGTCGGCAATAAAAACAGCAAGGCGCTGATCACGATGATCAGCAGCAGCAACCAATGCCGAAACTTGAGGGGTCTTTTCATGCGCTGACTCCTGTCAGGGCCAGATGTTTTTGCGCCATCTCGCGTAACGCCAGCATCGACACCGCCGATTCGCGCTCGATGCGCCGCTTGAGCACCAGACGATTGGCAATGCGCATTGCCAGGCCGCTGAAGCTGTATTCCAGAGTGCGGACAAACCGTGTGTCATCGCCCTCAACCTCACACTCGTAAGTCACCATCAACGACAGACCATGACTGCCTCGGGCCCGAGCCCTCCAGCGGCGTCCGGGCAGGTATTCGTCGACTTCCCAGCTCAAATGCCCCTCACGCCCGCCGGCCCGAATGTCTTCCTCGAACCGTGCTCCGGCATACAACGGCCCGTTCTGCCCGTCGACCTTGAGGGAGGACGGATGCCACTGCGGCCAATGGGTCACGGTGCTGGCGTAGGCGAGCACAGCCACTGGGTTTCCAGCGATGTCGATCACATGCCGCATACGGGTCATGGACGTTCTCGTCAGGTGCGGGGGCGCTTGCTCCGGTTCCCAGTAGAGGGTGCCGAACAGGTAGTCCATCAGGGGCAACACGATATTGAAATTGCGTTCCTGCATCAGCTCACGACGGTGATGTAGCTCATGCAGACGGCGCATCTGGCGGATCCACGGCAAACGCGTCACCGGGTTGCCGGGCGGTAGATGCTCGCAGGCATGGAACACCTCGTAGGTCAGGTAACCGAGCACCATGCAGCCGCCAAACAGCCCCGCGACGTTGCTATTGAACTGAGCCAGCAACCACCAGGCAGGCCCCGTGATGACGAGGGTGTGCAACACGATCAGCCAGGCTGGAAACAGAATCACCCGCCAGTCCCGGGCGCTGTCGTAGGTCATGTGGCCGGGGGTGAAAAAGCTGTGATGGTCACCGGCGTGACGGGCGTAGAACATCCGCGCCAGGCTCTTTTTGTGGTGCCCCAGATGCCGATGCACGACGTACACGCCGAAGTTGAAGAACAACAGGGTCAGCGGCACCGCCAGCCATTCCAGCGGTTGCACCTGATGCACCGTGCTCCAGAACCCACCGATGGCCAGCAACCCGAACAGCAACACAAAAGCGCCGTGCAACCAAGGGTTGTAGAGCGGATGAATATCGGCACGGTAGCGCGCGCGGAACGCTTCGGTGGTCTGCCTCACTGGGTTCACCTGTGGTTATTGTTATAACCAGCAGATTAGCCGATCCCGCCGCACAGGCAGGCCGAACCTTGAGGACACAAGCGCCATGCTCCGGTGCGAGACGCCCGTATGGTGTCAGGTCAGCGGGTTCCAGCGCTGGGACCAGTCGTCGTCCGTCTTGATCACTTCCCGCAGCAAGTCGAACGCCCGTTGCAGAGTCGCCGAGTCGCGGTCCCGGGAGTAAACCAGATAGGTCGGGTAACTGAACTCCGGAGCTTTGGGCACTTGTTCCAGCAAGCCGTTTTCCAGGTAACTCTGGACCACCCGGGTGCGGAAATAGCCGCTGCCGCCGTTTTCCAGGATGTATTGCAAGGCCAGCGGGCCGAGGTTGAAGCTCAGGGCTGCCTTGGCTTTTTCCGGCAGCGCCGCATCGTGCTGACGACGGAAATCCGGGCCCCAGTCGATATACACGTAAGGATCGGGTTTTCCGGCCAAGCGTACCAGGATCAGTTTTTCTTCCAGCACCTGCTCAACTTGCAGGCGTGGCCAGTACTCGGGCTGATAGACCAGCGCCGCATCCAGCACCCCCAACTCCAGTTGGCGCAGCAGGTTTTCGCCGTCGCGGATTTCCATGCGCAGGGCGTGGCTGGGAATCTTCTCGCGCAGTTCCCCGGCCCAACTGAGCATCAACGGGTTGCACAGGCTGACCTCGCCACCGATGTGCAGCACGTCGCGGTAGCCCTCGGGCAGCGGCAAGTCCCGGCGTGCGGCTTCCCAGGTCTGCACCAGTTGATTGGCGTAAACCACAAAAGCCTCGCCGTTCGGCGTCAGGCGCGCGCCGGCGCGATTGCGCACAAACAGCGTGCTGCCCAGCTGACTTTCGAGCTTCTGCACCCGGGCAGTGATCGCGGTCTGGGTGACGTGCAGCTTTTCAGCCGCCGCGGCCAGGCTGCCGTGGCGGACAATTTCCAGAAAGGTGCGGGCGAGGTCGATGTCCATGGGCAGGCCGATGTGGGAGGTGCGGGCATTGTAAGAGCAGCCATGGTCTTCCGATACCGTCTGTGGCGAGGGAGCTTGCTCCCACTGGGGCGCGAAGCGGCCCCAAGCTCCCTCGCCACAGAGTTCACTGTCCGGCCTGATCACCTCGTGCCAAACAATCAGTCCGCCAACTCAATCTCCTTCACCACCGCCCAATCGGCCACCAACCGCTGCGGCGTGCCACACGCCTTGCGCTTAAGCACAAAATTACGGCACTTCTCGGCGAACTGTTTACGGTTTTGCACCATGTCCTGGTGCATTTCTTCCAGCTCGGCATTGCGGCAGTGCTGCATCAATTGAGTATCGAACCGGTTTTTACGCTCACGCACCGCTTGGTACGCCGGATCACTCAACGCTCCATTGGCGCGCTGCAACAGCCACAGGCCAAACTCGTCCGGGCAGCGCGGACCGATTTCCTGGACCATGCCTAACTGCAAGGCCTGGACGGCGCTGATCGGCAGACAGTCTTCGGTGAGTTTTTCCGCCATCGCCGTGCCGACGGCGCGGGGCAGGCTGTAGGTCCAGTATTCGGAGCCGTACAGGCCCATGGTTTTGTAATGGGGGTTGAGCACGATGTCGGAGCGGGCGAAAACAATATCGGCAGCCAGCGCCAGCATCACGCCACCGGCCCCGGCATTGCCGGTCAGGCCGCTGACCACCAGTTGCCGGGCGCCGAGCAGTTCCTGGCAGACGTCGTCGATCGCCTGAATATTGGCCCAGGCTTCCAGCCCCGGAACCGCTGCGGCCTGGATCACATTGAGGTGCACGCCGTTGGAGAAACTGCCGCGTCCACCCTTGAGCAGCAGCACTTGGGTGTCCCGGGACTTGGCCCAGCGCAGGGCCTCCACCAGTCGTTGGCACTGTTCGGTGCTCATGGCGCCGTTGTAAAACTCGAAGGTCAGCTCGCCGACATGCCCCGACTCGCGATAGCGGATCGGTTGATAGCTTTCGTTGTTAAACGGCTGAGAGGTGATCGACCAATCAAGGGTCGGGACTTGCGCAAGCTGTTCGGCGAGCACATGCCGGGCCGGACGCTTGAAGGTTTCTTCATCGGGCCGGGGTTTGCGTCGCAGCGAACCGATCCACAGGCTGTGATCACCAGTCGCGACCAGCACCGCATCGTCGTGCACCGCGAGAATCTCCCCCGGCGTGCCGCTGCGCGAATCCAGATGAGCGTCATACAGGTAATACTGACCGCCGGCCAGGCTGGCCAATACGCCGGGCTGACCGTCGGCGGCGTCGATGCTGCGTTTGATGAAGTGCGCGTTGTCGTGCCAGCTGAAGATCCGGTCAGCTTGCTTCATGTTCGGCTGCAAGCGGCCAATCACATGGCGTTGGCTGTAGTCCAAAGGCACTGGCTCGAAACCGTCGATAAACTTTTCCACGACTTCGCGGATACAGGTGATTGCCGCGTCGCTGACGCGCCCGTTGTACAACTCGGATTTGCGCAGACCCTGGGGCAGGTTGAATTCACAAGTGGCCCAGACCGGCCCGGCGTCCATTTCCTCCACCGCTTGCAAAGCTGTCACGCCCCAACGGCTGAGTTCACGGGTGATCGCCCAGTCCAGCGCACTGGCGCCACGGTCGCCGACGATGCCCGGATGAATGATCACCACAGGGCGCTTGAGGTTGCTCCACAGTTGCTGCGGTACCCGATCCTTGAGAAACGGGCAGATCACCAGATCGGCGCCGGAGTGTTCGATCTGTTCGCACACCGAGTCTTCATCGGTGAACAGCACCACGCTGGGCGAGTGGCCGGCCTGACGCAAGTCCAGCCAGGCCCGCTGGGTCAGGCCGTTGAACGCCGATGCCAGCAGAATGATTTTCAATGACCGCATGATTGACTCTTCCTTGAGAATGATCGGCCGCAGGCTCCCGATGAGCCGTCCTTGGCCTTCGATGGAAGAGCGATAGTAGAGAGTGTGGGGGGGAGGGCAACTGATCGAGATCAAGCTTGTGTCAGCGAGTGTTGCAGAGGCTAAAAATCAAAAGATCGTCCGAACGCGGCCCGAGCCTTCGGACGATCTTTTCTCTTTTCAAAACGCAAAACACGAACAGCCAAACGCCCCCCAGAACCCTTGAAAGTCACTGACCGGCGCCGACGACAACCGCGCCCGTTCATGGCTGTGGGCATGCACCGCGCAAGCGCCCACACACTGATGCACTTGCGCGGTCATTGGCGCCAGGGGTTTCCAGTGCCCCGGTACATTCACCACCGGCGACCACTCAGGCACCACCGGGATTGGCGGTGGCCCCAGTTTTTCGAACTCGACGCTACCGTGGACGATCTTGCCGTCGACAATGGTCAGCACCGACTCGATCCACTTTATGGCTTCGTCTTCGATGTGAAAGTAGTCCGCCGACAGCGCAATCAGGTCCGCCAGTTGCCCAACCTTGATCTGGCCTTTCTTGCCTTGTTCGGAGGAAAACCAGGCGCTGCCGTGGGTGAAGAGTTCCAGCGCCGTATCGCGGCTCAAGCCTTGTGGAGACAGGGCTAATCCGCCGACGGTACGGCCGCTGACCAGCCAGTACAGCGATGTCCAGGGGTTGTAGCTGGAGACGCGCGTGGCATCGGTGCCGGCGCCCACTGGAACGCCCTCGGCGAGCATGCGCGCGATCGGTGGCGTGGCTTCGGCCGCCTTGGCACCGTAACGGTCGACGAAGTACTCGCCCTGGAACGCCATGCGATCCTGAATGGCAATGCCCCCGCCCAACGCCTTGACCCGTTCGATGTTCCGGGGGGTGATGGTTTCGGCGTGATCGAAGAACCATGGCAAACCGTTGAATGGAATATCCCGGTTGACCTTCTCGAACACGTCGAGCATGCGGCTGATGGATTCGTTGTAGGTGGCGTGCAAACGGAAGGGCCAGCGCTGCTCCACCAGATGCCGCACCACCGGTTCCAGCTCCTGCTCCATGGTTTGCGGCAGGTCCGGGCGCGGTTCGAGAAAGTCTTCGAAATCCGCTGCCGAGAACACCAGCATCTCGCCGGCGCCGTTGTGCCGCAGGAAGTCATCGCCCTGGCCGTAATGGGAGGTGCTGGTCCAGTTCTTGAAGTCGGTCAGTTCTTCCTTGGGTTTCTGGGTGAACAGGTTGTAGGCAATGCGCACCGTGAGCTGTTTGTCTCTGGCCAATTGCTGGATGACTTGATAGTCGTCCGGGTAATTCTGATAACCGCCGCCGGCATCGATGGCGCTGGTGAGACCCAGTCGATTGAGTTCGCGCATGAACTGGCGGGTCGAGTTGACCTGATATTCCAGTGGCAGCTTCGGCCCCTTGGCCAGGGTCGAGTAGAGGATCATTGCGTTCGGGCGGGCGATCAGCATGCCGGTGGGGTCGCCATTGGCATCGCGCTGGATCTCGCCGCCCGGCGGGTTCGGCGTGTCGCGGGTGTAGCCGACCACTTTCAGTGCGGCACGGTTGAGCAGGGCGCGGTCGTAGAGGTGCAGGACGAACACTGGAGTGTCCGGCGCGGCTTTGTTCAGATCTTCAAGGGTCGGCATGCGTTTTTCGGCAAACTGGAATTCATTCCAGCCACCGACCACCCGCACCCATTGCGGGGTAGGGGTGCGGTCGGCCTGATCCTTGAGCATACGCAGGGCATCAGCCAGGGACGGCACGCCTTCCCAGCGCAGTTCAAGGTTGTAATTGAGGCCGCCACGAATCAGGTGCAAGTGGGAGTCGTTGAGGCCGGGAATCACTGTGCGGCCATGCAGGTCAACGATTTGTGTGCCGGGGCCTTGCAGGGCCATGGCCTGGGCATCGCTGCCGACCACCACAAAGCGCCCGTCCTTGATCGCGACGGCGCTGGCCTGGGGTTTCTTGCGGTCGACGGTGTGCAGGCGTCCGTTGTACAGAATCAGGTCGGCGGGGGTGTCGGGCATGGTTTTACTCCCTGCGGTTAGCGGACTGATCCAGGCACCGATGGCGCCTGCCGAAAGACCTTGCAGTACGCGGCGGCGACTGAAGTCGTTGTGCTCGTCAGGCGGGCTCATGGCAGTGCTCTCCACACAGTTCTTCATAAAAGAAGCGAGGGCAAACAGCCGATGTCTGACGCATGCGGCCAGAAGGAATATAGACGGCATATCCACAGATAGCCGTTTTTCCGAGGGTGAAAAACGACGAATCCCGCCACGAGGGGCGGGATTCGCATGCAGCCAGAGAGGCTCCCGAGAGCGGGAGCCGTCGTCTTAGCCTGGGAACAGCTCGGACAGTTTCATGGCCAGCATCATGTCGCCTTCAGCGCGCAGCTTGCCGCCCATGAACGCTTGCATGCCGTCGGTCGAACCGTCGACGATGCCTTCCAGGGTTTCGCCGTCCATCACCAGAGTCACCTGGGCGTCCGGGTTTTCGCCTTCTTGCAGCTCACAGGTGCCGTCTTTGACGATCAGCGAGAAGTTCTTGGTGTCGTCGATGCGGAAACCGAATACCAGGTCCAGACCGGCAGCAGCGGCTGGGTTGAACTTGGCTTTCATTGCTTGTACGGCATCAGCTACGGAGGTCATGGTTCGATCCTTTTGGGTAATAAGAGCTGGGTGAATACAGCCAGGGTCACAATAGTCCGGAATCAGCGAAACGTGATGAGTTCCGGGGCCTTCAGCAGTTGCAGGTGTGTATGACTGTTGAAGGAAGCCAGGGCCACCTCGCGACCACGAAACTTGAGCAGGTTGAGCGAGGTGTTGACGATTTGCCAGTTCAGCTCAAAGGCCTGCCGGGCAGGCATTTGCGTAATAAGGTGGAGCAGGGCAGTGATGGTGCCGCCGGAGGTGAACACGGCGATTTTCTGGGTGTTGTCGGCATTTTCGAGCAGCCGCTGCAGGCCAGCCTGTACACGATCGACGAAGCCCAGCCAGCTTTCCAGGCCCGGGGTGTCGTAGGTGCCGGCGAGCCAGCGCTCGATGATCAGGGCGAAGATGCGCTGGAACTCGGCACGGTTTTGCGCGGCGTTGCGCAGGATCTCCAGCGCCTCGGGCTCGTCTTCCAGCATGGCCGGCAGCAGGGCGCGGATCACCGCGTCGGCGTCGAACTCGTTGAAGGCCGAATCGATTTCCAGGGGCGGCACCGGCAAGCCCACGGCAGCGTACTGTTCCAGCGCGCTGGTGGCCGTATGTTGCTGACGGCGCAGGTCGCCCGACAGGCAGCGATCGAAGCTGACACCGAGTTCGGCCAGATGCTGGCCAAGGACTTCTGCCTGGCGAATACCGGTCGGCGACAGAACGTCATAGTCGTCTGCACCAAAGGAGGCCTGGCCATGTCGAATCAAATAGATGCTGCCCACGTCCGCGTCATCCCGGTACGTTGAAGGTTTGGCGAGGTTATGGGGATGACGGTGAGCTGTCAATGAAAAAACATACGCTTGTTTGAAATGCCCGTTACAGGCCTGTTGCCAGAGGTTTCACGACTGGTCGCCGGGCCGGCTCATGGGTATGCTGGAGGTATCCCGCGCGTGTTCATGCCGCGCATCGTGTTGAAGGAGTCTCTGTGGAGTTTTTGTCCGAGTACGCCAGTTTCCTGGCTAAAACCGTGACCCTGGTGATCGCCATTCTGGTGGTCCTGGCCAGTTTTGCGGCGTTGCGCAGCAAAGGTCGGCGCAAGTCGCACGGCCAGTTGCAAGTCAGCAAACTCAATGATTTCTACAAAGGGCTGCGCGAACGCCTGGAGCAAACCTTGCTCGACAAGGATCAGCTCAAGGCCTTGCGCAAATCCCAGGCTAAAACCGAGAAAAAGCAAAAGAAGAAACCTGAGGCCAAGCCGCGGGTGTTCGTGCTGGATTTCGACGGCGACATCAAGGCGTCGGCCACTGAAAGCCTGCGCCACGAAATCACCGCGCTGCTGACCCTCGCCACGCCAAAGGATGAAGTGGTGCTGCGCCTGGAAAGCGGCGGCGGCATGGTTCACAGCTACGGCCTGGCATCTTCGCAACTGGCGCGCATTCGCGAGGCCGGCGTGCCGTTGACCGTGTGCATCGACAAGGTCGCGGCCAGCGGCGGCTACATGATGGCGTGCATCGGCGAGAAAATTATCAGCGCACCGTTCGCGATTCTCGGCTCGATCGGCGTGGTGGCGCAGTTGCCCAACGTCAATCGCCTGCTGAAAAAGCATGACATCGACTTCGAAGTGCTCACGGCCGGTGAGTACAAGCGCACCCTGACAGTGTTTGGCGAAAACACCGAGAAGGGCCGGGAGAAATTCCAGGAAGAGCTGGACATCACCCATCAGCTGTTCAAAAACTTCGTTTCCCGCTATCGCCCGCAACTGGCTATCGATGAAGTGGCCACCGGGGAAATCTGGCTCGGTGTTTCGGCACTCGACAAGCAACTGGTGGACGAGCTCAAGACCAGCGACGAATACCTCGCTGAACGCGCTAAACAGTCCGAGCTCTATCATTTGCATTACGCCGAACGTAAAACCCTGCAGGAGCGCATCGGCATGGCGGCCAGCGGTTCGATCGATCGCGTATTGCTGAGCTGGTGGAGCCGGTTGACCCAGCAACGCTTCTGGTAACCGTACCAGGCATCACCGTCAGTAAAAAAACCGTGGATTGCCCACGGTTTTTTTTGACCTTCGGAAGGTGTCCACTCACCCTCAAGAAATAACGAATTTTCCTAATGCCATTGTCGATCGGTCGCGCTTTCGTGTGGAGTCAGGTGGGGTAGGGTGACAGGCCTGAATTGACTGCAATGGATTGCACCATGAATGAGCTCCTTCACCACGTTGCCGCACCTCATCCAGCCCCATCGTTGCGAATGCGCGACGAACTGAAAGCTGCACTGGACATCGCTCTCCCCCAAACCCCCGGCCAGTTGGGCGCACACCTGATCAAGGAAAAATGGGGGCAGGACATCGACCCGCAGACGACCTTGATGGTCACCCTCGATTACCACTACAAGGGCCACCCTGAAGAGAACGGTTTCCAGCAGGGCCAGGTGGCGAACTCGCGGTCGCTGTTGCAAGCGCTGCTTTCAAATTACCAGACGGTTGGGGACGGGCGTTTTGCGGAAACCGCCTTTGGTCTGTACACACCGCCGGACGTCGGCCCGACGGTGCGGATTGTCGAGCATGTCGACGAGTTCGCTGATTACGGCAGCGGCAATCACGACACCTATGAAGGCATCTATCGGCAAACGGCGCCGCAGACTTACGGTCCCGCCTCACAACTGAAGCTGAGGCCGGCTGATTTCAAGAAATGGGTCTGGGAGCTGGACTTCAAGCATGTGTACGAGACCTATCTTGAAAAGGTCTGGCCCTCTGACGAGGTGCTCACTGCGTCCAGTCCGTACGCCTTGAGGACATCGGTCAAAGCAGCGTTTGTGATGACGGCCTGGTTGCAGTTCAAGGAGCGCTGCCTGTCGCAAAAAGGACTTGAGCTCGCGATGGAGGCGGCTGGCTTGCCGCCCGGTCAGGCATGGGAAGCGCTGACCATCGAACAACTGCAAGCGGCGACGCGTACCCCTTTGTCCGTCAGGGCCGGCCGTTTGAAGCTATACCGTTACACCGCAACAGATACCTGGGTGTTCCGTGACACTGCCAGTACCCGAATGCTGCTGTACATCCCTGGCAACTCTTCCCCGCTGCACGAATTCACCGATGCCACTCAACTGCACCAATGGGTCGTCGCGCAGGGCAAGCTCAGCGAGACAAAGCAGGCATTGGCCGCCCATTTTGCCGAAGATGATCGCGAGGACGGTACGTTTCAGGCGGGTGTGCTGACGGCATTGGACGGCATGGCGCAGTATCCCGCGATGCATCGGCTGACCAACAACGCCGGTTTTTTCAATAACGACGGCTACTGGGACCCCGCCGATTACATTGGCTACGACAATCCGCCATCGGCGACCGATCCGTTTGCGCAATTGGTGCTGACGATGAAGCAGGCCGCCCACGCCAGTATCGAAAGCATTCGTACCGATGCACAGGTCAATCGTGACAATTTAAGTGCGGTTGTCGAACCGGTGGTGCAATGGATCAACCGGTTCGGGCCATTGGCGTTGTTCGTCCCGGGAGGCGAAGGCATATTGGCGCTGGCCGGGCTTATTGACGCCGGTTACGGTCTTGATCAGGCGGTAAACGGTAAAACACCGCGTGAACGGTCGGAGGGCGTGTCGCGCACCGTGTTCGGTTTGCTTAATGCGCTGCCGATCGGCGCACAGGCGGCGCTGAAGGATGAAGCGGCCGTCGAGTCAGTACGTCCGTCTTCGCAAATCGTCGTTGCCCCGACGCCCGAGCCACCGGTTTCCATGCTGTCCTCCCGCGTGGAGCTGATCCGCGGAATCGGCCCGACTGTGGCGTCTTTCAGCGATGACGTCCTGGCACAGATCGGCAAGGTCAGTGTGATTGACGATGACATGCTGCGACTGATGCAGACGGGGCGTCCACCGACGCCTTTACTGGCGGATACGATCAGTCGCTTCAAGATCGATCAGGATCTGGGGGCGGCCGGCACGCCTGAGCAATTCAACAGGCGTTACGCCGCACTTCAACAGTCGGACCATGAATGGGTGCGGCTGTTTCAGCAGCAATACCCGACGCTGCCCAAAGGTGCCATCGAGCAAATGCTCGACCGCTATGGCGTGGATGTCCAGCAAGCCCCCGATGTGACCGAGGTCAGGCAAGTGTTCACGCGTCTGGACAGCAAGGCGCGGCAATACCAGCAGCATGTGCGGCTCAATCGCGCTAATGAAAGTCTTTATCTGCGTTCGGTGGCGAGCCCGGACTCGGACATCCTGGCCTTGCACTCGCTGCAAAACCTGCCGGGCTGGCCGCGGAACCTGCGGATCGATGTCCTTGATCAGTCCATCGCGGGGCGAGTGCTGGACCGCATCGGCGCGCAGGATGCCACGGATGTCCGGCGCTTGGTCAGAATCGGACAGCACTATCTGCATCAGGCCTCGCCAACAGACTTTTATACGGCACTTCTCGGTGTGTTGACGGACGACGACCGTTCAGCGCTGCTCCTGACGTCGCCTGGTTCAGTCGACGAACTGCGACTCGCCGTCAGCGACCAGGCGTTGCCCCGATCACAGGTGATACTCGGGCTGCAAAGAATGGACGGTGGGTTGCCGTTCGATGCCCATGGGCTCAGTGGCGGCGGTTTTCCGGGAACGCCCCAGGCCGAGGCGCTGACGCACCAGATGATGAGGCTGCAACTCAAAGCGGTCTATCCAGACTTCACCGATGCCCTGGCTGATGCGGTTCTTCAACGCGAAGGTGTAAACGCACAGGCGCACATTGAGTGGTTGAAGCAACAGCTGCAGCAACTCGACATCGACCTGACCGCCTGGGTAGATCAGGTGGCGGATGACATTCATGGCATGGCTATCGATTTCCTGGCCCCGAATAATCCCGAAGCAGCGGGATTGAGCGCTGCACAAATCGAGGCCTATAACGTTCAGTTGGTGCAGGCCGAAATACAACAGGAGCGAGCGATTCGAAATGAGTTGGCCGAGGAGCTGGCCTCCATCTGGCAACAACGCAGGGCGCCGCAGGATCTGTTACTGCCTGCTGATCAGATACGCGGCGTCAGGCTGGATCTCGACTTCGAGAATTATCACCGGTTACCCACGTTGAATGTCCGGCTCAACAATGTTCTCGAGTTGTCGATGCGCGGCTTTCACCTGACTGAAGAAGAAAGTCTGAACGGATTTCTCGAGTGTTTTCCAAATCTTGAAGTGCTGAACCTGGAAAATGTCGACCTGAGTCACTTCAACCATGGCGGCCTTGCGGAGCGCGCATTGCCTCCTTCGATCAACCAGATGGCGCGTCTCTCTTCGCTGAATCTGAGGTCGACGAATCTGACGTTCAATGAGCGCGCCGCCTCTCAATTGACCGGGTTGACACACTTGCAGACGCTGGACCTGAGCAACAACCCGCTGGGCGTCCCTCCGTTGGTGCTCGGAATGAATGACTTGCGCTGGCTGAACCTGAGCAACACCGGGATCATTCGTTGCCCAGTCGGAGTCATGGAGCAGCCCTATCTGACGTCGTTGGACCTGCGTAATAACCAGATAACCCGAGTGCCGCCAGCAGTGCTGAACCAGGCTATCTCGAGGGACCGTGTGCTGCTGCAGGGCAATCCATTGACGGATGAGGACACCTTGTTGCGCATTGTCGATCATCGGCGGCGAACGGGTATCAACCTGTGGTTAAGCGATCCCGGGGTTAATTACGGGAATGTCATCGAGTGGTTGCGCGAAGGCGATGGGGAGTTGCAAGCGACGCGACGATTGATCTGGCAGAGGCTGGCAGCCAGGCCCCTTGGCGCCCGGTTCCTGAGGATAATGGATGGACTGAGCCTGACGGCGGACTTCCGGGTCGATTATCTGTCGCTTCAGGCGAGGGTGTGGCGACTGCTCGGTGAAGCCGATGCTTCGCAAGCGCTTTGGGAAAGACTGGTTCAGGATATTGAATCGGCCGAGGTCGATCCTGAAAACCCGTTTGCGCTGTTCACGGCACTTGAGGACCGTGCCCGGTTTTATCGGAACTGGGAGGCCATGGGACGACCGTTTCCGATAGGCACGCAGTAAGGGAAAAACCTTGAACCCCGCAAGGGGTTCAAGGTGTGACGATCAACGGCGACGGAACAGCGGCAGCGGTTCGTCTGTTGCGGCCTGATAGGTCACCGAGAAGTCCTTGAGGCCTTCAAGGGCTTCGTAGGGGTCTTTATCGGCGCGAATGGCAAACGCATCGAAACCGCAGCGGTGCATGTAGAACAGCTGGTCGCGCAGCACATCGCCAATTGCCCGCAGTTCGCCTTTGAAACCATAGCGGTCACGCAGCAGACGGGCGTTGGAGTAGTTGCGACCATCGGTGAAGGCCGGGAAGTTCAGGGCGATGACCTGGAAGTTCGCCACGTCGTCACCGATTTCTTCGGCTTCTTCGTCGGCATCCAGCCACACACCCAGGCCGCCATCGCGGGCCATGAGCATGCGGCTGTGTTCGCGCCACATGTGCAACGGGACGATCAGGTCGTCGCAGTTGCTGATCTCGTCGATGTTGAAATCTTTCGGCAACAGGTGCCAGGTTTCGTCGACGACTTCGTTGTTCTTAATTATTCGCTGCATAGACGCGCTCCTTGAAGAGGTCGATGCCGATACGCTGATAAGTGTCGATGAAGCGCTCGTCTTCGGTACGTTGTTCGATGTACACGTCGATCAGCTTCTCGATCACATCAGGCATGGCTTCCTGGGCGAAGGATGGGCCGAGGATCTTGCCCAGGCTCGCATCGCGGCTGGCGCTGCCACCCAGGGACACCTGATAGAACTCTTCGCCTTTCTTGTCCACTCCGAGAATACCGATGTGGCCCACGTGGTGGTGACCACAGGCGTTCATGCAGCCGGAGATGTTCAGGTCCAGCTCGCCGATGTCGAACAGGTAGTCCAGGTCGTCGAAACGGCGCTGGATCGATTCGGCGATCGGGATCGACTTGGCGTTGGCCAAGGAGCAGAAGTCGCCGCCAGGGCAGCAGATGATGTCGGTCAGCAAGCCGATGTTCGGCGTGGCGAAACCTTGCTCGCGCAACTCGCTCCACATGGCGAACAACTGGCTCTGCTCGACATCGGCCAGAATGATGTTCTGCTCGTGGGAGGTGCGCAGCTGACCGAAGCTGTAACGGTCGGCGAGGTCGGCAACGGCATCGAGCTGCTTGTCGGTGATGTCGCCCGGTGCAACGCCGGTCGGTTTCAGGGACAGCGTCACGGCGACGTAACCCGGCTTTTTGTGGGCCAGGGTGTTGCGGGCACGCCAGCGGGCGAAACCCGGGTGTTGCTTGTCGAGGTCGGCCAGTTCGGCCGTCTGGTTTTCCAGAGCCTTGTAGTCCGGATCGACAAAGTGCTTGGCCACGCGATGCACTTCGGCCTCGGTCAGCGTGGTCTGGCCACCGCGAAGGTGTTCCATTTCCGCATCGACTTTTTGTGCGAACACTTCAGGCGTCAGGGCCTTGACCAGAATCTTGATCCGCGCCTTGTACTTGTTGTCGCGACGGCCGTAGCGGTTGTAGACCCGCAGAATGGCGTCGAGGTAGCTCAACAGGTCCTGCCACGGCAGGAATTCGTTGATGAACGCGCCCACCACCGGAGTACGGCCCAGGCCGCCACCGACCAGTACACGGAAGCCCAGTTCGCCCGCGGCGTTGTGCACCGGCTCGAGGCCGATGTCATGGACTTCGATGGCCGCACGGTCGGACGTCGAACCGTTGATGGCAATTTTGAATTTACGCGGCAGGTAAGCGAATTCCGGGTGGAACGTGGTCCACTGGCGGACGATTTCGCACCATGGCCGCGGGTCGATCAACTCGTCGGCGGCGACACCGGCGAACTGATCGGTGGTGACGTTGCGCAGGCAGTTGCCGCTGGTCTGGATCGCGTGCATCTGCACGGTCGCCAGCTCAGCCAGGATGTCCGGGATGTCTTCCACGGCCGGCCAGTTGAACTGCACGTTCTGCCGGGTACTGATGTGGGCGTAGCCCTTGTCATAGTCGCGGGCAATCTTGGCCATCATTCGCGTCTGGCGCGAAGTGAGTTGGCCGTAAGGCACCGCCACCCGCAGCATCGGGGCAAAGCGCTGGATATAAAGGCCATTTTGCAGGCGCAGGGGGCGGAATTCTTCTTCGCTCAGCTCGCCTGCCAGATAGCGTCGGGTCTGATCACGGAACTGCTTGACGCGGTCCTCGATGATCCGCTGATCGTACTCGTCGTATACGTACATATAAGTCCTGTTCTCAGGCTTGGGCCGGTCGGATACAGCTGCGTTTTCGCAAGCTTTCATCCGATTCTGCCTCGGCAATTCTGCGCGCACGGCCGCGCACTCCCAACGGAGCCGACGCAAGATACCAGTTTGCAGTTATGCGCAAAAGTGATGTTTGAGTATATGCAAAGAACCAAAACGACTAATGAAAGTCGTTGAGATAAAACCCTCATTTGTCGTGCGGGCAATCATCGTCTTAACTGTGCTCGAGTCTTTATGCAATCACCGATAAAACCGACAAGAGGCGATGCAATGAGCAACCCAACCAAAGCAAGGAAAAGCGATAGCACGGTCGATGCCTGGGCGATTCTGTTCCTGATCATCCTGGTCGTGGGTACGGCGGTATTCTGGGTCAGCCATCAATAAACGACCCCGTCCGGGCCCGGCGCCGACGATTGTCGGACAAAAAGCCGGAATATGCGCCGTTTCCAGGGACTTCGCTGGCTATAATGCGCGGCGGATTTTCGGGGGCTCGGACGATCAATGTTGAAGTTCTTCTATGGTGTAGTGCTGGCGCTTGGCGCGGTCCTGGGACCGTGTGCCCAGGCGGCGTCCGTATTGTTCCTCAATCCCGGGACCAGCCAAGAGACGTTCTGGGTCAGTTACTCGCAGTTCATGCAGGCCGCGGCCAAGAACCTAGGCATGGATTTGCAAATCCAGTATGCCGAGCGAAACGCCGAGACCACACTCAAACAGGCCCGCGAAGCGCTGCAAGGGCCGAGTCGGCCGGACTATCTGGTGTTCTCCAACGAACTGTATGTCGCCCCCGAAATCTTGCGCTTGGCTCAAGGCAGCGGCGTGAAGCTGTTTTTGGTCAACAACGGCCTGACCGCCGACCAGATGCGCCTGCTCGGCGCACAGCCGGGCAAGTATCCCGACTGGTTGGGTAGCCTGGTGCCCAACAATGAGGAGGGCGGTTACCTGATGCTCAAGGAACTGATTCGCCTGCATGGCCCGGTCGCACCCGGTGAGGTCATCGAGCTGGTGGCCTTTTCCGGCCTGAAAATCACGCCGGCCGCGCAACAGCGTGAGCAGGGCATGATGCGGGCATTGGCCGAACACCCTGAAGTGCGGTTGCGCCAGTTGGTGTATGGCGGCTGGACCCGCGAGCGTGCCTATGAACAGGCCAGGTTATTGTTCAAGCGTTACCCGCAAACATCGCTGGTCTGGTCGGCCAACGATGAAATGGCTTTCGGTGCCATGCAGGCATACGCCGAAACGGGAGGCCAGCCGGGCAAGGATGTGCTGTTCAGTGCCATCAACAATTCAGCGGCCGCCTTGCAGGCGCTGTTGGAAGGGCGGCTAAGCGTGTTGTTGGGCGGGCACTTCACTCTGGGCGGCTGGGCTCTTGTGCAGTTGCATGACTACGATCAGGGGGTGGATGTCAGCCAGTACGGCGGGCGCGACCGGCAGATTCCGTTATTGCAGCTGATCGACCACGCGCAAGCCCGGCGACTGTTGGCGATGAGTGCTACCCAGGATTATGGCGTGGATTTTCAAAAGCTCTCGGCCAAAGGGAGACCGACGTCGTATCGCTACCCGTTCAGCCTGCAAACCCTGATGCACTGAGTCGGCTCAGATCCCGGCCAGATGTAGCACCAGTTTGACGATGCCGAACAGGGTCAGGGCGAACACCACCGTGAACAGAATCCCCAGAATCACGAAATGACTGGGCTTGCCGTGGGTGAAATCCCGCGCCCGGTTTTTCCCGCTCTGCACCCCGAACGCCGCCGCCATGACGCTGTGCAGCATCTGCCAGAAGGTCGGCGGTTTGTTGTGGTTATTATTGTCGACTGGATCGTCCATAAATCCCCCGTCACGAATGTGTATGAGGCAAGCATAGACAATCTACAGTATGCACAAATCAAATGTGGGAGCGGGCTTGCTCGCGAAGAGATCATGACAGTCGATATCAACGTTGACTGTCAGTCCGCTTTCGCGAGCAAGCCCGCTCCCACAAGGAGTCTTTGTTGGCCACAGAATTGTGGCCAACAAGGCAGGGTTAGTTGTCGTAACCCAGGTTAGGCGCCAGCCAGCGCTCGGTCACGCTCAACTCCTGGCCTTTGCGCGAGGTGTAGCTCTGCACCTGATCCTTGTCGATCTTGCCCACGGCGAAATACTGCGCCTGCGGGTGAGCGAAGTACCAGCCGCTGACCGCCGCCGCCGGGAACATCGCGTAGTGCTCGGTGAGGAATACGCCGCTGCGGCCGGCCTTGAGCTCTTCCGCTTCCGGATCCAGCAGCTTGAACAGCGTGGCTTTCTCGGTGTGATCCGGGCACGCCGGGTAGCCCGGAGCAGGGCGGATGCCGGTGTATTGCTCTTTGATCAGCGCCTCGTTGTCCAGCGTCTCGTCCTTGGCGTAGCCCCAGTAGTCTTTACGCACTTGCTGGTGCAGCCACTCGGCGCACGCCTCGGCCAGACGGTCGGCCAACGCCTTGACCATGATCGAGTTGTAGTCGTCGCCCGCTTCCTGATAGGCCTTGGCCACTTCTTCGGCGCCGATCCCGGCGGTGGTGATGAAACCACCCACGTAGTCGGTCACGCCGCTGTCCTTCGGCGCGACGAAGTCGGCCAGGGAGAAGTTCGGCTTACCGTCGGTCTTGATGATCTGCTGGCGCAAGTGATGCAGCTTGGCCAATGGCTTGCCGTCATCGCCATAGACTTCGATGTCATCGTCGCGCACCTGGTTGGCCGGCCAGAAACCGAACACCGCACGGGCGCTGATCAGCTTCTCATCGATCAACTTGGCAAGCATTTCCTGGGCATCGGCGTACAGCGCGGTGGCGGCTTCACCGACCACTTCATCCTGCAGGATGCGCGGAAACTTGCCGGCCAGGTCCCAGGAGATGAAGAACGGTGTCCAGTCGATGTATTCGGCCAAAACCTTCAGGTCGATGTTGTCCAGCACCTTGGCGCCGGTGAACGTCGGTTTGACCGGCTCATAGTTGGCCCAGTCGAACTGCGGTTTCTTGGCGATGGCCGCCGGGTAGCTCAGGCGCTCGGTGCGGGCGCTGCGGTTGGCGGTGCGCTCGCGAACGTCGATGTATTCCAGGCGGGTCTTCTCGACGAAACCGGCTTTCAGCTCCTTGGACAGCAACTGCGTCGCCACGCCCACGGCGCGGGAGGCATCGGTGACGTAGATCACCGCGTCGTTGCTGTACTTGGGCTCGATCTTCACTGCCGTGTGCGCCTTGGAGGTGGTCGCGCCACCGATCATCAGCGGCAGGTGGAAGTCCTGACGCTGCATCTCGCGGGCCACGTGAACCATTTCGTCCAGCGAAGGCGTGATCAGGCCGGACAGGCCGATGATGTCGCATTTCTCGTCTTTGGCGACTTGCAGGATCTTCTCCGCCGGCACCATCACGCCGAGGTCGACGATGTCGTAGCCGTTACAGCCCAGCACCACGCCGACGATGTTCTTGCCGATGTCGTGCACGTCACCCTTGACGGTGGCCATGAGGATCTTGCCCTTGGCCTCCGGCTTGTCGCCTTTTTCCAGTTCGATGAACGGGATCAAGTGAGCCACGGCCTGCTTCATCACGCGGGCGGACTTCACCACTTGCGGCAAGAACATTTTGCCGGCGCCGAACAGGTCGCCGACGATGTTCATGCCGGCCATCAACGGGCCTTCGATGACTTCGATCGGGCGCGCGAACGACAACCGCGATTCTTCAGTATCTTCAACAATGTGCGTGGTGATGCCCTTGACCAGCGCATGCTCCAGACGCTTGTTGACGTCCCAGTTGCGCCACTCTTCGGTCTCGGCTTCCTTGACGCTGCCGTCGCCCTTGTACTTGTCGGCGATGGCGAGGAGGGCGTCGGTGCCTTCCGGAGTACGGTTGAGGATCACGTCTTCAACGGCGTCGCGCAGCTCCACCGGGATCTGGTCGTAGATCTCCAGTTGGCCGGCGTTGACGATGCCCATGGTCAGGCCGTTGCGGATTGCATACAGCAGGAACACCGAGTGAATCGCCTCGCGCACCGGGTTGTTGCCACGGAACGAGAACGACACGTTGGACACACCGCCGGAGCTCAGGGCGTAGGGCAGTTCGTCGCGGATGTAGGCACAGGCGTTGATGAAGTCCACAGCGTAGTTGTTGTGTTCTTCGATGCCGGTGGCCACGGCGAAGATGTTCGGGTCGAAGATGATGTCTTCCGGCGGGAAGCCGACTTCGTTGACCAGAATGTCGTAGGAGCGTTTGCAGATTTCTTTCTTGCGCGCTTCGGTGTCGGCCTGGCCGGCTTCATCGAAGGCCATCACCACCACCGCGGCGCCGTAGCGTTTGCACAGTTTGGCGTGATGAATGAACTGCTCGACACCTTCCTTCATGCTGATGGAGTTGACGATGCCCTTGCCCTGGATGCACTTGAGGCCGGCTTCGATCACTTCCCACTTGGAGGAGTCGATCATGATCGGTACGCGGGAGATGTCCGGTTCGCCGGCAATCAGATTGAGGAAGGTCACCATGGCCTTCTTCGAATCGAGCATCCCTTCATCCATGTTGATGTCGATCACTTGGGCGCCGGCTTCGACCTGCTGCAGGGCGACTTCCAGGGCCTCGGTGTAGTTGTCTTCACGGATCAGGCGGGCGAACTTGGCGGAACCGGTGATGTTGGTCCGCTCGCCGACGTTGACGAACAGCGAACTGCGATCGATGGTGAACGGTTCCAGGCCCGACAGGCGGCAGGCCTTGGGAATATCCGGAATTTCACGCGGGGCGTAACCGGCGACCGCTTTGGCGATGGCTTCGATGTGGCCCGGTGTGGTGCCGCAGCAGCCGCCGACGATGTTGAGGAAGCCGCTTTGGGCGAACTCTTCGATGACCTTGGCGGTTTCCGCGGGTAGTTCGTCGTACTCGCCGAATTCGTTCGGCAGACCGGCGTTCGGGTGCGCCGACACGTGGGTGCCGGCCTTATTCGACAGCTCTTCCAGGTATGGGCGCAATTCGCGGGCGCCGAGGGCGCAGTTCAGGCCGACGGAAATCGGCTTGGCGTGGGCCACGGAGTTCCAGAACGCTTCGGTGGTCTGGCCGGAGAGGGTGCGGCCAGAGGCATCGGTGATGGTGCCGGAAATCATGATCGGCAGCTCGACGCCCAGCTCTTCGTAAACCCCTTGCACGGCGAAGATCGCCGCTTTGGCGTTGAGGGTGTCGAAAATGGTTTCGATCAGGATCAGGTCGGCGCCGCCTTCGATCAGGCCTTTGGTGGCCTCGGTGTAGTTCTCCACCAGTTCATCGAAGGTCACGTTGCGGTAGCCGGGGTTGTTCACGTCGGGCGACAGCGAGCAGGTACGACTTGTAGGACCGAGCACACCGGCGACGAAACGCGGCTTGTCCGGGTTCTCGAGGGTTTTCGCATCGGCAATCTTGCGGGCCAGGCGTGCGCCTTCTACGTTCAGTTCGTAGGCCAGTTCTTCCATGCCGTAATCGGCCATGGAAATCCGGGTGGCGTTGAAGGTGTTGGTTTCCAGAATGTCGGCGCCGGCATCCAGGTAGGCTTTCTCGATGCCACCAATCACGTCTGGGCGGGTCAGCACCAACAGGTCATTGTTGCCTTTGACATCGCTCGGCCAGTCGGCGAAGCGTTTGCCACGGTAATCCTGTTCCTCGAGCTTGTAGCTCTGGATCATTGTCCCCATGCCGCCGTCGAGAATCAGGATGCGCTCTTTGAGGGCGTGCTTGAGAGCTTGAAGGCGAACGCTGCGATCGGACATTTGGACTACTCGGTAAGGCCATGACGAAGGGCCGGGATAATAACAAACCTGTGTGCTTTTGGAGCATGTGCCGGTTTTGCATGAATATCGTTCATGTTGGTGCGCAAGCCAGACCGGTAGAATCGCGGCGTTTTCACATGATCAGGACCAGGGATATGTCGTATCGCGTCGTCACCAGCCTATTGATGCTGTTTTTAAGCGGGGGCGCCGCTGCGCAAGGTCCGGATATTTCCTACGTTCGCGACATTCAACCGATCTTCACCGAAAAGTGCGTGGCCTGCCATGCCTGCTACGACTCCGCCTGTCAGCTCAATCTGGGCAGTGGCGAAGGGGCGTCCCGAGGTGCGACGAAGGCGCCAGTCTATGACGGCGAACGTAGCAAGGCAGCCGCGCCGACCCGGTTGTTTTATGACGCCTTCGGCAAGCGTGCCTGGCAGCAAAAGGGCTTCTATTCGGTGCTCGACGCCCAAGGCAGTCAGGCGGCGCTGATGGCGCGCATGCTTGAACTAGGCCATAGAACGCCGTTACAACCCAACGCCAAATTGCCGGAAGAGATCGTCCTGGGCCTGAACCGGGAAACGCTGTGCGCCATGCCGGCGGAGTTCGACGGTTACGCCAGCTCTCATCCGAAGGAGGGCATGCCGCTAGCGGTCACCGGTCTTACCGATCAGCAATACCAGACGCTGCAGCGCTGGCTGGCCTCCGGCGCGCCGATCGATCAGCAGGGCTTGGTGCCCAGCGCCAGGGAAGCCTTGGAAGTGGTGCAGTGGGAAAACCTGCTGAATGCGCCGGGCGCCCGGGAGAGCCTGGTCGGGCGCTGGTTGTTCGAGCACTGGTTCTTGGCCCATATCTATTTCAAGGACGGCGAGCCGGGGCATTTCTTTCAGTGGGTACGTTCGCGCACGCCGACGGGCCAGCCCATCGACTTGATCAATACGCGCCGTCCGAATGACGATCCAGGCACTCAGGTCTATTACCGTCTGTGGCCGGTGCAAGGCGTGATCGTGCACAAAACCCACATCACCTACCCGCTGAGCGCGGCCAAGATGGCGCGGATCAAGAGCCTGTTTTACAACGGTAACTGGCAGGTCCACGCGTTACCGGGCTACGGGCCGGAGCGGCGGGCCAATCCGTTTGCCACGTTCGAAGCGATCCCGGCCCAGGCGCGTTACCAGTTCATGCTCGATAACGCCGAATACTTCGTGCGCACCTTTATTCGCGGTCCGGTCTGCCGTGGTCAGATCGCCACCGACGTGATTCGCGACAACTTCTGGGCACTGTTCCAGGCCCCGGAACATGACCTTTACATCACCGATCCGAAATATCGCGGCCAGGCTACGCCGTTGCTGGCGATGCCGGGGCAGAACGATGACGTCGGCAGCGTCCTGAGCCTGTGGCACGACTACCGCAATAAGCGTAACGAATATGAGGCCCTGCGCCGGGACAGCTATGCCGACTTGCCGGCGCCGAGCTGGTCGACCCTGTGGGCCGGCAATGACAACGCACTACTGAGTATCTTTCGGCATTTCGACAGCGCCTCGGTGACCAAGGGCCTGATCGGCGATGTGCCGCAGACGATGTGGCTGTTCGATTACCCGTTGCTGGAACGCACGTATTACCAGTTGGCGGTCAACTTCGATGTGTTCGGTAACGTGTCCCATCAGGCTCAAACCCGGCTGTACTTCGACCTGATCCGCAATGGCGCCGAGCAGAACTTCCTGCGCCTGATGCCGGCCGACTCCCGCGACGGCTACCTCGACGATTGGTACCAGAACAGCGGCAAGTTCAAGATGTGGCTGGATTACGAGGACATCGACAACGACAAGCCGACGGCGCTGAATCTGGACGAAAAGGACCCGAAACGTGACTTCGTCCAGCAATTGCTGACCCGTTACGGCGAGCTCAATGCCAGGCCCGATCCGATCAACCGCTGCGACGGCGCTTACTGCTCGCGGCCGAATATTGATCCGGCGTTGCAGAACGCCGAACAGGCCCTGAGTCGTCTGACGTCGCGCCCGGCCGCCGGTTTGAAAGTCATCGATCAGTTGCCGGAAGCCACGATGTTGCGCATCGAGGCCCCAAGCGGCAAGCGCGAGGTCTACAGCCTGTTGCGCAACCGCGCCCACAGCAACGTGGCGTTCCTGCTCGGGGAGTCGCTGCGTTATCAACCAGGGCTCGACACGTTGACGATCTATCCGGGTGTTCAGAGCAGCTACCCGAACTTCATGTTCAACATTCCGGCCGGGCAAGTGCCGGCGTTTGTCGACGAGATGGAAAACGCCAAAGACGCCGCCAGCTTCGAGAAAATCGTCGAACGCTGGGGCATACGCCGCAGTCATCCGCAGTTCTGGCAGTATTTCCATGATCTGAGCCGGTACATCCACGACACCGACCCGGTGGAAGAGGGCGTGCTGGACATGAATCGCTACGAGAATCTCTGAAATGCCTGCAACCCGGTGTGGGAGCGACTGTGGCGAGGGGGCTTGCCCCCGCTTGAGTGCGCAGCACTCACAAGATCTTCGGTATGTCAGAGATTTTGGGGCTGCTGCGCAACCCAACGGGGGCAAGCCCCCTCGCCACAGTTCCCGACAAAAATACTAGGACTTTGTGCGGCGCGTCGATTGGCGTAAACTGCGTCCAAGCCTGCGAGGAGTTTCCATGACCGCTATTACCATTACCGACGCCGCCCATGATTATCTGGCCGATCTGCTCTCCAAGCAGAACACCCCGGGTATCGGCATCCGCGTCTTTATCACCCAGCCTGGCACCCAGTACGCCGAAACCTGCATTGCCTACTGCAAGCCGGGCGAAGAAAAACCTGAAGATACAGCGCTGGGGCTCAAAAGCTTCACCGCCTATATCGACTCGTTCAGCGAAGCGTTTCTGGACGATGCGGTAGTCGACTACGCCACCGACCGCATGGGCGGCCAACTGACCATCAAGGCGCCAAACGCCAAAGTCCCGATGGTCAACGCCGACAGCCCGGTCAACGAGCGCATCAACTACTACCTGCAAACCGAGATCAACCCGGGGCTGGCCAGCCACGGCGGTCAGGTCAGCCTGATCGATGTGGTCGAAGACGGCATCGCCGTGCTGAAGTTCGGCGGCGGTTGCCAGGGCTGCGGCCAGGCAGACGTCACTCTGAAGGAAGGCATCGAGCGCACCTTGCTCGAGCGCATTCCCGAGCTCAAGGGTGTACGTGACGTGACTGACCACACGCAGAAAGAAAACGCCTACTACTAAGGCGTTCGCTGCAGAAACGAAAAAACGGCACCCGTGAGTGCCGTTTTTTTATGGGGGGTCGGTAACCTGTGGCTGTGGCGAGGGGGCTTGCCCCCGTTGGGTCGCGAAGCGGCCCCCTGCATTATTCGGAAACACCGAGTTGTCTGGTCTTACGATTGCTTCGCAGCCGAACGGGGCGATGCGGCGTTCCGACAAGCCCCCTCGCCACAGGGTGTGTTTGGCTTAAGGTCTGTACAAATGCGCATGCCCCGCGCGATACAGCGACGACTCACTGAAGTGATCGCTGCCCAGCACCCGACCCACCAGAATCAGCGCCGTCCGACGAAAGCCCTTGGCTTCAACCTTCCCGGCAATATCCGCCAGCGTTCCCACCACCCAATCCTGATCCGGCCAGGTCGCCCGGTGGATCACCGCGATCGGGCAGTCGGCGCCGTAGTGCGGTAGCAATTCGGCAAGGATCTTTTCCAGATGATTGACCCCCAGATGGATCGCCATGGTCGCCCCGTGCTGCGCCAGACTGCCCAGTTCTTCACCAGCGGGCATCGCGGTTTTGTCGGCATAGCGGGTCAGAATCACGCTCTGTGACACGTCCGGCAGGGTCAGTTCGGCACCCAAAAGGGCCGCGCAGGCGGCGGTGGCGGTGACGCCGGGAATGATTTCGAAAGGGATGTCGAGTTCACGCAAGTAGCGAATCTGCTCGCCGATCGCGCCGTACAGGCTCGGGTCGCCGGAATGCACCCGGGCCACGTCCTGGCCGTTAGCGTGGGCGGTCTTGATCAGCTCGACGATCTGTTCCAGATGCAGTTCAGCGCTGTTGACCACCTGTTCGGCCCGGTGGCCTTCCAGAACGGCGGCGGGGACCAGGGAGCCGGCATAGATGATGACCGGGCAGCTACGAATCAGCCGCTGGCCTTTGACGGTGATCAGTTCCGGGTCGCCGGGGCCGGCGCCAATGAAGTAGACGGTCATCGTCGTTTCCTGTCAGAAATAGGTGCTGGGCATGCTTCAGATGAAGAATGCTCATGATCGAGGGCAGGGATTATCGGGGATTTTACGCGGCGCTGGCCAATGCCAGGGTGGCCTGGGCGTATTTTTGTCGTGGAATCAGTAACTTTGCCGGTGCCTGGGCCAATTGTTCGGCCAGGGCCAACGCAGCGCTTTCCGCCACGCCGTAGCAACCGGTGCGTTCAAACGCGATGTCCGAGTGGTGACTCAGTTGTGCTTGATAGGTCGCCAATTGTTCGCTGCTGAAGTACATCAGCGGCAATGCCAGCTGTTCGGCCAGTTCGATCAGGCCAGGCTCTTCGCGCTTCAGGTCGATGCTGGCCAAGGCCTTGATCTCACTGAGCCCGATTTGATGGGCCTGTAACGCCTGATCGAGCAGCGCCCGCAGCGTGCTGACGGGGCAGCCGCGCTGGCAGCCCAGGCCGACCACCAGGGTCGGCGCAGAGCTGACGTCAGTCATGCGCTGTAATGGCCATCGCTTTTGCGGCGGAACAACCAGGCGCTGATCAGGCCCAGGGCCAGCCAGAACGCCACGTTGGTCAGCTGCGAAGCGATTTTGAATTGCGCTTCCAGGGCTTCCGGCGCCAGCATTGAATGGACTTCCGGTTGTGGTGCGCCAATCACATGCGGCACGGCCAGGATCGCCACGCCGAGAGTTTTCATCAGCCAGTGACGGCTGAACACGATCAACGCGATGCCGACGGCCGTGGACGCGGCAGTGCCGATCCACCAGATTTGCCGTTGCGCCAGATCAGCCGCGGCAGTGCCCGGCAGCTCAGGCGGCAGGCCGAGAGTCGGAGCCAGCACGAACGTCGCATAACCGGCCAGGCCCCAAAGCAGGCCCTGAGAGGTTTTGGTCGGTGCGCGCAGGGTGTAAAGACCGGCGAGCATCAGGGCGAAACCGACGGCTACCACCAGGTTGCCGCCGGTAGTGGACAGCACGCGCTGCCAGCCGTCTTCCGGTTCCCAGGCTTCGGCATCGTGGGTATGAGCGACTGCGCCCGCGGCGTGTTCGTGGATTTCAACAGCGGCCGGCTCGGATTTTTCGTAGGTCTCTGCCTGCAAAATCAGCGGGGAGACCCAGAAGCTTTGCAGCAGGGTCAATAGCAGGGCGGCCAGCAGCCCGGTGAAACCTGCGGTTTGCGCAATACGCTTGATCATCTCAGCAGGTCTCAATGGCACGGAAAGGCGGAGCTGTGACGGGTATCGTGCGCGGCGTTGTGCACCGCTTCGATGTGCGAGAAACCGGCGAAATACACAAGGCTGGCGCCAAGGATCGACGCACACACGGCGGCGGTCAGGCGTTGAGTCAGGGTCGTGGTGGTGCTGGCGATGCTCTTGTCGGTGTTGCTGGCGGTGCTGCTGATGATCGTCATGGCGCTTCCCTCTGGTCTGTCAGCGGGTGAATAGAGCGCATGAAAACCTCCGCACGCCAAGGGCTCGCAGAGATTTCGAACAGCGCCCGCCCACCGCGGGTTTGTCATTCAGTGAACGTAAAAGTCACTTTGTGTTGCGGGCCGGTCTCCGGGCTCGCGAGGGGCTGGGCTTGTGCCTGAACCTGCAAACATCACCTTCCCATGCCGTATGGCCGGCACAGTGGATCTGACGCTTCACTCGCTTACCGTTGCGGGGGCAGCACCGGACTGACATGGCTTTAGAGTAAAGCACATGATTCACCGGTTTCCCGTTTCACCCTGTGAAGGGCACCCGTAACAAGGCGTGTAGGAGAGCATGGGCGAGGGCGGGGAGTCAATTGGCAGGGGTTCTCACTTGAATACCAAAATGATTGGCTCTTTGTAAGTGCGGGTGGCGTGCGCAGTGATTGACCCGCCCCCACACGATGCGTAGCCTTGCGCTTTCGAGGTTCTTCGGCGTCTGTCGAAGCTAAGAAGGGAACGCGGTCGATGCCGCGGCTGCCCCCGCAACTGTGAACGGTGATGTTCGCTGCCACGCCACTGCAAACCCTGTGCAACGGGCTCGCGGGAAGGCGCAGCGAATGCCAGGCTGACCCGCCGGGCACACCGTCAGCCAGGAGACCTGCCTCGACACAGATTCTCACTTTCAACCGGGCGGGGTGATCCGGTGGCGAACTCTTCAGGCACGCGCCCCCGCGTTGCCGGTTGTCGTCCCGTATGCCCGCCACCTTGCCAAAGGGCATCCGATGAAAACACTGGCCAAACTCCCCGTCACCATCGTCACCGGCTTCCTCGGCTCGGGCAAAACCACCTTGTTGCGGCACATGCTCGACAACGCCCAGGGCCGTCGCATCGCGGTGATCGTCAACGAGTTCGGCGAACTGGGCATCGATGGCGAGATCCTCAAGCAGTGCTCAATCGGCTGCACCGAAGAAGAGGCCAGCGGCCGCGTCTACGAACTGGCCAACGGCTGCCTGTGCTGCACCGTCCAGGAAGAATTCTTCCCGGTGATGCGCGAACTCGTTGCGCGCCGCGGCGACCTCGACCACATCCTCATCGAAACCTCGGGCCTGGCCCTGCCAAAGCCTTTGGTTCAAGCCTTCCAGTGGCCGGAAATCCGCAGTGCCTGCACCGTTGACGCGGTGATCACCGTGGTCGACAGCCCGGCCGTCGCTGCCGGCACTTTCGCTGCATTCCCGGATCAAGTGGATGCCCAGCGCAAACTCGACCCGAACCTGGACCACGAATCGCCACTGCACGAACTGTTCGCCGACCAACTGGCCAGCGCCGACCTGGTAATCCTCAACAAAGCCGACCTGATCAGCGCCGCAGACCTGGCCCGAGTGCGCCTGGAAGTCGCCGAAGAGCTGCCACCGGCGGTGAAAGTCATCGAAGCCAGCAGCGGTCGCTTGCCACTGGACGTGCTGATCGGCCTTGGTGCCGGTTCCGAAGAACACATCGACAGCCGCCACAGCCATCACGATCACCACCACGAAGATGAAGACGACCACGATCACGACCATGACGCGTTCGACTCCATCTCGATCGAGCTGCCACAAGCCGACGAAAGCCTGCTGATGGACGCGCTGACGCAACTGGTGGTGCAGCACGGCATTCTGCGGGTCAAGGGTTTCGCGGCGGTGCCGAACAAGCCGATGCGCCTGCTGATTCAGGGCGTGGGCACGCGTTTCGACAAGCACTTTGACCGTCAGTGGGGCGCCGAGGAAGCGCGCACCACCCGTCTGGTGTTGATCGGTCAGGCGCTGGACGCCGTTCAACTCGAAGCGCAATTGCGCGCTGCGCTCAGCGTTTAACCCATGCACCTGCTCAGGACCCAGCCCGGCGGTTTCGTGTCGGATGACAACATTGCCGACCTTGGACAAACCCCCGCCGAGCTGGTGATCCTGTGCAGCGGCGATTCCAGTCTGGCGTTGCTCGCCGAGGCGGCGCAGCAGCTGCCCGACGATTACCCGAGCCTGCGCCTGGCCAACCCGATGCAGGTGCAGAATCACGCCTCGGTCGATCTTTATGTCGACGAAGTGCTGCGCCACGCCAAGGTGATTCTGATCTCGCTGCATGGCGGTATCGCCTATTGGCGTTACGGCATCGAGCGTCTGGTGGAATTGTCCCAGCGCGGTGTGCAGTTGATTCTGGTGCCGGGCGACGATCGTCCGGACCCGGAACTCAGCGACCTGAGCACCGTAACTCCCGAAGACCGCGACCGGCTCTGGCACTTCCTGCGTCAGGGCGGCATGGCCAATGCGCTCGACCTGTTTCGCTGCCTCGCCAGTCGCTGGCTGGGTCGCGACTATCCATGGTCCGAGCCGCAAACCCTGCCACGCACCGCGATCTACCACCCGCAAAAAAGCCCCGCGCACCTTCAGGATTGGCAAGCCGACTGGCAGGCCGATCAGCCGGTGGCGGCGGTGCTGTTTTACCGCTCGCACTTGCAGGCGGCGAACACCGGTTTCATCGATGTTTTCTGCCAGCGTTTGCAGGCGGCGGGGCTCAACCCGTTGCCGATTGCGCTGGCCAGTCTGAAAGAGCCCGGCTGCCTGACGGTGGTCGAGGACTGGCTGGATGAAGTCGAGGCGGGGGTGATTCTGAACACCACCGGTTTCGCCCAGTCCAGCCCTGAAGCGCCGCACCTGCGGCCGTTTCGTCGCAACATCCCGGTGATTCAGGCAATCTGCGCCCAGGACAACGAGCCCGGTTGGCGTACCAGCGAGCAAGGCCTCGGTCCCCGTGACTTGGCGATGCACATCGCGCTGCCGGAGCTGGACGGGCGAATCATCAGTCGGCCGATCAGCTTCAAGGATCTGGCGTGGCGCAGCGAGCGCAGTCAGTCCGATGTGGTTTGCTATCGACCACAACCGGAACGGATGGATTTTGTCGCCGAACTGGCACGGCGCTGGATCGATCTGGCGCGAGTGCCCAACGGTGAAAAACGCATTGCCCTGATCCTCGCCAACTACCCGACTCGCGATGGACGCATCGGCAATGGCGTCGGTCTCGACACACCCGCCGCGGCGCTGAATATCCTGCGTGCGCTGCATCAAGAAGGTTATCCGTTGCCGGCCGAGTTGCCGGACAGCGGCACCGCGCTGATCCAGCAACTGCTCGGTGGCGTCAGCAATGACCTGGACACTATCGATCAACGCCCGTGTCAGCAAAGCCTGGCGCTGGACGATTACTTTTTGATGTTCAACGCGCTGCCCGAAGCCAACCGCGAGGCGGTATTGCAACGTTGGGGCTCGCCTGAAAACGATCCGATGTTCCGTGGCGGGCGAATGATGATTGCCGGGTTGCGCTTCGGCCTGACCTTCGTCGGCATTCAACCCGCGCGGGGTTATCAGGTTGACCCGAGCGCGGTCTATCACGACCCGGACCTGGTGCCGCCCCACGGTTATCTGGCGTTTTACTTCTGGTTGCGCAACACCTACGGGGCCCACGGCGTGATCCACGTCGGCAAGCACGGCAACCTCGAATGGCTGCCGGGCAAGGGCGTCGGGCTGTCGGAAAACTGCTGGCCCGACGCGCTGCTTGGACCGCTGCCGAACATCTATCCGTTTATCGTCAACGACCCGGGCGAGGGCGCCCAGGCCAAGCGTCGTACGCAAGCGGTGATCATCGATCATCTGATGCCGCCGCTGACCCGCGCCGAAACCTACGGCCCGCTGCGTAATCTCGAATTGCTCGCCGACGAATATTACGAAGCGCAGTTGCTCGATCCGCGCCGTGCCCGGGAACTGCAGCGCGATATTCTGCAACTGGTGCGCGACACGCACATTGATCGCGAACTGCAACTGGACGAGAAGCTCGACAGCGATGCCGACGCGGCGATCTGGTTGCCGCGCCTGGACACCTACCTGTGTGACTTGAAGGAATCGCAGATTCGCGATGGCCTGCACGTGTTTGGCGAGTCGCCGACCGGGCGATTGCGCATCGACACTTTATTGGCCTTGCTGCGCATTCCCCGCGGCGACGGTCGTGGCGCGCAATCCAGTTTGTTGCGGGCGCTGGCCAAAGCGTTCGAGTTGGGCTTCGATCCACTGGATTGCGTGTTGGCCGAGCCCTGGAACGGTCCTCGGCCGGATGCCTTGCAGGCGGTCAGCGATGAGTTGTGGCGCACAGCGGGAGACACCCGTGAGCGTCTGGAACTGTTCGCTGCGCAACTAATCTCGCGGACGTTGAATGCCGAGCCTGGCCCGTGTGGGAGCGAGCCTTTGTGGCGAGGGGGCTTGCCCCCGTTGGGTCGCGAAGCGGCCCCAAAAAACGGGACTGCTGCGCAGTCCAACGGGGGCAAGCCCCCTCGCCACAAGGCCCCTCACCACCTAGACCCGCTCCCACAGGAGGCAGATTGGTCCGACGTGAGCGCGATCATCGACAGTTTGTGCGAGGTGGTTGCGCCACGCCTGGACGCCTGCGGCCCGGCGGAAATGCGCGGCCTGCTGGACGCCCTCAGCGGTCGATTCGTCCCGGCCGGGCCGAGTGGTGCGCCCAGTCGTGGACGGCTGGACGTGTTGCCCACCGGGCGCAATTTCTATTCGGTGGACGTGCGCAACCTGCCGACCACCACGGCGTGGCGCATCGGCTTTCAATCCGCGAACCTGATTCTTGAGCGGCACTTGCAGGATCACGGCGATCATTTGCGTCAGCTCGGCCTGTCGGTCTGGGGCACCGCGACCATGCGCACCGGCGGCGACGACATTGCCCAGGCCATGGCCTTGATGGGTGTGCGGCCGGTGTGGGCGACGGGCAGTCAGCGGGTCGACGACTTCGAGATTCTGCCGTTGAGCCTGCTGGACCGGCCGCGGGTGGACGTGACCTTGCGCGTCTCCGGATTCTTCCGTGATGCCTTTGCCAACCTGATCCGGCTGTTCGACGCCGCCGTGCAAGCGGTCGCCGCGCTGGATGAACCGGACGATCTCAATCCGTTGGCGGCCAAGGTTCGTGCCGAGCGCGAAGCGCTGCTGAAGTCCGGTCTGGATGAAGAGGCGGCCAGGCGACAGGCCGGCTGGCGGATCTTCGGGGCCAAACCGGGTGCTTACGGTGCCGGCGTGCAAGGCGCCATCGACGGTCGTTTGTGGCAAAGCCGCGAAGACCTGGCCGAGGTTTACCTGAACTGGGGCGGCTACGCTTACGGCGGCTCCGATGAAGGCACCGCCGCCCGCGAGCAGTTTGTCCAGCGTCTGAGCCAGGTGCAGGCCGTGCTGCAAAACCAGGACAACCGCGAGCACGACTTGCTCGATTCCAACGACTATTACCAGTTCCAGGGCGGCATGCTGGCGGCCGTCGAAAGCCTCAGCGGTGCAGCGGCGGCGAGTTATCACGGCGACCACAGTCAGCCGGACTTGCCGAAGATCCGTACATTGAAGGAAGAGCTGAACCGGGTGATCCGTTCCCGGGCGGCCAATCCGAAATGGATCGACGGGATCAAGCGTCATGGCTATAAAGGCGCGTTCGAACTGGCGGCGACGGTCGATAACCTGTTTGCGTTCGACGCCACCACGCAGCTGATCGACGATCACCAGTATGCGTTGCTGGCGGACGCCTATTTGCTTGATCCGGCGACCCGGGAGTTTGTTCGCGAACACAATCCCCACGCCTTGCGCGACATGACCGAGCGCCTGCTCGAAGCGCAGCAACGGGGGATGTGGCAGGAACCGGGTGAATACCGCGAGGCGCTGGAGAATTTGTTGCTGGATATAGAAGAAGACAGTTAGCCGGTGAGCAAAGGAAATTTGTGGCGAAGGGGGCTGTGGCGAGGGGGCTTGCCCCCGTTGGGTCGCGAAGCGGCCCCCGCTTTTACCTCTGTTTACACCGAGTTGTCCGGTTTTACGACTGCTTCGCAGCCGAACGGGGCGATGCGGCGTTCCGACAAGCCCCCTCGCCACAATGTAATCTCTGACCACAAGCGAGACCCGACATGACCGACACCCCCCATTTCCCGCTCTCCGCCGTGGTCGGCGCCGATGACTTGAAGCTCGCCCTGTACCTGACCGCCATCGACCCGAAAATTGGTGGCGTGCTGATCGAAGGCCCGCGCGGCATGGCCAAGTCGACCCTGGCCCGAGGCCTGGCGGACCTGCTGGCCAGTGGTCAATTCGTCACCTTGCCCCTGGGCGCCACTGAAGAACGGCTGGTCGGCACCCTCGATCTCGACGCGGCCTTGAGCGAAGGGCGCGCACAGTTTTCTCCGGGTGTATTGGCCAAGGCCGACGGCGGCGTGCTCTACGTCGATGAGGTGAACTTGCTGCCCGATCACCTCGTGGACCTGCTGCTCGACGTGGCCGCCAGCGGCACCAACCTGATCGAGCGCGACGGGATTTCCCATCGGCATTCGGCGAAGTTTGTGCTGATCGGCACCATGAACCCGGAAGAGGGCGAACTGCGCCCGCAACTGCTCGACCGCTTTGGCCTGAACGTCGCCCTCAGTGGCCATACCGCACCCGCCGAGCGCGGCCAGATCATCCGTCGTCGACTGGATTTCGACAGCGATCCGCAAGGCTTCTGCGCCGAGTGGGAAAGTCAGCAACACGCCCTGCGCGAGCGTTGCCAGAAGGCGCGTGCGGCCCTGGCGAGTATCCCGCTCGACGATGCCGCACTGGCGCAGATCACTGAGCGCTGCTTTGCTGCCGGCGTCGACGGCTTGCGAGCCGATCTGGTCTGGCTGCGCGCGGCGCGGGCACATGCGGCGTGGTGCGGTGCGAACGCCATTGCCGAAGAAGATATCGACGCGGTTGCCGAATTTGCCTTGCGTCATCGTCGCCGGGAACATTCGACCTCTGCGCCGCAACATTCCCAAGCGCCACAGCAATCCCCTGCGCAAACCCCCAACCCGAACGAAGGTCAGGGCCAGTGGGGCGAAATGCCCGCCCAGGCGCTGCCGGTCGGTGCTCGACGTGAAGTGCCGAGCTGGCCAAAAAAGCCCTAGGCATTCGCCCTCGATCAGACGCGGGGGCGAATGCCAGACCCCGCGCAGGCCGGCTGGACCACGGTAAACAGGGCAAGCGTCACGCCGCCCGTAGCGGATCGGTCAACTGGCCCGGCACCTTGCTCAATGGCCGACCGCGTCAACGCGATGACCTATTGTTCCATCTGCGGACCCGCACCCCGCATGAACTGTGGCTGGTGATCGTCGATGCCTCGGCCTCGACCCGGCGCCATCAGGCGTTGAGCGATGCCAAGGGCTTGCTGGCGCAACTGTTCGACGATGCCTATCGACAGCGCGCACGTCTGGCTTTGCTGACCGCCAGCGGTCACTTGCCGAAGTGGCAGGTGCAGGGATTGAAAGCCTCTGCGGGCTTGCGTGATTGGCTCGAGGGGCTCGGTGCCGGCGGCGGGACGCCGATGCTGGCGGCGTTGGGTGAGGCGGGGCGCTGGCTGGCGGCACGGCAAAAGCACTTTCCGGCAGAGCAGCAGCGGTTGTTGCTGGTGACGGATGGACGGCTGAAGGAATGGTCGACATTGCCGGAGCTGGATTGTCCGGGGTTGCTGATCGACATCGAGCGCGGGCCGATTCGGCTCGGGCGGGCAAAGGTGTTGGCAGCGCAGTTACAGGTTGATTATCGACATATCGATGAGCTGATTTCAGGTTGAGTTTTGTGCTGACAGTGCTGGCCCCATCGCATCGCTGCCCTATGCTCTGTAAGCAAACCCATCACAGGAGTGACCCATGCGCGTTCTAGCCCGCAACGATCAGGACGATTTCCGCGTCAAAGCCTACGCTGGCACCAACGGTGTGCTGCTGGCCATCGACCTGGCCGAACCCCGCCGCAAAGGCCTGCTGGGGTTTGCCATCGAAAAACAGCAAGGCGATAAACCCTGGCTGTTTCTGTTCAACAGCCTGACCTTTCCCGGCAAGGATCATACGTTCCCTCAGTTTCACGCCACCCCGAGCGATGCCGCGCCTTTGCAGAAATTTCGCTGGGCCGATTACGCGGTCAATCCGGGTGTGACGATCCATTATCGGGTTCACCTGGCCTATGGCACTGCCGATGCGCCACAGTTGGGTGAAAGCCTGGAAGTGACGGTCACCACGGACAATGGCCTGCCCAAGGGCCAGAACGTGATTTTCAACCGGGCAGTGGCTGCCAGTCAGGCGTTCCAGCGCAAATTCGCCGACCTCGATGCGCTGCTCAGCGTCAACAAGACACTGCCCATCGAAGAATGGCCCGACGCGCCGCGGCAATGGCTGGAAAATGGTCTGCTCGCACGCCTGCTCGGGTTTATCGAACGTGCCGTGGATGGCCAGTGGGCGCTGGACATCGCGATCTATGAATACCAGCTGCAGGCGATCGTCGATGCGGTGAACGCCGCCTTCGAGCGTGGCGTAAAGGTTCGGGTCCTGTACCACGCCCAACCTGGCGAAGACACCACGGCGTTGAATGAAGCCAGCCTGGAAAAAATCCCGGCGGCGAATAAGCGCGGGCGAGTCACCCACAATATCTTTCACGATAAGTTCATGGTCCTGAGCCGGCTCGATGCGGCGGGGCAGCATCAGCCCGAAGCGGTACTCTGTGGCAGTACCAACTTCACTGCCAACGGCGTCTACCGTCAGGCCAATGTCGTGCATGTGCTGGACGACGCTCGGATCGGCGCCACTTACCTGCAAACCTTCGAGCAGGTCTGGGCCACACCGACGGACGTCGGCGCCACGCGGGACTGGCTCACGGAACATAATCCAATGCAGCCTGACCAGCCGCTGTTCGCCGGCTTTTCACCGCGCTCGGGCGAGGGCGACTTGAGTGAGTTCATCAAGATCATCAACGCCGCCAAAAAAGACCTGCTGTTTGTCACCGCATTCACCTTGCCGGACAAAATACTCAACGCGCTGCTCGGCCAGCCTCACGACGACATCTTGCGTTACGGCCTGCAAAACACGGTCAGCAGCATCACCGGTTTCCACGCCGACCGCACCGCCGAATTCGCTGCCACCGCGCTGCTCAACACCGGCCTGGAAGGCTGGCTCAAGGAAAACATGAAAGGCCAGAAGGGCAACCTGCTGGTGCACACCAAAGCCATCGTCGTCGACTTCACCAGCGACTCACCGACCATCATCAGCGGCAGCCACAACCTCAGTGATGCAGCCAGCAATGGCAACGATGAGAACTATCTGATCATCCGTGGCAACACCGACCTGGCCGATCGCTACGGGCTGGAACTGCTGCGCTTCTACGAACATTACCGGTTCCGCTACTTCGCAAAGAAACTGCAACTCAAGCAGGTCCGGCCGTTGGCTGCGGATGACAGCTGGACCGATGACTATTACCGCGAAGGTGACCTGCGGATGTTGTCGCGGCTGCGTTTTTCCGGACGATAAACACACCGGCGGGCACCCTTTGTAGCAGCTGCCGAGCCTGCGAGGCTGCGTTCGGCTGCGCAGCAGTCGTAAAACCTGAAACTGCGGTGCATCAGGCAGACCGCGTCAGCCGGACTCACGACTGCTACGCAGCCGAACGCAGCCTCGCGCTGCTCGGCAGCTGCTACGGGTCGGTTATTTGCCCATTGCCTGGCGGTACTGGCGGGTACGCCGGGCGATGTACAACCGATCGAGGATCAATGCCCATACCGCCGAAACCTGCGGCCTGGGTGTGCGTCCGCGACTCAATCGATGGAGCTGAAACTTCACCACGGCCATGTTCGCCAGCGACGCCAGGGCTTTGCGTTTCCAGCGAATCGGTGGCAGCTGTGGGTGGCTGTTCTGGCCTTCGCGCCAGCGTTTGACCAGCTGCGGTTCAATAGCCAGTGCCGTGCCGATACCGGCCATGGCGATGCCACTGTCGAGCACCTGTTCGACGATTGCCAGCCGACGAATTCCCCCGGTCACCATCACCGGCATGTGCGCCACACCGGCCAATTCGCTGGCCATCTCCAGAAAGTACGCTTCTCGCGCCAAAGTCCGACCGTCGCGAGCCTCGCCCTGCATGGCTGGTGCTTCGTAGCTGCCGCCTGAGAGCTCGAGCAAATCAATCTGTTGCTCGTTGAGCCACTGGATCACTTGCCGGGCGTCATCGGCGTCGAAACCGCCGCGCTGGAAGTCCGCGGAATTGAGCTTCACCGCTACGCAAAACTGCGGCAACACCGACTTGCGAACAGCGCCGAGCACTTCCAGCAGCAAACGCGCACGGTTTTCCAGAGAACCACCCCAGCGGTCGGTGCGGCGATTGGTCAACGGCGATAGAAACTGGCTGAGCAGATACCCGTGCGCGGCATGAATCTGCACCCCGGTGAAACCGGCCTTTTCCGCCAGGGCGGCACTGGTGGCGAAGCGTTGAATGACTTCTGCAATGTCGTTCTCGCCCATGGGCTTGGGCTCGGCAAACATCTTCGAAAACCCGCCCAGGTCCAGCGCTACCGCCGAGGGGGCCAAGGCCTGCTGGCCGAGGTTGGCCATGGTCTGGCGCCCGGGATGATTGAGTTGCATCCAGAACTGCGCACCACTGGCCCGGCCGATGGTTGCCCACTGACGAAAGCGGTCCAGGTGTCGCTCGTCTTCCAGCACCACGCCACCGGGGCCGGTCATGGCACGGCGGTCGATCATCACATTGCCGGTCAGCAACAGCCCGGCCTCACCGTCAGCCCAGGCTTGATACAACCGAAACAACTCGCCGGAAGGTGCCTGCCCGGTATCGGCGAGGTTCTCTTCCATCGCGGCTTTGGCGATGCGGTTGCCGATGGTCTGGCCGTTGGGCAAATTCAACGCTTGGAAGGGCGACATACTTGACTCCTCATCAGTGATGAGCGGAGGCTAAGCTTAAAGTTAACTTTAATGTCAAGCGTGCAAATGAGGCCGTGATGAAGATTGGTGAATTGGCGCAACTGAGCGGGTTGAACGCTTCGCGCATTCGGTTTTACGAGGCCCAGGGGTTGATTCGTCAGGTCGAACGTCAGACCAACGGCTATCGGCGTTATCCGCCGCAAGTACTGCAAACCCTGAAAATCATCCAGTGCGCCCAACAGGCCGGTTTCAGCCTGGAAGAGCTGAAGTTGCTGTTGCCGGATGCCGCGACGGGTGAGTTCAAGCACGACGAACTGGTGGCGGGTCTTGAGCGCAAGGTCGAGCAGATCGAGGAGATGCAACTGCACCTGGCCCAGAGCAAGGCGCGGTTACTGGAGGTGATCGAGAGCATCCAGGCGCGGCCCGAGGGCATGGGGTGCGGTGCGAATGCCGAGCGGGTGCTGGCATCGCTCAATGTAGGAGCGAGGCTTGCCCGCGAAGAACGATGACGCGGTGTACCTGAAAAAAAGCGGTGCATTCCTTCGCGGGCAAGCCTCGCTCCTACAGGGGGACTGCGTCTTACCGGCTCAACAGCCCCCGTGCCCGAGGTGCAGTGCATAAAGTCCTGAGGGTTTTCTTCAGCCACCGCAAGTCGTGGCGGGGTTTGCGGGCAACCTGTTTGGGCCTCAGTTTGCCGATGTACTTTCTGAAATGTTCTTCCAGGGTTTCCGGGGTCCCTATGCCCTTGAGCTTCGTCAGCAGCTTCCCCTCCTTGTAAAAGAGCACAGTGGGTGTGCCTTTGACTTCCGGATGCCGAGGGGACTTGCTCGTATCCAGCACATAGATGCACGCGTGATTTTTGTACTTCCCGGCAACTTCACGGAAAACCGGCTCGGCCATTTCGCAGGCGGGACAGTGTTGGTTGCCGAAATACAGAATCACCGGGCGCCAGGTGTTGAGCGCTTTGCGGTAGGTCGGATCCAGTGGGTGGGGGGATATCGAGCTCATTGAAATCTCTTTTTCGAAGACTATCGAAGGCCTGAATAAGCCCCCCAGCTTTTATCTTCAACGTTGCTCAAGCCTTACGTCATCGAAATACGATCCAAAAGTGCCGAACGAACCGTCGTTTGCTTGCAGCTTGATAGTCACTTCGGTGGTATCAGAAGGTACTGTGAAATTTACGGATTTTGCAGTCCAGGGGGTGCCACCTCCGATACTGAGGCTGTGCACTTGCCATGAGGGATATAGCAAAACTTGTGCTGTGCAAGCAGAACCCTGCTCCGTTTTCATTTTTACGGAAAACCGAAACTCGCCCCCGTTGGTGAGCGTAACCTTCTGAGTGATCCGACCTGGTAACTGCAAGGCACAATAACCGTCTTCATAGCGGGCTTTCTCCGGCGTATCAGAAGTCCAGTCCTTGCCCTCCTGTGTGAAATCACCATTACGCACCAAATTAGCTTTTGTGGATTGTTCAGACATGTGGAAACTCCTGTAAGTGTTTGTCAAAAGTCCGCAGGCCAGTGTTGCATGATGGAAGGCTTGAACGGCTTGCACAGATTGAGCGCCCGCAACCCGCGATCCACAACTGTCAGATCTGACAGGTATGGGCTCTAATCCGACGGGTGGTAAATCGTGCGGGCGATCCCAGAGCATGGGCGCGCCTGTCGAATTGCTTCTTTTTGGACTCTCGCGCACTCGAATGTTGCCTTGCTACCCAACCCTGTAGCCCTTGGTAGCGCTCATTGACCCGTTGTTGCTGCGCAAGTCTGCATTGGGAAATTTCCCATCTCTCTGAATTTATTACCGTTTAGTAAGCAACAGGATTTTCCAGCAATCCTGTGGCACACTTTCTGCTGTCTATTCCGTTGTTACATACCAAGTTCCGGTATAGCGGAATAAACACAGCCCTGGAGTGCTTGCCATGCATCGCCGACTTTCCTTGTTTAAAGCGTGTGTTTTCGTTCTCGCGGCTTCGGCCGCTGTCATGGGTGTCGCCCAAGCGGCAGACAGCAAGCTCGACAGCGTGCTGGCCCGTGGGAAATTGATCGTGGGCACGGGCAGTACCAACGCGCCGTGGCACTTCCAGGGAGCGGACGGCAAGTTGCAGGGTTTTGATATCGATATCGCGCGGATGGTGGCCAAGGGGTTGTTCAACGACCCGAGCAAGGTCGAGTTCGTCGTGCAGTCGTCCGATGCGCGGATTCCGAACCTGCTGACCGACAAGGTCGATATGAGTTGCCAGTTCATCACCGTGACCGCCAGCCGGGCCCAACAGGTCGCGTTCACGCTGCCGTACTACCGCGAAGGTGTTGGCCTGTTGCTGCCGGCCAACAGCAAGTACAAGGAAATCGAAGACCTCAGGGCTGCCGCCGACGGCGTGACCGTGGCGGTGCTGCAGAACGTGTACGCAGAAGAACTGGTGCATCAGGCGCTGCCCAAGGCCAAGGTCGATCAGTACGACAGCGTGGATCTGATGTATCAGGCAGTGAACTCCGGCCGGGCCGACGCGGCGGCCACCGATCAGTCGTCGGTGAAATACCTGATGGTGCAGAACCCTGGCCGTTATCGCAGCCCGACCTACGCCTGGAGCCCGCAAACCTACGCCTGTGCGGTCAAACGCGGCGATCAGGACTGGCTGAACTTCGTCAACACCGTCCTGCATGAAGGCATGACCGGCGTTGAATTCCCGACTTACGCGGCGTCGTTCAAGCAGTGGTTCGGTGTAGACCTGCCTACACCTGCAATCGGTTTTCCAGTCGAATTCAAATGATCCCGTGAGAGCGGGGTGCCGATAACGCGCCCCGCTCAAGGTACTGCTGACCATGAACTATCAGTTGAATTTTGCCGCCGTGTGGCGCGACTTCGACACCTTGCTGGCGGGGCTCGGCCTGGGCCTTGAGCTGGCGCTGGTGTCGATCGCCATCGGCTGCGTGATCGGCTTGCTGATGGCGTTTGCTTTGCTGTCGAAGCACCGCGCATTGCGGGGGCTGGCGTCGGTGTATGTGACGGTGATCCGTAATACGCCGATTCTGGTGTTGATTCTGTTGATCTACTTCGCGTTGCCGAGCCTGGGGATTCGTCTGGACAAGATCCCCTCGTTCATCATCACCCTGTCGCTGTATGCCGGGGCGTACCTGACCGAAGTGTTTCGTGGGGGGCTGTTGAGCATTCCCAAGGGGCTGCGTGAAGCCGGGTTGGCGATCGGCTTGGGCGAGTGGCAGGTCAAGGCGTACATCACTGTGCCGGTGATGCTGCGCAATGTGCTGCCGGCGCTGTCGAACAACTTCATTTCGCTGTTCAAGGACACCTCGCTGGCGGCGGCGATTGCCGTGCCGGAGCTGACCTATTACGCGCGCAAGATCAATGTCGAGAGCTACCGGGTGATTGAAACCTGGCTGGTGACCACAGCGCTCTATGTTGCGGCCTGTTACCTCATTGCCATGATGCTGCGTTACCTCGAACAGCGTCTGGCGATTCGCCGATAGGAGGCCCCATGTACGAATCCCCCAGCTGGTTGCATGAGTTATGGGTGGCCCGGGATGTCCTGTGGCAGGGCTTTCTGACCAGTGTGCAGTGCTCGGGCCTGGCGATTTTGCTGGGCACGCTGGTCGGCATCGTCGCCGGCCTGGTACTCACCTACGGCACGTTCTGGATGCGCGCGCCGTTTCGGTTTTACGTCGACATCATTCGCGGCACACCGGTGTTCGTGTTGGTGCTGGCCTGCTTCTACATGGCGCCGGCACTGGGCTGGCAGATCAGCGCTTTCGGGGCTGGCACTTTGGGCCTGACGCTGTTTTGCGGTTCCCATGTCGCCGAGATCGTGCGCGGTGCGTTGCAAGCGCTGCCCAGCGGTCAGATGGAAGCGAGCAAGGCCATCGGCCTGACGTTTTACCAGGCGCTGGGTTATGTGTTGCTGCCCCAGGCATTGCGGCAGATTTTGCCGACGTGGGTCAACTCGTCCACCGAGATCGTCAAGGCGTCGACCTTGTTGTCGGTGATCGGCGTCGCCGAGCTGCTGCTCAGCACTCAACAGATCATCGCCCGGACCTTCATGACCCTCGAGTTCTACCTGTTCGCCGGATTGCTGTTTTTCGTCATCAACTACGCCATCGAATTACTCGGCCGGCACATTGAAAAGCGGGTGGCCTTGCCATGACACAAGCACAAGTTTCGACCCAGAACCAGGCGCTGCTGGACATCCGCGGCCTGCACAAACAATACGGCCAGCTCGAAGTGCTCAAGGGCGTCGACCTGACCATGCAGCGCGGCAATGTGGTCACGTTGATCGGCTCCAGCGGCTCGGGCAAGACCACGCTGCTGCGCTGCGTGAACATGCTCGAAGAGTTCCAGGGCGGGCAGATTCTGCTCGACGGTGAATCCATTGGCTATGACGAGGTCAACGGCAAGCGCGTGCGCCACCCGGAAAAAGTCATCGCCCGCCATCGCGCCATGACCGGCATGGCTTTCCAGCAATTCAATCTGTTCCCGCACCTCACCGCGTTGCAGAACGTCACCCTCGGGTTGCTCAAGGTGAAAAAACTGCACAAGGATGAAGCCGTGGCGCTGGCGGAGAAATGGCTGGAGCGGGTCGGCCTGCTGGAGCGCCGCGATCATTACCCCGGTCAGTTGTCCGGCGGCCAGCAACAGCGCGTGGCGATTGCCCGGGCGATTGCGATGAACCCGAGTTTGATGCTGTTCGATGAAGTCACCTCGGCCCTCGATCCGGAACTGGTGGGCGAAGTGCTGAACGTGATCAAGGGCCTGGCCGAGGACGGCATGACCATGTTGCTGGTGACCCACGAAATGCGTTTTGCCTTCGAGGTCTCGGACAAGATCGTGTTCATGAATCAGGGGCGGATCGAAGAGCAGGGGCCGCCCAAGGAATTGTTCGAACGCCCGCAGTCACCGCGATTGGCGGAATTTCTCAAGAGCACCCGCTTTTAAGCCTTCACTTTTTAATCAGGAGAAACACCCATGAGCATTACTCGTTACGGCACCGGCAGCACCGCCGGTGGCGGCCAACCCCGTCCTTTTGCCCGTGCCGTCGAAGCCGATGGCTGGCTGCACGTGTCCGGCCAAGTGCCGGCGGTGGACGGTGAAATCATCGTGGGCGGGATTGTCGAGCAGACTCACCAGACCATGAAAAACCTGATCGCGATTCTGGAAGAGGCCGGTTACGGGCTCGAAGACGTGGTGCGCACGGGCGTGTGGCTGGAAGACCCGCGGGACTTCTGGAGTTTCAACAAGGTGTTTTCCGAGTACTTCAAAAGCGAACACGCCCCAGCCCGGGCCTGCGTGCAGGCGAACATGATGGTCGATTGCAAGGTCGAGATTGATTGCATCGCCTACAAGAAGAAGGCCTGAATCGCGGTGGATTCTTCGCGGGCAAGCCTCGCTCCTACAAACAGTGAAATCCTGTAGGAGCGAGGCTTGCCCGCGAAGGCGGCCTTCTGGGTAAACTCCCGGCACTCTGAATGGGAACCTGAAGATATGACCGAAGACACCATCAAGCGCCGGGCTCGCGGTCTGGACCGGGCGTTCGACATCCTCGATTTCCTCAAGGAAATCGGCCAGCCCCTGCGCCCGAACGAAATCGCCAGCGGCATTGGCAGCCCGAAATCCACGGTCTACGAACTGGTTGCGTCCTTATTGGAGCGGCGCATCCTCGAACCCGTGGGCAAGGAAGGTCACGTTTACCTCGGTCGTCAGCTGTACTTCCTCGGACAAGCGCATCTGCGTCATTTCGACCTGTCCCGCGAGGCCGATTACGCCTTGCAGGAAATCGTCAGCCAGACCCGCGAAACCGCGCAGATGTGCCTGCTCAACGGACGCAAATACACCGTGGCATTGATGAAAGAGGGTGAGCGGCATTTCCGCATTTCCTCGGACATCGGCGAAAACGCGCCGATCCCCTGGACCGCTTCCGGGCGCCTGCTGCTGGCGCACCTGAGCGATCAGCAGATCGTCGATTTGATCGACCCCGACGATTTCATCCTGCCCGACGGCGAACGCCTGCCGCTGGAGCAATTTCTCCGGGAGATCCGCCAGGCCGCCATCGACGGATTCTTTTCCTTCGACAGCGTCGCCGACACCTTTACCCATTGCTTCGCCGCCCCGGTCAAAGACCCGAACGGCGTGGCCATCGCGACCCTGTGCATCGTCGCCCCACGGGCCGATGCGAAGAACAATTACAACGACTATCGCCGGGTGCTGATCGACAGCGCCAACAGCCTCGCCCGGCGTATCAACGAATAACAGCGGCTGCCTGCGGCCGTGTGTGAGGAGATCGACCATGTCTACTGCCATCAATACCGCCGCCATGGAAAAGGGCTATGCGCAAACCGGCGCCAACCTGGTGCGGGACGTCAGCCTGCCGGCCCTGGTGCTGCACCGCGACGCGCTGGAACACAACATTCGCTGGATGCAGGACTTCGTCAGCCACAGCGGCGCGGAACTGGCACCTCACGGTAAAACCAGCATGACCCCGGCGCTGTTTCGTCGCCAACTGGACGCCGGTGCCTGGGGCATCACCCTGGCCAGTGCCACGCAAACCCGTGCGGCCTACGCCCATGGCGTGCGCCGGGTGCTGATGGCCAATCAACTGGTCGGCAAGCCGAACATGGCGCTGATCGCCGACCTGCTGGCAGACCCGACTTTCGATTTTTATTGCATGGTCGATCACCCGGATAACGTCGCCGACCTCGGCGCGTTTTTCGCCTCGCGCGGCGTGCGCCTGAACGTGATGATCGAGTACGGCGTGGTCGGCGGTCGTTGCGGTTGCCGCACCGAAGCCGAAGTGCTGGCACTGGCCAAGGCTATCAACGCTCAACCGGCGTTGGCGCTGACCGGTATCGAGGGCTACGAAGGGGTGATTCACGGTGATCATGCGGTGAGCGGCATCCGCGAGTTCGCAGCCTCCTTGGTGCGATTGGCGGTGCAGTTGCAGGACAGCGGCGCGTTCGCGATTGCCAAACCGATCATCACCGCGTCGGGCTCGGCCTGGTACGACCTGATCGCCGAGTCGTTCGAAGCGCAGAATGCCGGCGGGCGTTTCCTCAGCGTGCTGCGCCCTGGCAGTTACGTGGCCCACGACCATGGCATCTACAAAGAAGCGCAATGCTGCGTGCTCGACCGTCGCAGCGACCTGCACGAAGGTTTGCGCCCGGCGCTGGAAGTCTGGGCGCATGTGCAGTCGTTGCCCGAACCGGGTTTTGCGGTGATCGCCCTGGGCAAGCGCGACGTGGCCTACGACGCCGGTTTGCCGGTGCCGTTGCTGCGTTACAAGGCCGGCGTGGTGCCGGCGACCGGCGATGATGTGAGTGCCTGCAAGGTGACGGCGGTGATGGACCAGCACGCGTTCATGACCGTGGCGCCGGGGGTTGAGTTGCGGGTGGGCGATATCATTTCGTTCGGGACTTCGCACCCGTGTTTGACGTTCGACAAGTGGCGTATCGGGTGTCTGGTGGATGAGCAGCTGAATGTTATCGAGACCATGGAAACCTGTTTCTAAGAGCCCCCACAACATGAACAACATCAGCCCTCTGGGCCCCAACATCCCGCGCATCGCCCTGATCGGCGAGTGCATGATCGAACTGCAGCAGCGCGCCGACGGCTCTCTGCAACAGAGCTTCGGCGGCGATACCCTGAACACCGCGGTCTATCTGGCCCGTGAACTGGGCGATGGCGGCACGGTGGATTACGTCACTGCCCTGGGTGACGACAGTTTCAGCGATGCGATGTGCCAGAGTTGGGCCAGCGAACATATCGGGCTAGATATGGTTCAGCGGTTGCCCGGTCGCTTGCCCGGTCTGTATTGCATCCAGACCGATGCGGCCGGCGAGCGGCGTTTTCTCTACTGGCGCAATGAAGCGGCCGTGCGCGATTGCTTTACCACCCCGGCGGCCGCGCCGATCCTGGCAGCACTGCCGGATTACGACGTGCTGTATTTCAGCGGCATCACCCTGGCGGTGCTCGGTGAGCAGGGCCGGGAGAAGCTTCTGGAGACCCTGATCGAAGCCCGGCAGCGGGATGCGCGGATCGTGTTCGACAACAATTATCGACCACGCCTGTGGGCTTCGGTCGAGGACGCACGAGCGGCTTATCGTAAAGTGTTGCCCTATGTCGACCTGGCGTTGCTGACGGTTGATGACGAGCAGGCGCTGTTCCACTTTTTCGATTGCGCGGCGGTGTTTGCCGCTTATGAGCAGATGGGCACGCCCGAAGTGGTGCTCAAACGCGGTGCCGAGGCGTGTCTGATTCGCTGTGACGGCGAGTCGTTCGAAGTGCCGGCGCAGGTGGTTGAACGGGTGGTGGACACCACGGCGGCGGGGGATTCGTTCAGCGCGGCGTATCTGGCTTGCCGCCTCAAGGGCGGGAGCCCGGTCGAGGCTGCTGAAGCGGGGCATCGGTTGGCGAGCCGGGTGATTCAAGTGCCGGGGGCGTTGATTCCCAAAGATTGAAATGCAATGCCTGTGGTGGCTGTGGTTTTTGTGGCGAGGGGGCTTGCCCCCGTTGGGCCGCGAAGCGGCCCCAAAACCTGTGACCTTGATCGACCTGACACACCGAGTGCGCAGGATCTACGACTGCTTCGCAGCCGAACGGGGGCAAGCCCCCTCGCCACAGGCAAGCCTCACCCTGTACATCGAGCCAACCGATCAGTCCCGGTAAAACACCTGCACCAAGTGATACCCGAACTTGCTCTTGATCGGCCCATGCACCACCCGCAGCGGTTTTTTGAAGATCACCGCATCGATCGCCCCGACCATCTGCCCGGGCCGTACTTCGCCAAGATCGCCGCCGCGTTTGCCGGACGGGCAGGTGGAGTATTTCTTGGCCAGCACATCGAAGGCTTCGCCCTTGGCGATGCGTTGTTTGAGCTGCTCGGCTTCTTCCGAGGTTTTCACCAGAATATGGCGGGCTTGGGCTTTCATGGGCAGTACCTTGCAACGGTGGTGGCTATGTTGGTGCCAGCGTGGGGCGCGCGATTATGCCTTAACTCAGCCGGCTTGGCCGATCATCGTGCGAATCTTGTTGGCCAACAGGTCCATGGAAAAGGGTTTGGCCACCATGTCCATGCCTTCCTCCAGGAAGCCCTGGCGTTCGGCGGCTTTCTCGGCATAACCGGTAATGAACAGTACTTTGAGTTCCGGGCGGTGCTGACGAGCGATTTCCGCCAATTGCCGACCGTTCATGCCCGGCAGCCCGACATCGGTTACCAGCAGATCGACCCGCAGGTCGGACTCCAGCAAGGGCAGGGCGCTCTGCGCATCTTCGGCTTCATGGGCGTGATAACCCAACTCTTTGAGCAGGTCGAGCACCAGCATGCGCACTGCCGGATCGTCTTCCACCAACACCACGGTTTCACCGGCAACCGCTGGCGGTGCTTCACCTGCGAGGGGCAGCTGAGCGTGTTCCGGCAGGGCGACGTGCAACCGTGGCAAATACAGGCGAACGCTGGTGCCCTGGCCCGGCCGGCTGTGCAGGCTGACGTGCCCACCCGATTGCTGGGCGAAACCATAGATCATCGACAACCCAAGGCCGGTGCCCTGGCCGATGGGTTTGGTGGTGAAGAACGGATCGAAGGCCTTGGCCAGTACCGATGGGGTCATGCCGGCACCGTTGTCGCTGACGGCAATCATCAGGTAATCCCCGGCCCTGACCGGCTCCAGCGGGGTGACGTCGCTGCCATCGAGGTGAACATTGGCGGTTTCGATCAACAACTCACCGCCATCGGGCATCGCATCCCGGGCATTGATCACGAGGTTGAGCAAGGCGTTTTCCAGTTGGCTGACATCGGTACTGACCGGCCAGACCTCATCGGCCAGCTTCAGTTTGAGCTCGATGTGATCGCCCTTGGTCCGGCTGAGCAAGTCTTCCAGGGAATGCACCAGCTGGTTGGCGTCCAGTGGCCTGCGATCCAGTGACTGACGCCTTGAGAATGCCAGCAACCGATGGGTCAGGGCGGCGGCGCGATGGGCCGAGGACACCGCCGCTTCGGTGAAGCGACCGATCTCGGCCGCGCGCCCATCGGCGATGTAGCGCTGCATCAAATCGAGGCTGCCGATGATCCCGGTGAGCATGTTGTTGAAGTCATGGGCGATGCCGCCGGTGAGCTGGCCGACCGCTTCCATTTTCTGCGCATGCCGCAAGGCGTCTTCGGCACGCTCACGCTCGAACATCTCGTTCTGCAGTCGCTGATTGGCTTCGGCCAGTTGTTGGGTGCGAGCGCTCACGCGTTCTTCCAGGGTTTCGTTGAGGTTGCGCAGCGCCTCTTCAGTCTGTTTGCGCTCGGTCTCGTCGATCACGAAGATGTAGAAACCATTCACCGCGCCGTCTGCGCCGTGGCGTGGCAGGTAGTTCATCAGGGCCTGGCGGGTGCTGCCATCGCGGTGATCGGCGCTGATGCTGAAACAACAGGTCTTGCCTTTCAGCGCCTCAGCGATGTATTCGGCGCGCAGGGCATAGGCTTCATCGCCGAGCACTTCACGAATGGTGCGGCCGTAAAGCTCCTGGGGCGTGAGGCCATACCATTCCAGATAGGCGGCATTGTTCAGGCGAAAGCGTTCTTCGCGGTCCACATAACTGATCAGGATCGGCATCGCGTTGATGATCAGTTGCAGCTCGGTCTGGCTTTGGCGCAAGGCCTGTTCGATGTGTTTGCGTTCGGTCAGGTCCAGCGCGGCGCCGAGGAAGCGGATCGGCCGGCCATGGTGGTCCTTGTAGCAACGACCCCGGGCAAACACCCAGCGCAACTGGCCGTCGGCTTGCAGCAAGCGATATTCCTCGGCGTACTCGCTGCCATGGGTGATGCAGTGCTTGATGCTGCGGGCGATCATGGCGCGGTCTTCCGGGTGCACGCCGTGGAGGTATTCGCTGATCGGCAACTGGCTGGCCATGGCCGGATCGACGCCATGCAATTGCGCGAAGTGTGCATCGGCGATGAAACGGTCTTCGCCAATGTCCCAGTCCCAGGTGCCGACGGCATCGGTGGCGGCCAGTGCCAGTTGCAGGCGCTGCTCGGTGTCTTGCTGGGCCTTGAGGCTGGCGGCGGAGCGTTGTTCCAGTTCGAGGGCGATGCGGCGGCGTTCGTTGGTTTCGATGGCCGTGACCAATATCCCGGCAACCTCGGCGCTTTCATTGCGAATGGGGCTGTAGGTCAAATCCAGCCAGAAGTCAGAATCCCGACCGTCGCGTTGCAAGGTGAAGCGCTGTTCGCTGTAGGTCCGCACCTGGCCCTGTAGGACGGCGCTGTAAATCGGGTCGGTAAAGTCTTTGAGTTCCGGCCAGATCTGGTGCGCCGGTTGTCCGAAAGCGTGAGGGTGTTTGCTGCCGGCGAGGAAGGCGAAGCCGTCGTTGTAGATCTGGGTGAGCTGCGGGCCCCACAGCAGCAGCATCGGCATTGGCGAGTGGATCACGATGTCCACCGCGGTGCGCAGGCTCTGCGGCCAGTTTTCGGCGGCGCCCAGCGGGTTGTTTGTCCAGTCCAGTCGGGCAATCAAGGCCTGGGCATCGCTGGCGGTCGGTGGTGCGTTCATCTACATGTCCTGCGCATGAGTCAGTGTGGCGGCGTCTACTATCCTTGCAAGGCGGTAGACGCTGGATGACCCGCATGGGGTCATTTTTTTATTGAATGCTTCGTGGGTGCTTTTTGCCATGGAAATCGATGCACTGCTGCAGATTCTGGCCAGCCGCCATGGCTCCGATCTTTACCTGTCCACGGGCGCGCCACCCAGCGCGAAATTTGACGGTGTGCTCAAAGCCCTGACCGATCAACCGTTCAAGCCGGGAGAAGTGGCGGCCATTGCCGCGTCCATCATGGACGCCGAACAGCGCCTGGAGTTCGATCGGGACCTGGAAATGAACCTGGCACTTTCCCTGCCCGGGGTCGGGCGTTTCCGGCTCAATATCTTCAAGCAGCGCAATGATGTTTCCATCGTGGCGCGCAACATCAAACTCGACATTCCACGCTTCGAAGACCTCAACTTGCCAGCGGTGCTGCTTGAAACCGTGATGCTCAAACAAGGGCTGATGCTGTTCGTCGGTTCGACCGGCTCGGGCAAGTCGACCTCGCTGGCAGCGCTGATCGATTACCGCAACCGCCACAGCAGTGGCCATATCATCACTATCGAAGACCCGGTCGAGTTTATCCATCGGCACAAGAAGTCGATCGTCAATCAGCGCGAGGTCGGCGTCGATACCCGCAGTTTCCACGCCGCGCTGAAAAACACGTTGCGCCAGGCGCCGGACGTGGTGTTGATCGGCGAAATCCGTGACCGCGAGACTATGGAGCACGCGCTGGCGTTTGCCGATACCGGTCATCTGGTAATTTCCACGTTGCATGCGCACAACGCCAATCAGGCGCTGGATCGGGTGATCAATTTCTTTCCCGAAGAGCGCCGGGGGCAGTTGCTCAACGACCTGGGCAACAACCTCAAGGCGTTTGTTTCCCAACGCCTGGTGCGTACCCGCGATGGGCAGCGTCGGGCGGCGGTGGAGGTGATGCTGGGAACGCCGACCATCGGCGACCTGATCCGGCGCAATGAGTTTGGCGAACTCAAGGGGATCATGGAGAAGTCTTCAGAGGTGGGGATGCAGACGTTTGACGGGGCGCTGTTCGCGCTGTTTGCCGAGGGCGCAATCGATGAGGCAGAGGCGTTGAAGCATGCTGATTCGGTGAACAACTTGCGCTTGCGCCTGAAAATGCACGCCGAGGCCGCGCCCACCCCCCATGCACCGCCGGGTGAATGGGGTTTGGTGGACTAGCGCCGGCGTCAGTCATTCAGTTCGGGGCGGTTTCGAAATTGCTCCAGGGCTTCGGGGTTGGCCAGTGCATCGGTGTTCTTCACCTTCTGGCCATGCACCACGTTGCGCACCGCCAACTCGACCACCTTGCCGCTGATGGTCCGCGGAATGTCCGTCACCGCGACAATCTTCGCTGGCACATGCCGTGGCGTGGTGTTGGCGCGGATGACCTGGCGGATCTGTTGTTGCAGCGCTTCGTCCAGTTCGACGCCTTCGCGCAAGCGCACGAACAACACCACTCGCACGTCATCCTGCCATTGCTGACCGATGGCCACGCTGTCCAGCACCTGCGGGACTTTCTCCACCTGACGGTAGATTTCCGCCGTGCCGATGCGTACGCCGCCGGGGTTGAGCACCGCGTCGGAGCGGCCGTGGATCAGCATGCCGCCATGGGGCAGTTGTTCGGCGTAATCGCCCTGGGCCCAGACGCCGGGGAACAGGCTGAAATACGAAGCGCGCAGCTTTTCCTGTTGCGGGTCGTTCCACAAGCCGATGGGCATGGCCGGAAAATGCCGGGTGCACACCAGTTCGCCTTTTTCACCGATCACGGGCTTGCCATCGTCGTTCCACACTTCGACCGCCATGCCCAGGCTCTTGCATTGCATCTCACCACGGCGCACCGGCAGGACCGGGTTGCCAATCACAAAGCACGAAACGATATCGGTACCACCGGACATCGAAGACAGGCACAGGTCGGACTTGAACGCGCGGTAGACGTAATCGAAGCTTTGCGGCGACAGCGCCGAGCCGGTGGACAGGATGGTTCTCAGGCTGCTCAGGTCATGACTGTCGCACGGCTTCAAGCCATTGCTTTCCAGCGCAGTGAGGAATTTCGGACTGGTGCCGAAGACGTTGAGGCGTTCGTCGTCGATCAGGTCGATCAAGCGCTCCGGCCCTGGATGAAACGGCGAGCCGTCATACAGCACCACGGCGCTGCCGACGGCCAACGCCGAGACCAGCCAATTCCACATCATCCAGCCGCAGGTGGTGTAGTAGAACAAACGGTCACCGGCACCGAGGTCGGTGTGCAGGCCATGTTCCTTGACGTGTTGCAGCAGCACGCCGCCGGTGCCGTGCACAATGCACTTCGGTACGCCGGTGGTGCCGCTGGAGTAGAGGATGTACAGCGGATGGGCGAAAGGCACGGGAACGAATTGCGGCTCGCCGCCCGGGTCGTAAAAATCGTCCCACAGCGTCACGTTGGCCTGGCAGCGGAAATCCTCGATGCGCGCTTGAGGACGCGCATAAGGCACAACAATCAATTGCTGCAAGGACGGCAACTGTCCGAGGATTTCATTGACCTTGGTGGTCTGGTCGATCTCTTTACCGGCGTAGCGGTAGCCGGCGCAGGTGATCAGCACTTTCGGTTCGATCTGGCCGAAGCGATCGATCACCCCGTGGGTGCCGAAATCCGGTGAAGAACAGGACCAGATCGCGCCCAGGCTGGTGGTGGCGAGCATGGCCACCAGGGTTTGCCAGGTGTTCGGCATGCACGCCGCCACGCGGTCGCCGAGGCCGACACCGGCGGCTTTCAGGCTATTTTGAAAACCGGCGACGTGGCTTGCCAGTTCGGTCCAGGTCAGCTGTTCCCGTTGGCCGTTTTCACCGATGGCGACCACTGCCACGGCATCGTCACGACGGCGCAGCAGGTGTTCGGCGAAGTTCAAGGTAGCGCCGGGGAACCACTGGGCGCTGGGCATTTGCGCGCCCTCGATCAGCACCGCGTCTGGCTGATCGTGAAAACGGATGTCAAAGAAATCGACGATGGCCTGCCAGAAGGCTTCCCGCTGGTCGATGCTCCATTGGTGCAGGGCAGGGTAGTCGGCGATCCCAAGGGTGTGTCGCTGATTGACGAAACGCCGGAAGGCCTCCATGCGGGACTTGCCGATGCGCTCGGTGCCGGGTTGCCAGAGGATGTCGGACATGGCTTGGCCTCTTCTTATTTATGCATAACACACAGGCTTTTGTGGCAAGAGCGCTTTTGTGGCGAGGGGGCTTGCCCCCGTTCGGCTGCGAAGCAGTCGCCCGCTCGACTCACTGTGCATCAGCGAGGGTGCGGCGTCTATCTGGGGGCCGCTTCGCGCCCCAACGGGGGCAAGCCCCCTCGCCACAGGGTATGGCGGCAGGCTACTGCGCCAACCACCCACCATCTATATTCCACGCTGCGCCACGCACCTGGCTACCGGCTTCGCTGCATAAAAACAGCACCAACTCACCCAGCTGCGGCGGCGTCACGAATTCCAGGGAGGGCTGTTTCTCGGCCAGCAAGTCGTGTTGCGCCTGCTGCGGGTCGATCCCGGTCGCGGCGCGATCATCAATCTGCTTCTGCACCAGCGGCGTCAGCACCCAGCCTGGGCAAATGGCGTTGCAGGTAACGTTGGTGGTGGCAGTTTCCAGGCCGACCACTTTGGTCAGGCCGATCACGCCATGCTTGGCCGCGACGTATGCCGCCTTGCCCACCGAACCGACCTGGCCGTGCACCGAAGCGATGTTGACGATCCGTCCCCAGCCCTTGGCGCGCATCCCCGGCAAGCTCAAACGAGTGCTGTGAAACACCGACGACAGGTTGATCGCAATGATCGAATCCCAGCGCTCCACCGGAAAATCTTCCACCGCCGCCACGTGCTGGATGCCCGCGTTGTTGACTAGGATATCCACGCCGCCGAACTCACGCTCGGCGTAGTCGATCATGTCGGCGATCTGTGTGGGGTCGCTGACGTCGGCGGGGTGATGGCCGACCTTGCCGCCGAATTGTTCTACTTCGGCAATCACTTTGGACGCATCGCCGAAACCGTTGAGGATCAGGTTGGCGCCAGCCTTGGCCAGGCTCAGGGCGATCCCCAGACCGATGCCGCTGGTGGAACCGGTGACCAGTGCGGTCTTGCCCGAAAGAGTCGTCATGAATACCTCACACAATGCCAGTGGCGTAGAAAGTACCGATCACCACAAAAACAGCGAGTGTCTTGATCAGCGTAATACAGAAAATGTCTTTGTAGGCCTCGCGGTGGGTCAACCCGGTGACCGCCAGCAAGGTAATCACCGCGCCGTTGTGCGGCAGGGTGTCCATGCCGCCACTGGCCATCGCCGCGACCCGGTGCAGCACTTCCAGCGGAATATTGGCGGCGTGGGCAGCGCTGATGAAACTCTCGGACATCGCCGCCAAAGCGATGCTCATCCCGCCTGACGCCGAGCCGGTGATGCCGGCCAGCAAGGTCACGGTGATCGCTTCATTGACCAACGGGTTGGGAATGCTCTTGAGCCAGTCCGACAGCACCAGAAAACCTGGCAACGAGGCGATCACCGCCCCAAAACCGTATTCCGATGCCGTGTTCATCGCCGCCAGCAGCGCGCCGCTGACCGCACTTCTACTGCCTTCGGCCAACTTGCCACGAATCGCCTTAAAGCCGAACACCAGCACCATGATGATGCCCACCAGCAAGGCCGCCTGGACCGCCCAGATCGCCGTCAGCTTGGCGATGTCGGTGGTCACCGGAGCGGCCATGCCCGGCAGCGAAAGGCTGTGGGTCTTGCCATACCATTCTGGAATCCAGCGGGTGAACAGCAGGTTCATCAGGCCCACCAGCAACAGCGGCGACAGCGCGATCCACGGATTAGGCAGTTGGATGTCCGGTGCGGTTTCCGGTTCGTTGCGCAGCTCTGAACCGTAACCCTCACCCGTGCGCTGGGCCTTGTTACGCTGGCGCTGCAGAAACAGCATGCCGGCACAGAACACGAAAATCGTGCCGATCACACCCAGCCACGGCGCCGCCCAGGCGGTGGTGTTGAAGAAGGTGCTGGGGATGATGTTCTGGATCTGCGGCGTGCCAGGCAGGGCGTCCATGGTGAACGAGAACGCGCCGAGGGCGATGGTCGCCGGGATCAGGCGTTTGGGAATATTGCTCTGGCGGAACATCTCGGCGGCAAACGGGTACACCGCAAACACCACCACAAACAGCGACACACCGCCGTAGGTGAGCAAGGCGCAGACCAGCACAATCACCAGCATCGCCTGGCGAGTGCCGAGCAAGCGAATCGCTGCTGCGACGATGGAGCGGGAGAAACCCGACAACTCAATCAGCTTGCCGAACACCGCGCCGAGCAGGAATACCGGGAAATACAGTTTGACGAAGCCGACCATTTTTTCCATGAACACCCCGGTGAAGACGGGGGCGACGGCGGAAGGGTCGGTGAACAGGACGGCGCCGAGGGCGGCGATCGGGGCAAAGAGGATAACGCTGTAGCCACGGTAAGCAGCCACCATCAGCAGCGCGAGGGCTGCCAAGGCAATGATCACACTCATGGTGTGTCTCTCCAGGATTGTTATTTTTGTAGGGTGAAGCTTGGTGGGAGGGCTATAGCGGGTTTCGTGCCAGATATCTAAGCTATTGAAATATAAGGAGATTATTTGTTTGTGAAGTGATTTTGGTGATTTTTGTCTCTGTATTGAGACTTTTGGCGATTGTGCTGACGCTTTCGCGGGCAAGCCTCGCTCCTGCGGGAGTGTGGTTATCTACGAAATTGCACGACCTGTAGGAGCGAGGCTTGCCCGCGAAGAGGCGCTGTCTACCCATGGAGATCAATGTCTCTTTATGGAGACTCAGCAATCCCCAGCGCCGCCATCTTCTTGTACAACGTCGACCGTCCCAGCCCCAACCGCGCCGCCGCTTCGATCACCTTCCCACCGCATTGCGCGAGGGTCGATTCAATCAACTGCCGATCAAACCGTTCACGAGCCTCACTGAAGGTTTCATGGGCAATCGGCTCAAGGGGCAGAGACGCCGCACGCTCCACCGGGGTAAAGCTGCCAATCGCCGCGCGGATATCCGCTGCGTTCAGCATCAAGTCATCACTGAGCAGCGCCGCCCGTTCCAGCACGTTGCGCAGTTCACGAATGTTCCCCGGCCAGGCGTGTTGCCCCAACAATTCCAGGGCTTCGCGGTTCAATTCATGCTGACTGCGCAGCTCTTCGAGGATTGCTTCGCTAAGGGCCGGCAGGTCGTCGAGGCGATCACGCAGGGGCGGGACCTGGATCGGCAGCACATTGAGGCGGTAATACAGATCGGCGCGAAACTCGCCGCGTTTGATCGCTGCTACCAGGTCAGTGGAGGTGGCTGCGATCACGCGCACATCACTCTGAATCACTTCGTTGGAACCTACCGGTTCGAATTCCTTTTCCTGCAACACCCGCAGCAGTTTGCTTTGCAACGGCAGCGGCATGTCGCCGATTTCGTCGAGAAACAGCGTGCCGCCCTGGGCGATTTGCAACTTGCCGGCGCGGCCCTTGCGATCGGCGCCGGTGAACGCGCCGGGTGCGGTGCCGAAGAACTCGGCTTCCAGCAGCGACTCGGGAATCGCTGCGCTGTTGATGCTGACGAAGGCCTTATGCGCCCGGGGCGATGCGCCGTGGATCGCCTGGGCCAGCAGTTCCTTGCCGGTGCCGGTTTCACCGAGCAACAACACCGGCGACTCGGCACTGGCGCTGCGTCGGGCGCGGCGTTTGACTTCGAGGCTGGCGGCGCTGGTGCCGATGAAGTGCGCGAAGTTGTACTTGGTCTGCCGTGCTCGCAGCAGCGAGCGGGTGGACGCCAGTTCTTCCTGCATGCTCAGGTAGCGCTTGAGCATTGGCGACAGGCTGCGCAATTCGTCGAACAGGGCAAAACCGATGGCGCCGATCACCGCGCCGGCATCGTCGTGAATCGGCAGGCGCATCACCACCAGCGGTTCCTTGGGGGTGTCTTGCATGTCCAGCAGGATCGGCCGTCCGGTGCGCACCACCTCACGCAACAGGCTGCCGGGGATCACGCTTTCACAGGCCCTGCCGATGGCACCGGCGGCCGACTCCAGGCCGAATCGCCGGGCATAGCGCTCGTTCATCCAGACGATGTTCGCATCGCGGTCGACAATCACCGTGCCTTCGCTCGATTGCTCGATGATCTCGAACAGCGAGCGGATCGCCAGGGTGCGAACGCGCTGGTAGTCCTTGAGGCTTTCGGTGGTGTTCATCGGGGTGTCCATTTTTGGAAATCAAGATCAAAAGATCGCAGGGATTATGCCAACCCCGGATGCGCCGCCGCCAACAGCTCCTTGGTATACGGATGCTGCGGCGATTCAAACACATCATGGCTGGCGCCGCTTTCCACCACTTTGCCGTCCTTGATCACGATCATGTCGTGGGCCAGGGCACGCACCACCGCCAGGTCGTGGCTGATGAACAGGTAGGTCAGGCCATATTTCTCCTGAAGCTGGCGGAGCAGGGCGACCACTTGTTTTTGCACTGTGCGATCGAGCGCCGAGGTCGGTTCGTCGAGCAGGATCAACGCCGGCTTCAGCACTAGCGCGCGGGCAATGGCAATGCGTTGGCGCTGCCCGCCGGAAAATTCGTGCGGGTAGCGATGACGGCTTTGCGGATCGAGGCCGACTTCTTCCAGCACCCGGATGACCTGGGCCTCGCATTGGGCAGGGGTGGACTGGCTATGGACCTCAAGGCCTTCACTGATGATCTGCGCCACGGACATTCGCGGGCTGAGGCTGCCGAAAGGATCCTGGAATACCACCTGCATCTTCTTGCGCCATGGCCGCAGTTGCTTTTGCGTCAGGCCATCCAGCGCCTGCCCCTGAAAGCGAATGCTGCCTTCGGAATCAAGCAAGCGCAGGATCGCCTGACCGAGCGTGGACTTGCCTGAACCGGACTCACCGACGATGCCCAGGGTCTTGCCGCGCTGAACGTTCAGGCTGATGCCGTCCACCGCTCGCAGGTACGTCTTACGCTGGAACAGCCCGCCACCGAGGGTGAACTGCACTTGCAGATTCTCCACTTCCAGCACGTTTTCACGCTCGTCCCGGGGCAGGGCTTCACCTTCCGGCTCGGCGTTCAGCAGCACGCAGCTGTAAGGGTGTTTCGGCTCGGTGAACAGCGTTTCGCAAGGTGCCTGCTCGACGATTTCCCCGGCGTGCATCACGCACACCCGCTGGGCCATGCTGCGCACCAGATTGAGGTCGTGGCTGATCAGTAGCAGCGACATGCCAAGCTGCTGTTGCAGGGATTTGAGCAGCCGCAGGATCTTGCGCTGCACCGTCACATCCAGCGCGGTGGTCGGCTCGTCGGCGATCAGCAATTCCGGTTCGCAGGCCAGGGCCATGGCGATCATCACCCGTTGTCGCTGGCCGCCGGACAGTTGATGAGGGTAGGCCTTGAGCCGCTCTTCGGGCTTCTGGATGCCCACCAGTTGCAGTAATTCTAGAATCCGCGCTTGCGCCGCTTTGCCACCCAGCCCTTTGTGCAGCAGCAGGGTTTCGCCGATCTGTTTCTCGATGCTGTGCAGCGGATTGAGGGAGGTCATCGGCTCCTGGAAGATTATCGCGATCCGGTTACCGCGCAGTTCGCGCAAGACGTTAGCGTCGGCGCCGATCAATTCCTGGCCGCGATAGCGAATGCTGCCGGTGGTTTGCGTACCGTTTTCGGGCAGCAGTTGCAGGATCGAGTGGGCGGTCACCGACTTGCCGGATCCGGACTCGCCGACCAGCGCCAGGCATTCGCCGGGGTGGATGTCCAGGCACAGGTTGCGCACCACGGTCTGGCCACTGAAGGCTACATTGAGGTCACGGATTTCGATCAGGTTGTCAGTCATTTCACCAGTCCGCTTCAAGAACGAGGGTCAAAGGCATCACGCAACGCCTCGCCAATGAACACCAGCAAAGAAAGAATCAGCGCCAGGGTGAAAAACGCCGTCAGCCCCAGCCACGGCGCTTGCAGGTTCTGCTTGCCTTGGCCAATCAATTCGCCCAGTGACGCACTGCCGGCCGGCATACCGAAACCGAGGAAATCCAGCGCCGTGAGGGTGGAAATTGCCCCGGTCAGGATGAACGGCAGATAGCTCAGGGTGGCGTTCATTGCGTTGGGCAGAATGTGCCGCACGATCACCTTGCGGTCGGTCAGGCCCAGCGCCCGTGCGGCTTTGACGTATTCCAGGTTACGCCCGCGCAGGAACTCGGCGCGCACTACGTCCACCAGGGCCAGCCAGGAAAACAACGCCATGATCCCCAACAGCCACCAGAAATTCGGCTCGACGAAGCCCGACAGAATGATCAGCAGGTACAGCACCGGCAGCCCCGACCAGACTTCCTGCAAGCGCTGACCAAGCAGGTCGACCCAGCCGCCGTAATAGCCCTGCAATGCACCGGCGGCGATACCGATCAAGGCGCTGATAAACGTCAGCATCAGCGCAAACAGGATCGACACCCGTGCCCCGAAAATCACTCGCGCCAGCACGTCCCGGGCCTGATCGTCGGTGCCCAGCCAGTTGACCTTCGACGGCGGACTTGGCGCCGGTTGATTGAGATCGTAATTGGGCGTGTCGTCGCTGAACGGGATCGGCGCAAACAGCATCCAGCCGTCGCCCTTGTGAATCAGCTTCTGCACGTAATCGCTGCGGAAATCGGCCTGAAACGGCAACTGGCCGCCGAATTCTTGCTCGGTGTGGTGTTTGAACGCCGGGAAGTACAGCGAGCCCTGATAACTGACCACCAGCGGTTGGTCATTGGCGATCAGTTCGCCGCCCAGGGTCAGCAGGAACAAACCGACAAACAACCACAACGACCACCAGCCCCGGCGGTTTTTCTTGAAGCGTTCAAAACGGCGACGGCCCAGCGGCGAGAGCTTGAGCATCAGGCGTTCCTCGCGGCGAAGTCGATACGCGGATCGACCAGGGTGTAGCACAGGTCACCGATGATTTTTATCAGCAGGCCGAACAAGGTGAAGATGAACAGCGAACCGAATACCACCGGATAGTCCCGCGATACCGCCGCTTCGTAACTCATGCGACCCAGGCCATCGAGGGAGAAAATCACTTCGATCAGCAGCGAGCCGGCGAAGAAAACGCTGATAAAGGCCTGGGGAATTCCCGAGACCACCAGCAGCATGGCGTTGCGAAACACATGGCCGTAAAGCACCTGGCGTTCGCTCAAACCCTTGGCCCGGGCGGTGACCACGTACTGGCGGGTGATTTCATTGAGGAAGGAATTTTTGGTGAGGATGGTCAGGGTCGCAAAGCCGCCGACCACCAGCGCCGTTACCGGCAGCACCAGGTGCCAGAAGTAATCGGCGATCTTGCCCACCGTCGACAGCGACTCGAAGTTGTCCGAGACCAGGCCGCGCACCGGAAACCAGTTCAACGAGGTGCCGCCGGCGAAGACCACGATCAGGAACATCGCGAACAGGAACGCCGGCATCGCGTAACCGATGATGATCGCGGTGCTGCTCCAGATATCAAAATGGCTGCCGTGGTGCACGGCCTTGCGGATGCCCAGCGGAATCGACACCAGATAAGTGATCAACGTCGCCCAGAGCCCGAGGGAAATGGTCACCGGCATTTTATCCAGGATCAGGTCGGTGACCGTGGCACCGCGAAAAAAGCTCTTGCCGAAGTCGAGGTGGGCGTAGCTCTTGAGCATCAGCCACAAGCGTTCCGGCGCCGGCTTGTCGAAGCCGTATTGCTTTTCGATCTCCTTGATCAGCTGCGGATCGAGCCCGCGGCTGGCCCGAGAGCTGCCGTGCATGGTCTCACTGGAACCGCCGCCGACACTCGCGCCACCGATGCCTTGCAAGTGCGCGATGGCCTGTTCCACCGGGCCACCGGGTGCGGCCTGGACGATGGCGAAGTTGACCAGAAGAATGATCACTAAAGTCGGGATGATCAGCAGCAAGCGCCGCAGTACGTAAGCCCACATCAGTGCGACCCTCCGGATTTGCCGCGCTTGATGAGTTCGGCGGTCATCTGTTCGTTGGTCAGGGGTGTGGAGCTGACTTCCCACCAACTCTCGATGGCTTCGTCATTGCTTGCTTGTACAGAGGGAATGCCGAAGCGGTTCCACCACACGGTTGAACTGCCGGGCGGGTAATAGTTGGGAATCCAATAGAAGTTCCATTGCAGGACACGGTCCAGGGCATGGGCGTAGCGCAGCATGTCGGTTTGGGTGGTAGCGCGGACCAGGCCGTTGATCAACGTATCGACCGCCGGGTTCTTCAGCACCATGTAGTTGTTGGAGCCCGGATCGCTGGCCGCCGCCGAGCCAAAGTAGTTGTACAGCTCGTTACCCGGCGAGTTGGTGACCGGGTAGCCGGTGACGATCATGTCGTAGTCCCGGGACATCAGGCGGTTGACGTACTGGGAGGCGTCGATGCGACGAATGTTCAGGTCGATGCCGATTTGTTTCAGGGTGCGCTTGTAAGGCAGCAGCAATCGGTCCATGCCGTTCTGGCTGATCAGAAAGGTGAAGGCCAGCGGTTGGCCTTCGGCGTTGACCAGTTGATCGCCATCGGGTTTCCAGCCGGCCTGTTCGAGCAGGTCCAGGGCTTGCAACTGTTTGTCGCGAATCACGCCGCTGCCATCGGTTTTCGGTGCTTCGAAGACCTGAGTGAAGACTTCGTCGGGGATCTGCCCGCGAAGCGGTTCGAGAATCGCCCGCTCACCCGCGTCGGGCAGTTGTCGGGCGGCGAGGTCGGTGTTGGAAAAGAAGCTCTGCTGGCGGATGTACAGGTCGCGCATCATCTGCCGGTTGCTCCACTCGAAGTCCCAGAGCATGGCCAGCGCCTGGCGCACGCGGCGGTCCTGGAATATCGGGTTTTGCAGGTTGAACACAAAGCCTTGGGACGGTTGTGGTGCCTGCGTTGCCAGGTGGGCTTTTTGCAGACGACCGTCGCGCAAGGCCGGGCTCTCGTAGCCGATGGAGTAGGCGGTGGCGGAGAATTCGCGGTTGTAGTCGTAGGCGCCGCCACGCAGGACCTGACGGGCGACATCGGTGTCGCCGAAGTACTCGATGCTGAAATGATCGAAGTTGTAGAGGCCGCGACTGACCGGTAAATCCCTGGCCCACCAGTCGGCGTTACGCTCGAAGGTGATGCTGCGCCCGGAGTCGACCTTGCTCACGCGGTACGGCCCGCTGCCCAGCGGCGGCTCGTAACCGCCACCGTTGGCGAAGTCGCGGGTTTTCCACCAGTGTTCGGGAAGCACCGGCAAAGTGGCGATGTCGAGGGGCAGGGTGCGGTTCTCGTTGCTCTTGAAGTCGAACCGAATGGTTCGCGGCGATTCCACTTCGACGCCTTTGACGTCGGCGAATTGCGTGCGATAGCGCAGGCTGCCCTGGGTCATCAGCAGGTCGAAGGTGTAGCGCACGTCTTCGGCGGTGATCGGCTTGCCATCGGCGAAACGGGCCTTCGGGTTCAGGTAGAAACGCAGGGACAGTCCATCGTCGGAACGCTCCATCTGCTGCGCCACCAGGCCGTACACGGTGTAGGGTTCGTCCAGTGAGCGCACGGCCAGGGGCGAGTAGATCAAGCCATCGACTTGTGTGACGCCAATCCCTTTGTCGATGTACGGCAGGACGTGGTCGAAATGACCGATTTCCAGCGCCGAGCGACGCATCGTGCCGCCCTTGGGCGCTTGCGGGTTGGTGTAGTCGAAATGACTGAAACCGGCGGGATACTTCGCCGGTTCACCGTACACGGTCAACGCCTGTTGCGGTTCAGCGTTCACGCCGGCGGCGCCCAACAGCAGGGCCACGGCAGTGAACAGTAAGGAGGGGAAAGCCAGTCGCATTGTCAGCCTTAGAGCCGGGTGATCGATAAGCACAATTTGTACGCTAGCGGCGCGTCCCTCGCCAGCCGTATCACGTAACGAAAACACAACGGCCCACCAAAAGGCGGGCCGTTGTGGAGAAAACTCAGGGGTTGATCAGTCCTGACGGCTGGTCACTTCCAGCAGGTGGTAGCCGAACTGGGTCTTGACCGGGCCTTGCACCACGTTGATTGGCGCGCTGAAAACCACGGTGTCGAATTCCTTGACCATCTGGCCTGGACCGAACGAACCCAGGTCACCGCCCTGGCGGCTCGATGGGCAGCTGGAGTTGGCTTTGGCGACTTCGGCGAAATCGGCGCCGGCTTCGATCTGGGCCTTGAGTTCGTTGCACTTGGCTTCGCTGGAAACCAGGATGTGGCGGGCGGTGGCTTTGGCCATGGGAAAATACTCCATTCAATGTTCAGTAAAGTGCGGAGCCTACCGGATTCAGTGGGCTATTTCTTCTCAAAATACCGTCCAGATTAAGGCATTGTCTAAAGGCCGGCATTTTTCAAGCGTTCGGCATGCTGTACATACAGGTCGATCGGGTCGATGCCCTTGCGGACTTGACCGGTGGTCTGGCTGAGGCTGTCCAGATGATCCAGCGGATAGTCGGAACGGATCACTTTACCCAGATGGGAGCTGAACCGGCCAACCATGCCGTCATTCTGTTCGGCTTCGGTGGTGAAGTAGTGGGAGAACGCCCGCAGGAACCCGTGCAGCGGGTTGAGCGCGTAGAGCCCCTCGTCGAGGATGTTTCCCTGCAGGGTGCCGCTCCAGGAGTAGTAGCGTACGCCGTTCACCAGTTCGCGACCCTTGCCGCCCCAGGTCTTCGGTAACCCTTGAGGGTACTTGTCGTTGAAGGCACCGACGCCTTCGGTGGTCAGCGCGTTGAGTGCGGCGATCGCGCTCTGCGGCAGGTGCCGGTTGCCGCTGAGCAACGACAGGAAGTCGGCGAACAGGGTGGCCACCGCTCCGGCGACTTGTTCCGGCAGGCGCCCGGGCGTCAGCGCCTTGCGCAGGAAGTCGGCCAGTTCCGAGCCGTGGTTCGGCCCGCTGACCGATGTCACCGAAGCGACCACCTGTGGCGCCAGCGCCCCCGCATATCGTGCAGCCAGTGCGCCTTGGCTGTGACCGATCAGGTTGACTTTGCTTGCGCCGGTTCCTTGCAGAACCCGGTCGATCTGTACCAGCAGTTGTTCACCACGGGTTTCATTGCTGTGGGTAGCCGACAGGTGCGGGATGAAAACCCTTGCACCGGCGCTTCTGAGGGCCTGTTTGACGTCATGGAACAGTTCGAGTTTGCCGATGCGATCGAAGCCGAAGAGCCCGTGGACCAGCAGGATCGGATAGTCAGTGGTTGCATTCCGTAGCATGTACATTTCCTTTTTCGCAGTAGGTCAGGTGTGTGCTCAAGGGGGCACTCTAAAGCACACCCACCGCTCGGCGATGTATGAAAAAGCCGCTGTAACCTGATGAAAACGGAATAGAAATGGTACGAAAACTCGAATGAGCGTGAGGTCTTGGTCGGAATATCCGGACATCTTTTTAACGATGGCCGAGATATTTCTTTCAATGACCTACCTCTGGTAGGTCATTTTTCCGTGTAAACCGACCCGATAGCCCTGCATCGCGGATCTCGGCGCCACAGCTTACTTTGGCTGTTGAGTGCTTCGTTGTGCACGAAGTCGCTCGGCGCCCTGCAACAACAATTGTTCCGTCCCGGTCCAGCCAAGGCAGCCATCCGTTACCGACACCCCGTACCGCAACGACGGGCTCAACGGTTGGCAGCCTTCGAACAGATGACTCTCAATCATCATGCCGACCAGCGAGCGATCACCTTGCAAGCGCTGTTCAAGCACGTCGTTGAACACGGCGGGCTGACGCAACGGATCTTTTGCGCTGTTGGCGTGGCTGCAGTCGACCATGATCCGCGCCGGAATCTTGAGTCTGGTCAAGTCGCTGTGCACCTTGGCGATGCTGTCGCGGTCGTAGTTCGGCCCGCGATGGCCACCGCGCAATACCAGGTGAGTGTCGGGGTTGCCCGGTGTCTGGATAATCGCAGGATGGCCCTGGCTGTCGACACCGAAATGGCGGTGCGGATGAGCGGCCGAGCGCATGGCGTCGCTGGCGACAGCCACACCACCATCGGTGCCGTTCTTGAACCCTACCGGCATGCTCAGGCCACTGGCCATTTCCCGATGGATCTGCGATTCGGTGGTACGGGCGCCGATCGCGACCCAGCTCAGCAGGTCGTCAAAGTAACCGGCGGCCATCGGTTGCAGCAGCTCGGTGGCAACGGGCAGACCCAGTTGGAGCATTTCGCGCATCAATTCGCGGGACAGGGTCAAACCGCCCGCCATGTCATCGCTGCCATCCAGGTGTGGGTCGTAGGCCAGGCCTTTCCAGCCGACCGTGGTGCGGGGTTTTTCGACGTAGGCGCGCATCACCAACAGCATCTCGTCGCTGACTTGTGCAGACAGACGGGCCAGGTTGGCGGCGTATTCGAGGGCGGAACGTGGGTCGTGAATCGAGCAGGGACCGACGATCACCAGCAGACGGGAGTCTTCACCGTTGAGGATCGCGCGGACAGCCTGGCGGTGGGCGGCGACTTGTTGGGTCAGGGCATTGCTGAGTGGCAGTTGCTGTTTGAGTTGCAATGAGCTGGGCAGACGCAAGGTCAGCGCTTCATTGGCAGGGCTCAAGGTGGACAGCGGCAGAGCAGAGACGGACGAGTTCATATTCGGGCTTCCTGGGCTGGCGGCGGGTTCGTCCCGCGCGCTCGGCCCTAGTGGGGTGTTCGACAATTGGCCGGATTGGCTGCGTGTGTGTGCTTGCCACCTGTGGGTGACCGATCGGAGGCGGCAGGCTGTCCCGAGCGGAAGCTGGTAAATCGCCAGGCGGTAAAAGTGTCGTAACGGTAATAAGTGGCGTAATTCATGTCGTAAATCCTCAAGTTGTCTGGTGTAACGCAAAAAATGTTCAGGGCTGAAAAAACAAAACCCCCGGTCGGGAGGCCGACCGGGGGTTGAGAATTCTCTGGTGGCGACCCGTTTAAAGTGGGCGCCGTGTGGGTATCAGGCGCGCCAGTGGCTAAACCAATACCCAAAATAAAAGCTGACCGAAGCACAAACGTCATTCACCCGGGCAGCCGCAACCGAGCGCGGGGCGCTGGCGGTACGAAGCTGTGAGAGGGCGTTGAACATGGTCTGTCTCCGATGAATGAGCCGAGCTTACTAGAGGCCGGTACGCGGATTCAATCAGAAAATGCTATCGAGCATCACAGGGCGTTTCTATCGGTTGGGTACGTCGGGAGTTGTGACACACTTTACGCAACGGGCGGCGTGTAACCGGCGCCCAAACCATCAACGTCACAAGGACGAACCATGACGACACTGACCATCGCCGCCGCTCAATCGATCTCCGTCGCTGGCGATCTTGCCGCCAATATTACCCGACACCTGCGCTTCATGCAGGTTGCCGCGGAGCAGGGCGTGCAATTGCTGGTGTTTCCAGAACTGTCGCTGACCGGATACGAGCGTGGTCTGGCAGCGGAGCTGGCCATCGCGCCAGGTGCCAGAGTGCTGCAACCTCTGCGCGATTTCGCGCGGGAGGTCGGTGTGACCAGTGTCGTCGGGATGCCGATTCGTCTGTCGGACGATTCGCCGGTGTTGATCGGTGCCCTGGTATTGGGGGCCGATGGTTCGCTCGATATCTACAGCAAGCAGCATTTGCACCCAGGGGAGGAGGTGGCATTTGCCCCGGGAACAGGCGGTTCGACGTTGAAGATCGGCACCGACACCGTCGCGTTGGCGGTATGCGCCGATTTTTCTCACGCCAGTCATGCAGCCGCCGCGGCACGGCAGGGCGCTGATCTTTATGCCGCGGGCGTGTTGATCACAGAAAGCGGCTACGCTCCAGATACCGCACTGTTGCAAGGTTATGCCCGCACCCACTCGATGGCGGTACTGATGGCCAACCATGGTGGCGCAACGGGTGGCTGGGAGTCGGCAGGGCGTAGTGCAATCTGGGCGTTGGACGGCTCGTTGGTTGCGGCGGCACCGGGGACGGGGAATCTCATGGTGGTTGCTCGTCGCAATGCTGACGGCTGGAAGGGGCAAATCGTGGCGGTCGCGGAGGCTTGAATGGGGTTTGAATTGCGCCCGGCAACGTCTCGTGACCTGGACTTCGCACGTGACCTGACTTGTCGAAATATGCTGCGCTACTACATTCAACATGAGCTGTTGTGGCAGGACGAGGCTTTCGATGTTGCTTGGGAGGGACGCGAAAACTGGCTGATTGTGCGTGATGACACACTGATGGGGTATGTCAGCCTGAGCCGTGACGCCAGCGCCTTGTATATCCGCGAATTGCATTTACTTGAAGCGTACCGGGGGCAGGGCGCCGGCTCCTGGGTGATCGATCAGGTATTCGCCATGGCCTGCAAGGAACGGCGCCCGGCATTGCGTCTGACCGTATTTGAAAATAATCCGGCAAAAATTCTTTACGAGAGAAAAGGACTGAAGGTGGTCGGCAAGGACCAGTGTTTCTTGAGAATGCAGCGTGATATCAATGGACTGCACCGCTGAAACACACTGCCAGCAAGCCTCGCCAGAAGAATTGACACTTTTTATATGCTGCTTTCCGCTAGGTCTGCCAGTCGCTTTTTGCTAAGGTGTCCGGCAACCCAATAAGACCAAATCGCGAGGTGTCTGCTTGATTAGGGTGCTAGTAGTCGATGACCATGATCTCGTTCGTACAGGCATTACACGAATGCTGGCTGACATCGATGGCCTGCAAGTAGTCGGTCAGGCCGAGTCGGGAGAGGAATCCCTGCTCAAAGCGCGTGAGTTGAAACCCGATGTGGTGCTGATGGACGTCAAGATGCCCGGGATCGGCGGTCTTGAAGCCACGCGCAAATTATTGCGCAGTCATCCCGACATCAAAGTCGTCGCGGTCACCGTGTGCGAAGAAGATCCGTTTCCAACCCGCCTGTTACAGGCAGGTGCCGCGGGCTACCTGACCAAGGGCGCCGGACTGCCGGAAATGGTCCAGGCCATTCGCCTGGTGTTTGCCGGGCAACGCTATATCAGCCCGCAAATTGCCCAGCAACTGGCAATCAAGTCGTTCCAGCCAACCAACGATTCGCCGTTCGACGCCTTGTCTGAGCGGGAAATCCAGATTGCGTTGATGATTGTCGGCTGTCAGAAGGTGCAGATCATCTCCGACAAACTGTGCCTGTCGCCAAAAACAGTGAATACCTACCGTTACCGTATTTTCGAAAAGCTTTCGATCAGCAGCGATGTCGAGTTGACGCTGTTGGCGGTTCGTCACGGCATGGTTGATGCCAGCCTCTGAAAATGACTGAAACCTTCGATCCAAGTGCTTTTCTGTCGACGGTCAGTGGGCGGCCGGGTGTCTATCGCATGTTCGACAGCGATGCCCGTCTGCTTTATGTCGGCAAAGCCAAGAATCTCAAGAAACGTTTGGCGAGCTACTTCCGCAAAACCGGTCTGGCTCCCAAGACCGCCGCGCTGGTAGGGCGTATCGCCCAGGTCGAAACCACCATCACGGCCAACGAAACCGAGGCCTTGCTGCTCGAGCAGACGCTGATCAAGGAATGGCGCCCGCCGTACAACATCCTGCTGCGCGACGACAAATCCTACCCTTATGTCTTTCTCTCGGATGGCCAGTTCCCGCGCTTGAGCATCCATCGCGGAGCGAAAAAGGCCAAGGGCAAATATTTTGGCCCTTACCCCAGCGCGGGAGCGATCCGCGAAAGCCTGAGCCTGCTGCAAAAGGCTTTTTTTGTTCGTCAGTGTGAAGACAGCTATTACAAGAACCGCACGCGACCTTGTCTGCAATACCAGATCAAGCGCTGCAAGGCGCCGTGTGTCGGCCTAGTGGAGCCTGAGGTGTATGCCGAAGATGTTCGCCACTCGGTGATGTTTCTTGAGGGGCGCAGCAATGCGTTGGCGGACGAGTTGTCCGCGGCCATGGAGGAAGCGGCGGTCAATCTGGAGTTCGAACGTGCCGCCGAATTGCGCGACCAGATTTCATTGCTGCGCCGGGTCCAGGACCAGCAAAGCATGGAAGGCGGGACGGGCGATGTCGATGTGATCGCAGCGTTCGTCAATCCGGGTGGCGCCTGTGTGCACTTGATCAGCGTACGCGGCGGCCGGGTGTTGGGGAGCAAGAACTTCTTCCCGCAGGTGGGTATTGAAGAAGACGTTTCCGAAGTCATGGCGGCGTTTCTCGGCCAGTACTTCATCAGCAGTCCCGAGCGCGACTTGCCGAGCGAGCTGATCGTCAACGTGGTTCACGAAGACTTTCCGACCCTGATTGCAGCCATTGAAGAGCTGCGCGGTCGTGAACTGACCATCAGTCATCGTGTACGGGGCACCCGAGCGCGCTGGCAGCAATTGGCGGTCACCAATGCCGAGCAGGCGCTGGGCGCACGTCTGGCGAACCGGCAACACGTCGCGGCACGTTTCGATGCTCTGGCCGAAGTGCTGAGCCTGGACGAGCCGCCGCAACGTCTCGAGTGCTACGACATCAGTCATTCCAGTGGCGAGGCCACCGTGGCGTCGTGCGTGGTGTTCGGCCCGGAAGGCCCGATCAAGTCCGACTACCGCCGCTACAACATCGAAGGCGTCACGCCAGGCGACGACTATGCCGCGATGCACCAGGCCCTGACCCGACGCTTCAGCAAGTTGAAGGACGGAGAGGGCAAACTGCCGGACATTCTGCTGGTCGACGGCGGTAAAGGTCAGCTGTCGATGGCCCGTGACGTGCTCAATGAGCTGGCCGTGCCCGACCTGATTCTGCTGGGCGTGGCCAAGGGGGCGACGCGCAAGGCCGGTTTCGAAACCTTGTACCTCAACGATGCGGCCCATGAATTCACCTTGCGCGGTGATTCCCCCGCGCTGCATTTGATCCAGCAGATCCGCGACGAAGCTCACCGTTTTGCCATCACCGGGCACCGTGCACGGCGTGGTAAAACCCGCCGCACCTCGACGCTTGAGGGGGTTGCCGGTGTAGGACCAACACGTCGACGGGATTTGTTGAAACATTTTGGTGGATTGCAGGAGCTGTCTCGTGCCAGCATCGAAGAGATCGCCAAAGCACCCGGGATCAGTAAAAAGCTCGCAGAGTTGATTTATGCAAATCTGCACAGCGAGTAGAATGCCCAACTCACCTCGTAGCCAGTTGTGTCGATGAATATCCCTAATCTGATTACCGTTCTACGCGTCCTGCTCATCCCGATCTTCATTTTGCTGTTTTACTTGCCTTACCACTGGAGCTATCTGGCGTCGGCTTCGGTTTTTGCCTTTGCCGCCGCGACCGACTGGCTGGACGGGTATCTGGCCCGACGTCTGGAACAAAGCACACCGTTCGGGGCTTTCCTCGATCCTGTTGCGGACAAGCTGATGGTCGCCGTTGCGCTGGTGCTGCTGGTGCAAGAACACGGCAACCTGTGGCTCACACTGCCGGCCGCCGTCATCATCGGTCGCGAGATCGTCGTATCGGCACTGCGCGAGTGGATGGCCGAACTCGGCGCCCGTGCCCATGTGGCGGTATCGAACCTGGGCAAATGGAAAACCGCCGCGCAAATGCTGGCGCTGGTGATCCTGCTGGCCAATCCGTCGGACTTCAGCTTCTGGGTCCTGATGGGCTACGCCTTGCTGATGGTGTCCGCTGGCCTGACCTTGTGGTCCATGGTCCAGTACTTGCGGGCCGCCTGGCCGCATCTGAAGACGGATGTGGAAAAGAAATAAAACTTTTTTGAATCAAGGGGTTGACGGGGCATCTGAATTCTATAGAATGCGCCTCACCAAGACGCGGGAATAGCTCAGTTGGTAGAGCACGACCTTGCCAAGGTCGGGGTCGCGAGTTCGAGTCTCGTTTCCCGCTCCAAATATTGCGCTACAGAGTTCCAGTGAATTCTGTAAGCGATTGAAATCAGGGCCTTTAGGCCCTTTTTTCGTTCCAGCGGGCACCACTGAAATCCAGCACTATCCGGTGCGTTTAAGTCCAGAATTGAGTCCAGGATTCTGACAAGCACTGAATCGGTTAAATGCTGGAGCAGATTGTGTAGCGAGATGAGCATCTGGCCCTGACTCTGTTCAGGAGCTCGCGATGGCACTCTCAGAAATGACAGTTCGGCATGCCCGAATCACTGGTAACGACTACACCCTCGGTGACAGTGATGGTCTCACACTCAATGTGACGGCCAGAGGCGGAAAAGTCTGGCTCTTCCGCTACTACTGGGCAGGCAAGCAGAAGCGCATGTCCCTCGGTAGTTACCCCCAAATTGGGCTTAAAGAAGCCCGTACCCGTCGTGATGAAGCCCGTACCTTGGTTGCCCAGGGCATCAACCCCTACGAGCATCGTAAACAACAGCGACTTGCTGTTCATGCTGCGAAGGAGCACACCTTCGAGGCGGTGTTCAATCAGTGGGTGGAGTTCCGAAGGCTAAGCCTGAAGGAAGGGCGCCAGAGCACGCTCTCGCAGATCTTGAGAATCTTCAATAAAGACGTCCTGCCCGTACTGGGTGGGAGGTCCATTTATGATATCAATCGTCACGATCTGCTGGATTTACTGAGCAGGATCGAGCAGCGCAAGGCCTTAACGACAGCCGAAAAATGCCGGACCTGGTTCAACCAATTGTTCCGCTATGCGCTGGTGAAAATCGAGGGGCTGGAACATAACCCGGCTTCAGACCTTGATGTGGTCGCACTCCCCAAGCCGCCTGTTACGCACAATCCATTTCTCCGAATGGACGAGCTTCCGGCATTGATGGCTGCTCTTCGAAACTACGGTGGCGCCAATCAAACTCGGCTTGGCCTTCGGTTGTTGTTGCTGACCGGTGTCCGGACGGGCGAATTGCGGTTGGCAACACCCGACCAGTTCGATCTGGAGAAGCGCTTGTGGGTCATACCGGCGGAACTGGTGAAACAACTCCAGCTAGCGATGCGCAAGCCAGGTAAGCAGATTCAAAATGTACCGCCCTACATTGTCCCGCTATCGGTTCAGGCGCTGGAGATTGTGCGTCACTTGCTGGACCAGGTTGTTCCCGCGCAGCGCTACTTGTTTGCGCATCGAAGCAACCTGAGCAAACGCATCAGCGAGAACACGCTGAATGGCGCGTTGCGTCGGATGGGGTACGCCGATCAACTCACCGGGCATGGGATGAGGGCGACGATCTCGACGGCGTTGAACGAGATCGGATACCCGAAGGTTTGGGTGGATGCTCAGCTTTCTCATGCCGATCCGGACAAGGTGAGTGCGGCCTACAATCACGCGGAATACGTGGAGCAGCGCCGGACCATGATGCAGGATTGGGCGAACCGTCTGGATCTTTGGGGGCAAGGCCAGCTGAAAGCGGCTAGCTCTCCGCTTACTATTCGTTTAGAAGGTGCAGCTTCGTTACCTTCGTTGGAAAGCGCGAACGCAAACGCCGTTCTGTACAGCGGGGGTTTCCCAGCGACGACGGTTCCAGCCTCCAAAATGTCCGTCAGCAACGAACCGGTCCTTAACGCGGCTCAGTATTCACCTGTCCTACCTGCTCCAGCGCAGACTGAACAGCTGCGCGAACCCCAAGTATCAGACATACAACGTCAGCGCGCCGAGATGCTCGCCACCTATGAAGCTTCGAGTAATCTGCCGCTGCTTGTCTTCGCCAAGCTGGCAGGCAAATCCCGAGATCAGATCAACCGCGATATCAAGGCTCGGCGCCTGCTGTCCCTTAGCCTGGGGAATCGAGGTCAGCGCCTTCCCGATTGGCAGCTTGATCCACTGCGGCACAAGTTGGTACTTGCTGCGTTAGCGCGATTTCCGGATGTCGATGCTTGGAGACTTTATCGTACGGTCTGTGAGCCTCATGAGCGATTGAAGGGGCGTTCGCCAATCGATGTGCTCACACTGGAGAATTTCGACGTGACTGCACGAATAGTTTGCAGCGCCCTGGGCCCAAGCTGAGGTGCTGTCTTCGAGCGGTGACAACGGATAGGACTGTGCTTGTATATAGCAACGCAGTCAAAACCAGAACCGGCCATGAGCGTTCGGACGCTGTCACTTAGCAGGACGCTTGCGGCCTTCCCGACCGGAAGGTCGCTGCCGTACAAAAAAGCCCCATGACTCCCGTGGAGTGTGCGCCAGTTATGCATAACGGTGTACTGTGACTGCTGGCTAGTCGTAGAGGTGTTTTCATGTATCAGGTGCTTGGTATTCAAAAGTGTCTTGGTTACTTCGCTCTATTGTGTTTCATCGTTTTCGGGGGGCTGAGCTTCTGGCGCCTGCCTGAAGTGTTCAGTGGCTTTTCAGCTTTTTGGTCAGTAGCCAAGGTGGCGGTAGGCGTTTCAACGATTGTCCTGCTTGGCGTGGGTCAGACACCTATGTTCCCCTGGATCTGCAAGCTGCCCTTTCTTCGGAATTTTTTCCCACCTATTGATGGAGACTGGCTGGTAACCATCCGGTCGAACTGGAACGTGGTCAGGCAGCTATCGGGCCAACCAACTGGCGACGCGCTTTTTGAAAAGCAAGGCAAGGTCACCATTACATCCCGCTTGTTCGGCATACGGATGAAGTTTCAGTCTGATGATAAATACTCAAAGTCGAGCACCACGATTGTGGGGGTACGGCGCGATCCAGAGCACGGAACCATTGAACTCAACTATTCATACCTTAACGTCACCCGAAATCCGGAAGTAACGGATAGCGGCTGCCATCTCGGTTCGGCGCGATTGGAGGTTCATGACGGTGATGGTGGGGTAACTCTTGATGGGGAGTATTGGACGAATCGGAACTGGAACAAGGGCTTAAACACAGCGGGTATGATTTTCTTTGAGCGATTGAAGTAATTCACTTGCTGCCTCGGCCATTCGCTGGCTAGCTCAGGTTGGGCCGATCATAAAATGTGGTATCCCTCCCTTCCTGCCACTATTTGAGCCAATTTCCAAGAAGAAGCGAGTTCTGCTGGAGCTTCCTTCTAAGCAGGGCAGATTCTATTCGCGAAGTGTGGGGAGATTCCCGGGCGCCTTTGATACATCGCCTGAAGCTTCCTGGCTAGGGTGTTGTCGCCACCGCAGTGGGTCCAGGGTCCCTGCCACTGCTAGTCCAGCTGTTGAGTAGCGATAGCACAATATGTAGTGTCTTCTATCTGTATTCGTCCATGTATTGCACAATATGTAGGTGTCTGTCAGTATTGGATCCAGCTTGTGTCCGCTTCGCTACAGTTGCGCGCTATTTGGCTACGAATCTATTGCCGATTTGTGGCAGCACGGAAGAGGTTGGTTGTTGGGGAGGGTTCCCACCGCGAGGGTTAGCATGAAGACAGGCACGGTGCTCACTAGCCATCGACTGGAGATGTTTCATGCCCAACCTGAGCCCCTTGCTTTACACCACCAAAGACCTTCCCAATGGCGACGGAGCGGTCGCTGATCACCCGACGTATCTGAAGTCTTTGGATCTCACGACCGACGAGAAGCAGAAGATAGACGCGGCGCGGAAGGACATTCGCCAAGCCCTACGTGATGGCCTACCCCAAGCTCTGCGGGACCAAGGTTACGAAGGTGACACATGTGAACCGAAGTTCTATATCCAAGGTTCCTGGGCGTACAAAACGCTGAATCGCCCGTGCCAGACTCCGCCGCAACAGTCTGACGTTGACGACGGGGTTTATTTACCGCTGAGCATCATGAAGGAGGAGGAGAAGCCTCACCTAGCGATTGATGATTTCTTCGATGCGGTGCACGAGGTGTTGAAGCCATTGTGCAATGACAACGGTTGGTCGCTGGAGCGTAAACCCAACTGTATGCGGGTGGTGATTTCGACTTACGCACATATCGACCTGCCGCTCTATGCGATTCCTGATGTGCAGTACATGCTCTTGAAAGCCGGTATGGAAGCGCGTGGCATTCCAGTCATGGACGGTATCAATGCCGCCGCCACCACACAGAGCTGGAAGAAGCTCCCGTCTGACAAGATTTTGCTCGCGTGTGACCGTGGCTGGATCAAGTCCGACCCTCTGGCAATGAAAGAGTGGTTCGAATTGGAGGTCCAGGACAAGGGAGAACAGTTGCGTCGGGTGATTCGTTACATCAAGGGATTTCGTGATCAACATTGGGATGAGAAAGGACCTAGTTCGATTCTGCTGATGGCGGCCGCCTGCCCACTCTTCGAATTTGAGAATAAGCGTGATGACGAGGCGCTGCTTAACGTAGTGAAGGGTATCCCAAAGGCCCTGCGAGACGGTGTTTTGAGCCCGATTGACTCTGAAGTTTACCTTACTGCCGGGCTGTCTCAGGATGAACTCCAAGACACGGTGAAGAAGTTTGAAATGTTCGAGAGTTACCTTGGGGCTGCGATCAACGCAAGCTCCGAGGCAAAGGTGTCAGCTTGTGGCTGGATGCGAGATATGTTGGGTGATCGCTTTCCGAACCGGCCGGATCTGATTGATGACAAGCCAGTAGCCGCGCTACCCGCCGCGATGGCGGCTGTCGAACCGGAGCCAGGCGAGCTGGAAATACTGGAGCGTTCGAAGTCGGGTTGATGGCCAATGGTAATCCCTCTGCTTCTTCAATCCATTAAACCTTTGGGATTTCGACGCAAGGAATCCCAAAGCATTTCGGGCTACCTGGCAGTGGAGGGCTCGCTAGAAACGCGGTTTGGTTTGGTGCTGTGCGACGTATTAATTGATCGTGAGTTTCGTTCATTCCCGACGATCATTCTCCGACAACCGTTTCCAGAGCTCCTGCTTCCCTTTGCGCCGCATGTTGGGCCGGATGGCATTCTTTGCTATGTGGCGGAGGGGACAGTCGTGTTCGACATATACAGGCCGATCAGCCAAACGATCGCTGCCCTGAAGCGTGCGGCAGTCGTTCTTGACCAGATCATGGCCAAGGAGCGGGTGGATGATCTGGAGGAGGAGTTCTTCGCGTTCTGGCGTGGTGACTACTGCTACACCGATATCGAGAGGCCTGAATCTGGCGAGGTTTCTGCATTGAGCCTGGGTAAAAGGGAGGGGCTCGTTTTCACCGATGATCTGGCACGCGCGGAGTCAAAATTTGCTCACCGAGCAGGTCGCGTCGAAGTGTTCCTTGGCCTTACAGCGAAAATTACGACGAAGGTTCCTCCTCGGCCTTTAATTGGTGCCTGGCCGCCAAAGACTGTCGGTGAGCTTCTAGACTGGCAGTCGAAACTGGATCCTCCATGTCGCCGAAAGATCCTGGCTCGAATCGTCAAGACCTACCGTGCTGGAAAGCAAGGCGTCGTCGTTGTGATTGACGCGCCTACGATGCAGTACGGGTTCCTCGTGACGGACCTTCAGAAGTACAAACGCACATCCAAGGTGGATCAGGGCACTCCGATCTTTGAAGCGCCTATTGAGTTGATGCAGGTGGTCAGGATGGACGATCGATATATTGTAGGACGCAACATTCCCGGCCAGACAACTCTTGCAGGCAAGAGGATAGCGATGGTTGGCTGCGGAACTATTGGTGGCTACCTTGCGGACTTGCTGGTTAAGGCAGGTGCCGGCACGGGCGGAGGTGAGTTGCAACTGATCGACAATCAGAAGCTTGCTCCTGGGAATATTGGACGTCACCGACTCGGCGCCAATCGGTTAGAACTGAACAAGGCACAAGGTTTAATCGCAGAACTGAAGATCGGTATGCCCTCAGCAAATCTCATAGCGCTTCCCGAGGACGCCTTTTCGGTCAACCTTACAGGATTTGACCTGATCATTGATGCGACCGGTGAGCAGGGGCTCGGGAACTGGCTAGCTGGTCAACAAGCGAATGGTAGTCTGTCGAATGGCGAGTGGCAGACTCCGCTCCTTCATGTCTGGATTGAAGGTGCTGGTGAGGCAGTACGGGCGCTTCTCAAGCAGCATCGGTCTGAGGGATGTTACCGCTGCTTATGCGATTACGAAATCGAGCAGCGATTTCTTTCAGTAGTCGGTGGTGTGCGTCCGGTCCTCGCTGGAGGAGGCTGTGAGGGACAGTACGTGGCTTACCCTGCATCGGTGTCTGTTCAGGCAGCAGCATTAGGTCTGGATGCTGCTTTGGCTTGGGTAGGAGCAACGTTGTGGGGCTCCTTATCCACTCGAGTCATCAGCCGTACGCGTGATCCTGCTACAGGGGATGTCACTATCTTACCCCGACCCGGATGTCCCGCATGCGGTTCATAAACACGTGGACAGATCCGCTCAGTGAAGGGGTTGTGTATTTCGCTCCGCAGGTGATCGAAGTATTCGAGCGATACATCCAAGGCGAGAATGACGCAGAGGCGGGCGGCATCCTTCTTGGTCATGTTCGTGGTATCCATCTGGAGATATTAGAGGCCACGATACCCATGCCAAAGGATCGTCGGCTGAAGTACTTTTTCGAGCGCTTGCTTGATGGTCATCAAGGTATCGCCGAACGCCGGTGGCGAGATAGCAACGGGCTGGTAAGGTATGTCGGGGAGTGGCACACGCACCCTGAAGACCATCCGACGCCATCTGGCTTAGATCTCAGCGAGTGGCGGAAGCTTGCGGCTGTTCGGCGAGATGGGAGGCCCATGTTGGCGGCGATTGTTGGGCGGCAGGACTTACGTGTGGAGTACATGCAGTCGGATGGAGTGAGGCACCGTTTGTACCCCTTCAATGGTCAGTAACTGTGTACCTGAGGCGACCCGATCGTCTGATGAGTCCATGTTTGTAGTGGTGCTGCATACTCGAGAGGCAGTGTACTCGTGGAATATCCACGTCTGTGGGTAGTGCAGCTTACATCTCTGCTTACCTCATGTCGCGTCGGCTACCCGCGATACAGGCATTGACGCGCTCGAAATCGGCTTGAAGTGAGTTTCGTCCGCATAGTGACCAGTATAAGGTTTGGGATCAGCAAGGCACCTTGGCGGGACGCTTAATTCTTCCAAGAAGCACATTCACAGGAACCACGGAGAATTGTTTGTCCTTGTGTTTGTCGTAGAGTCTCAGGTTTCCGTTTGAGTAGCTCCACACACATAGATTGACCTAGGGTACGTAATGCTGCCGAGCAGTGAGTATCATGCAGATCGCCTAAGTAGGTGATTATTTCGTAAGGCCATACTGATCTGGTCGCGCTGGCGTTGCCACTGAAGCTCAGCATTCAGTCAGTGAGATAGCTCTCTTCCATGTCAGGATGCGCCTCAAATTTTTCCGTTCCAAGGTAGATCAGGCCTACTTCCTTCGGAAGCGCATCCAGTCTCTCGATCGTTTTGTTAAGTCGAGCGCACTGCTCGGGATTGACATAAAAACGATGATTGTTTAGCCAGTTACGATGGTCGTGGTAGTTGTCTAGCGTCGCTGCTTCCAATCCCGCAACATGGTCTTCGATTAGCTTACGGCTGACCAATCGTCTGATCTGCGGAATGATGTCGGTAGTACGATCATCTGACACAACAATTGCAAGCCTTCGATTAGTCTGCGCCAGTACATAGCGCACGCCTGAGTTGTATCGTGAGCCCCTTGAGGGAGTACATTGTTCTGTGGCCTCACCATCGAGAATAATTCCGATAGCGTGGCAGACCCCCGAGGGATCGAGCAAAATCGTTCCATCAATGCCGCTGAAACTCCTGAGAAGCGCTTCAGTAAGGCGGGTGGGCACGATACTGGTCCCTTGTTTGCTGAGACGGTGTGCTTCGCTGGCAGCGTCTTCCCCGACGACGATCATGCTGCCGCGCTCTTGACTAATCTGCGCGATCAGTAAATTCCACAAGTGCTGTGCATCTTCTGGCGATGACAAAGGAAAGAGTCGAGCATAATTTGCGAGGAAGGCCGCCTTGTCGAAAGGCTCCTGAGGAAGTGTTGGGACCGCATAGTGACTGCGAAGTAGTACTTGGTCTCTGTAGCGCAGCTCCCATAGATAGTGATCGATGAACGCAACCGTAAATGCATCTTGTGCGCTGTAGTCATGCGAACCCTTCAATTGCCCAAGTCCATAGATGTGGCGGCTGTCCGCGATAATTCCAACCCCTAGCGTAGCCATCTGCAAAACTTTTCGAACCCATCGAGGCTCACGAAAAGAAACTGGTGCAGAGAATTGAGCGAGGAACTCGACGCTTTCGTTGTTGGGGTCGACGAGGATGAGATGACCGACACCTTTTGCACCTTCGTACATGAGGGAGGAAATGAGGTTCAAGGAATCGAAGAGATCGGTATGAAAATACCGCCGCTCGATCGAAAGTCCCGGCGTATGCAGAAAGTCCTTTGCTGCCATACGCACGACTTCCTCGGCATCTCTCATGCTGCGATGAGTAAAACGCCCGGGATCTGGGTTGTGTAACTCTTCAGTTGCTTCCCGAAGAACTGCGTACACTGCCGCGTGTATCAAGCTGCGAAATCCATATCCCTGCTGCCGATTTTCAATCGGCTTGTTAGGCAGCGGGGGGAACTGCTTGAAGGTTGCATTGGGAATCTGCACGATCGGAGTGACGTAGTAATCACCGATGCGCCTAACCTCACCGCAGAACGATGTCACGTCATGCGCGGAATCGAAGGCCTTGAGTGCTTCGCCAACCGATGTGCGTACGGAGTCGCGACGGATCCATTCCGGCTTGTCGCGCATGCTCGGCTCGTCGCTGTAAAAGATGGTCTGCAGATTGTGATCGCGATAAGTCGACTCGACCGAATCGAGCAAGCCATCAAATAGAGTAAGCGGCCATTTCCCATCTTCGGGCTCGACACACACCGGGTTAGGGTTTTTGCTTTCAGGGCTACGAGCGCCGACGAGAAGCACTTCTGCCTCCGCCGGTGCGCCCAGCTCCTTCAAAACATTTCGAGCCAGCGAGCGAATGTGAATTCTGTAGCTAACTTGATATCCCCACATGAAAAGGTAGATGACTTGCCCTGCCATTAGAACTTCTCCAGTTTGTTGATTGCGCTGACCTTTCTACAGATGATTGGCGAAGCACCTCACCACACATTCCACAGCTTGATAGCGGCGTTGATAATCGCCCTCCCATGAGGTAGGCCTACGAGTTCGCAGTAGGTCGTATTGCTCATTGGTACACACCAACTCGCTCTTGGCCGCCTCCTGCTGAATCCAGTCATTACGTAACGGAAGAGTCGGCATGACTGTGACCAAACTGCTCGCTCGGCTCGTTGTAGAGCAGGACTTCCAAGTAGTGCGACGGGGCAACACCAGATAGCAAGTTCATTCTCCTAGTGCTTCCATGATTGCATCCAGTTTCTACCGACCTAATCTGATCTGAATCTCTGATGCCCGGGCCCCTTGCTGTCCGATTTTCAACACTTTGCAGACCGGGAATACGCCATTTTGCTCCAAAGTGGAGTTGGTTTTTCCCTACGGAGGTCGACTCAGTCCAGTGGGGATGCTATGGGAATCTGATGTCTTTCGATTTTCAGAAAAGGATTGCCGACAGGCACAGGCCCGGCTTCGAACAATAGTGCTGGTTTTTCTAGCAAATAGCCTTTGAGTTTTGCTTTCTTCCGGGGACCTTCCACCTGACAGACCCAGATATTTAAACCGTCGTCACGCTTTTTGTGGATCTTTAGTTTCTCAAACTGCTTCTGTACCCAGCGCCATTCCTCAACCTCCTGATCTGAACCCTGCGAAACGCCTGGAAACTCCTGCGCATAGCGTTGGAAGAGACCAGGCGTCACCAGAAATACGCTGCCACCCACCGTGTGGATTTTGGCCTTGCTGTCATTGATGATCAGCTTATGGCTCAGAATGCCTTCCTTGACCCAATTCAGGAATGTCTGGCCTGGATTATCCGATTGAAGCGTTGAAGCTTGGACAGCGCTTTCTGACAGTGTGTCACTGGCCTCAGGCTCATCCCGCTCGAACATGTCCAGCAGCGTGCCAAGGTAATCGGCATCCTCTACCGTCAAGGTATCCGGCTGCGATTGACTTTGACCTGATTTTGCACTGGCTGTCTCGGGCGTTAGCGTTAGTATCGGGGAGTCAGCTGAGTGTTCATGAGCCGCAATGCTCACCGTTCCACTGAAAGCCTCGGGCCGGTCTTCGTTCCCCCAAATCAGTGCCGGTTGAAGGCGCAGAAAGGTGAAACTCTGCTGCCAATTTCCCTGTGCCACAAGCGCGGTCCAGATGGCTTTTCCTTCCGGAGTGGACTCAACCAATCCATGCGATTGCAGCTCGTCGAACACCGCGAGGTTGGAAGAGGGAATGCCCTCAATCGATTGCGACAGCAGATAGGCTCGCAGCTTGTCCGTAACCGTCTTGCTGACCAGCCAGAGTGCGTCTTGAGTCAGCCATCCGGCGGCACCTGGCTGGTTGAGTTTCAGCTCGTGCTGAACCAGATGACGCAATCCACTGATCAAGTGATGTTGCAGCGAATGAGTCGGCGCTTGTAGCGCCTTACTTGGATTGCCACCGATGTTCTGCGCGGTGGAAACGCGGTCGGCCTGAATCACCAATTCGCCCAGCACGCCGGCACGTTCGTACTGACCCGCCAGGACATACAGCAGATTGGCCCACAGTGGCGGAAATCCACTGAGCCAATCGAGGATTGGCCGGTCGAGAATCTGGTTGTAGAGCAAGCCTGCGGCCGCGCCGTGCAAGTGGTAGTCGCGCCCCTTGAGATAGCGGAAACGATACGGCTGATCCAGGGAACCCTGCCAAGGATGCCAGACGCGGCCATCCTGGCGTTCGACCAGCAGGTCCACGGCGATCTTACCGATGTCATGGAGCAATGCTCCATAGGCAATGCCAGCTGACCAGGCATCGGTCTGGGCGGCTTGGTCTTCAGGTGCGGCGCCGGTGGGAAGCAGATACGACTGACGCAATTTCAAACTACAAGCGACCAGCTCCAACCCATGGTCGAGCATGCCGCCAAGATAAGCATGGTGGTGCGTCTCGCTAGCTGGAAGCTGCTGGACCAGCTCGGCGTAGCGATGGATCGGATTTAAATAGAGCTGGCTGAATTGCGGATGGGAGAGGGCGGTGTACTGCCAAATGCGATCAAGCAACTGGCGGCGATGCTCGGCTGCTAACAAGCCCTGGGACGATTCGATGGACAGGTACCCATCTGCGACGTTTCCGGTGGGTGGCGGAGGAGGCTTTTGCCTTTTTTGCCGAAACAGACTGAGCATCATGGTCCTCCCGGGAACTGGCAAGTCAGTGACCTTTTAGCCTTTTCGGATAGGGCTCTTACCCTTGACTCCCCCATTCCCTTCCAACCCTTACCCGTCCTTTTGCCGTGTGTCCCTTTGTGCGGCAATCGGAATATTGATTTGTCCTGGGGCCGTTTTATTGGATGTGCATGCTGGTACGAAAAAGGAAAGTGTCGGTACACTGCGGTGCGAATTTTATTGGGTCTTGTCATGAATCTCACTGACGCCACGCTCGTGCTGCTGCTCGCGGCACGTATCCATGGGACAGACGAAGCTGTTAGGGCCTCGGCGAAGAGCGTGGTCAAGAAGCTGCCGCGCAGCAAACGCGATCTGATCTACAAGGTGATCGACAGCCGAAGTCCACTCGAGCTGGTGGATTACCTGGCTGAGAATCTGGATACGTAACGGTGTACTGCGGTTACGGGATTACCTCATGTTCTTTGCGTCAGAGCTCCGCAGTGTGGGGATTTTTCTGGGCATAGAAAAAGGGTCCAACTCGTGTTGGACCCTGTGAAGCGATTGCAGCAGTGAGGTAACGATCAAGCTCCATCGTTCATGCATCGCGAATTATCCATTACCGTCTGCTTCTGTTGCTGCTCCAGGTCGAGCACATACTCCGAGGCGCATCGGGCCTGGCCACTGGCGCGGAAAATCGCGCGGTTGTCAGACTTGAGCAGGCCGAGCCAGGAGTCGATATAGCCCTCGTGCCGAAGCTCTCCCTGTATACCGGCGTAGGCACATAAAAAAGCGGCACCCATTTCGGCGATCAGCTCTTCAAATGCATAATCTGGCGAGCCGAATGGGCAAGGTGAGGTCACGCCTTCGCGCTGCAACCGAGAGTGGTGTCCGGTCCAGTGCGTCAGCTCGTGAAGTGCGGTGGCGTAGTATCCACCTTGATCGTGGAATTGCGATTTTGTCGGCAGTTGGATGAGATCCCTGATCGGGTGGTAAAAGGCTTCGTCGGCAAATCGATGAATGATATTTGCGCCCGAACTTAGCAACAAACTTTCCGCAGCAGCGTTGGGGAAGACGGGATCGCTCGGTTCCGTCTCGAGCACGGTTTCGTTAAGCGTTTCGAGCCCTTCCGTTTGCTCGATGTTGAACAGAAAATGCGTCCTGAGAATGCCAAAGTGAGCGACTTTTGGCTGACCGTTTTCATCGAGTACGGGTTGGCCTGCTTCGGTTTGTTCCTCGCGCTCCATCGGTTTGTAGAGCGCTGCCAAAGTGCTGTGCTCACCCTTACGGATGTGCCCGCCGGCTTTTTTGGCTTGATTGAAGGTCAGCCAGCGATCTTGAGTGAACCCCTGCAACCTGGCCTCGGCCCAAAGCAACGGTAAATTGATGCCCGAATAGGGACGCTGCGTGATGGCGTTGATGGGATAGGGCTGGTGATGAGCGAAGTCAGTTGAGCCATTTGAGGACCAGGGTTTGATCCAGGGCGCTACGCCTTGGTCTAACGCGGTAACGATCTTGTCTGTCACGTCTTGGTAGATATTGCGCATGGCATTTCCCTCGAAAAACCGCAGGAACGCCTTGCCCGTCGGGGAGGGTTCCCCGGTGGGTGTTGATTGGATTGATGCAGGACTGCGTATAGCCTGAGTTGGATCAGTGGCCGGGTATGGCCGTTTGCGTTTAGCGTTGCTGCTCTTCCGCAAGCGCTATCAGTAAGGCGTTAGGTTGGTCTGATGCCTGAAGCAGGCTGAGGCTCAGTCGCAGCAGTGGTTCATGTTCTGCATCACTCACTGAGCCGAACTTGGCTACCTCGAACACCACGTAGGGTGTGTTTGGATCGGCCAGGTGAGCTTTGAAGGCTGCGCGTACGACGTTGCTCAGCCTATCGAGCTGCAGCTTTTCAGGATGACTTGAACCATCGAGCAATACTGCGTGTTGCCACGCGTCTGGAGTGAACACAACGGGCAAGCGCAGAGTGTTCAGTGCTTTGCTTGTGAGTGAGTCGGACATGGTGTGCCTCCGTTGATAGCGCGAAGAAACCTGTCCCATAGGGGAAAGAATTTCCCCGCAGTGGGTTGAAGAAAAACAAGAGGGTTTGGGACGAGCCGAGCTCGAAAGAAGCTCGGGAGAGCAGTAGGCGTTCATCACCCGTGAAACGTGATCGTGCGAGCCACCGAACGCTAATCGCACTTGGGGGGAACCATCACCGGAGTGACGTAGCTTTGAAGGCTCTGGCTACCTGGGAAGGTGCTGTCGATAACAGCGATCCGTACCCTCTATGTAGCTGGATGATATGGATGGGTCAACGGCCATAGAGGCGCTGGTGCACGAGTTGCGTCTTCTGTCTTCCAGTGAAGAGTTTTTTGACCGAGCAAGCTGATAAACGGTTAAGCATGGGCGATTTTCAGTAGTAGGCTGTAGTCTCAATTTCCACAGGAACACGCTCAGAAGAGGGCCCAATCATGCCGGCTCAGCAGCCAGTTCAAATCTCCCGCGCACACCGCTGGGCATATGCATGCGGTATGTCGGTAAAACGTGTTTATCGTAGGTTGAAAGGATTTGAATCTCGTATGGCTAAACGTGCGGTGGCGACAGGTATGCCTCTGGGTGGGCTATTGGTTCGTGGGAGCTTTCTGGTTACGAAGCTGGCACTCATCCTTGGGTTGCTCTTTATCGGTTTCTGGTTGGTAGCTTCTGTCGTAACGATGATCGCTGTGATTGGTCTCCTGTTGTCCAAGGCTGCCATTGATGGGGATCTTAAAGAGGCGGAAACAGGCCCAGACTATCTCGGTGCCGACCTCTACATCGGTGACTTCGACGACAACGGGCACTACATCGGCGATAGCAAGTCATCTAACTGAGCGCTTAGCAGCCCCGATTATTTGATCTGTACCTTTGCTTGCTGAATCACTTGCGGCTTTGCTGCCATTGGCCAACATGCCTTGAATCCCATTTCCTACTGCATATCCCGTCCAGCTCATGGCTCCAAGGAACAACATCGGCAGTACGATGAACATCGCCCCCATCACATACTCAATCACCTGCGCCGTGACGGTTCCGTCCATAAAGCCGGATGTGGGCAGCGACAACAGCACCTGATTGGACGCCGACACTTGGTTGTACAAGGTATCGAGCATGCTGGAGTCGACCCAACGGGCCAACTCCCACCAGAAGGTCAGCATGTGCAGCGTGAACAGCGCGAACGTCACCGTCATGACGGTCTTTAGCTGGTAGGTACTGACCAGAAGGATCAGTGGCAGGCTGATGATGACGCCCATGATCAGGAAAGCCTGCACCATCGGCAGGGCCGCGCGTAGTGCATTCATTGCCGGGAAGTTGCTGAACGAGCCAAGGGCCAGCCCAGTGTTGGTGGCCAGGTTATTGAGCCCCTGATTGATCGACCCACCGCGAGCACGGGAGCCATAGTCCTGGTACACCTGTCCGGGCGACATGGACATCGATTGTTGGCGTGGGCTGACCAGTTCGCGCAGGGTGGCATCCTCGATCTCGTTGCTTGAGCGGCCAGTCAACCAGCCTTTCAGCTGGGTCAGCAGCGAAGGATCGACTTGCTCGATCAAGCGCGCTCGCAACCCGATAACGCTATCACTCCACCACTGTTTGCAAGTGGGGTAGCCTGCGCCATTCTCCAGCCGTGGCAATGAAACATCGCGGGTTTCATCATAGGGCCAGCTGACACGCGGTGTCCGTGAGCGATCGGTGTCGTAGTAGCCCGGAGTGTCGAGAAAATAGCTTGAGCCGACCCAGGACGCATCATGACTTTGTGCCTTGTCCAACTGCGGGCGATTGGTGAACAGCCGAGAGCGGGAATAGCCGTAGCAGTCGCGAGTAAAATCGGCGACTTCCTGTAGCAACACTTGGTTATCAATGCGAGAACTGTCGATCTCCATGCGCATCTGTCGGATGTCCGGTGCGCAGGGAATGGAGGCGGTGGCCGCTGCGGTCACTCCTTTACTCAAGGCGTGCACCAGAAACCACCAGATTGGCACGTTGGCAGAGCGTTCTCCGATGGTGTTGAAGGTGGTACCCCAGGCGGTTTCCGCTGGCTTGGCCACGCTGACACCGCAGCGTTGGCTCGCTGCATCGTCGAACGCCATTGAAGCGAGGTTTAGCGGAAAGACCGGCGCGCAGCCGAACAATACGACAATGTAGGCCAGCCAAAGCCGGTTCTCGATTCGAGGTACCGAGAGCAATCCTTTGTTGCCTTCATCCGCGCCTTGCTGACGGGCTGACAACCATTCTTGCAAGATGATTGCACCAAAGGGGGCGGCGAACAGGCCAGTATCGGACAGGACGTTCCAGATACCGTTGTTGATGATCCATGCCAGCAGGGAGAGGTAAAACTCCAGGTAGCTGTTGGTGCTCATGAGCATGGTGGTGACCTCACAATCGAGTGAGCTCGACGCAGGTAAAGAGCAAGAGCCCGAATGTCCCGGCGCGGTTCACGCGCAGTCGGTCCTGTGGTCGATGTCGGTAGCGCCTCAGCAGGTCGCACCAGAGTGCAAAGAGGACGCCGTAGAGCAGGGCGCGCCACAACCGCAGATAAGGCCGTATCGATTCCAAAGTTTGCTGCCAGACCTCGAAACTGCCCAGCGCAGTGCGGCCGATCCAGGCGACCAGTGCGGCGGTCAGGATCATCACTGCTGCAACCCAGAGACTTGAAAGCAAAGTGAATAGCAGTGAGCGTTTCATGGCTCACTTGCGCCTGGCGTCAGCGTCGTTGAGTCGGCCGGGTTCAGGGTCGCCTTGCTCGACGGTACGCGACGCATCAGCACCTCCGGCATGTCGATCGAGTGCAAGGCTGGCGGTATTGGTAGCCAACATTTGTCGGACCTGCAGCTCAGTCTGCAGTAGGCGTATTTCACGCTCCAGCGTGTCGATGTTTTTCGTCAAGGCCGTTTGGGCCGGTTCGGCGGAAGCGATGTTAGGTTCGTGGCTGCCTGCCAGCAGCGTGCGTAATAGCAGGAGCGCTTTGTCGAGTACGCTGGACAGGGCCGTCTCACTGGCCAGGCGCCGCGCCAGGAGCTCCTGATCAGGATCGTCGCGCAGGGCTTCGATCACACCACGGGTCACCGGCAGCATCGGGCTGGAGGCTTTGCCCAGATTGTCAGGGTTCGGCGGCAGAGATCCGGACAGCAATCCTTGCAGGGTCTTGAGATGTTCACCGTAGGCCTCCTGGATCAGCGGCGTCAGTCCGCTGCCAGCGGTAGCCCGCAGAGTTTCGCAGGTGTCGCAGGTTGCGACTTCGGTCTCGCCCAACACTCGAACAGCCCATTCGGATTCCTCTCGGGGTGAGGTCCATGCCTGGCAAATAGCGCCGTCCAGGCAATCACTGCTACTGATCGAGGCGCTGTCATCCACCGACCGGTTATGCAGCAGGTTGTAGCCCGCGCGCACCACATCGGAGGTTGCCCGGATGGGGGGTTGTCCGCTACCTCCAGCCTTCTGCCCGCCGACCCAAGACACTCCATTATTGCCGTTACGGGCCTCGGTTTTTTTGACCGCGGCCACCGCATCACCGCCGGTTTGTTCGAGGTTGCCCTGCATCTCCTGGTTCTTGGCCAATGCGCCCCAGCCGGCTTGACCGACCTTATCCGCCATCTTCTCGGCCATGGCCTGGCAGGTCAGCTTGGAACGGTCGAAGTCGATGCGCCCTTGCATCACCCCGTTACTCAACAGCTCATAAAGCCCGGGGTTAGCGCGCTGGATGATCAACGCCGGCAGCGACATCACCGCCTGGGTCGCGTTCTGCACAATGCTGCCCATGATCTGCTGGAAGCCTTCGGTGACGCCGTTTAGTTGGTTTTGCAGGGTGTTGGTGAGGCTCATGTTTCCGCACATCATGTTCGCTTGCCAGGATCCGCCGACACCGAGCCCGTTGGGACGATAGAGCGAGCTCGGCGAGCCCGTTGCCGAGCCACCACCGATGGTGTACATCACCCTGTCGTCGAGCACTTCGCCTTGAGTGCCTAGACGGTAATCGTCCTCGGCGGTGTGGGCATGCGTGGCCACGGCGAGCAGTCCGCAGAGCAACAAACTCCTCGGGCCCAACCATGGTCCTGCAAAAAGCCCACTCATGAAGCACCGCCTTCGAAGTCGATGCTAAACAGGAAGGTCTGTCCCTCACGCTTACAGCAGCTATAGGGGCGCCACAGCGACCAGGCGTAGCCGCCATCCGCGCTCTGCACCGAATTGCTGGGGAAAATGGCACATGTGGGTTGAACCTGAGGGTAGAGCAACTGCCATTTGTGAGTCGAAGAATCGTTTTCAATTATCGGGCCGGGAGGCCAGTAACCGTCGCGTGGCGCGGGTGTGAGCGGTAAGTACACATGCGGCTGCCAGTTGCGAGTAATGAAATCACCTGCCCGCTGCGCCATCACCGCAGCGGCTTTGAAGTCGTCGGGTTGTACCAGAAATCCTTGCCGGGGATAGACGTTGCCCCACATGTTGCCCGCGAGCTGACGACCGATCTCACGGACTCCCGGTAAGAGCGACTCGGGATAAAGGCTTTCAGGGATGCCATGACGCCAGGCCAGTGAGTCCAAAGTGCTCAAGTAGTAGGGCATGAACGCAGTGGCGCCGCTGGCGCAGGCGTAGCCGGATTGCGAGGCAAGTTGCGTGGTGGCCCAGCCACCGGGGTGGCCGATGCCATCAACATTTTTGAAACGAGGCAGGTTATCGCGTTGGGTGTTCGGCGTGATCAGGTTACCGCCACCTTCCGCACCGCTGATGGGAGAGGAGAGTGCGGCCATCTCGGTCCAAGGATTGGCACCGGTGGTGGCATAGCTCGAGACCACCAGTTCAGGAATGAAATGACGAACCTTGGTCGAGGTTTTAACCGTGCAGCCGAAGGGGGTACAGAGTAACCAGAAGCAGATGCCGACGACTTTGTACTCGAGGCAGTCTGGAGAAAGTACGGAGGCGGTAATGCTGCCGGTATCCAGCGCCACGCTTGACCCGGATGCCAGCAGAATGCTCAGCACCAAAGGATGTAACTTCTGGGGCGAAATATGCGGGCAGGCAGCAGACATGATCCAGGCTCTGGGTGTATGGCCTGGACAGGTTCAATGATCGAAAGAGGGGTGTCAGTGAGAAAGCCGAACGCAGGATAGTCGGTTTACAGCGACCTTCTAGATCAGCAGATAGTCATTCAGCGCTCAGCGTACGAGCAAGCGCGTCAGGCTCGATGAGCAACTGATCCGTTTTGATCTCGAAAATGTTGGCGAGTTTGCAGAGGACCAATAACGACGGATTTCCTACCCCCCGTTCGATTTGACTCACATAGGTACGATCCACCTCGGCCATGAGCGCCAATTGCTCCTGGGTAAGGTTCTTCACGCGCCGCATCGAGCGGATGTTTTCCGCCAGTTGCAGACGAAGCTGTTCGTAGTCTTGAGTCATGCGCGCAAACTGCGCCTTGAGGGACTCTCAATCCACGGGATATAGTCTACATTGGCTCTGATTCGGGCTTTTTTGATGCTTAAGCCGAGTGTCAATTTTGTTTCTATGCTGCTTAGAACAGACCGAGCATTAATAAATAATCGAAAGCTAAGGTGTCTATGGACGAAAATTACGTTTCAATTCCGGCGGCGGACGGCTGCCCGAGCCTTTTGACACCGTGGGGCAGCGAATTTGCGCCTATGATCGAACGTGGCGTGCAATGCGCCCAGGCCTGGCTTAATACACCCGGTGACGTACCGCTGTGGTGGGAACTGGCGCAGGCACGGAAGACTTGTCCGGCAGGAGAATCTCAGGATGCTTTCGAAGCAGGATTTTTATTGAGAATTCAGCAACGGCTTCAAGGCGTTTCACCGTAGCCGTGCGGCTCCAACCCTGACGATATGACCTACACGGGAAAATTTATTGGAAGGTATGGTTCCAGGCTCCATTCCTCTAGAATGGAGATCTGACAGAAATGGCGTTGGTCTGTGATAAACAGATTTACGTAGCTAGGATTCTGATAAGTGCAGATTCTGCACGCTCTGAGAACGTGGAGCGCGATATGAAAGCCGACCAAGTGTTGAGTGACGATCTGGTGAGCCGACTGGAGGGTAAAATCCCAGCCATGGCTGAAGGTGCGATCAATACGGCCTATATCAACGCGCTGGCGGCCGGACGCAGCGTGATGGAAGTCATGGACGGCAAGCTCGTTGAGACGACTGCCGACGGTAAGCACAAGGTTATTCGAGTGGCCAAGCCCAAGCATAAAGTGACCTTGGGCGGGATTATCAAGGTGCACCGCTGCTCATGACCGTCCCTCGGCTGAGGGTGTTTGCCGGCCCTAATGGTTCCGGTAAAAGCACAATGAAAAGTGCCGTCCCTTCCCACCTGATCGGGATCTACATCAACCCGGATGAAATCGAAAAGGCTGCCAAAGAGGGCGGACGCCTGGAGTTCAGCGATTTTCAACTGGAAGTCGAAGGTGACGAGGTTCTCGGCTTTATCAAGGCGCACCGACTGATTCGGTCGACCCAGCTCGTTGAAGAGGCAGCCAAAATAGGCTTCAGCAATAACGGCCTGAATTTCCAGTCCGTCGCGATGAACTCCTATTTTGCTTCCGTGCTCTCTGATTTCATGCGGCACAAGCTCCTTGAAGCCCAGTTGTCTTTCACCTTCGAAACGGTGATGTCTAGCGAGGACAAAGTCGCTTTTATGCTTAAGGCAAAAGCGTCGGGATATCGAACCTACCTCTACTTTGTCGCCACTGAAGATCCTGACATCAATATCAACAGGGTCAAGAACCGTGTCGCGGCAGGTGGGCACCCAGTCCCCACGGAAAAAATTGTGCAGCGCTACGGTCGTTGCCTGAACCTATTGCCAGCAGCCATCGCAGCCTCGAACCGGGCTTATATATTTGATAACTCCGGCGCTGATCTGGTGCTGCTCGCTGAAGTAACAGACGGGACTGACCTTGAATTCAGGGCTGATGAGCTCCCTGACTGGTTCATGCAAGCCTACGTGGAGAAGGTTTTCAAGGATTTGCTGCCGGGTTGATCGAAACCTAGGATCAGCTCCGTTTCACTTAATTCCTCGCATCCTATCGATCCGTTCAGCTACCCGGTAAGCCGCCTCCAATTCCGAGCAGCCGGTGCTCTGCATCAGTGTCCAGCGTTCGGCTTTTTCCTCGGGCTCCGTCATGGCCAGGGCGAGATAAAGACTTGGCGGCACGGCCCGAAACAGCGTCTCGAGCTTCTTCGACAGCACCACTCCTTCGGTGTATTTGCCCGGCTCCTTGCTGGCGGACAGCAACAGGGCTTTCTGTGCCGACGTGAGATTCTTGAAGCGAGCGATCTCTTCGATTTCTGATGGCGGCATGTTCAAACAAATCCACCATTCGATCATGTTGAGCATGGTTTGCGCCGCAGTGGGGAAGTCGGCAAGGTTTTGCGTCGCCAGCCAGAACCACGCGCCGAGCTTACGCCACATCTTCGTGCCCTTGACCACGAAGGGCGCCAGCAGCGGGTTTTTGGTAATGATATGGCCCTCATCGGTGACCATGATGATCGGTCGGCCCAGGTACTGGTCTCGTTCGGCAAGGTTATTCACGGTGTTCATCAGGCTGATGTAGCTGATGGACATCTGTGCCTCGTAGCCTTCGCGAGCGTAGGTGGCCAGATCGACAATGGTCACATCGCTCTCGGGCCAAGGCGTGCCTTCACGATCGAACAGTTCACCCTCGAAACCCTGGCAAAACAGGTCCATGGACTCGCCCATTTCCTGGGCACGCTCACGACGTTTCTCCGGCAAGTGCGTGTCGGCGGCGACGCGCAGCAACGCGTCGCGCACGTCGCGGGTCAGTACCTGGCGCTCCGCTGCGATACAGGTCTGTGCCGCATCCAGGATGCACTCGCGGATCAAGCTGCGATCGGCTCGACTCAGGCGCGCCTCTTCCTTGGCCTCGCCGCCGGTGATCATCAGGCGGGTGGTAATTTCCAGTTCGCCGAGAACATCGCGCTGGTCTTCGCGACTGGCTACTGCCTCATCGTCCAGCTCATCGATCGACAGACTCGCCACCTGATCCGGCTGCTCGACCAGGCGCCAGGCATCGACGAACGGGGCGAGGCTGATCGCGGTACCAGGTTTCAATTGGACCTTGTTGACCGACAGTCCTTTCGTTGCGAAGTAGTCGCCCTGCAAGCCGAATGAGTTCCCGGCCTCAACGATAAACAGGCGAGGGCGGTACACTGCCATGACCTGCATCAGCAGGGTGACCAGGGTGGCCGACTTACCGGCGCCGGTCGGGCCGAACAACAGCAGATGGCCGTTCATGGCCCGGTCTAGTCGTGACAACGGATCAAAGCTCAACGGCGAGCCACCACGATTGAACAGGGTGATGCCCGGGTGGCCGGTGCCGGTGCTGCGGCCCCACACCGGAACCAGGTTTGCCAGGTGCTGGGCGAACATCAGGCGTGTGTACCAGTTGCGCGTGTCGCGGGCCGGGTTGTAAGTCATCGGTAACCAACGCAGGTAGCTGTTGCAGGCGGCGACTTCATCACTCTCACGTACTGGTTGCAGCCCCGCACCCAACAGCGCGTTGGCCAGGCTGATCGAGCGCTGGTGCAGTTGTTGCTCATCGTGACCGCGCACGTAGAAGGCCAGGGTTCCCCGGTACAGTTTGTGCTGGCGACCGATGATTGCACGAGCCTCTTCGACATCTTGGCGGGCCTGGGTCGAGGCCAGGTTTTCGCCGATGGCTTTGCGCGCCAGACGGTTCAACTGCTCCTCGAGCACATCTTGGGGTTTGACCACCAGCGTCAGACCCATCACCGTGCCTTCGGGTAACTGGTCGAACAGCGCGTTCACCGCGTCGCCCTTGCGAGTTTCACCAGTGAGTTGACCAATCAAGGGAGGCCGCCGCAGTTTGTCCACCACCATCACCCGATGAGGTTGCCCATCGAAGTACCAAAGTCCCTGTTGTACATCCGAACGCGGTTCGTTGAAAAACAGCCGCTCGGTGAAGTCGTGATCGAAGGGCAACTCCAGCGACTCACCATCACCTGACTCCGGATAGGCCACGCATTGGTAGAAATCCTCGGGTGCTTCATCGGTGAGCCTGGGTGCCGGATTGAACCAGGGCAATAACCAAGCATACAGACCGTGGTCATCGACTCGCGCCGATTGCACTCCGCATGCGTGCAACGAGGCCGCGATACGTTCGCAAGCCTGCTGCAGGGATTGCACTGGGGTAAGCCCCGTCTCCTCGGCGCCAGACTCAATCCAGCGATAGATCACCAGGCGCACCCGTCGATTATTGCCGCGCCAGGGTAGGCGCGTGACGGCCTTGTCCTCGAACAGACCTCCCGGCTTGGCGATGGCTTTCAAATGGCGACGACTGAGTTCCAAAAACGTCTCGGTGAAGACCGTGCCTCGCGCGCTGTCTTGAATATAATCGGTGAGCCGCGTCAGGTAGGGGGCGAAGTCGTTGTCGTCCTGGCAGAAAAACTGCGCCACCCAAGGCGCTTGATCCAGTTCGTCAAAGCTATCCTGCAGGGCGTCTTCGAGGGCATCGCGGGCGGCCATCAGCCAATCGGGTTCGCGCCCTTCGGTGCCGATGGGCAGCAACTCGAACACTGCCCCCACCGAGCGATTGTCATCGAGTAGAAAACACTGCTCGGTCTCGAGGTACTCGACCCAAGGCAAGTGGTCGGTGAAGCTGGGGTTGTGTGCATAGAGTGCAGCTTCATCGGCCAAGGTTGCGCGAGGGCGCGCTGGGTGGCGCCAGGCTTTCCAACCAGAAGTGCGGTTGCCCGCATCGCCGGTACGCACTACAAGTCTTCCTGACGTTCACCCGGCAATGCGTACTGCACGCGTTGGTAAAACGGAAAGACGGTCGAGTAACCCGGGACCGGCGCCTGCTCAGTACCACTCAAATGCGGATACACGTACAGCACCAGATCGGGATTGGGCAAGCGAGGGAACAGGTTACGGATCTCGTTCGCTGCTGTACGCGTGTACGGCTCCTGGAGAGCAACGGAGATATCTGCTTGAGCCAGCGGGCGGCGTAACTGTTCCCGAGCATCCAGGAGTTGCTGCTGAGTACCCTGTGAGCCGGCGCCGTTCCATATGTCCAGCATGGTTTGCTCACCATGAGGCAGCAGCGTCTCCTTGTCGGTGGAACAGCCCGCCAGAATCCAGCAGAACACGCTAATCCAGGTCAGGTAGAGAGGCATGGTCTTTTTCATGGCGAACGCTCCGGCCCTTGGGCTCGTAGTCGATAGTGATTTCATGGTCGAGGTGCAGCGCAACTTGGGCGGCCGGTGGCACGTACACGGCAGCAAAGGTCTCGCCATACAATTTGTTGATCCACTCGCGGATGTCGCTGACCCCACCACTGAGAATTGAATTCAGCGCGCTATTGCCACTGCTGCTGGTGACCCCGAGCGTACTGCCGCCCGAATTGATCACGCTGCTGTTGTTCTGTTCATCCCCGAGCAAGGCGGCGACACCGGCGCCGGCGGCAGTAATCAAGCTCTGGCTGCCGAGGTACTGTTGAGCGTTTGAGCGGCGTTCGCCGGCAATGCACGGGATGCCATATGGATCGGATAGGTAACCGAGTCCGCCACGGATCTTGTCAGTGTTCGAGCTCTGGGTGGTGGATGCGTTGCGGCTGGCTACTGCCTTCGGCTGAGGCACCGTGCGGATGGTGCCGTCTGTGAATACGAAAGTGATCGACTCGACCTGTCCGCGTACGCAAGACAAGGTCCAATCACCGGACGCCGTGCCGCTCAACACGGCACCCGCGACGTCTGGCAGGTCGATCCCGTTGGCGGTCAGGTTCTCCGGGCCGACTAAGACTTTGAAGGGATAGGGATCATTCACGGTGCCGTCCACCGGGATTCGGCCGATCAGCGCGGTCATGGCGACCGAGCCCATCAGCGTTGCGTTTTCGGGAATGGTGTAGACCGGCTTCGCGCCTTCGGTACGATCAGCGGAGCGTGTCAGGTCACGTTCACCCTTGGTGACCTCGCGTAACTGCTTCTGGCTGCGGTCGATGGCATTGTCCTTCAAACCCTCCAGTGAGTTGAAGGCAGTAGGCAGACTCAGCGCGGACACGGTCTTGGTTTTGCCCTGGGCGTCGGTGGGCAGAGCATCCGAGGGCTCAATCCACTGCAATGCATCATTGGCAGAATGCTGCCCTTCGAACTGAATACCGTCGCCCGGCTCAAGCCCCAATCCGATCGGCATGTCCTTGCCTTTGCCGGTCAGCCCCGACAACTGTTCCTGCAATTGCGTCAGCAGACCGCGAGCCTGACGACTGTCTTGTTCTGCTTTGAGTCGGGCCTCGTTGGCTTGTCGGCGGCCTTCGTCGACCTGCTGGGTCACGCTGCCCAGCGCCGTCTGGATACGCGAATCGACACTGTTTTCCCGCTCGCGCAGGCGGTTGTTTTCCGCCTGCAGCGAATCGTTGTGTTTCTTCAAACCGAGCATGTCGCTACGCATGGCCTTCACTTGGCCGATCAAGGTGGCGACCGTATCGCGCGGGGTGTCGCCCGCGATACCGAGCGACTTGGCTTGCTCGGCGGATAACTGAATATTGCCCTGATCAACTGGGTGCTCTGGAGAGGAGGTGCTACCCGCGACCCAGGTTTTCAGGATGATGAAAGCCACGCCCAGCAGCACAGCTGGTACTAGCCATTTAAGTAAGGCGTTAGCTTTCATCGTCGGCACCTTCCGGAACAGACAGGAGCAGCACGGCGTGTTCAAGACCGGCACCGCGGGTGACGAGGTAGGCAACCGTAGTGTCTTCGGCGCTGCCGACAGGTCCGAGGAAGGTGTGCTGGAGTGCCGCGGCGAATAGCTTGGCCTGTAGCCGACGCGGATCGAGTTGCACCGTCGCTGAGCCACGATTGCGTAACTTCACTGCTGTAACCCAGTAGTCTCCGAGTTGCCAGGCGGCGATGGGCGTGCTGGACACGTTTTCGGTCGGCAGCAGGGTTGGCAATTCTGTGCGCAGCTTTAGCGGGACGCGGCGTACGCCGGGCAGCGACTCCACGGTGCGTAGAGGTGCGTACAGGCTTTGCGCGGCGTAGCGCGTCAAAGCGACTGGGGCCGGTGTACGTTCTGGAACAGGGACGGTGCTGGATTCAGCCTCGGTCGCCTGCCCCTGAGCATTTTTGATAATTCGCACGGGCTCTAGCGGTTGATCACCAGGCATGGCTGCGATATCCAGCAGGATGATCTCGCCCGTCGCGACCGATTGCAGTTGCAGCCGGGTCGGAGCAATGGCTTCCGACGCGCGCAGGTACAGCGCGCCACCGGTTGATTGCAAGCGCAGCTTGCCGGTCAGGGTTGAGGGCACGCCGACTCGAACAGCCTCATCGACAAAGACCACCCGTTCCTGATTGATCACCAGCGGGACAGCGAGGGGAAGGCGTTCCCAACGCATCAACTCGACGGCCTGCGCTGCAGCTCCCCATGACATCAGTGCGACGGTGAGTCCCAGGGTAGCAATCCGCTTCATGGCTCACCTCCAGGCAGGGAAATTTTTTGCGGTGTGCCCTGATAACAATCCAGCGCTAGTCCCCACTTATTGCGTTCAGGGTCCAGATCAAAACGCACCACGCGCAATGGATAACGCACCACCACCCGTTTCACCGGTTCGGCGGCGTAATACTCATCGGCGTTGAGGTCGAGCGTGACCAGCCAGCTGTCGTGGTCGAGTTGCTTGACCCTGAGCTCTGGATCTTCGCTGTAGCCTCGGCCCAGAATTTCGTAGACGCCACGCACCCGCTGGCGGAGTTCGCCGGCGGCCTTGCGGTATTCGTAGTCGCCGTCGAGGAAGGTTTTACAGGAGGGTGTCAGGTAGGACTGCAAGCTATAGATGGCGCGGCGATAATCCTGCTCGCCATCGGAGGGCCAGCGGTTAAGTTGGCCGAAGATGTACAGGGCAAATGCATAGACATTCTCTGAGGGGATATCCCACCACTTGCGCGTGCTACCCGAACGCAGGTCCGGGGGCACATGCACGGTCAGATCAGTCGGTGCCGAGCGCCAGCCATACCAAAGTCCAGCACATACCAGAGCGAGGATTACTACAGCCAGGCGCAGGCTGAGGATATGAGCCTGTTGGGCATCGACTTTGTTCCGAAATCGGCTCATGGCTGCCACCGGGACAGGGCAGGGCGCAATCGACGCGAGCGGCGAATCGTCCAGACGCCGGAGTGGAGGATCAAACTTCCACGGCCCAGGCGCCAACGGCTGGCCAATATCCATTCGAGCTTGCGGTACAACCAGGTCTCGGGGCGAGCCCGTTTGGCCCGACGCAGTAGCGTGCCACCGGCAAATAACACCAGCGCCATGCCAGCGATCATGCCGGTTGGCGCCACGGCAATGGAGGCAGTGGCGATCGCCAGAGGAACACCCATCAGCAGGCCAGTGACGGCGCCGGTGCCGAGCGCCACCCACATCTCATCGTTGGTCAATCCGCGCAAAACGGTAGGATCGCGATTGAGTCGTTCCGGGAGAAAAACCAAAGTACCGTCGGCAAGGCGTTCGATAGCGTCGTTCATGCCAACCTCACAGAATCGCGGCAGCCTTGGTCAAAAACCAGATAATGATCACCACCAGCAGGGCACCGATGCCCACCACAGCACCCAAATCCTTCCAGGTCTTGCGCTGATTCTGTACGTCGGCATAGACGGTCAACGAGTGCCAAGCCACGCCAAGAAAGGCGAGCAAGGCGATCAGTAGACCGAGCAGGATGCCGCCGTCGTAGGCGTAGTTTTTGATCGTCTCGATCAACCCGGAACCTTCACCACGTGAAGGGGCTTCCATGGTCGGGAGTTCAGCAAAAGCCAAACTTGGACCGAGAACTAGCAGCAGACCGATCAAGCGCTGACTGGCACGATCACGCAGGTTGTTTTTCAGGGGGATAAGGCACTTGAGCATGACGGTGATCTCCGGTGTTAGGACAGGGTGAAGAACATCAGGACCAGCAAGGTGAGCAGCACGCGCGCAGCACTGCCGCCGAAGGCTCCGAAGCGAACACTGCCGGATGTCCACCCCCGGTAAGCCGTCCACATCACCCAGGCACACCACAGCAAAGCCAGGACGAGAACCAGGGACAACCAGAGCGTGGAACTGCTCTGCGGTGAGAAACCGGCGGCGTTTTGGAAGGCCGCGGTCTGGGAATCGGTCATGCTCATGGCGAGGGCTCGGCAGACGGAGTGTCGAGGCGGTAATCACCGACCAGTTCACTGGGGTCACGGGGTTGAGCGCGAGAGGGGGACAGATAGTCCAGCAGGCCTTGGCGAATACGTTGGATGTCCTGAGACAGGCGGGGATAGTCGAAGCGATAGCGATCGTCGGGTTGAGGCATGCTGACTGCCTTAGCTTTCGTTGCAACGCGTTCGATTATGTCGAGTTGCTGCTGGACTTGGCTGAGCTGATCCTGCTCATGACCAGATGTGGCATAGCTGCTGTCATCGACGATAGCCAACGAGAGTAGTAAGCAGCGAAAGACGGTAGTAGTTGGCATGATGCTGCCCCATATGGATCTGAGGGCAGAATCAAGTCTGAGATCGATTTATTCAGCAGGAAATATGAGGTGTGATGGATCGCTTTTTGAAGGGAAGTACTGAGGATGTTTACTTGCAGTATCTATCCCTGCAGCTTTGGTGGAAAGCGCTGGAGGGCTAGGAGATTTCACTTCCAATGCGCTTCGATATGTTGCTCGCCGAGCATGATGCGAAAGCGAATGCAGCAATTCTGTAATCAAGGCAGAAGTAGTAAATCACCCTGGGTTTGTTGACCTCCGATGATCGGGGAAAAATTTAACGGCACGGCGGGGCTCGTCAAACGCGTAAGCGTCGCAGAGCTTTTTTGTTCATGATAGCCCGAGTGGCTAGCAAGCATCATTGATTCGGCCGTGGGCGTATAGACCTGCAATTTGAACGTGATCGATTATCGCAACCAACATTACCCCCAGGTCACATCCGAGCAGTGCACTCTGACAGGCTGCTCGGATATGCAGAGGAAGCACCTGGGTGTTAGAAAATAGTCCTATAGATACAATGCGCGGAATCTCCTATCGGCAACGGAATCCTGGTAGGTACACGTGCCGCCAGTAGACAAAATGGCTCTGGAAGTGGGCGTGTTGCTACCGGCGTGCGCTTCGCGGCCGCTTTCACCTTTGCATCTGACACTGCGATGCAACGATCGGAAAAAGCGTCAAGGAGCTTGAGTGAAAGTCCGGCGTAACGTCCCGGACATAGAAGTAGAACGTCGCCAAAACGGAATTGGCGAAAGGCGCTCACGCTGTAGAGACCCTCTGTGCCCTCGAACGACTGACGCTCCCAGGGCGCGGACTCAAATAGGGCTTTAGGATAGTCCTTTGCATCCAACACATAGCCGAGAGGTCGATTTGTCACGAAGTTTAAGCAGGTTGGCGGCTGAATATACCCAGATATCGAAAATCGCGGGCATTAGCATGGCATTGAGAAAAATAGCCCCTAACATCGCAAGAGATGCTTTGCCTGCGCGTTGTACCAGACTCCCCTTAAACGAGTAGAACAAAATTACTGGGACTAGATAGATCATCATTACGAGTAGACAGGCTCCAATGGCTGCTCGCGCCTCCCAGCCATTTTCAGCTCCTCGCCAAGCCAGAAGCGCGATTTGCGCAGGTAGAACTCCGCTCATTGCAGTAAACGCAAGCAGGAAGCCCAATAGCGTCATTCGTAGGTATCGATGAGCTTTATGGTGGACCGGCTTTTTTTGACCTTGAGGTACCTCAAATGCCGCGTCGGCGAGCTCCTTGTGCGTAGACAGCAATACCTTCGCCGCCAACATTGATATGACCGTCACCAGCGCGAACGTCAACCATGGTGTCAGCTCAAGATCAAACGTGGAGGCCAGAAGATTCAACGCCATTATTCCGAAGCCCAATGCGATCACCCAGCTCAAGCGTTTGGCAAGCACCGGTTCTAAGTCGCGTCCAGGTTCAACCAAGCCCATGCAAAGCATGAATGACAGCGACGGTACTGAGAAGGTTACTAGCAGTAATAGAAAACCAAGTACCGTAAAGATCAGCCAAACTAGCAGATTCGAGGGGCTTCCAATGGAGCTCAGAATCAATTCTGGATGACCGATGACCCATAAATACTTCGACAGAAGTAAGATCGAAATTAGGCTAGCCATGGGAGCCAACCACCACTTGCCATCATTCAGAATTCCCAAGAAAACCTGAATGTAACCTATCGAACTTTGATTTTGTGCTTCAGTGTTTTGTGCCCTGATCGCTTCTTCTGAAGCGTTTGACTGTGCGTTCATCTACTGCCCTGCTTCCGTTGGTTTTTGAGTCGTCCGCTGTAAATATAATTTGTTTCGGCAGCTTGAGTTGAAAGCGTAGGGCTAATGGGAAAATAGCTTCGCTAAGCGTCTAGAGATATTTTTTGAACGTCGTCGCAGTGATCGCTACTGCCGTTCCAAGTACTACCGCGCAAGGCAAAAGAATAGCTATGGGATTGAGTGGAAAGGGCAGGGACAGGTAAATGACCCAAGGCGCGATCAGCAGTGGTATCACTGCTCGTTTAGCGCGGTGATAGACAAAACTGCTTTCTCGCCCAGCTCCAAATTTGCGTAGGTCGCGGCGCATCAAGCCATCGACAAAACCGGTGAACGACGCCAACAAAAATAATGGTGTGGCCAGGACCAGAATGGTCAGGCGCACCACGAAGGTAAAGGTCACATACACTGCAGCCAGCACGAAATCTTCGATGTTCACGTAGAGCTGATTGGTCCAACTCCAGAAGCCGTTGCCCTGGCTTGACACCCGCGCTTGCCGGGCAAAATCCGCAAAGCCAGTCTTGACTAGCAGCCACTGATTGAGGAAATCCAGCCACTGGACAATCGTTGGTCCGGGTTGTTGGAGGATGAGTGAAGCTTTGAAGTGCTCGTTGAGCCATTCCAGTTCGCTATTCAACATGGCTTGGCTGTGTCGCCAACCTTGGTCGCTCCAGAACAACAGCAGACCGGCGAACTCGATGAGGATAGAGAATAGCAACGAGGCGATCAGCAAACCGATGATGCGTAGAACTAAGCCAATCAGCGAGACGATTAATCCTGGGTGCTGGATCGGTTGTGGCGGCGTGTTAGGTGCGGAAGTCGTCATCGCTCACTCCAATGCGTTGCAGGGCTAATGTCGTAACGATGTTTTCTGGATCGTTTTCCGATGAATCAAAACCTGGAGCGAGGCTGGCTACCCCACCTGATCCAGATCGAAGTTGGTTGTTGGGCCGCCACCGCTTGCGCTCCACCATTGCCCCGCTTGCTCGTTGTAGGTGGCCCGCATCCGCTGGGTAAGCTCCTGCAGGTCCTTGGGCATGGCGTCGTCGTTGGAGGGTTTTGGTAAGGGCATGCGGACTTTCCAGAGCTGCCCACCGGCCTGGAAAGAAAACATTTGCCCCTTGGGCAAGCTGACGATGTGAGCAGGCTCGATCAGCGGCACACTGGTGCTGCTGACACGGTCCTGTGAGGAGGAGGTGAAGTCTGTGTTGGCCCCCGGATCGGAGGTGTCGGTGGCACCCGACACCAGGGTCTTGGTCAGCACATTAACCTTGGGCAACTGTTGAGTGAGCAGTTCCGCAGTGGCGGTTTCGCGCACCCGCAGCATCTGCAGGGTGTTGAAGTTACCAATGACCTGGCCGGCCTTGGCGCGGTTACCAATGCGTGCTTCGATATCGCTAAGGGTCTGGGTGTAGGCGGTTACCTGGATACCGGCACCGCCGCCTTTATTGATCAACGGAATGAATTCATCTCCCATCAACTCGTTGAACTCATCGGCGTGTAGGTTGATTGGCAGCTTGTCACTGCTCCTACCCGACTGAGGCAGGCCGTGGTCTATACCATGTTTGTAGATGTGGCCCGCGACCGAGACCAAGTCGGCGAACATGGAATTGCCCACGGCGGCAGCCACCTCGGCGTCGGTCAGTGCATCCAGGCCGACGTAGACGATGCCGCGTTTTCGGATAATCTGCATCCAGTCGAAGATTGGCCGCGGGTCATCTAGGTCGGTGTAGTTAGGGGCCAGCAGTTGGGCCGTCTTGCCGGTGGTGAGTTTCTCCAGCAGCGGCAGTAGCGAGGCAACGATTTTGTCGAAATAAGTGCGGTCATATCGTACCGCTGAACGCAGTCCGTCCATTACCGGATCAAACACCCGTTTCGCCGCCAGGTACTGTTCGATGGCCACCACGCGCTTTTCGCGCCCGATCATATGCCGGGGAATGTTCTTTTCGGTGAGTTTGCCTTCAAGCTGGACGATCACTTCCCACGCATTCGGGTCGGTCTTGGCGAAAAACTGCTGGGCGTACTCGATGAACAATGCGTCGATGTTGACCACATGCCGTTGGATTTGCAGGTAGTCTGGACGTCGACCCAACTCGATCAGAGCCCGGGCGATGATGTTGACGAAACGCCAGGCGAACTCACGAAACGCCGCCGAGTTACCTTCACCACTGAGTTGCCCTGCGATGCGTGACGCCACTTCCGAGATGCGTCCGAAACGTCCTACGGCGTTGTAGCGGGCAGAGATCTCTGGCCAACCCAGATGGAACACATAAAACTCTTTCTCCCGACCGGCGCGTTTGGCTTCGACGTACATGCGCTTGAGCAGGTCGGCATCACCCTTCGGATCGAAGACGATGACCACCTCATGTTCGATGCGATGAATGTCTTGAGTGATGTAAACCTCGGCGAGCCGGGTCTTGCCAACGCGGGTAGTGCCCAGCACCAGGGTAGACCGGCGCGTCTCAATTCGGTGTACGGGCAGACCGAGAGAGGCGGCATTGAGATACGCCACTCGGTCTGGAACTACGGTGTCTAGAACGAAGATGTTGGTAGCCCCAGCGAAGGTCTTCCGCAGACCGCAGATGATCATTCGAGTGTCCATCCGAAGGGCGTTCACTTGGTTCAGTAGCAATCGCAAGGGGGGTGGTGAAATGCCCAAGTGGCGGAACGGTTCGAGTTCGCTGAGCAACTTCAAGGTGCCACGACGTAGCTCGCGCGCTGCGAGCATTTCCGGTGTGATGGGAGAAAGGGCGAGATCGGATGCCAGGACGGCCATCTCCAGTAGCACGCTACGTGCGCCTTGGGTGTCGATCAACAGCAGGTCATAACGGGTACGGAAATGGTCGAGCAAATTGTGCAGCCGTAATCGCCCGTCCGGGGCGTGAAGTAGCAAGGTACTCAGTCGGCCTTGGTCATCGTTCGAGAGAATCAGATCGAGACCGACGACCTCGGTCATGGAGATTATCTGCTCAGGATCTGTTTGATTGAGTGCAATGAGTTCGTACGCACCGGCGGGGGCCTCGTGGTTCAAAGCGTAATAGCTCGAGAGAGTGGGTTGACTATCCAGATCGAGCAGCAGGACGCGTAGGCCAGCATCCGCTAGCAGACCGCCAAGATTGGCAGCCACTGTTGTTTTTCCTACTCCACCTTTGGTGGATACCACTGACACCACACGCATGACATCAGGCCTGCTGCGCCAAACGTTCAGTGATCCACTGTTCGATCTCCAGTGAGTCCCAGCCTACGGCACGCAGTCCAATGCGTTTGGCTTGAGGGAAGTTACCTTCTTTCATCAAGTGATAAATGTGCGCCCGTTTAAACCCGGTTTTCCGCTCCACCTCTTCACGCCGCATGATGTGACGTTCGTTAATGGATTGAGGCGCTTCAGCTATGGGGAAAGGTTGGCTGGGCATAGTGGTCACTCCTGGCGCGGGTTGGCGCATAGTGGGAAGTGACCTGAATTGAATAGCACTGATGGGAGAGTGTCATTGCATTGCAATAGATAAGATTGCAATGCAATGCTTCAATTCCGAGAAAGGCTACGTCTTGCCGCAGCAAATTTTTTATCCAGGGAGCGCTTGCTCAATCCTGGAACACCTTCAAAGTGCGCAGTGATTGAGTCAACTATAGCGGCTTGCGACTTGAAGACAGAGTTAGGTACTCCTCCTGGTGAGGACCCAAGAAGGGTTTCGATTAAAGCTCCGATGGCGCATAAATATCCAGCCTCGCTACGGTCATTCAGCTCGCCTTGCGTCTCGACTAGATCGTGTAAGCGCTCCCTTTCTAAGCCTATCGCCTTGAGCTCCTCCAGGAGGGCCGCATGAGCGAGCTCTATCGCCCTAAGCTTGACTTCGAGGGCGTCTCGATCAGCTCGCAGCGTCAAGTAGGTATCAATACTTATTTTTGAATCATCAGGCGGCTTTCTTCCAAATAGAAAAGCGGGGCGTTGGTCTGGATAATAGTGAATCATCCAATATTTGAGATCCGTATGCCTGACAGTTACGAGTCTGCAGTCGATAGGGCTGTCTGGCCGAGTCGTCACACCGAAATAACCATAAGGGATCTCGTTGTTTCGTATGGCATCGAGAATTTTCCCTACATTGATATGCAGACATGGCCATTGTGGAAATTGCTTTGACAGCAAACCTGGACAATCCCAGGCGCTGTCTAGAATTTGAGCCTCGTGATCCATCAGCCCACACCAGCGTATGGCAGCATCAATCGGCCGGTAAAACGATTTTTCCCATGGATTGAAACTGTGAGCTGTGTACATGCTAGCGGCCTCATCCGGGATGCAGAACCGCTAGGTACCTTCTTAGACGCCTGTACTGGCCTTTGCTTCCTTGCGGTGCCTGTCTCTTGGTTCAGATCGGTCCCTTGATAAGCTCCGTCCTTATGATGGTCTAGGGAGATCTAACGAAGAGCTTTAGCTATTATTAACTTCCATTTGTTGGATAGCCCTATGATCCAGAACCACGGTGAGATTTTCAGGAATGGAAGACAGTGGCTGAGAAGCCTAATTGCGAGGCTCTTATGTAACGATCTCACATTCTGAATGCGTCCAAACGGGTCTTTTTGATCATTAGTTGTTCGTGAATAAATGTTGCGCAACCTGGTTTTATGAGGTTGTGGCTTCGCGCGGAGATAATATCTGGGCAGGATTCTTGTTAAAAGTTGGTGAGACAGAATACTGCTATGCACGAAAATGATAAATTGGGAATGTATAGGGCCGCAGATCCTCTGTAGCAATAATGCGCGACAAGTATGCGTTGGCATTACCTGTTGTGCAGGCCTACGAGCAGACGCGCGGTGTATTCACTAAGCTACCATCGCTGTAAGCCACCGTCTGCCCAGCCGCTGACAAATATATTCGTTGACGCTGCACGCAAGTGGAGAGTGCAGGCATCTGCCATCTCCACCGCTACCGCTACCGCTACCGTTGGCTCAGAGGAGCAGGCCCCCCGACGCCTCTATGCGTTGCCCGGTAATCCAGCCGGTACCTTCGCCAAGCAATGCGGCGACTACAGAACCGATGTCATCCGGGCGCGCATTACGACCCAGTGCGGTCATGCCAGCAAATTGCGCGTTCAGGGCCGAGTCATCGCGCAGAGCGCCTCCGCCGAAGTCTGTTTCCGTCGCGCCCGGCGCGATAGCGTTAACGCTGATCCTCCGCGAACCTAACTCTATGGCCATATAGCGCGTCAGCACGTCGACGCCGGCTTTCGCTGCGGCGTAGGCGGCGTAGCCGCTCACTGTGAAGCGGGTCAAACCTGACGAGGTGTTAAGAATGCGTCCGCCATCCTCTATCAGCGGAAGCAATTTTTGGGTCAAAAAGAACGTGCCTTTGAGATGAGTGTTGATCATGAGGTCGAACTCTTGCTCGGTGGTGTCGGCAACCGTCGCGTATGTACCACCACCTGCGTTGTTGATCAGGTAGTCGAATCGATCGCGCTGCCACTTTTGCTGCAGCGTGGTTTTCACATCGTTTGCGAATTTAGCAAACGTACCTGCATTGCCGACATCAAGGTGCAAGGCTACGGCGCGACGACCCAAGGCTTCGATTTCGCTTACAACTGCCGCAGCTGCGTCTGCACTACTCAGATAGGTAATGATCACATCGACGCCATTTTCGGCGAGTTTCAAGGCATTACTCCGTCCAATTCCTCGGCTGGCACCAGTAATAAGGGCAATGCGATCTGATTTTTTAGTCATCGTCATACAGTTCTCGGAAAAGATTCGGAGGTCAGACTTTACGGTTCTGAAGAACGCGAATAAAGTCGGGAAAAATTAACCCTCTGTTCATCTATAGAGAACAATCGACGATGGAGTTGAATGATCTACGGGTTTTTTGCCGCGTTGCCCAATTGGGCAGTTTTACTAAAGCGGCCGAGCAGCTCGGTGTTGCCAAGAGCCGGGCTTCTGCCATTGTGCGGACGCTGGAAGCCGATGTGGGTAGCCGGCTATTGCAACGCAACACCCGCAGCGTTCGGTTGACGCCTGATGGCGAGCTGTTTTTCGAGCGCTGCAGAGAACTGCTGAGGGAGTCAGATCATTTGCAGGGGATGTTTCGGCCTGCTGCCGGAGCTTTGCAAGGTAGGGTGCGTCTCGATATGCCGAGCTTATTTGGGCAGGAGCTGGTAATGCCGCATTTGCGGGAATTGCTGTCCGCGCATCCGCTGCTTGATCTCAGAATCAGTATCAACGACCGTCGGGTGGACATGATACAGGAGGGTGTTGATTGCTTGATCAGGATAGGCCCGCTGCCGGATTCGGATCTGGTCGCACGAAAATTAGGCACAATGAAGGCCTGCAATTTAGCCAGTCCAGCGTACTTGCGACAGTATGGTGTGCCGAGTTCACTCGCTGACCTCGCTGGTCATCGTGTTATTCACTACGCAAATAACTTGCGTAGTGAAGAGGCTGCTTGGCGCTATGCGGTAGATGGCGAGGTGCAGTCAGTACCCATGGTCAGTGCACTCGCCATAAACAGTGGCTCACTCCTGCTGGCGGCCTGCAGAAACGGGTTGGGCATCATGCAAGTGTCCGTACCGGCAAGCCAGCGCCTGATCGATAGCGGGGAGCTGGTTGAGGTACTGCCAGAGTTCAGGCCGCCCCCGATACAGGCTTCGTTGCTTCTCCCTCATCGTAGGCACGTTGCTCCGCGCGTGGAAGCAGTGCTGAACTGGCTCACTCAGGTGACCCGGCCCTATATGCAGGAGCGAGCGTCTTAAATACTGGAAGCGTAAGCACTTGCGCGACTAGAGCCTGACGCGAGGGCTCCCGCCGTTAGAGGTTTGCCGTTGTTGCGAGTGTCATGTGTGCGGTGACATCTTCGCAACGAGGTACCTGGCCCAGATGAAACCATCCTCAATCGTTTGCGTACTGATATGGCGCAGGGACTGGCCGGACGCAGGGCGTTCATCCGACTGGCCGTGATATTCAAATATGCTTGGTACCCCGCTCAAACCATCTATTCCTGGGTAAATCAAAAGGCTGATCTCATCGATCAGACCGGCCTTCAAAAAGGTCCCATTGATCACGCCGCCACCTTCGAGTAGCAGGGTCTTCAATCCAAACTGGGCGCCTAGCATCGCTAACGCTTGCTTAAGGTTTTCACAATGAGGGCCTGCGAAGAGATAGGAAATGCCCTGGTTTCGCAACGCCTGCAAATAGGCATCCGATACCGAGTCGCCGAGAATGGAGATAATCCGATGCCCGCCATCAATGGTATTCGTCTGGTAGTGCAGCTTCCCGGAGGGGTCAATCACGATCGCAACCGGGTCCCCTGGTTCATGCGCTATGTTGTGGTCCCGCAGACCACCGCTGTGTTCCCCTACAAACGGTGGTTTTGAAGAAATACCATCAAATGCTTCCATGGTCTTTCGGCCTATGATGAAACCGTCGCCGCCTAGGCGGGCGGCAATTCGCTCGTAATGATTTCTAATCGTTTGCTCACTGTCCCCATTGGGTAGAGATGTCCAACGAGAAGACACGAGGCGCCCGTCCACCGAGCTGATCATGTGGCATATGATTCGAGGGGGCATGAACTATCAATTCCATAAAGCTTGGATAAGTGGCTGATGGCCATTTTGTTATTTTTTGCGTAATACATAAACTCGCCACATGGCGTAGAGCGGTATGAAGTCCAGGGATTTCTGAACACGGAAACCGGCCTGTTCAAACTCTGCCTCGACAGTAGTAGCCGGCAACACGAACCGATTTTGGTAACCGTCCTGTTCTCCTTTGTTGCGACGACGCACTTCGGTACGCTTGCGTTTCCAAGCCTTGAAGTTGCCGTCCACCCATAGTGAGATAATTACGCTGTCGCGAGTAACGCGTTGAAACTCACGCAGAATCGCGAGTCTGTGCTCCGGGGCGCCGATGTGGTGCATCAAGCGCATGCAGAATATGTTGTCGACCGCGTTGTCCGGTAAATCGATAGCAAAGGCAGAGGTCTGCAACGGGCGAACCCGTTTCACCACCTCCGCCGGTTGGGCGATGGTTGCGACCTTCAACATCGACTCAGAATTGTCTGCGCCGATGATCACGCGACCAGGCTTTTGCGCCAGTAACGGCCAGAAACGCCCGGCCCCGCACGGCAAGTCCAGCACCAAGCCAGGCTCGCCAGCGGCGACCAACGCACTACGCGCCAATTGCTCGTCGCGTTTGTGGGATAAACGGCGGGCCAGATTGTCCTGATGCTTGAGTAAATAACTCTGCGCGTGCTTATCGTCGTACTTTTCGGAAAATTCAAGCTTGATCGGATCGGGCATCAATGGGGCTCCATTTGTTGCGGCAGAAAATTCCAGAGGGTATGAGTTGGGATCCTCATTCTGGTCTGGTGCGGTCATGGCAGTGGCCGGGGTATGCGCGCCTATGGGAGCTTCAGGTCATTCAAAAGAAGCCTTATGACTTCTATCAGGACGGGCGTGGAACCTATTGACGATAAGGCAGGGGACCGCGCAACCGTGGCATGATTTTACGACAGGGATGACGAAGAGCTAGCTGCGTGACTGCATATAACCATGAGCTGAATTGATGGCTGGGCGTCAATATCATCATTGCGTCGTCGGTGAGGTTGAAAGGTCTCATTTCTGGTCTCAATCGCTGCGACGTATGCCAGTTTTACTCAGCTGATAACTTACGAGTATTCATTCTTGACGACCTCAGCTTTGAACGAAAGACGGCTCGGGACGCCGACAGACGAAGTAAGCAAAGAGATTTGACGGATGAAGAGAACAGTTTGGCGGTTGGGGGCGGCACGCTGCTTTTCACCTTCGGGGTTTCCGCAGATGGAGCAGGCCCGACTTGCCGGGCGCCAGATCAAAAACTTGTAATAACTGGTGGGGGAGCGTTTGTTGCTCCTGGGCCACGAACACTGGTGCGGGTTCAACTGGCTAGTGGTGGACTGGTCCATCTGGCTCAACCCGCATGTGTACTCTATCCACTGCGCCTTGAGCCCCGTCACCTGACAAGATGGCTGTGTTCAATGCGAATTTCAGCGTCAATGTTGCATGCGGTATGACAGCAAGTTGTTCACTTCTTCACGACTAGGCGCGTAAGCCCCTGCATGTGAGCAAGACACCGACGCACAAGCCGCGGAGAACTCCAATCGTGCACGCGGCTCTTGGATGCCTAGAAGCGTCGAGGCGAGCCAGCCGGCCATACTCGAATCTCCGGCACCCACTGTATCCGCGACCTCAACGGCGATCGCGGGCTGTTCAAACTTTAGGTCGGTGTCATACAACACCATGCCTTTCGCTCCACGGGTGAAAAGAATCTGGGCACGAGTATTCATTGTCCGCAATTCTCGAAGGGCCTGTTCTTCGTTCAATCCAGGGTATATCTGACGAAGATCCTCATCCGAGAGCTTGATGATGTCTGCAAGCTCCACCATGGCCGGGAAAGTCAGCTCGCGGTAGCGGGTGTCCATCAGGTTGCGCCAGTTCGGGTCATAGCTAATCAGCTTGTCTTCTTCCTTCACCCTCCTGGCCACCTCAACAAGCCTGTCCCCCAATGGCTGACGGGCAAGGCTGATACAGCTGAAGTGACAGAGTCGAACCGCATCCAACCAACCTGCCGGGAGTTGGTCCACATCAAAAAGTAGATCGGCCTCGCCCGCAAAGAAATACCGGGGAGGGTGGCTGGAGGGCACGATCGCTACCAGAGGGTCAGCGTCAACTCTCTGGAGGAATCTCATGTCCAGACCGGCAGCCCTCGATTGCTGTGCGAGCTCATCGCCCAATGAGTCGGTACTGATCGAGCCGGCGAATGCAGTGGGCACGCCGAGGCGGCTCATTGCGCGGGCCACGTTCCAGGGCGCGCCACCTGGATAGCCCTGCCACCGTCCGGGCGAGTGTTGAACCACGTCGGTCAGTGCTTCACCAAACACAACAACGCTCGGCAATTGCATATTCATTCTCTCTTGTATCGGGCTGGGGACACTATCGTGCGTCACATCAATAGGCGCGGTCTCACCGCACCTGCGTGATCGGTAGCGATGGGTGAAGACTGTCTCGGTTGAAGAGCTTCACGGCAGTAGTACGCCGGTAGTCGCTCGGGGTCTGATGCATTTCATGACGGAAGTGGCGATTGAAATTGGAGACGTTTTCATAGCCAACCTCGAAGCAGATTTCGGCGACCGAGAGCTGTGTCTGGACGAGTAGCCGACATGCACGCTGGATGCGCAGCTTGCGCATCAGGTCCATGAATCCGTGGCCAGTGATTCGTTTGAAAAAGCGTGAAAAACCGGCCTCGCTCATCCCAACTCGCTCGGCGATGACAGATAGCCGGATGTCGGATGTGAGCTCATTGATCAGGTAGTCGAATGCCTGATTTATTCGCTCCGAGCTGCGCTCGTTCAACGAAGGCGAGTAGCAGGCGCTGGCCAATACCCGAATTTCGCGCTTTGGCGCCCTTGCGAGGGTGTCTATCAATTGCAGGAACATGATCAGGCGCTGAAGCCCCGTCGCCTCGCCGATTCTCTCAAGCAGCAAAGCGGCCTCGACGGCCGTCCCCCCAGTAAATTCGATCCCACGTTGTGCCAGCTCAAACAGCGTTTTCAGCTCCGATAGCTCAGGCAATGAACCTTGGAGGTCGAGCAGGGCAGCGCCGTCAAACTGCAGCACCACGTCGCGGCCTACGAGCTGTTCTCCCGGCGCGATATCTCCCATCCAATCATGGGGAAGACCTGGGCCAATCAGTGCGACATGTCCTGCGGTGAAGGGCCCGATGTAATCCCCAGCCAAAAGCTTGCCACTTCCTTGTCGAATCAGGTGGATTTCATATTCCGGATGGTGGTTCCAGCGGGCGAGGGCGTATGGATAGTCGTGCTCGTACCATCGAAAGCTCTGATCGGGTTCAGGAAGGATGACTTCAAGGTCGGCTGGTCGGTGCTCGAACAAAGCAGCGCGGTTGTCAGGCATCTCGTGCCCCTTTTTATAGTTATACGGTGGATCGAATGCGCCAACCATACGCCGAATTCGTCCGGGACTGCTAGCCCAACTATTGCAGCTGGTTGATACTTTTTTAACCCTTGTGGCTGCCGGTTATCGCGATCAAAAAAGTATCAGTTCGGCGTCCGCGATTCGTTTGAGGGCGGGGCGGGTAGGTGATCTAATCAATTCGCCCACCACTGCAATGCGGTCTTGTTTTGCTCACAAGTGGTGAACAACAACAATAATAGCTCCGGTCATCTGGCTTGGAGTGGAGAGCCCCATGAAGATTACGAATGCGCTAATTCTTTCTACTGGTCTGTCATTCGCCCTTGCCAGCCATGCCGCTGAGACGCTGACCATCGCGACGGTCAACAACGGTGACATGATCCGAATGCAACGGCTATCCAAGATCTTCGAGCAGCAGCATCCCGACATCAAACTGAACTGGGTCGTGCTCGAAGAGAACGTTCTGCGTCAGCGTCTGACCACTGACATTGCCACTCAAGGTGGTCAGTTCGACGTGTTGACGATTGGCACCTACGAGACCCCGATGTGGGGTGCCAAGAACTGGCTAGAGCCGATGAAGGACCTCCCGGCCGGCTACGACGTCGACGATATCTTTCCTGCCGTGCGTCAGGGCCTTTCTGTTAACGATACGCTCTACGCACTGCCGTTCTACGGCGAAAGCACCATCACGTACTACCGCACCGACCTGTTCAAGGCTGCAGGGCTGACGATGCCGGGGCAGCCGACCTGGTCGCAACTGGGCGAGTTCGCTGCCAAGCTCAATGATCCTTCGAAGGATCAATATGGCATGTGCTTGCGTGGCAAAGCTGGCTGGGGCGAAAACATGGCCTTGCTTACCACGATGGCCAACGCCTTCGGGGCGCGCTGGTTCGATGAGAAATGGCAGCCTGAACTCAATGGTCCTGAGTGGAAGGCAGCAGCGACGTTTTATGTTGATACCCTGAAGAAATATGGCCCTCCCGGAGTATCCAGTAACGGGTTCAACGAAACACTGGCCCTTTTCAACAGTGGAAAATGCGCGATTTGGGTTGATGCAAGCGTGGCTGGATCTTTCACCACCGATAAGGAGCAGAGCCGGGTGGTGGACAGCGTAGGTTTCGCTCCTGCGCCTATTGAGGTTACCGACAAGGGGTCCTCGTGGTTGTACGCCTGGTCATTGGCAATTCCTGCCACCTCCAAGCACAAAGAGGCCGCCAAATCGTTCGTCACCTGGGCCACCTCCAAAGAGTACATCCAGCTAGTTACCGATAAGGATGGCATCACGAACGTGCCACCCGGTACACGCATCTCGACCTACAGTGACGCTTACCTCAAGGCCGCGCCGTTTGCTCAGGTAACGTTGCAAATGATGAAGCACGCTGACCCGTCGCAGCCTTCAGCCAAACCTGTTCCGTACGTGGGCATTCAATACGTGGTGATCCCCGAGTTTCAGTCGATCGGTACATCGGTAGGCAAGCTTTTCTCCGCAGCGTTGACAGGACAAATGTCGGTTGAGCAAGCGCTGGCTTCTGCCCAGTCCACAACCGAGCGCGAGATGAAGCGTGCGGGCTATCCCAAAAAATAAATAGCCCCTTACCTCCGCCGGCTTAGCGCCGGCGGTCACAGCCGCACAGGTAAATAATCATGAACACGTCCATTATTCGAGCCCAGCTTGCGGCCTCGGCGCCATCACGCGCACGCCGTTTGATCAATCCAGGATGGTTTCTGGTGTCGCCATCGGTTGCACTTTTGTTGCTCTGGATGATCGTGCCGCTGGCCATGACCGTTTATTTTTCGGTGATCCGGTACAACCTGCTCAATCCAGGGGAAAACGAGTTCGTTGGCCTGGAGAACTTTGCCTATTTCGTGACAGATTCGGGTTTTCTTCCCGGAGCGCTTAACACGTTGATATTGGTGGGCAGCGTGCTGCTGATCAGCGTGATTTTTGGTGTCTTGATTGCAGCCTTGCTTGAGGCAAGCGAGTTCTTTGGACGCGGCATAGTCAGGGTGCTGCTCATTTCGCCGTTTTTTATCATGCCGACCGTGGGTTCGCTGATCTTCAAGAACCTGATCTTCCACCCTGTCTCCGGGATCCTCGCGGCGGTATGGAAGTTCTTCGGGGCACAGCCCGTCGATTGGCTAGCTCATTACCCACTCTTCTCGATCATCGTCATCGTTTCCTGGCAGTGGCTGCCTTTTGCGATCTTGTTGCTGATGACAGCCATGCAGTCGCTCGATCAAGAGCAGAAAGAGGCCGCTCGATTGGATGGGGCGGGTGCCCTGGCCATCTTCTGGCATTTGACCCTGCCACATTTGGCCAGGCCCATCGCGGTGGTGGTGATGATCGAGACGATTTTCCTGCTGTCGGTATTTGCAGAAATCTTCACCACGACAAATGGCGGACCTGGGTTCGCTTCGACCAACCTCGCCTATCTGATCTACAACCAGGCACTGGTGCAGTTCGATGTGGGCATGGCCTCGGCCGGTGGTCTGATTGCGGTGGTGATCGCCAACATCGCGGCGATTGTGCTGGTGCGCATGATTGGCAAGAACCTGACCGACAAAGCCTGAGGACAACGCCATGATGACGCTTAAACAATCCCGGTCTCTGCAAAGCGTACTGCTCGGCACCTTGGCCTGGGTCACCGCTTTGCTGTTGTTCTTTCCGATCTTTTGGATGGTGCTTACCAGTTTCAAGACCGAGATCGACGCCTTCGCTACGCCGCCACAGTTCATCTTCATGCCTACGCTGGAGAATTACTTGCACATCCAGGAGCGCAGTGACTACTTCCACTTCGCGTGGAACTCGGTGCTGATTTCCTTCTCCGCTACAGCGTTGTGCATGCTGATCGCGGTGCCGGCGGCCTACTCGATGGCGTTCTATGAGACCAAGCGCACTAAGCAGACGCTGCTTTGGATGCTATCGACCAAGATGCTTCCTCCAGTTGGGGTGCTCATGCCTATCTACCTTCTGGCGAAGGGGGCGGGGTTGCTGGACACCCGGATCGCGCTGATCGTGATCTACACCCTGATCAACCTGCCCATCGTGGTATGGATGATTTACACGTACTTCAAAGACATCCCCCGGGAGATTCTGGAGGCGGCCAGGCTGGACGGCGCGACCCTGGGGCAGGAGATGCTGCGCGTGCTGCTGCCCATCAGCAAGGGTGGGCTGGCGTCGACCATGCTGCTGTCGATGATCCTGTGCTGGAACGAGGCCTTCTGGTCGCTCAACCTGACGAGCTCCAGCGCCGCACCTCTGACCGCGCTGATCGCTTCCTACTCGAGCCCTGAGGGTCTGTTCTGGGCGAAGCTTTCCGCGGTTTCCACATTGGCCTGCGCACCTATCTTGATCTTCGGCTGGATCAGTCAGAAGCAATTGGTTCGTGGGCTGTCCTTTGGCGCCGTCAAATGACGACGTCGAGCATTCAATGATTTCGCGAAGGCTCCAATTTCATACAGGACTTTACGCATGGCCACTTTGAAAATAGAAAATCTCAAGAAAGGTTTCGAGGGACTGTCCATCATCAAGGGCATCGATCTCGAGGTTAAGGACAAGGAATTTGTGGTGTTCGTAGGGCCGTCGGGGTGTGGCAAGTCGACCCTGTTGCGCCTGATTGCAGGTTTGGAAGACGTCACGAGCGGCACGATCGAGCTCGACGGCCGAGACATCACTGAGGTGACTCCTGCCAAACGAGACCTGGCCATGGTATTCCAGACCTATGCTCTGTATCCGCACATGACGGTACGCAAGAATTTGTCATTTGCCTTGGATCTGGCCGGTGAGAAGAAGCCGGATGTGGAAAGGAAGGTCGCCGAGGCCGCAAGGATTCTCGAACTTGGTTCTCTGCTCGACCGCAAGCCTAAGCAGTTGTCAGGTGGTCAGCGCCAACGAGTCGCTATTGGGCGTGCGATTGTCCGAAACCCGAAAATTTTCCTTTTCGATGAGCCACTGTCGAACCTTGATGCTGCGCTGCGTGTACAGACGCGCTTGGAGCTGTCCCGACTGCATAAGGAGCTGCAGGCGACCATGATCTACGTGACCCATGACCAGGTCGAAGCCATGACGCTCGCCACCAAGGTCGTTGTGCTTAACGCTGGGCGGATCGAGCAGATTGGTTCGCCGCTCGAGCTCTACCATCACCCTGCCAACCTGTTCGTTGCCGGCTTCCTTGGGACACCAAAAATGGGATTCTTGCAGGCGACTGTGCATGCCGTGCATGCATCGGGGGTGGAGGTTAGATTCGCCTCTGGAACCACTTTGCTCATTCCACGCGACAGCAGTGCGTTGTCGGTTGGGCAATCCGTGACGATCGGGATACGGCCGGAGCATTTGACCCTGGGCGCTGAAGGCCAAGTGCCGGTCACGACGGATGTCACCGAGCGCCTGGGCAGCGATACCTTCTGCCACGTGAATGTCGATTCAGGAGAAAGCCTGACGGTACGTGTCCAGGGGGATTGCGAAGTGCCGTACGCCGCCCGGCGTTATCTCACCCTCGATGTCGCTCATTGCCATCTATTTGATGAGAGCGGTCTTTCGGTAAGCCCTGCGGCATCACGCGCGGCCTGACTTCCATCACGCGCGCTCTTTCGATGAAGCGCGCCACGAACCACAAAGGTAGATTCAATGAAACGTCTCGAAGGTAAAAGCGCTTTGATCACTGGTTCCGCGCGCGGTATTGGACGCTCGTTTGCCCAGGCCTATATCGGTGAAGGCGCTACGGTCGCTATCGCCGACATCAATTTGGAAAGAGCTCAAGCGACGGCCTCCGAGCTTGGGCCGCAAGCTTACGCGGTGGAGATGGACGTTACCCGCCAGGCGTCCATTGATGCAGCGATCGCGGAGGTCGTTGCCCACGCAGGAAAGCTGGACATCCTTGTGAACAATGCGGCGTTGTTCGATCTTGCACCGATCACCGAGATCACTCGGGAAAGCTACGACAAGCTTTTTGCAATCAATGTCAGCGGGACGCTGTTCACGCTTCAGGCAGCGGCGAAGCAGATGATCAGTCAGGGGCATGGCGGTAAGATCATCAACATGGCCAGCCAGGCGGGTCGCCGCGGTGAGGCGTTGGTAGGCGTCTACTGCGCCACCAAGGCGGCCGTCATCAGCCTTACACAGTCTGCTGGCCTTAACCTCATCAAGCACAAAATCAATGTCAATGCGATTGCCCCGGGGGTTGTCGATGGCGAACACTGGGACGGTGTCGACGCGCTCTTTGCCAAACACGAGAACCGACCCCTGGGTGAGAAGAAGCGGCTCGTCGGCCTTGAGGTTCCGTATGGAAGAATGGGGACAGCAGAGGATCTGGTAGGAATGGCAATTTTCCTGGCGGGCTCGGAGAGCGATTACATCGTTGCACAAACGTACAACGTTGATGGCGGGAACTGGATGAGCTGAGTGCAGGAGGGGGGGCGGGTGACAGGAGAGCGGCACATTTTCCGATCACCCGGCGGTTAGATTCAGCTTCCTCGCGATCACGCTGCCCGACTCATGAGAGCCTGGCAGTTTGATCCACCGGCCGATTGTTGAGGTGGGAGCTAGCAGCAAGGTTTCTTGCTTATCTACGCGGCCACCAGAACTCTGCACTACAGGCCGAGGAGGCGGCGCAGTTCCGGTGCGGTCAGATGGGCGCGGAAACCCGGCCTGCCCGGCTGGAACGAGGCGGAGGCAGCCAGGTTGCCCACGACGACTGGGTCGCAACCAGCATCGCGTACCAGGTCGGCGGCGACCCGCAAGGCCTCGGCGTCATCTCCTGCGACGGGCATGCCAATGCGCCCGCCCGCTCGTGAGGCAGACATTGCCACCACGGTGGCATCGACGGCACTGAATGCGCGCACCAGTCGCGCGCCGATCATGTACTTCGCGACGGTTTCAGCAACGCCCAGGTTGTGCGCTTCGCGGTATACATCGCTGCTGCTTGTGCCCCAAGGATTGGTGGAGTCCAGAACGATCTTGCCGCGGTAGGCACTGTGCAGGTCTCGCCCGACCTGGGGTAGCGCTTCAAACGGAATAGCCAACAGAAGCACGGTGCCGAATTCCGCTGCCGCCATCGGCAGGCCGACCGAAGCGCGTGGCCCTAACGCCTCAACCATGTCTTGCAATTGCTCTGGATGGCGGGAAGAGAACATGACCTCATGTCCAGCCTCGACCCACAGCCGACCTACCGTGCCGCCCAGCGATCCGCTACCGATCACGCCGATGCGGGTTGGCGCGACCGCAAAGGCGCGACTCGCGGGGATGAGCCAAGGCAGAGCGGCCAATACGCCAAGGGATTTCACTATGGAGCGGCGGGTAGACTTCATGTCCTGTCCTCAATCAATGATGGTGAGACCGTAGAATCGCGCTGTTCCTGCTTCAGGTGGGTTCGTCCCAACCAGACACTCAAGCCCAGCCAGATAGCTGAGAGGGGGACCGAGATCATGGGAATCTGCGCCAGGGTCAGGCCAAGGCCCATCAGGCTTGCGTATCCCCAGCTGGCGATTTGGTCACCGCCACGATAAACGACCGTGTCGATGAAGTTCTTGGCTTTGTAGCGATCTTCACGTGTGCTGGAGGTAAACAGGATTTCCCTGGCGGGTCTGGCCAGTGCGAAGTTCGCTACCCGGCGGGCGACCTGCGCGGCCACGATGACTGCGACGCTAGGGCTGGCGGCCAAGGCAGCGAAGCCGAACAGGCTGACCAGCGGCAGGACACACAGCGTTGCCACGATGCCCGCGGTGGCGATCATCCTGCCGGTGATGAACAGCTGGAATACCAGTGTGATCGCATTGACGATCAAGTCGATATTGGCAAAGAACGCCGTGCGGGCCGCACGATCAGGGAACGAGGTCTCGGCGATGCTGGCCTGCTGAAAATACAAGAAAGTCGATGTAACCGAGTACAGCAGAATGAATAGTGCCAACCCGACCAAGTAGGGCGAGCGCAGCGTGTGGACCATGCCGGTAAAGATGCCGCCACCCAAGGGTCGGTCAGGGTTTTCCTTGGGCGTGGTGTGGCTGAGCATCGGAGCAAGGCGAGATAAACGGCGTGATGCAAGTACCGCCACTTCCAGAAACAGGATGGCAATCACCATCAGCCAGGAGCGGTCCAACTGTTGGATCAGGCTGGAAGTGATAGCCGAGCCCAAGAGGCCGCCAATCGTTGCTCCTGCCGCGAGTAGCCCGAACAGCCGTTTGCCCTGCTCGCTGTCGAAGATATCCACCATGAACGACCAGAACACCGAGACGACGAACAGGTTGAACACCGAGACCCAGATGAAAAAGGCACGTCCCAGCCACACCTGCCACTGTGGATCGGTGAGATGCAGCAGCAGTGCAAACAACATCAGGTTGGCAGCGAAGAAACGATAGGCCACGACGATGAACTGCTTACGTGGCAGTTTGCGCACGGCCAGCGCGAACAACGGGCTGGCTACCAGCATCGCCAACAACGTACCAGTGAATAACCAGGGCAAGTTCTGGACCCCGCCGGCCACACCGAGCTCGTCGCGGATCGGTCGCAACAGGTAATACGCCAGAAATAGCGCGATGACGTAGAGCATCGACCACAGGACTGCGGGTGCTTCTTCGGGGCGCACGTTTGCCTGACGTAGCCACAACAGCGAGACGGGAGACTGCACGACTTACTCCTTCCTGGCTCCAGTTGCGACCTGAGGCGGAGTCTTCGCTGCGTCGTCTTCCCACCATGCCGTGAACGACTGCGCACGGCCGTCAAGGTAGACCGTGCGGCCGATTTCGGGCGTCCACAGCGCGAAGGTTTGCCCCTGACTGGCGACTTGCATGCGCTTGAACGGATCATCCCAATCGTGAGGGGCGATGGAGAAGCGGCCCACATGCGTCTGCATCAGCACTCGGGCGTGCAGGTCCTTGGCTGCCTGCGCGGCCTGTTCCGGATTCATGTGGACATTCGCCCAGCGCGGATCGTACTGACCTGCATCAATGGCGACATAGTCGAACGGACCCAGCCGCTGGCCGATCTCGGCAAAGTGCGGGCCATAACCCGAGTCGCCACTGAAAAACAACCGCTGCTCAGGAGACACAAGTGCAAAGCCGACCCACAGCGACTGATCGCGGGTAAAGGTGCGTCCAGAGTAGTGTCGAGCTGTGGTGACGTGGACTCTGACGTTCGGTGTCAGCGCGATGACTTCGTTCCAGTCGGCTTCGCGTACGACTCCAATGTCGTAGCCCCAGCGCTCGAAATGCGCGCCTACACCCAACCCCACGATAACCTTTCTGACTTTGGTCTGAAGCGCCTGAACGGTTGGATAGTCCAAGTGATCGTAATGATCGTGGCTGATCAACAAAGCGTCGATCTCGGGTATGTCATCGGCCGTGTAGAGGCTGGTGCCCTCGAATGCCTTGTTCACTCCGGGGATCGGCGCGGCGTAAGTGCTGAACACCGGATCGATCAGGATGCGTTGTCCGCCCAGTTGCACGAAGTAGGAGGAATGGCCCAGCCAAACGACTATATCCTGTGTAGGGTCGAGTGCTTTGAGGTCGGTCTTGACGGCGGGAATCGGGCTTGGCGGTCGAGGCTGTCCCTCTTGCCCGAAAAGGGTCTGCATCCACATCGATATCTCGGATTGGTCCGTGGTCTTCATGGGCGTGTCGATCTGGTTGCGGAACACTCCGTCGGCATGATTGGGCGAATGTTCGATGCGCGTCAGCCGCTCGCCGCTGGGCAGGTCGCCGAAGACCGGCTGCTGTAAATAGGCGAAGGCGCCAACGATGCCTAGCAGAGCGATACCGACAACGGCCATGAGAAGACGACCCCAGAATAATTTCATGCAGTAGTTACCGTGGAGGTGGTCACGACAGGTTCGTGCCGCTGGCGCGCGTGAGTTCAGCCAGCAGCAAGTCTTGGAATCGGGAGTCTTGGACCGCGGAATGCGGCTGTTCGCGTCGCTGATGGTGCCAATAGCCGCCGCTGGTGAGTGCCTCAGGGTCATTGCTGGTGGCAAGCCATTCCTGGGTCAGGTGTCCCAGGCGCAGGTCGTCAGGTGCGTTGGGACCTCCCATCTTCGTTGGGACCCAGCCCGGATCGACCGCATTACTGAGGACGTCGGGGTACAACCGCGCAACGGCTGCTGCGAGTGCGGTTACAAAGAGTTTGCTGTCCGAATAGCTGCCTGTGGGGGTGCTGCCCGACCAGTCCAATCCCGTCAGGCTGGCTCGTCCGCCCCTATGCATGCTGCTGCTCAGGTAGATCAGACGCTTGGGGCGCTGAATCAGGGCCGTGAGCATATAGGGGGCGACGACGTTGACGACTAGCAGTTGCGCCCCGCTGAGGATGCCAGCGTTGTGAACAATGGCATCCATCGCGCCGATGGCATTGACCTGACGGGCAAGGTCGCGAACCTGTTCAAGATCGCCCAAGTCGCCGACTGTCGCGATGGCGCCCTGGTCCACCAGTTCTTGCACGGCAGACAACCGGGCAGGGGAGCGCACATGCACGACAACCTCGTGGCCTTGGGCAAGCAGGGTTTTGGCGGTGGCATGGCCCAGTCCATCGGCCGAGCCGGTAATGAATACGCGGGCTTTGCCGCTTGCATTGTTGTCCCGTTGTGCGTTGGACGCGGGAGCCTCCCTTCGGGAATTGGTTGGGGCCTCTGCCCAGGATGCCGTTGCTTCCAGAAGTGAGCCTGCGATCAACGCCGAACCCAGTCCGGCGCCTCTGATGAGAAAGTCTCTACGATCCATGCACGTCCCCTCGGGTCACTTCGCGCCTCTCGTCCCAAGCGCCATGGCGATCGCTCGCGCTGAATACAACGAAGGGTTGGTTAAAAAGAGGTTGTTAATGTAACCGGCCCCCTTCGACGCCACTAGCTAATCAGTCCTTAAAGGGGCTATAAGGCCTGCTAATTAATGATTTATGAGAGACTTGGGCGATGGTCAGACGTAACCTCAATGATCTCTTATCGTTCGTAACGATTGCCCGTGAAGGCAGCTTCACGCGGGCAGCTTCCGTACTGGGCGTGACTCAATCTGCCCTCAGCCAGGCAATGAGCGGGTTAGAGGCCAGGCTGGAGATTCGCTTGCTTACACGAACCACCCGTAGCGTATCGCCTACGGCAGCGGGCGAGCGTTTACTAAAAGCCATTGGTCATCGCTTTGACGAAATCGAGTCAGAACTCGACGAACTGACCGAGATGCGCGATAAACCCGCCGGCACCGTGCGCATCACCTGTGGTGAGCACATTCTTCGAGCACATTTGCTTCCCAAGCTCACGCCGCTTTTGCTCGATTATCCGGATATCAAGATAGAGTTCGATATCAATTATGGTTTTCGAGACATCGTCGCCGACCGTTTCGATGCAGGCGTGCGTATGGGCGATACCATCGACAAGGATATGGTTGCGGTACCCATCGGTCCTCAACTGCGCATGGCCGCTGCGGCCTCCCCGATGTATTTCGAAAGGCATCCAACGCCCAAAAATCCACGGGACCTGCTAAAGCACAGTTGTATCAATCAGCGTATGCAAACAGCAGGGGGGCTATACGTTTGGGAGTTTGAGCGTCGTGGCCAACCGTTAAACGTACGAGTGGATGGCCAGCTCGTTTTCAACACCTCTCCCAGCATGGTGGATGCAGCCTTGGCCGGCCTGGGCATCGCCTATCTTCCTGAAGAAGAATTCGCACCGCATCTGGAAAATGGCCGCCTGGTTCGTGTGCTGGAAGATTGGTGTGCTCCCTTCCCGGGGTACCATTTGTATTACCCAAGTCGCAGGCAGCCGTCGCGGGCCTTCACGCTGGTTATGAATGCACTGCGTGTGTAAGGACGATTGATAAATCTCATTCATGACTTCAATCGCTGCGAGGTATTTCAGTTTTTCTGTCAGCTGATACCTTCTGGCGGGAAAGCAATTTGGCTGTCAGATCAATTCGGGTCGGGGGTAGGGCGTGCCCCGCAGCCCATCGGAGCAAAGTGGAGCAACTATGAAAATACGCATCGATGTTTCAGGCGGTCCGGTTACGGCAACGCTCGACAACAACGATTCCTCCATAGATTTCGTTAAACAGCTGCCGATGAAACTGACACTGGACGACTACGCCTCGACCGAGAAGATCAGCGTACTGCCCGAGCCATTATCGACACAGGGCGCGCCAGCTGGGTTCACGCCTTCGGCGGGTGACATTGCCTTCTATGCGCCTTGGGGAAATCTCGCCATTTTTCATAAAGGGTTCAAGTATTCGAGCGACCTTATCAAACTCGGCAGGATTGATTCCGGCCTGGGAATACTCGCGCGTCCTGGGTCCCTTGAAGTAACGATCACCTTGGTCGATGAGTGATACCCCAAAACAGTCAGAACCACGCCGGCAAAAACTGTCTGTGGCGCAGGGGGCGGGAGAGGCCCTTTCGTTCATACGTTTCACACCAATGGCAGAGAACTCATGCAGCTGACTCGTGCCAACTTTGGCGATTTTATCTACTTTTTAGCTGTCGCCCGCCATTCCAGCTTCAGTCGTGCGGGTGTTGAAGTAGGGATAAGTGCATCTGCGCTGAGTCATGCGATCAAGGGGCTGGAGGCGAGATTGGGGGTTCGTTTGCTCAATCGCACGACCCGCAGCGTCACCCTGACGGCAGCCGGTGAGGAGCTGCTGGCATTGATAAGCGAACCTGTCGACAAAATCGACCAGGCCATTGAGTTGTTGAATAAGTTCCGTGATGAGCCCACTGGTCGTATACGGCTGAATGTTTTCAGTGACGCGGCGCTCCTTTTGTTGGCACCCGTTTTATCGACATTTGCTCATCGTTATCCCGATATCGAAGTGGAAGTCTCAACCACCAACAGTATGGTGGACATTGTTGAAGGAGGCTTCGACGCTGGGATCAGGTATGGCGCTACCGTACCTGAAGGCATGATTGCCCAAAGTCTTTCCCCCCCTGTTCGATGGGTCGTGGTAGGAACCCCCGATTACCTCGACCGATGTGGCATGCCGCTGCACCCCGAGGATTTGAAACAGCACAGTTGTTTAAGGTTTCGGCTAGGCAACGGCCGGATGTACAACTGGGAGTTTGAGAAAGAGGGTGAAAAATTAGAGATCCCAGTGTCCGGTAATGTCGTGCTGGATGAGACGCGGATGATGCTCGCCATGGTCACCCAGGGCGCTGGGCTGACTTATTGTGCTGAACCCATTGTCGCGCCGCTTGTAGCGGAAGGAACTTTACAAGTGGTTTTGGAGGATTGGGTCAGTGTCGGTCCAGGCTTCCATATCTATTACTCAAGCTACCGGCAGGTGCCGATCACGCTACGTTTGCTGATCGACTTGATCAGAGAGTTGCGCCCGCTTGGATAGTTGGCGATCGACAGCGACTTCGCCGGATTCGCTTTGGGAGAGAGATCTGATATGTCCAGTTTGAACGCATTGCTCGATGCCATCCACGCCGAACAGAACGAGGGTCGAGAGTCTGTACTCGCCACCGTTGTGAAGGTCGAGGGGTCGGCGTATCGCCGTCCGGGGGCGCGCATGCTCGTTTCACAATATGGACGTCCGGAGGGCACTATCAGTGGTGGCTGTCTGGAGGCTGATGTGGTGCGAAAGGCCTGGTGGCTGAGTGAGTCGGGCCCGGTGATTCGTAGCTACAGCACGACCGAGGCCACAGACGAAGAGGGCGGTGAAGAGTCCCTTGGTTTTGGGCTGGGCTGCAACGGCAAGGTGTATGTGTTGTTTGAGCGAGTACCAGCTACAAAGCAATGCGCTGTGCTTGATGCTTTACGCAAAGTAAGAAGCAACCAGAGACCCGTAGCAATCGCAACGGTAATAGCGGGCTCACGCAATAGCCGTGCAGATGTTGGAGACCGTGTGTTCCTGGAATCTGGCGCGGCGCCCCTCGGAGGGCTCTACCATCCTGCACTGAACGAGCGAATTACCGCTGATCTGCGTCTCACATTGGACCAGCAAAAATCTACGCGGCAACGCTATACCGAAGGCTATGCGGAGGTAGAGGTTTTTCTGGAATACGTCGCGCCACCACCGCGTCTGATGATCTTTGGGGCGGGCCATGATGCGCAGCCGTTGGTACGGATCGCAAAAATCCTGGGGTGGCATGTCACCGTTGTTGATAGTCGCCCACATTTCGCCCGTCCGGAACGTTTTCCCGAAGCGGATCGGGTGTTGAGCGCCGATATAGGCGGGCCTTTCGAATTTCGAAAGTTCGTGGAGGGGGCGTGTGTGGCGGTAATGTCCCATAGCCTGAGCCAGGATGCGCATTGGTTGAAAGGCGCGTTACAAGGTAATCCCCGTTACATCGGTCAGCTCGGGCCGCGTGATCGGACCGAGCGTCTGCTTGATGAAATAACGCGACAGACAAACAGCCTGCCTGCGTTGGACCGATTGCACTATCCAATGGGTTTGGATTTGGGTGGGGACACCCCGGAAAGTGTGGCGATGGCGGTGCTTGGGGAGATGCAGGCCGTCCTGAATGGGCGAGCGGGTGGAAGTCTGAAGTTGCGGACGTCAACGATCCACGAAACTTGTCAGCTTGAACCCAGATGTTCCCGTGAATTATCCATGGCAGAGTCGTAGAAGACTTGAGTTGGAAGCTCCTGCAGGATATGAGCCTCGCCGATGCGCTGCACGCATTAGAGGCCAAAGCTGATCAAAACTCACTAATCGAAATGCTGTCCTTCGTTAATCGCTGGATATAGAGCGTTGTGAGTAATCTGCAAAATTCTGAAACCATTTTATTGCTGAATATCACTCATTGGTGATTTCAGTAAAGTCGGGCTAATCCTCAGGCCCCTCGATTGTTAGCATGCCTACATAACAATCCAATGCGCAGCGCATTGGCTCATCGGGTTTATTAACCCGGTCAATAAGCTTGATCTTCGCACCGCGCTTCTTGCGCGTACTTGCCGAACTCTTTCTCCCATTGCCACCAGCAGCTGTTTCAGCCTGTGCTGCGGCAGTTTGCAAACTCATGCGCGCATTTTTCAGCGCTGTGTTCGAGGACTTTATGCCATTCAAGCCTATCTATCCTGCTTTGGTAACCGCCATTGCTTTTGCCACGATGCTCAGTGGATGCAACAACGAGCAGGCTGCTACTGCGCCGGTGCAAGCCCCCCAAGTCAGTGTGGTGACCCTGAAAACCCAGGCTGTGACCTTGTTCAACGATCTGCCTGGGCGTACCAGTGCTTATCGCCTTGCCGAGGTTCGGCCGCAGGTGGATGGCATCGTCCTGAAACGCTTGTTCAAGGAAGGCGCAGATATCAAGGCTGGTCAGCAGCTTTATCAGATCGATCCATCAACTTACGAGGTGACGCTCGCCAGTGCGCAGGCCAGTTTGGAGCAATCTCGCTCGCTGACCACCCGGTATCGGCAACTGATCGATGAGCAGGCGGTGAGCAAGCAGGAGTATGACACTGCTCGATCTCAGCAGATGCAGGCAGAGGCACAAGTCAAGGGCGCCCAGATCAATCTGAGATATACCAAAATGTTCGCGCCTATCAGCGGGCGAATTGGACGTTCGGCTGTGACCGAAGGTGCGCTAGTTTCTAATGGCCAAGCAGCCGCCCTTGCGATTATCCAGCAACTCGACCCCATTTATGTCGATGTCACTCAGCCTTATGGCGAGGTGCTCAAACTGCGTCGGGCTCTTGAAAGCGGGCAGTTGCAGAAAACTGCTGATAAGGCTGCGAAAGTTAGCCTGACACTTCAGGACGGTAGCCAGTACCCGCTGCAGGGTTCGCTGGAGTTTTCAGAAGTCTCGGTCGACGAAGCAACCGGCTCGGTCACCCTGCGCGCCGTGTTCCCCAACCCCGATCACTTGCTGCTGCCCGGGATTTTTGTGCATGCGCGGTTGCAGGAGGGGGTCGCCGAGCAGGCCATTCTTGCTCCACAGATTGGTGTGACCCGGGATCTCAAGGGCACCCCGACCGCCATGGTCGTTACCGCCGATAACAAAGTCGAGCAACGCCAGCTCAAGGTTGGCCGCACCGTCGGTGCGAATGTGCTGGTGGAAAGCGGCTTGAGCGCCGGAGACAAAATCATCGTCGAAGGGCTTCAGTTCATTAAGCCGGGGAGCTCCGTGGTCGCTCAGGAAGCGATGACAGATGAGGCGAACAGAGCCCCTGTGGCGCTAAACACCAGCGCTAAGGCGGAGTAGACCATGTCGAAGTATTTTATTGATAGACCGATCTTCGCGTGGGTGCTTGCACTGATCATCATGCTCGTTGGGGCATTGTCGATCCTCAATTTGCCGATCAATCAATACCCTGACATTGCACCACCCGCTGTCGCGATTCAGGTTTCTTACCCCGGTGCTTCCGCGCAGACAGTGCAAGATACGGTCGTGCAAGTGATCGAGCAGCAGATGAACGGCATCGACAATCTGCGCTACATCTCTTCGGAGAGTAATGCCGATGGCAGCATGCGAATCATCGTGACCTTCAACCAGGGCACCAACCCGGATATTGCCCAGGTTCAGGTGCAGAACAAGCTGAACCTGGCCACGCCGCTGTTGCCGCGTGAAGTGCAGCAGCAAGGGCTTCGCGTCACAAAATTCCAACAGAATTTCATGATGTTCATTGGCCTGGTTTCCACCGATGGAAAACACACCAAGGAGGATCTATCCAACTACATCGTCTCAAACATCCAGGACCCGATTTCGAGGACTTCAGGTGTTGGTGATTTTCAGATCTGGGGTACGCAATACGCCATGCGAGTCTGGCTGGACCCGGCCAAACTGAACCAGTTCCAGTTGACGCCAGTCGACGTGACCGAGGCGATTGAGGCGCAGAACGTGCAGGTGGCTTCGGGCACGATTGGTGGTCTTCCGGCGCGCAAAGGTACGGTGTTTACCGCAACTATCATTGGCAAGACTCGACTGCAGACCTCCGAGCAATTTGGTGACATTTTGCTTAAGGTCAATAGCGACGGCTCCCAGGTGCGCCTGAGTGATGTGGCCGATATCAGTTTGGGCGGTGAAAACTACAGCATCAACGCCCAAGCCAATGGCAAGCCTGCCTCGGGTATCGCCATCCGCTTGGCCACAGGCGCCAACGCCCTTGATACCGCCAAGGCGATTCGCGCCACGGTCGACCGACTGAAACCATTCTTCCCGGCCGGGATTGAAGCGGTGTACCCGTATGACACGACGCCGGTGGTCACCGAATCCATCAGCGGTGTGATGCATACGCTGGGCGAGGCGGTGGTTTTGGTCTTTCTGGTCATGCTGCTGTTTTTGCAAAATATGCGTGCCACCATCATTACGACTTTGACAGTGCCCGTTGTGTTGTTGGGTACGTTCGGCGTCCTCGCAGCGGCCGGCTTCTCTATCAATACCTTGACCATGTTCGGGATGATCCTGGCGATCGGATTACTCGTCGACGATGCGATTGTGGTGGTTGAAAACGTCGAACGGGTGATGGCGGAGGAACACCTGTCACCCAGGGAGGCCACGCGTAAATCGATGGGGCAGATCCAGGGAGCGCTGGTGGGTATTGCCTTGGTGCTCTCGGCGGTGCTGTTGCCCATGGCTTTCTTTGGTGGCTCCACTGGCGTGATCTACCGGCAGTTCTCGATCACTATCGTATCGGCCATGGCGCTTTCGGTATTTGTTGCTTTGGTATTCACCCCGGCGCTTTGCGCGACGCTGCTCAAGCCAATCGATCCGACAAAACACGGTCAGCCCAAGCGCGGTTTCTTTGGATGGTTCAACAGACGGTTCGATGCCTGCGTCAACGGATATGAGCAGGGCGTAGGCCAGATCATTCGGCATAGGGTGCCGGGCTTTATGGTTTACCTGGTAATCGTCGCCGGCACGATTTGGATGTTCGCCCGGATACCGACCTCGTTCTTGCCTGATGAAGACCAGGGTTTGATTTTTACGCAAGTGCAGACGCCGGCCAACAGCTCGGCTGAGACCACGCAAAAAGTGCTTGATCGCATGAGTCAGTACTTGCTGGACAAAGAGCACGGAGAAGGTAAAGCCGTTGCTACAGTTTTCACCGTTAACGGCTTCAACTTTGCGGGCCGCGGGCAGAATTCAGGGATTGCGTTCGTCAACCTGAAGCCATGGGATGAACGAGACAGTGACAATACTGTGTTCAAAATTGCCCAGCGTGCCCAGCAAGAGTTCCTGAAGTACCGCGACGCCCTGGTATATGCGGTGGTTCCGCCATCGGTACTGGAGTTGGGTAACGCCACCGGCTTCGATTTCTACCTGCAGGACCAAGATAGCGTGGGCCATCAAAAACTCATGGAGGCACGCGGCAAGTTTCTTGAGCTGGCTGCCCAGAGCCCGGTCCTCGCTGGCGTTCGCCCAAACGGCTTGGCCGACGAGCCACAGTACCACCTGACCATCGACGACGAGCGCGCGCGGGCGATGGGCATTTCTCTGGCCGATATCAACACCACGCTGTCAGTGGCATACGGCAGTAGTTATGTGAACGATTTCGTTGACCGCGGTCGAGTTAAACGGGTTTACGTACAGGGTCAACCTGACTCGCGCAGCACCGCAGAGGATCTGAGTAAATGGTTCGTGCGTAATAACCAAGGTCAGATGGTCCCGTTCTCGGCATTTGCGAGTGCCGAGTGGATCTTCGGCTCACCAAAACTGTCACGCTACAACGGCGTCCCTGCCGAGCAAATTCTTGGGACTCCCGCCCCGGGTTACAGCTCTGGCCAGGCGATGGCGGAAGTCGAGCGAATTGCAGCGCAACTGCCGCCCGGCGTAGGCATCTCTTTTACCGGGTTGTCCTATGAAGAGCGTCTTTCAGGGTCACAAGCGCCTGCTCTGTATGCGCTGTCGATTCTCGTCGTGTTTCTATGTCTGGCGGCACTCTATGAAAGCTGGTCGATTCCGATTGCGGTCATCTTGGTCGTGCCTCTTGGGGTAATCGGCGCGCTAATGGCCACGGCATTGCGGGGGCTGTCCAACGACGTGTTCTTCCAAGTGGGTCTGTTGGTGACGGTGGGGTTGGCGGCGAAGAATGCGATCCTGATCGTCGAGTTTGCCAAGGAATTGAATGAAAAAGGTACACCGTTGCTGGAAGCGACGGTCGAGGCTTGTCGTATGCGTCTGCGTCCGATCGTGATGACGTCCTTGGCATTCATTCTCGGCGTGCTACCTCTGACCATTTCCAGCGGAGCCGGCTCTGGCAGTCAACACGCCATCGGCACGGGGGTGATCGGCGGCATGATAACGGCCACCGTTCTGGCGATTTTTTGGGTTCCCCTGTTCTTCGTTTCCGTTTCAACCTTGTTTAAAGGCAGCCGCAAGAAGCAGGACGAAACTGCTATGCGTGAGGAGGCAGGCCAATGACTCGCTCTTTAATCGGTCTCGCGATCAGCGCCGCTGTTCTGAGTGGTTGCTCACTGATCCCTGAGTATCAGCGACCGCAGGCTCCAGTTGCGGCGCAATATCCGCAGGGTCCTGCCTATCAGGCAACCAACGCTGCCGACCAGGCCGCTGTGGAGCAGGGGTGGCGCGAGTTTTTCCACGATCCGGCATTGCAGCGATTGATCCAGACCGCCTTGGTCAATAATCGTGACCTGAAGGTCGCGGCACTGAACGTTGAGGCTTTCCGGGCGCAGTACCGAATCCAGAGAGCTGACCTGTTTCCGGCGATTGGCGCCAACGCCAGCGGAACACGGCAGCGACTGCCGAGCGCTCAGGCGCAGTCCGGTCAGGCCAGTATTTCCAGCCAATATGACGTCAACCTGGGAATCAGTTCGTACGAGTTGGATCTGTTTGGTCGCATCGCCAGTCTAAGCCAGCAGGCACTGGAAACTTATCTGTCTACCGCCCAGGCCCGACGCTCGACCCAGATCAGCATCGTTTCGAGCGTGGCCAATGCCTATCTCACCTGGCAAGCCGACCGTGAATTGCTCAAGCTCACCGAGAACACGCTGGACGCCTACGAGGAGAGCTTACGTCTGACCACCCGCAGTAATCAGGTGGGTGTGGCTTCGGCGCTTGATCTCGCACAGGCGCGTACCTCGGTGCAAGGTGCGCGGGCGAGCCTGGCAAACTACCAGCGCCGAGTAGCCGAAGACGAGAATGCTTTGGTGCTTCTTCTCGGTACAGGACTGCCCGCCGATTTGCCGGAGCCACAGTCCTTGGATGGCGACCTGCTGGCCAACGTACCGGCTGGTCTGCCCAGTGATTTACTCACCCGTCGCCCCGATATCCTCGCCGCCGAGCATACGCTCTTGGCCGCTAACGCTAACATCGGCGCGGCGCGGGCGGCTTTTTTTCCTAGCATCAGCCTTACGGCAAATGCCGGCACCTCGAGCGCGAATCTGGATGGGTTGTTCAAGAGCGGCTCAGGCAGTTGGGCGTTTACCCCTACCATCAGCTTGCCGATTTTCAACGCAGGCGCGTTACGCGCTAGCCTGAATTACTCGGAGATTCAGAAAGACATTGGTGTGGCCAACTACGAGAAAGCTATCCAGGCCGCTTTCCAGGAGGTCTCCGATGGGTTGACTGCACGTAAAACTTACGTCGACCAGTTGCAGGCACAGAATGACCTCGTCAACGCCAGCCAGGATTACTATCGGCTTGCCGAGCGTCGTTATCGAATCGGCGTGGACAGCAACCTGACCTTTTTGGACGCGCAGCGCTCGCTGTTTAGCAACCAACAAAGGCTGATCAACGATCGCCTTGCGCAGTTGCAGGCTGAAGTGAACTTGTATCGTGCACTGGGTGGCGGATGGGACGAGCGGGGCGTGCAAAAACTCTGAGAACGACGACTATACAAAAACGCCCGGCGATAGGCCGGGCGTTTTTGTATTAGCAGTGAATGACACTATCATGATATTACGTGCTGAGTGGTGACGCCGCGCTGTCATTTACACGGCGGTTAATTACAAGCAGGGCATCTTGTCAGTTTTAGCCAAGGTATTACCTTTACTGTCCATAAGTTCAATTTTTACCTCTTTTCCCGCACTACTTTCCATCAGGGTGTAACGTTCATTCGGTAAAAAATTGTCATAGGACAGGGTGGCAACACAGCGGTGTTGGCTTTCCTGGTAGCCCTTGGTAACCACCCCAAGTTCCATCGTATGCGCCCCTGGCGATACTTTGAAATAAGTCAGGTTCTCTGCGCGTTGTGTATCCAGGCGTCTGGCCAGCATTTCATCACCGATCTGCTCGTGAAGGTTGACAATGGATTCGCCATCCTTAAGCGTCGGAAGTTCAGTCGCACAGCCAGCCAGGCCGGTGATTAAAATGATGGAAGCTGTTAGTTTTGCAAGGTTCATAAATGTCCTGAATTCTTTGGGGGTCCGAGAATAGCTATAAGCTTGTTCTGAACCGTTAAATAGGTAAGGTTTTAAATAAGCTGTTTCAGCCTAATAACGCATTGGCTTGGGAACGTGGGCCCGTTATTGTTTCTGCAGATGACGCAAGATGATCGAGGACGGCAAGGACTAAGATGCCTACTCGATATCTGGAATGATTTTGTTGTCGGTATGGGGATATTCTACAGGCTATTTTTTAATTGATTAGCCTGTGAGCTATTGATGCAGTGCTGAGCTTTATTCACCAATGATGTGCCATCAGCGACGCCGAGAACTTGAATCCCTCAGGTGTCGCACGTGGTATTTTCTGCGCGTCGGACGTTACCGTTCGAATCGATCGTCGATCAGTCAGTCATTTCTGTCGCTGAGACGATCAGCCCTTAACGATGAGGCGCGAGTTTCGGTCATTGCGAAAGGCCAATTGTTCGATGGTTTGCGTAGCGTGCTCGGCGTCTTCACGCGCCTTGAGAATCACCCCGTGATGTTCGGACTTGCTGCACACCGGGTCGGCGTTGCTGGCGTCGCCCGTGAGCATGAACGCCTGGCAGCGGCAGCCGCCGAAGTCTTTTTCTTTTTCATCGCAGGAGCGGCACGGTTCGGGCATCCAGTCATAACCGCGGAAGCGGTTGAAGCCGAACGAGTCGTACCAGATGTGCTGCATGCTGTGGTCGCGCACATTGGGAAACTGCACCGGCAGCTGGCGGGCACCGTGACAGGGCAATGCCGTGCCGTCCGGCGTGACGGTGAGGAAAATGCTGCCCCAGCCGTTCATGCAGCCCTTGGGGCGTTCTTCGTAGTAGTCCGGCGTGACAAAGATCAACTTGCACGGATTGCCTTGCGCTTCCAGCTTGGCGCGGTATTCGTTGGTGACACGCTCGGCGCGTACCAGTTGCTCCCGGGTGGGCAGCAGGCCGACGCGGTTGAGCTGCGCCCAGCCGTAGAACTGGCACGTGGCGAGCTCGACGAAGTCGGCTTCCAGGGCGATGCACAGCTCGATGATGCGATCGATCTTGTCGATGTTGTGCCGATGGGTCACGAAGTTCAGCACCATCGGATAACCGTGGGCCTTTACCGCCCGGGCCATTTCCAGTTTTTGCGCGAAGGCTTTCTTCGAACCGGCCAGGAGGTTGTTCACCTGCTCATCGCTGGCCTGGAAACTGATCTGGATATGGTCGAGGCCGGCCTTCTTGAAGTCGCTGATTTTCTGCTCGGTCAAGCCGATGCCGGAGGTGATCAGGTTGGTATAGAAACCCAGCTTGCGCGCCTCGCCGATCAACTCGGCCAGGTCCTGGCGCACCAGCGGCTCGCCGCCGGAAAAACCCAACTGCGCGGCGCCCATCTCGCGGGCTTCGCGAAAGACCTTGAACCACTGCTCGGAGCTCAACTCCTGGCCCTGCTCGGCGAAGTCCAGCGGGTTGGAGCAGTACGGGCATTGCAGTGGGCAGCGATAGGTCAGCTCCGCCAGCAGCCACAGCGGCAGGCCGACTTCAGGCTTGGGCGGCAGGCCAGAGGGCTCAGGCAAGTTCGATCCAGTGCTGTGCACGAGCGACCTCCATGAATTGCTCGATGTCGTCACCGAGTTCCGGCACGCCGGGAAACTGCTTCGCCAACTCGTCGATGATGGCCGCGACATCCCGTTCACCATCGATCAGGCCACCGATCAGCGCAGCGCTGTCATTCAGCTTGATCATGCCTTCAGGATAGAGCAGCACGTGGCCTTTCTGGGCCGGTTCGTACTGGAAGCGATAGCCGGGGCGCCAGCGTGGGGTTTTGCTGCGGTCGAAACTCATAAGGTGATCCCTTTGTGCCACACCCGTTGCCCGGTCACCCTGTGGTAGGGGGGGCGGTTCAATTCATAGGCCATGCTCATGGCGTCGAGCATGCTCCAGAGGATGTCCAGTTTGAACTGGAGAATCTCCAGCATGCGTTCCTGCCCTGCGCGGGTGGTGTAGTGCTGCAAGGTGATCGCCAGGCCATGTTCCACATCACGCCGAGCCTGACCGAGGCGGGTGCGGAAGTACTCATAGCCGGTCGGGTCGATCCACGGGTAGTGCTGCGGCCAACTGTCCAGGCGCGACTGGTGGATCTGCGGGGCGAACAGTTCGGTCAGCGAGCTGCTGGCGGCTTCCTGCCAACTGGCCCGGCGGGCGAAGTTGACATAGGCATCCACGGCGAAACGCACACCGGGCAGCACCAGCTCCTGGGAGCGCAGTTGATCGGGGTCCAGGCCCACCGCCTGGCCCAGCCGCAGCCAGGCTTCGATACCGCCGTCTTCGCCGGGAGCGCCGTCATGGTCGAGCAGGCGCTGGATCCACTCGCGGCGGATCTCCCGGTCCGGGCAGTTGGCCAGGATCGCGGCGTCCTTGAGCGGGATGTTCACTTGATAGTAGAAACGGTTCGCGACCCAGCCCTGGATCTGCTCGCGAGTGGCACGGCCTTCATACATCGCCACGTGATAGGGGTGATGGATGTGGTAGAAGGCGCCCTTGGCGCGCAAGGCTGCTTCAAATTCTGCGGTGGTCAATGGTGTATCAGTCATTTCGGGCGCTCCTACAGTTCGATGCTCATGCCGTCGTAAGCGACTTCGACATTGCGTCGCACCAACTCGGCCCGCTCGGAGGAGTCTTCATCGAGGATCGGGTTGGTGTTGTTAATGTGGATCAGCACCTTGCGCTGCTTCGGCAAATGCTCCAGCACTTCGAGCATGCCGCCCGGACCATTCTGGGCCAGGTGGCCCATTTCCCGGCCAGTTCGGGTGCCGACGCCACGGCGCTGCATTTCATCGTCGTCCCACATCGTACCGTCCACCAGCAGACAATCGCTGCCGGCCATGATCTCCAACAACGACTCGTCGACCTTGCCCAGCCCCGGGGCATAGAACAGCTTGCCACCCGTGCGCAGGTCTTCGACGATCAACCCGATGTTGTCGCCCGGGTGCGGGTCGAAGCGATGCGGTGAATAGGGTGGTGCGGCGCTGCGCAGGGGCAGTGGGGTGAAGCGCAGGTTCGGGCAGGCGGCGATGGTGAAGCTCTGGTCGAGTTCAATGCGATTCCAACTCAACCCGCCGTTCCAGTGGGTCAGCATGTTGAACAGCGGAAAGCCCGTGCTCAGGTCTTCATGGACCATGTCGGTGCACCAGACTTGATGCGGGCAACCTTCACGCAGGCCGAGCAGACCGGTGGTGTGGTCGATCTGGCTGTCCATCAGGATGATCGCGCCAATGCCGGTGTCGCGCAGGGCCCGGCCCGGCTGCATCGGGGCAAACGCCTGGAGCTGGGCGCGAATGTCCGGAGAGGCGTTGCACAGCACCCAGTTCACACCGTCATCGGACAGGGCGATGGACGACTGGGTACGCGCCTGGGCCCGCAGGCTACCGTTGCGAAAACCTGCGCAATTGGCGCAGTTGCAGTTCCACTGGGGGAAACCGCCACCGGCGGCAGAACCTAGTATCTGGACGAACATGGTTGCTCCATCATTCTGGAACCGAAAATAAAACGCCTCGGCAGGCCGAGGCGCTGTCCATCAGGTACAAACTTAACGGTTTGCGAAGTACATGGTGACTTCAAAACCAATACGCAGGTCGGTGTAAGCAGGTTTGGACCAAGACATGAAAGTACTCCTATCAAGTGATGAGACGTTTGTCAGGTACATATTTCTGAGTTTGGTTGGGATCATTTTGCAGCGTTCCAAGGCGCGCCCAACCCACGACGCCGTGTTTCGGTTGTCATACCTCGTCTTTTGCTGCCGGACGATCGGATAACAGGACGGCTTCAGGAAACTGCTCCAAGTACGAGAACGAGTGACTCGACAATTTAGCAACCAGGGCAGCGAAGCACTTCGCGAACGATTGAACTCGATTCTGCAGGGCACAAAATGTCATTGTCGTGCTCTCCCATGTTTGTACGAAAATAAAGTGCATTGGGAGAACCCCCTTACAGGCTGGTCTCGAATTTCAAACCGGCCACCCACGCATCCCTGACCTCGCTGACTCCGCCAGGATTGCCTACAAATTGCAGGTTGGGGCGCACGGTCAGCCACTTGGTCACGCCAAAGCCATAGTAAATTTCCATGTTGGTTTCTGAGCTTTGTGTCGGTGTGTAGCGGGGGTCGTCATAATCGCTGACACCCGCCCGGTCATTCAGTTGCTGCTGATGATCTGTGAAGCGGTTATTCACATGGAGACTGGCGATGGCGACGCCGATTTCGTCATTCGGGCGAGATTTGAAGGGGGCCGTGTAGTAAGCGCCTACTTGCGCATAACGATCGATCATATTGGTGGCTTTGTCATGCACGGTGGCATAGGCAAACACCGTCAGCCCGCGAGCGGCGAAGTCCGGATCTTTCCAGACTTGTTGTTGCCCGGCAATCCATGCGCCGTATTTACTATCGCGGGATTTTGCTATGCCGTTTTCTTCTGTGTTGACGTCATTTGCGTCACGGCTGCTGTAATACGCGCCCACACGGTATTCCCCTGGCAGCCGTCCGGCTCCCAGCGACGTGGTATGGACCAGCTCGACAGGTACCAAGGTACCCTCATTACCGCTGCCGCTGAGTTTGAAGCCGTTACCTATTTCCAGGTAGGACGGGTTCTGCTCGTACGCACCAATCTGCGCATAAGTGTCATCGCTCAACGCGACCTTTACGCGGCCCGCCCATTGGGTGATTGGCCAGTTATAAATGATATCGCCGGCCCAGTTACCCGGCTGTGCGCCGCAGAATGCCAGGTTCTGGAATTTGCAGGGGAAGCTGCCGAAGTCTTCGCCAAAGTTCATGCGGCCCAGTTTGATATCCAGCCCGCCGTCAAAGAACTTCTGACGATACCAGAGTTGCGTAAGCCGCCAGGTCTGGCCGCGCCCGTATACCTCTTGAACCTGACTGATGCCGCCTACCCGAGGATCGGTGATGACATCATTGGTGAGATTGCGCCCGTTACGATCCGATATCGTGAATTGAAAATCAGCGCCTTCCCAACCGAGTATTTTCTCAAGGTCAAAATTGCTCATCAGTGCAAGTTGGTCGGTATACCGCGCCGTGGTGTGCGAGTCGTAGCCACCGGCCAGATTCGTCGCGGCGTCGCCCGTGTAGAGCACGTTAAAGGTATAACCTTTTTCCAGCAATTCTGTGCGTAGGCCGCCCCAGTCTCCCAACATCCAAGGGGACTCAGGACTGAAGGCTTCTTGTGCATGACTGTTGGCCGCTCCGCAAAGCAGCAGCAATGCGACGGAAGTATTAAGCGTGTTGCAGTTCAAATGAGTGGTCATGATAATCTCTGCTTTTGTTTTTATTAGTCAGATAATCGAACACATCTTCAGGTTGATCTTCCGCCCGGAAGAGCATTAAAGAATGTCTGCAACGGGTTGATCCCAGCGAAGAGCGACTGGAGTCTGGGTTTGTAAAGGCGTCGAGCTTGACGTGACACACGGTAAGTTGATGAGACGACGGGACCTAACTCATGCCTCGTCTGTTCTTGCGAATCAGCTCGGTAATTTATTTGAGAATCGGTAATGCTCTCCTTGTGATTGCTATGAAGGTTGCTTTCAACTTAGCGGCGCCGATGATGCCGTCGGCACGCTCTTGAAAATACCGGTCATTCGCTGGCCGCACTGATCGGGTTGGGTTGGCGTTTTTCAATGGTGTATTTCAGCAAGGCAGCGCTGCGAAATATGCCGTGGGCAAATTTGCTATAGGGCATGGTCAGAAAGAACGCCATGACTAGGCCCAGGTGGATGGCAAGCAACAAGCCCAACGCACTGGTTTCGCGCCCGGCAAGCAATGCCAGGCCGCTAGCGCTTACCAGGAACAGAAGCGCGATGAAGCCACGATCCATCGGTTTCTGATTCTCGTCCCCTTGCTGCGGGTTACGCCGCAGATTCATCCAGAGCAAACCTGCTGGGCCGATCAGCAGACCTACGCCACCGAAAATGCCGAGTAGTACTGGCAGGCTTAAAACCGGGTAGGGGGCCGACCAATCCAGCAAAAAATGATAGAGAGTGGCAACGCCTGTGGCTGCGAAGCACAGCATGAACCCATAGAAGGTGAGGTGGTGAAAGCGGCGGCGCCATAGGGTGAATGCGTCGTCGGCGTTGTTGCAGCCTTCCCCATGTCCGCCGTCCAGGTACTTGAGTTGTGCGACGTTGGCGCCGGCCTCCAGTGCTGCACTGGCTTTCAGCGGCAGAGGTGCCTCGGCGGGTGAGATTTCGCGCCAGAATCGACGCACGCCGATGCCCAGGGCCAACACGGCAAAACCGAACACCGCGCTGAACATCAGTGCCAACGTGTTGTGTGGAAAAATCCCGTAGAAGTTACCGCCTGGCATGGCAACGAACAGGTTGCCCATGATCATCAAGGTAAGCGACAGGAACAGCGCCAACCCAGCGCCTGAAGCCAGCCCCAAGGTAAGGCCGTTGCGTTGGTACAATTTACCCAGTGGCTGCGGCCAGGCGTAATTGGTGTAGGTTTCCAGCCGTACCTTGGCCATGGCTTTGGGTACGTTGACTGCAAATTCGTGCGGGGCAGCGTATTGGCAAGCCGACAGGCACGCGCCGCAGTTGTGGCAAAGGTTCGCCAAGTAATGAATGTCGGCCTGACCGAATTCCAGATGCCGGGTCATTGCGGGGAATACGGCACAGAAACCTTCGCAATAGCGGCAGGCATTACAAATGGTCATCTGCCGTTCGACTTCGGTTTCCTGCAGGTTGAGGATCGGGATCAGTTGGCTGGATACCTGGGGATCAAACAGCTGCATGTTGAAGCTCCGAGTTCACAGGAGAAAGACCAAACCCCGCACAAAGCGCGGCCTGTACGCCGGCGATTCGTCCGAAGGCGGTACCGATGGCCATGCCAATACCCGCGGTATAACCCTTGCCCAGTACGTTGCCAGCCATCATTTCTCCGGCGACAAACAGGTTCGGGCTGGCCTTGCCATCAAAGTGCACGGCGGCCGTTTCGTCGGTCGCCAAGCCAAGATAGGTAAAGGTGACACCTGGCTTGAGGGGGTAGGCGTAGTAGGGTGGTTTGGTGAGTGGCCTTGCCCAGTGAGTCTTGGCGGGAGTAAGCCCTTCGGTATGGCAGTCGTCGAGCGTGGTGTGGTCGAACGTGCCGACATGGCAAGCGTTGTTGTAGTCTTCGATGGTTTTAACGAACTGCGTTTGCGGCAAGTTCAACAGGCGAGCAAGTTCTGGCAACGTCCGGGCTGTGGTTCCAGGGAAAACCGGCGGCATGAAGCGGCCAAGCGCCTGTTGGTCGATAATCGAGTAGGCTTGCTGGTTGGGTTGTCCCGCAACCAGACGGCCCCAAATCGCATAACGCTTGGGCCAGAAATCCTCACCCTCATCGTAAAACCGTTCGCCATCGCGGTTGACAACCACGCCCAGGGACACGCAGTCGATGCGGGTACATATACCGCCGTCGTAAAGCGGAGCCCGGGCGTCGATGGCAACCATATGTGCCTGAGTCGGGTCGCCGACTGCATCGGCGCCAAGATCGAGCATCCGTCGCAACAACACACCGGTATTGAAGCGAGTGCCGCGAATCAGAAAGTTGTCCGATGGCCATTCACCACGCTCGTTTTGGCCCCAAGCCTCCCGTAACCATTCGCGATTGGATTCAAACCCGCCAGCAGCCAGGACGCAGGCGCGAGCTTCGATACGCTCCGCTGGGAATCGCTGTCCATCTATCACCCGTTCGGCCAGGTGAGCTGCGACGAAAGCACCGTTTTCCAGTTCTATGTCGGTGACCTGAGCGTCATAACGGATCTTCACGCCCAAGCGTTCGGCGCTGCGAAAGTAGGCATTGACCAGTGCCTTGCCGCCGCCCATGAAAAACGCGTTGGTGCGCGCCACGTGCAGAGCACCCGACAAGGGCGGCTGAAAGTGCACGCCATGTGAACGCATCCAATCACGGCATGATGACGAGGCGCGAATGGCGATGCGCGCCAGTTTCTCGTTGGTAAGACCACCGGTGACTTTAAGCAGATCTTGCCAATATTCTTCTTCGGGATAGGCATCGACCAGCACATCCTGAGGCGCATCGTGCATGCAGCGAAGGTTGCGCGTGTGCTGCGAATTTCCGCCGCGCCAGACTTTCGGCGAGCCTTCCAGCAGCATTACGCTGGCGCCTGCCTCTCGTGCCATCAATGCGGCACATAACGCAGCGTTGCCGCCACCTATCACCAGAACGTCGACCATCGTATCTCCTCGATTCACTGGCAGGGCGAAGTGACTGCCGCCAGTGGATTAACCATAGGGATGGGCTCATCGCGGCGAAAGGCGGATTTAGAGGTGAGGGCTTCAGTTTTAGTGAAGGGTGATGTTTCTGTGCAGAGGGGTATGTGGCAGGAATTACCACGCTCCCAGAAATACAAAGCGCCCGATGCAAGTGCATCGGGCGCTTTGATATTGAAATGGATATAGCCCATTTCAGAGACAGGCAGATTTGCCCAATCCAAGACTTTGGAGACAGGTCACGATGGACTGGCTCCTTAGTCGATCAGCTATTGTCAGCAGCGATCACTTGCTGTCTGGAATTGCAAAGGCAACCAGCTTCGAACCAGGCTTCGTACGATAATGCGGACGCCCACCCTCGGCGACCACCACAAATTGCCTTCCGCTGACCGGACTGCGGTAGGTCATGGGCGTAGCATTTGCGCTGGTGGCCAGGCGGCTGCTCCACAGCTCCCGACCGGTGGCGGCATCCAGGGCACGGAACGTATGCTCTGCTGCGCCACCGATAAATACCAGGCCGCCACGGGTCGTCACGGCGCCACCGGCGGTCGGTGTACCGATCGGGATGGAGACCAGGGTCGGCAGACCGAACGGGCCAATGTCACGCGGTGAGCCAAATGGCTTGGACCAGATGAGCTTGCCGCTGACAAGATCAACAGCGCCAATCAGGCCCCAAGGCGGCGCATTGCAAGGAATGCCAAGCTGCGAAAGGAAGTTGACCCGATAAGCACCGTATGGCGTGTCAAGCATAGGCTGCTCGGCTTGTCCCCCTGCGTCCAGACCAGGTGCAATCTTGAAATTGCGTTGCGTTGCTTCTTCGCGTGTTACCAACTCGATTCGGTCAGGGACCTGAGTCCAGTTGACGATCATCAGCCCGCGATCAACGTCCAGCGAGATGCCATTCCAGTTCACACCACCCATTGAACCGGGATCGATCAAGACATTCTTGTCGAGCGTGATGGGCGTGAACTGGCCCTCGTAGCGCGATTGTTTGAACATGATCCGGCAAACCATCTGGTCGATCGGCGTCGCCCCCCACATGTCTTTTTCGCGCAGTTGAGGCCCCCTGAAAGCAGGGAGCTCGACAGAGGCAGGTTGGGTAGGGGACAGCCATTCGCCTTTGGCAATATCACGCTGAGGCACAGGCTGTTCTTCCACCGCCTTGATCGGCTCGCCAGTCTCGCGGTCGAGCACGAAAATCTCGCCGCGCTTGGTCGGTTGGATCAGTGCTGGCCGCATGCCCTTTGCGGTAGGCCAGTTCAACAGGGTGGGCTGAGAGGCGACGTCATAATCCCAGATGTCGTGGTGCGTGGCCTGGAATTTCCAGCGCAGCCGACCCGTCTCCGCGTCGAGAGCGATCACCGCACTGGAGATGTCCTCGTCATAGGGACGGCGCTGGCCACCGTAAGCATCAGGTGTCGCGTTGCCCACGGGCAAATAAATCAGGCCGAGCTTCTCATCCGCGCTGATGGGGGCCCAGCTGTTGGGCGTGGAAGGCGTGTAATACTGTCCTTCAGGTGGCAGGCCGAGGCGATTCGGCGCGCCGGCATCAAAAGCCCAGGCGAGTTCGCCTGTCACCGCATCGAAAGCCCTGATGACGCCCGACGGACCACCCCAATATTGCCCGTCGGGGATGCCGCCACCGACGACAATCTTGCCGCGGATAACTTGCGGTGCCGAGCTGACGTAGAACAAGCCATGTGGGTAAGGTGCGACGCCCTTTGTCAGATCGACCGCGCCGTTGTTACCAAACCCTGGGCAATATTCACCGGTTTTCGCATCCAGTGCCACCAGCGTGGGGTTGTGGCTGGGGGCGTAGATGCGTTCCGAGCAAAACCCATTGGCGTCAGGCACTTTGTAGTACGCCACACCCCGACAAGGTTTACCCGACTGCGGTACGCCGTTGGAAATGTCGCGGCGCCACAATTCTTTTCCGGTTTCCGCATCGAATGCATGGATGCCGTTATTGCCATCACACGCGTACAGGGAACTACCCATCATGATGGGGGTGCCTTCGATCGCGTTGAGATCGCCGTTCACCGGCGCCATGTCGGCTTCCCAGACTTTGACCAGGTTCGAGACGTTGGTTGTGTCTATGTCGGCAAGCGGGCTGAAGCGGGTCCCACCCTGGTCATTGCCGTAGGCTTGCCAGTCGGTACGTTCGTTGTTGGCCATTGGCTCAGGCAGTTTCGCTGGCGCCTGCGATTGCAAGCCGCGTCTCAACATCGGAAAGTCCGGTGCGTCAGGTCCGAAAGCGTGACTGACGCTCCCCAAGGCGATTGCAGCGGCCAGGCCGCCGGCAAACGATGGCCAGCCGCGTGGAAGCTTCCGGGTGTTCGGCGCAGGCGTGAGTCGGGTGAAATGCGGTAGCAGAAGTACTGCGCCGAGAACGAACGGACCAATCAGTCGGGGCGCCAGCTGCCAGCCGTTAAAACCCACTTCCCACAAGCTCCAGGCCGTGGTCCAGACCAGCATTGCGGCATAGACCCAAATCCCTCGCGCATCGCCGCGCCAGAGAAATACAGCGCTTGTGATGAAGGCTAGTCCGGTGATCAGGTAGTACGCAGAACCTGCGTCCGCAACCAAGATGACACCGCCAATGGAAAGGGCCAGGCCGAGTATCAGTAATACAATGGCAAAGATACGACACACCCATCGTGAAGCTTTCGTCGTATCGCGCTTGGCATTCAAAGAGTCAGGCTCTGCGCCAATAGGGGTCATAAGGGTTTCTCCATGTGATCAATAGGACACACGTGTTGGGAACAAGCATTGAGGCGGCTCATTTGAATGACGCCGGAGGCAAGCCATGGGTGAACACCTTGGCGCTGAATATTGTCGCTCCTTGCCCCTTATCTCCATCACTGGTGACGGAGTACAAGGTGTTCGTATTGGGATCAATGGCGAGGCTAGTCGATAGCAGGTTGTGCCCTTGTTCGCGCCCCGGCAGCAGCACCTGGCCAATCGGGATACCGATCTGGTTAAAGACCATTACACGACCTTGCCCATAGATCGCCACATAGACATTGCCATCGGCGTCGACCCGCATCGAATCGGGGGAGGGCCCCGTGAAACGGTAGGGGATGGACGAACTGATGGTGGCGATGGTAGTAGCGTTGGCCAGGTCGATGCGATGTAGAAGGTTGCGGCCAAATTCGGTTGCCCACAGCGTTTTTCCGTCTGGACTTAGCGTTACGCCGTTGGCCATCGAGAGATGGGGCAAGACGACAACAGGAGGCGAAAGATCGGGAGAAACGTAATAGATCCCGCCCTTTGGCTCGGTCGAGATACCTTTGAAATCACTGAAGTAGAAACCACCCTGTTTGTTGAACGCCAAGTCATTGGGCATGAATCCGGTGTCTTGCGCGATGATGGTTTGCATTCCCGTGCCATCGGGTTTGACCGCGAAAATCGCGCCGAGGTTGCGGTTCAGATCGAGAGCCGCGATGAACAGACGTCCGTCGGGATGAAATGCCAGTCCGCCAGGGGAGAGGTTCTCTATCGTGGCTACGATTGAAAGCTGTTTGGTCGGCGAGAGGCGAAGTACGCGTTTACCCGAAACATCACAGAAAAGCAGGTTGCCCTCGCGGTCAAATATCGCGCCTTCCAGTATCCGACCTTCGTTGGATGCTTTGAACCAGGTTTGAGCAGTAACCGTTGGAAGGCCTCGTTCCGATACTGGAATGGGTACAGGGCTTTGTGTCTGCTTGTCGTAGGCCAATGCTGAAGAGGCGGGGAGTTGTCCAGCGTATGCGCCTGTAGCGATGCCGGCGGCGCCGATAGCCAGACAGGCCAGCAGGCTGCTTAGCTGGAGCTTTCTGAGCACTCCAGGGACACGAGCGCTGCTTCTTCTATCCGAACGTTTCCTACCGGCATGAATGCTTGTCGTGTTGATCGCTGTGTGCACCGCAGGCATGTCGAGTTGTGTCAGCGTGGGTAAAGCGGTCGTAGCGAATAGCCGGCTGGGGGGCGCGCCGGATATCGGCGCGACCAGCCCTTTGAAATTGAACGTTACGCCAATGCTCATAACGAACTCCATTGTGCAAAGCCTTTTACTCCCCCTCAGGGGCGTAGACTTGTTTATTGTTTGATAGGGTGAAGCTGTGTTTCTTGCGCGCTAACGTTGGGCACACGACCAGCGAATGTCAGTCCGCCGGAGGGAACCCCTACTTCAAATCTCTTCCCGTGGGTACTGGAGCACGAGGACCTCGGCACCTTCGCCACCTGCTTGGATCTCGAACTTTTCCTCAGTTGATTCCACGACGATCATGGACCAGAGAGGAAGCTCTTCTTCGCCATGCAGCACGCTGCCGTTTCCGACGAAAACGTAATAACCGGATGCAATACCAGGGGGCGGACCGTCCACTTTCATACCAGCGCCCAATCGCAATACCTGAGCGCGCAGCCCATCTGCCTCATCTTCAAAAAGCAGTTCCCAACTCGCTTCTTCGCGGGCCTGCATCACAGGGGCAATGGAGAACTTGATGGGCTCGGACGTCAGGTGCCGGCGTTTGCTGGGACGCAGTTGCTCCCGGTAGCCAGGTTCACTCAAATAGACCGGTTGGGAGTTTCCGGTGTACATCCGCATGGCAACGAAGGACAGCCCTTGCGGACCCGCCACGATCGGTCCGTAAGCCGTGTGATGATCTTTGAACTGGACGGTGAGCGGTTCAAGTACCTGCCCGCGATTACCCAGTGTGCCACTGCCAGCGATGAACAACTGAAACATCGACACCCCGTGGAAATGAGGCACTACTGCTTCGTGTGCTCTGAGTTCAGACATTGTCGCCTGGGGGCCTGGGGCCCGCTCTTGAGAGCTCCGCGGGCCAAAGAAGGTCGTTCCCCAATGCTGGTTTCCGGTACCGGGCGAAACGATAACGCTCCGATTTGCAAGGGCGTCTGCCCCACTGCGCGTGTAAATCATCACCAATGCTCCTATTGAATCTGCATGTATGCAGGACAAATCAACCGTCCATACGAGGCCGTAGCGTGCCCTCGGTCGACGCAAAATCATACTAGCATGTGTTTTGATAATTAGCACAAGTTTCAATAGGTGAAACTTGTGAGTGGCAGATTCGTGCTGAGTTAGCGCCGGTGCAAGCTTGTGTAAGATGGTGTTTGTGGTTTCATTCATTGAAACCTATTCCAAAAATAATTGACTTTCGTCTGGCTGCGGACGACAGTGCACCGTGGCAGCTCTGCTTTTGGGGAGAGCAGAGAAACGACTGCATCTCTTTACCTCGTCTCCCGATTTTCGATAGCGATCAAGGGCTTCAGTACCGATATGAATAATTACAAAAACTTGCTTGAACCACGTTCGATTGCGGTTGTAGGCGTGTCGGAGGATGCGGGACGTCCCGGCTCTCAGGCCGTAAGAGCTCTGATGAGCAATGGATACACCGGCGCGATCTATCCGGTGAATCCCAAATACGAAACCTTTGAAGGTTTGAAGTGCTATGGGTCCGTTGCCGATATCGAAGGCGACGTCGACCTCGTGGTGGTTGGCGTTCCTGCGCAGGGCGTTTTAGCCGTGCTGGAATCGAGTGCGCAGAAGAAGGTTCCTTTTGCGGTGGTTCTGAGCGGTGGCTTTCGAGAGAGCGGTCCGGAAGGGATTCTCCGTGAGGAGAAAATGCTCGCGATTGCCCGGGCGGCGGGCATGCGTATTATCGGGCCCAACTGCCTCGGTTTTGCCAACATCCATTCTCGTGTCTACGCCGCATTCGGCAGCATTACGCGTGAACCGAAACTCGAGAAAGGGTCGGTATCGCTGGTGACGCAGAGTGGGGGATTCGGCTACAGCATCGCCCTTGCATGTGCCGAAGCCGGTATTGGTTTCCGGCATGTCATCGCGACGGGCAACGAAAGCGATGTCAACACGGTACAGCTCATTGAGGCGCTGCTTGATGATGACGAGACACACACCATCGTCGCCTATATCGAGGGAACCAATGACGGTCGTGCGCTGTTGGAAATCGGCCGCAAGGCTACGGCGCGCGGCAAGCCGATCCTGCTGTGGAAGGGGGGCGTCACCGAGCAGGGCGCACTAGCGGCCGCATCGCATACCGCCAGCATGACGGGTGTCTATGATTTCTATCGTGCCCTGTTCAAGCAAACGGGGATCGTCGAGATCAGAGAGATCCATGAAGCGGTGGATTTCCTCAAGGCATTGGAAAGCAAAAAATACCCGGACAATGGGGGGGTCGCGGTGATGGGGGTATCGGGCGGGTCTGCGATCGTATTCGCAGATGCGGGTGAGCCTGAAGGTCTGACCTTGTGTGAACTTGGTAACGATACCCAGCAAAAGCTGCTGGCGGTCGTACCTAACATCGGGGCCGTCCATAATCCAATCGACCTTACCGCAGGGTATTTTTCAGCGGCCAATGCGCAGAAGTTGGAAGCCGCTGTAAGCGCGACGCTTGAAGACCCCGCCGTAGGATCGCTTTGCATTAACCTGGCAACCACAGGCGCCTCTGGCAGCCTGGCGGCAGCCCAGGTATTGGCCCGAATTGCCGCGTCGGCGTCGAAGCCGATCCTGGTTTTTTCCTCAGCCCCCAGCGTTCAGATTGCAGAGGCGCTGCGTGTATTCGCTGATGCGGGAATTCCGGTGTTGCCTTCGCCGTCGCGAGCCGCCAAAGCTATCGCAATGCTGATGCGATTCAAGCGGACTCAATCGCGCATTTTGCAGATGCAAGAGGATGAGGGGCTCAAAGTAGAGCGAGCTTCTGTACCGCTTAGCACCGCCGTTGGCAGTCGGTCATCGTTGTCCGAGGTCGAGTCCAAGGAAATGCTGCGTTCCATCGGGATCCCCGTCACAACCGACCTGATCGTGAAGGGTTTTGACGCTGCGCTGTTCGACAAAGTCAAAGCGCCACTAGTCGTCAAGATTGTCTCTGCGGACATTGCGCACAAAACCGAAATAGGCGGCGTAAAGGTCGGCATTCGGACTGCCCAGGAGCTGGAGTCAGCGATCGAGCAGGTGTTAGCCAACGCGCAACGGCATGTGCCTGCCGCCCACATTGAAGGTGTCCTCGTTTCCGAGATGGTGACAGGTGGCTTCGAACTGATTGCCGGGGTGGTCAAGGATCCTTCATTTGGCCCGGTGGTGGTAGTCGGCGCAGGTGGGATTTATGCGGAAGTACTGAAGGATTCCGCGTGTCGAATCGCCCCTTTCGGCCTGCCAACCGCTATGGAAATGCTCGATGAATTGCAATGCAGCGTGATCATGAACGGGGTTCGGGGCGCGCCTCCCCTTGACGTCGATGCTGTTGCCCGCGCGTTGGTGGCGTTATCGCAGTTTGCCTGGGAGCAGCGCAGCGATATAGCCGAAATCGACATCAATCCAATGTTTGTATTGCCCCACGGTGTGATTGCCGCGGACGCCTTGATTGTGCGCGGTTAATGAACCGCCCCCAAGCTTGTCGCGAGAAAGAGCAATGTACAAAACATTCTGTAAAGGGGTGAATCGCTATGAATGACAGTCTGTCCGCCACATTGACGCATCGGGTCAATGTGAAGCCTATCGACCGCACGTTCGAGGTGCAGCAAGACGATACGATACTTGCTGCCGCCCTCAAAAGCGGGTGTCAACTGCCCTACAGTTGTCAAAATGGCATCTGCGGAACCTGTCGGGCCAAAGTACTCGACGGGGTGGTCGATCATGCGGAGTCCAGCATGGCGATACTTTCCAACGAGGACCGGCAGCAGGGATACGCGCTCCTGTGCCAGGCAAAGGCTTTAACCGCATTGACGATCGCCTGCGAGGTGGTGGAAGCAACACAAGACATCCCTATTCGACGGCTTGTTTCCCGTGTCGATCGTCTTGAGCGCCTGGCCGAGGATGTGATGAGAATTCGCCTACGCCTCCCTGCCAAGGAGTCTTTCAGGTTTTTGCCTGGGCAATACATCAACGTCGTGATGCCAGGCGGTATTCGTCGCAGTTTGTCGCTGGCAAACGTGCCCGACGACAACGTGTTGGAATTGCATCTCAGGAATTACGGTGGCCCGTTTAGCCAACACGTTTTCAATGTCATGAAAGAAAACGACCTGGTGCGCCTTGAAGGCCCGCTAGGTACTTTTTTTGTGCGTGAAGACAGCAGCAAACCAATGGTCTTCGTTGCCAGCGGCACAGGGTTCGCACCGATCAAAGCCATGATTGAGCGCGAACTTGAAAAAGCATCGAGTCGTGAAATAACGCTCTATTGGGGCGGGCGAAGGGCCTCGGATCTGTATTTGAGTTCCGTTGCCGAGGCTTGGACGAAAAGTCACAACGTCACGTTCATACCTGTCCTGTCAGAAGCGCACCCCGACGACCTATGGGAAGGTCGGGTCGGCTTTGTTCACCGTGCAGTCATGGAAGATTACGAGGATCTTTCCCAGCATCAGGTCTATGCCTGTGGAGCGCCCATCGTCGTGCAATCGGCAAGGCAGGATTTTGTGGCGTTACGCAACCTCCCCGAGGAAGAGTTCTTCGCGGACATGTTTGTGTCGGGACAAAAGGCTGTCCAGTAGAACTCGTGTCGTGTGTCTCGATTGAAAATAAAAACAAGCACGTGGAGGAAGATGTCCGTGGATGAACTAGCCAGCGAGTTGACGGTTGAGCGACATGAGTCGCTCCTGTGGATCACTCTGAATCGTGCCGCCAAGGCGAATGCCATGACGGTGGATATGATGGAGCGTGTGACGGCTGCACTGCAGGCAGCCACTGATGACCCGCAGATAAACGCGGTGATGCTGACCGGCTCTGGCGAGCGCGTGTTCTGCGCAGGGGTCGATATTCGTGAACAACCGGCGGACGGTGATACGGCACGCCAGCGTGAACGAAGGTCGTTAGCGTTGGCGGCGCTGCAGGACGCCGTGATGGACTGCCCCAAGCCAGTTGTCACAGTGCTCAATGGTACCGCGACGGGAGGTGGCGCGATGCTTGCGCTCTTGGCGGATGCCTGTGTCGCCGTCGATACCGCGAAACTGTCGTTGCCCGAAATTGATTTGGGTATCGCCACCTTCTCGGGTGCGAACATTTTAGAGGTCATCGGCGGACGCGCTTTGGCGCTTGATCTGATTCAGAGCGGCAGGGCGATGAAGGCTACCGAAGCATTGGCGAGAGGGCTGGTCCGCGAGGTAGCCCTGCGAGACGAACTCCATTTGAAAGCTTCGGCGCTGGGGCAGGCGTTGGGGGCAAAGAACCCGCGCACGTTTGCCGAAAACAAGCGGTGGCTCAATCGTTCGCTGAGAGCTGCATTGTTGCAGGCTCGGGACGAGCATGCACGACACCGTGCACTGGCTCAGGCCGAGCAATAGCGCAGCGGGCAACGAGTGTGGTTTTGCACGGGCGGCGTGTCCATATCGAACTGAGGGAATATGATGTCTGATCTAGAAGTCAGTACCGTTGGCCGGGTCATGGTAGCCAAGCTAAACCGGCCCGAAAAAAAGAACGCCTTGAGCGAGAGCATGCTGGATTCACTTCGCACTGCATTGCTGGCTGCCGATGAAAATGATGACATCGGTTGTTTCGTCATCACCGGTGCCGGTGATGCATTCTGCTCCGGAGGCGACCTGGGCCGTCGGGCCGCCGAAAGCGCAGAGGGGGATCCAACGCCGCTCGAGCGTAAAATCAGATTGCAAAAAGTCACCCACCAGGTGGCATTAGCGATCGAGAGCTTTGAAAAGCCACTCATTGCGGCGGTAAACGGCGCGGCGGTGGGGGCGGGCATGGATCTTTCGTTGCAGTGCGATATGCGTTTCGCATCAGAGTCGGCTCGATTTGCTGAGGCTTATATTCGTGTTGGCCTGATCCCTGGAAATGGCGGTTGCTATTTGCTGCCGCGCATAGTCGGTACCGCGAAAGCCCTGGAATTATTATGGACGGGCGATTTCGTCAGTGCTGAAGAGGCGTTGGCATTGGGCATCGTCAACCGAGTATTCAGTGATGACGAGCTCATGCAGCAAACGCTGGATTTTGCTACACGCCTGGCGGATGGCCCTCCCATCCAGCAACGCAGCATAAAGAAGCTGCTATACCAATCGCTGCGGACCGATTTACGGACGAGCTTGGAGTCGGTGGCTGCGCAGATGGCCGTGGTGCAATCCACGGATGATTACAAGGAGGCCATCAAAGCTTACAAGGAAAAAAGGAAACCGCGTTTTATCGGCAAATAGCGTGTCGTGCCTGGACCGACCGGTCCAGGCATCGTTGTGATAGTGGAGGTGTCCGATGGAACTGCGTCAACTGCGCTACTTTGTCCGGGTAGTTGAGTGTGGAAGCATGGGGCGAGCAGCGCTTGAACTCGATGTTGTCACCTCGGCCCTCAGTCAACAAATCAGTCGACTGGAGAATGAACTGTCCGTTCGGTTGCTGCTAAGAAAGAAGAGCGGCGTGCAGCCCACCAGCGCCGGATTGGCATTCTGGCATCGAGCACAACTGGTGTTGCGCAACGCAGAGGATGCGGCCCACGCGGCCAGGACTGGACGGTTCGCCGGGCATGTCACGGTGGGATTGGCTCCATCCACCTCAGGCGTCGTTGCACTGCCGTTCATGGAGGCGATGCGAGAGCGATACCCGGATATTTCCCTTCGTATTGTCGAGGCGTTATCGGGCAACCTGGAGCGGATGCTGAGTGCTAGACAGATCGATCTTGCGATATTGTTTGGCGCTGATCATGGGCGCAGATTCAGCACTCAACCGCTGGTAAATGAACGTCTTTTCGCTATTTCCGCAGCTGACTTTTCCCTGGTCCGCAAGAGTGAATCGCTGTCAATCAGTGAGCTTTCCAACGTCCCCCTTATATTGCCCGGCAGTACGCACGGCCTCAGGGCGCTGATAAACAATGCTTTTGAAAGAGAAGGCTGCACGATGAACGTCATCGCGGAAATCGACGGGCTTGCGATACTCATGGACGCGGTGGGGGCGGGCTTGGGGATGACGGTGCAACCTAGCGCGGCACTTGCAAGGCATGATAAAGACCGTTTCGATACGGTACCCATTTCCGAGTTCAATTTTACCCGCTTGAATCAAGTCGCCAGTTTGTCGGACGATGAGTTGTCGCCGGCGGGTTTGGCAGCACGTGTTGTTTTGGCTGACGTCGTTCGCACGTTGGTTTCGGATAAACGTTGGCTGGGCACGCAACTGGTAACGGTGCCCGACTGAACAAGGCGCGGTCGCCAGCCGTCTCGATGTGCCTCCGTTCTCGAGTTCGGTGGGTGGAACTGAAGTTGGCGAGTGAAATAGCGTCATGCTAGTATGTTATTTTGAGACTGATTCTCGTTTGTTGGCGAATGAAGCATTTCGTGTCGAGGAGGATCGTTACGATCAACGATTTTGATGGGGTTTTTCAAGAATGATGCGCTCTGTGCAACGTATCTTGGCAGTTTTCGAAAGCTTTAGTTCAGACCGCAGCAGCCTTACGCTTCAAGACATTGCAGACCGTATCGAGCTACCGAAGTCGACGACGTTTCGTATTGTCCAGAGTCTTGAAAAGGCTGGCTACCTGGTACGTCTCGAGCAGCAATATTGCTTGTCCTTCCGGTTCACGCGCTTGGCTGGCCTGGTAAAAAGTACCCTGGGTATTCGTGAGATCGCTCGACCCGTATTGCAAGAACTCGCTGAGCAGACTGAAGAAACAGTCTCCATCCATGCGGTGAGTGATCGCAATCGAGTCTGTCTCGACTCGGTCACTACCAGCTCGGCACCGTTGCGCGCGGTGGTCCAGGCGGGTGAACAGATTCCCTTGTTGGTAGGGTCTGCTTCAAAGGTCTTGATGGCCTATATGCCCAAAGCCCAGCTCACCCCGTTAGTCAAAAATGTTGCCAAAGCGACGAAGCGCACCAATGGCGCGGTGCTTGAAGAGTTCGCCATGATCCGGGAGCAGGGTTATGCCGTTTCCCATGGCGAACGGCTGTTAGGCATCTCGGCGATCTCGGTACCCATCAAGGACGTCAATCAAGAAGTGCACTATTGCTTGTCGGTGGGGGCACCGACTGTCCGAATGAACATGAATGAAAAGGAGTTTATCGAGTTGGCAGTCAAAGGTGCCGAAGTCATATCGCGACAATTCGGTGGAGAGGTGGCCTTGCCCGCCCCTACATCCGACTGATGATGTGCGCCTGACCTCAAGCCTGGATGTCTTGACAGCGGCTCATCGCGAGAACGAAACGCTCCGCTGGTCACTTCCATGCGAATGGACCAGTTGGGACTTCCAGGCGAACGACGACGGTTCACGATTTGAAGCGTCCCACCAGACCGTTCAGCTCATCTGACAGACTCGACAACTTGCCGGAGTCATCCTGTGCAGAGTTGGCCAAGCTCTCCACCAGCCGAGCCTCGTCATAAATCTGCTGGATATGCCGATTGATCTCTTCGGCCACGCTATGCTGCTCTTCAGCGGCGGCGGATATCTGCAGGTTTTGATCCCTTATTTCATTGACCGACAATTGGATGCCTTCAAAGCTGTCCCGGGTGCTTTCGATGGACGACACACTGGCTCGCGAAAGCTCAAGGCAACTTCCCATTTTGCCCATCACCTCCTGGGTCTTGCTGCCTAGGGCGCCGAGCAGTTGCTCGATTTCGCCGGTCGAATCGGATGTGCGTTTGGCCAGTGCTCTGACTTCATCTGCCACCACTGCAAATCCTCGACCTTGATCACCCGCCCTGGCGGCTTCGATGGCTGCATTCAGGGCCAGCAGATTGGTTTGCTCGGCAATGGCGCGAATGGTGCCAAGGATCTGGTTGATGCTGCGGCTGCCGGCTTCGAGCTCTGTCATGGACTGCGACGACTCGGTCAGACGGCGTCCCAGGCGATTCACGTTGTCCGTGGTGATCTCGATCTGCTGCTTGCCCTCCGCCACACGGCGATGTCCGTTCTCGGCGGACTCTGCTGCGCCGCTGCATGAGCGGGCCACCTCATTGGCGGTTGCGACCATCTCGTTGAACGCGGTCGACACCAATTCCACCGCTTCGCGCTGTCTCCCGGCGGCCTCGTTCATGTTGTTGGCAACCTCGCTGTTAACCCTCGAGGCATTTTGCAGATTGCTCGATGCGGCGCCGATGTGTTGGATCAACTGACGTATGGCGGTGAGAAACTTATTGAACCAGCCTGCCAGCTCAGCGGTTTCGTCGTTACCCTGAAACTCTAGTTCGCGACGCAGATCTCCCTCGCCCTGTGCGATCGATTGCAGTCCGGTGCTGACCTGGCTGATGGGTTTGACGATGGACTTGGAAAATGCCACGGCGACCAGGGCAAAAATGACTGTCAATCCTCCCACGATGAGGGCGGTGAGGTAGGTCATGCGAGTGGCCGCGCTCATGACTTCACTGCGCTCGATCAAGCCGATATAGCGCCAGCCAAGATCAGGCGACGTCCAGACGTTGGCCATGTAAGGGATCCCATTGAGTTCAACCTCGGTTGATCCCTGCGGGGTGGCGGCCAACTTTGCATAGGCCTCGCCCAGGTCCTTGAGCGGCTTGAAGCTATGCGTTGTGTCGCGGGGGTCTACCAGTACGACGCCGTCCTCGATCAACATCACGTAGCCGCTTTCGCCAAGCTTGATGCTTTTGACCAGCTCGGTGAGGTTTTTCAAAGACACGTTCACGGCTAACACACCTTTGACGATGCCATCGCTCGTGATCATTGCCCTGGCTGTCCCCACCAGTGCTGCATCTTCCTTACCGTAATCATAAGCCGGGTAAAAAGCGGGTGTTCGTACGGTTTTGCCAGGGCTCGCCATCGCCGCTTTATACCAGGGGCGTGAACGTGGATCGTAGTTGGCCAACTGAGGATCATCTGGCCATTTGGCATAGGAGCCGTCCTCCAGGCCGATGGAGAGAATCGCCGCGGACGGGTGGGCTGCACCGTAATGAGCAAACCTTTCGATCAGTTGCTGGGCCGCAGGAGGCAATGGCCGGCTGGCGGCATCACCGGTCTGATAGTTCTTCAGCGCGCCAACCGATACATAAACTGGATCGGTTGCCATTTGATCGACATTTTGCAGGCTTGCCTCGAAAAACTGGCGAATGTTGCCATCGATCTGGCGTATTTCCCGCGTACTGCCATCCATAAACTGATCAGCCGCTAGCGTTCGCGTGTTGGTCACGGAAACCACTGCGACCAGGCTCACGGGTATAAAGGCGACCAATACGAACGTCAGCACAAGCTTGTTTTTTATTTTCATTGTGAAGCCCATAAACAGGGAGGACGGGCAAACGGCCAATTTCACGCGGTAGTCGCCTTTACACCCGATTCTGCTCGGGTGCGATATGTTCGGCGGCTCCGCCGATGAAGCGGACTGTTTTCAGTCCGCACACATCTTGAGCCGCTCACCGATCAGTTGATTGCAAAAAGGGTTATGTAGAGAGCTCTTGCCGCATTGTCTTCTGGGGCTGCGGTAGTTCACTCGCCTTGTTGCTTGCCTTGTTGCCCACTGAGGTGCGCAGGTTTATTCCACGAGTCTCAGGAACAAACTGAGTTGTGATCAGACAGAGCACGGCAATCAACGTGACGTAAAAGGCCGGCGCCAGCGGGGAGCCAAACGCCTGGGACAGGTACGCAGCGATCAATGGGCACGTTCCGCCGAACATCGCGACACTTGTCTGATAGGAAATGGCGTGTCCGGTTGCACGGAACGATGTCGGGAAAAATTCCGCTGCGGCCACAAAGCTGGCTGCCCCATAAATCCCCAATCCGGCAGCGAGGAGTGTTTGCCCGGCCACGGCGCTAGCGAAAGAACCCGAGGCAGCCAAGTACATGGCCGGATATGCCGAGAGCGCTATCCATGCCGCACCAAATGTCAGTACTCGCTTGCGGCCAAACCGATCACTCAATAAACCTCCTAACGGAAGTAGGGCTGAAAGTACGATGACGGCGATGGCGTTTGAGATCAAAGCCGAGGTGGAATCCAGCTTTCCGACCTCAATTAGAAAGGTGTACATAAAGCCGAGCAATAGGTAAGCCCCTACCGAAAAAACCGGTTGGACCATGAACACGTGCAACATACCCCTCAATCCACCGCAGCGAATGGCCGCTATCAGCGGATTCTTCTTGATTTTGCTGGCTTTACTGGCCTGGCGGGCTTGCTTGTACTCTTCAGGCTCATCGATGTTGCGGCGCAGCCAGAACCCGACCACTCCGATAATGCCTCCAAGAAGGAAAGGGACGCGCCACGCCCAGTCTGAATACGCTTGATCCCCCGCTCCAAGCTGGAGTGCGACGACCAAACCGGCCACGACGGCGTTGGGCAGGTGAGAGAAAATCAGCGTGAAGCCAAGCCAGTATCCTCTGCGATTCTCCGGTGCCGACTCGACGATGTAGCTGGTCGAGCCGGTCGTTTCGCCACCCAGTGCCAAGCCTTGTGCGATTCGACAGAGCAACAGCAGTAACGGTGCGGCGATCCCGATGGTTGCATAGGTCGGAAGCAGCCCGATGATCGCGGTGCCTAGTGCCATGAGCCAAACGGTCATCGCCATGACCCTGATACGGCCAAGGCGGTCCGCCAGATAGCCAAACATCAAGCCACCCAGGGGGCGGGCTACGAAGGCCACTGCATAGACTGCGAACGTGCTCAGAAGCGCGGCAGTTCGATCTGAGCCGGGAAAAAAATGGACGGATAAAATGGGTATTGAGAACCCGAATACAGCGAAATCGTAGATCTCACCGAAGTTCCCGATAGCGCCAGCGGCTAGCGATCGCCGAGAACTGGTCGTTTTCGTCTTCGTCATGCGTCTTCTCCTGTGACAGGATGGTTTTTATTAGTTGATGCAAAGCTGATGCATCAAGACTGCAGGATGAAACAGTGTTGCTTCGCCATCAGGCCTTAGAGATGTTCGAGGCGTGGATCAATGTTGCGTTTTCGCCGGATGAATCGTGGTAGTCAGCGAGCGTAACGTTTGTGAAAAGCGTTTCTGCGATGACGCAATCCGCTAACGGAGGTTATGTTAGAAAGACGCGTGTTGCTGGGGTTTAAAAGCAATACGCGTTCACTATTTGTTAATAGGTTGGCGAGGTTTGCCGGGCCAGGCAGGTAGCCGAGCGTGGGCTTGTTTCCTGCAGAAGGTGCCACTGGCTTACCGCCGCATCAGGACAGATTTTGGTTTTCATATAGACCTCGATCGATTCCACGCTCACTATTCGTGAGCCGCCAATCAATTGCAGTTGGAGGAGGGCTTGAACTGAACCGCGGAAATAGAGCTGTAGAACGTGCTCAAGTCTTTTATCGGGACGGGTTCGCTGATCTGATGATCCGCTTGCTCGAAGAGGCTTCGTGCAGCATTGGCGATCAACATGGGAGCGCCAAGATCGTTGCCGCGCAAACAGGCCGCTTTGAGGATGGTTTTTTCGCTCGAGAGTGCCGTGTTATCCAGGGCGTGACTGGATAACAATTGGGTATAAATAGAGCGAGAGGATTCACTCCATCCCGATGTCTTTTCCAGGACCAGTGCCATGTCTTCCAATGCCAGCCCATATCGCAGGCCTGCCGCCGTGCATTCATAAGTAATCGCGCTGCATAGCGATGCGATCGCACCTGTGACCAGCTCGATGGCGTGATCTTCAGGGCACGCTTGAGGGGCACCATCCGTGTTCGGCGTCACGGCATCGCCGTCGTACAATTTTGTCGCCGCCATGCTTTCGATGAGCCCGACCATGTCTTCGAGCTGCGCGTTTGGCCCCAAGGTGTTGGTTCCGATTTGCAACAATGCCCTGACCAGAGCGGTTAGCGGCATCGGGACATCCCTGGACATTCCCAGCGCGACGGCTTGATCGACGTCTTTGAGCATCAAAGCGAGGGCGAAATTGGTGGAGGGTTTTCCCTGGGCGAGCGCGGGCAGCATCCTGTCTGTGGTTTGATTTCGCGCTTTGTTGCGGTTCAACACGTCCGCCATCAGGGGCAGTGAAAGGCCGGCTTTTTTGCCCATGGCCACGACCTCAAGGGTCCCTAGTCGGCAGCCAGCATTCATGGCGTTGTTGACCATTTTCATGGCTTGGCCGTCGCCGACCCTGTCGCCACAACGATAAATCGTTTGGGTAATAACTTGTAAAACGGGGAGGGCGCGCTCGTAAACCGTATCCGAGCCCGCAACCATCAGCGTGGCTTTGCCTTCGGCAACGACCAGCGGACTTGCAGACACCGCAGCATCCATCATGTCGATACCGCGTTCGGCCAGTTCTTCGGCCATACGTCTGGTCTCACCCGGAATGCCACTTGTCTGATCAATGATCAGTGTCCCCGGCACCAATCCGGCCGCGAGGCCGTTTGGACCGAACAGCGCAGACCTGACGTCCGAGCTGCGTGGCAGGCACAGGAAGATGACGTCACACCGGCGAGCCAGGTCGGCCGCCGTGGGCGCGACGTCGGCGCCCAGTTTCTTGAACGTGTCGACGGCGGCCGTGTTGATATCCCACACGCATAACGAGTGAGACAGGAATCGACGAGCGAGTTGACTGCCGAGGGCACCGAGTCCGATGTATCCGATTTTCATTGCCTGTCGCCTCTCTTGTGACCATTCAACCGACGCATGCGGCGTATCGGGGGAATGGTGCAGATACTTTTATTGTCCTGGGGTGCGATGAAAGCGTATTGCCTGAACGCTAAAGCAATGAACCGATCATGCCGCCATCAACGCTGATGCTCGATCCAGTGATGAAACCCGCCTGTGTGGATGCGAGAAACGCGACCACGCCACAGACCTCGTCTTGCTCCCCCATGCGGCCGAGCGGTGTGAGTTTGCGGCGTGCCTCTGCCTGCTCCGGGGTGTACGCGGCGGTGCCGGTGCGGTGCGATGTGTCGATCAATGCCGGCGCTACACAATTGACAGTGATGCCGCAAGAGCCCACCTCGTTCGCGAGATGTTTCATGTACGCGGTGACGCCGGCGCGAAAAACGGTTGAAAGGCTATGGTGCGGCATGGGCTGCTTCACCGATGCCGAGGTAATGGCGATGACGCGACCCCATTGTTTCTTGAGCATCTGAGGAACCATTTCCTTGGCGACCTGGATGGTCCCCCAGAGTTGATTTTGATAGGCCTCTTGCCACCGTTCCTCTTCAGTTTCGTCGAGCGTCGCCCGCAGCGGATTGGGGGCTCGTCCCGTGTTCAGGACGAGGATGTCGGTGCCGTTGAATGTAGCGTTCACCGTGTCGGCGAGGCGCTTTACATCAGCGGCGACGCGCATGTCGCCGGGAACCGCGACTGCACGCACGCCGTGCTTTGCCGTTATTTCCTGGGCGAGGGCGGTCAGTTTGTCCGCCGAACGTGCAAACAGCACCACATGAACGCCCTCGGCTGCCAGCGCGTGAGCAATGTTTTTGCCTAAACCTGCGCTGGCGGCGGTGATGACTGCCACTTTTCCGTTGATCTTCAAGTCCATGATTTACTCCGACACGATGATTTCATTGCCTTCGACGCTGAATCGATGTGGCATGTCTTCGGAGGCCCACTCCAGGTAGGAAAGCACTTCCTGGAATCGAGGATCGTCGTGATTCAGCACTTCAGGCCGATACCGTGCGTCCATGACCATCGGAAGGAACGAAACCTTTTGTATGCCGTCTTTGGTCGCCACTGCTTTGGCGAGCAAGCTCAACGTACAGGCCTTGCCGTAGGGCATAAAAGGATATTCGGGATCGAGGTCCGCGTGATTGCGAACCGCACCGTGAGACCAGGCGGGCTCGCTCCATGAAGGCGCGGGAAACGACTTGGTCATTGCGAACACGCCGAGACTGTAGAAGACGGCTTTGCCCTTATACATCTCGATCGCTTTGGGAATATGCGGTGCGTGGCACACCACCATATCTGCACCTGCATCAATGGCAGCATGGGCTACGGTCACCTGGTAATCGGAGATCACGCGCGGCAGCCGGATGACGCCGGAGTGAAAAGCCAGGATAACGACGTCTACCTCACCTTTCAGCTTCTTGATGTCCTCGACCAGGTTCGCCAGGTCGCTGGAGTCAGGTTCCGTGCGAATGCGAACGGGCTGGTGGGGACCTCGTGTTTCATAGGAGGTATCGACCTTGATACTGGTCACGCCAGGTTTTTGCAGTCCTGCCTCGCTGCCGGCAGGACCGAGCGAGGTATAGCCCAAGTAACCGACCTTGATGCCGTCGTGTTCAATGATGGCTGGACGTCGTGCTTCTTCCAGATCCCGACCTGCGCCTGTCACCTGGATGCCGCGCGAGACAAAAAAGTCCCGGGTATCCACGAGGGCATCCGGGCCGCTGTCGTAGCTGTGATTGTTTGCCAGAGTCACCGCGTCGAACCTGCCATTGGTGAAAATAGCAGCCATTTCAACGGGCTGACCGACTTGAGGGGCATGGTCTGCGCGCACGGTGCGATCCGAGTAGGTGCGCATGCAGTTGATGAAACGCATATCGGCCGAGGCAAGAGTCGGCAGGACGAGTTCTGTGTACCCCTCCACCGGGAAGCCGTCTTTCGCTCCATGCGTGGGGCCGCAGTCCCCGCCGATCAGTATGGTGGCGTTCGATGTCATTTTTCCCTCCTATTATTTTTGTGGGAAATTTATGGTTTCGATCAATGAAACAGATGCTGCTAGATAGAACTAATAATAGCACCGCGAAAACGGCATGACCACGATTTGTACAGGCATCATGTCGTTGGATAAAGAGTCAGTCTGGATTTTCGTGGTTCTGATGATTGGAACAGGTATCGATAATAAGAACATGTGATAGTATCGATTTTGACATCCGTCCGGGCGCAGGCGTTACCTACCTGACCGTCTCTATGGCAGGTCGAGGGTCGACACCTGTTCAGGAAAACGACGTTGGTGCCAGTCTACTATTTGAAATTATCAGTTAGTTCAATCGCTTACATGAAAATAAGAGAGGGCGGAAATGGCAAGGTCACTGGATCAAACGCAGGGGCACACACCGGCAGGGCGGCTTGCCGGGAAAGTTGCTGTTGTTATTGGTGCTGGACAAAGCCCGGGCGAAGGCATGGGTAACGGTCGAGCGGCGGCCATTCGATTTGCGCGTGAAGGGGCGCACGTCCTGGCCGTTGATCGGCAAATCGAGTCCGCTGAGGAAACTGCGGCGATGATCATTCAAGAGGGCGGCTCCGCTGCAGCATTTTCTGCGGATGTGACCCGGGAACACGAGTTGGCCCTTGCCATGCAGATGGCAAAAAAACGTTGGGGGTCCCTGGACGTCCTGCACAACAATGTGGGGGTCAGCCTCGCCGGTGGTGACGGCGACTTGATGGACATCACCGAAGATCAGTTCGATAACATTTGCCGTATCAATCTTCGCGGTACCGTCTTTGCTTGTAAGCACGCAGTAGCAATCATGCGTGAACAAGGGGGCGGGGTTATCGTCAATGTGTCATCCGCGGCGGCATTGGGTAAGTATCCCTATGTAACGTACAAGGCTACAAAAGCGGGTGTCATTGCTTTCACCGAGCAGTTGGCGCTTCAAAATGCCCCTTATGGGATCAGGGCGAACTGCATCCTGCCGGGCTTGATCTCGACGCCGATGGCGGTCGAGGCGCGTATTCAAGCGTGGAACCAGACGCGTGAGCAGGTCAGCGCGGAGCGCAACGCCAAGGTGCCGCTCGGCCGCCAGGGAACCGCTTGGGATGTTGCGAACGCGGCCCTGTTTCTTGCGTCCGATGAAGCCAATTTCATCACGGGTATCTCATTGGCGGTGGACGGCGGCCGGTTGCTCAATCGTATTTAATCGTAGTCCCCCACTGCTGGCAGTGGGGGACCATCGGCGCATTACCGCTCAATCAACGTAGCCCGACAATACCCATCCAGTACTGAAGTTGATTTCCTGGCGTCTCGACATCAACGCTTCGAGCGTACTTGAGATGCCCGTCATCACCTATCCGGAATATCGACAGTGTCGCGGGCGTTACGGTCAGCCCTTTTTCATCATCGTATGCGGCCAAGGCCTTGATACTCGCCGTGACGAGCAAGCGGCCACTGGGATCACAGGCAAATGTTCGGACGTGAAAGGAACGAGTGTCCACATGCTGAACAAGTGTGGGCTCGCCTGTTTCAGGGTTGATAGCGTAGACGGCTATGTTGTTTTCACCTCCGGAGAACACTGGGCGCCCCTGGTGGGAGTGCGTCGCATCTGCGCGATTTACCAGGTAAACAAACTTCCCGCTTGGATGGACATGGATTGCACCGGCGAGTTGTCGTGGGTGCACGTGCTCAGGGGTTCGCAGCGTTCCCCGCGTGAAGGCTGGCTCGGCCTCGATCCGGTCACCGTCATGTCGGAACATGTAGAGACGGTTGGTTCGCTCGTCGGCTGCGTAAAGCCATGGATGCGTCGGATGAAAGTCGACATGCCGCGGGCCGAAGTCATGGCCATGATTCGGCGCAACCACATCGCTCATTTGGAGATGTTCTTCAGTTAGCCGAAATGAACGGAGTGCCCCGGGATCTTCCAGCTTGTCTGTCGTTGCGTTATTGCCGCGGTCAACTACCAGGACGTGTTTGGCGGATGGATAAAACATGACCTGGTGCGGATAGACCCCAAAGTCGGTGTTCGGATCCTGAGCCTGGCAGCTGCCAATTGTGCAGTCTGCGTTGATGCGGTGCACAGTCAATGAGCCGCGCTTGAAATTGTGGGCATTGACGATAAATCGTCCCAGGGGGTCGATACACAAATGTACCGCTCGGTAGGGAAGTCGCGCAGGTAAGCCGTGAGTGTTGAGTTGCCCGTCAGGTCCCAACGAGTAAGCGCTGACTTGATTGTGATGGGACTCCACCCTCGGGCCACCGTCGCTTGTTGAGACATACAGGAAGCCGCCGGATGGATGAGGCCATGCGTATTGCACCTTTGAGGCCACAGTGACGCTTTCCATCCTGTGGAGCGTTGCGCTGTCTACGTCAATCATATAGCGCGTGATGACATCACCTACGGCGCTGTAGAGTACGGCGCGGCTGCTCATTCAAGCCTCCGAATGGTCAATGGTGAACATGGGAACGGACATGCCGCTTTCTGATTCTTTAAACGCGACCCTGACCCGCTGCCCGATGCGAACACTGTCCAGATCAACATCGACAATGTTCGTAAGCATCATCAGTCCCTCGTCGAGGCGCACATAGGCAATGCAGTACGGTGCTGATGCGCCACGTCGTGTGATGCTGAAGGTGTAGATCGCCCCAGTCCCGCTTGCGGTGATCCATTCGACATCGGTGCTCCAGCAAAACGGGCACAACGCACGAGGATAATGATGCGGTTGATGGCAGGCATTGCAGCTCTTCAAGAGCAGACGCCCCTCGGTCGCCGCGTCGAAATAGGGTTCATCACCGGGGTTCAGGATGGGGTCGCTGATGGGGCGTTCTGTGTAGGGGGTCGACATGTTTTTACTCCCTTTCCATGATGACGGTGGCTGCACCGTGCCGATGACCTATCGCGCCGCCGATGCCGGTGGCGAGGGCTAGCGAACAGTTGGGAACTTGCACCTTTGGATGAGCCTCGCCTCGAAGCTGTCGTACGGCTTCGATTATTTTTGTGATCCCGCCGCGATTGGCGGGATGGTTGTTGCACAGGCCGCCGCCATCGGTGTTGAACGGCAACTTGCCGATGCCCGAAATAAGGTTGCCGTCCGACACGAATTTTCCGCCTTCGCCTTTTTTGCAGAATCCCAGGTCTTCAAGTTGCAGGATGACGGTGATGGTGAAGCTGTCATAGATGGAGGCGTACTGGATGTCGGCCGGCGTCACACCTGCCTCTTCGAAAGCTCGAGGGCCGGTCCACGCGGCGCCGGTATAGCTCAAGTCGAGGCGTCCACCCATCTGGTGTTTAGTGGATTCACCGCAGCCAAGTATCCGTACCCGTGGTCTGTTGAGGGCCTTGGCAATCTCCGGGCGGGCAACGATAACTGCGCCGCCGCCGTCGCTCACGACGCAGGAGTCGAGACGCCGCAGGGGGTCAGAAATCATCGGCGATGCCAATACATCTTCGACCGAGACCACTTTGCGCAACATCGCCAGAGGGTTGTGTTGCGCATGATGAGAGGCAGCGACCTTGACCCAGGCCAGTTGCTCGCTGGTTGTGCCGTACTCATGCATGTGGCGCATCGCACACATGGCATAGAGGTTCAACGTGACTGGGTTATAGGGCATCTCGAATGGCGCGTCCGGTAGATTGACGCCTCGTACGCGCGCCTGTATCCCAGAGATGCCTTCAGAGTTGGGGCGACCGGCCAGTGTAATCAGCGCCACGTTGCATCTGCCCGCTGCTATTGATTCTGCAGCGTGGGCGATATGGGCGAGATAAGAGCATCCTCCCATATCGGTCGAATCGACATGCCTCAGCTTGTCCAGATTCAGGTAGTTGGCCATCGACCATACATTCCCGCCGGGTGCATCGCCCGCGCAGAAATATCCGTCGATGTCATCTTTGCTTAATCCCGCGTCTTCAATTGCTCCTTTCGCCGCCTCCGCATGTAGCTGCGCCACCGAATGATGGGGGGCCTTGCGTAGGGGGTGCTCATACGCTCCGACGATGTATGCCCTGCCTTTTATTGTCATCTCTAGGGTTTCCTCAGTGCATGAAGATGAAGCTCGAATGTGCTTTCCGGTACCTTCGTTCAGGGGGGGGCGGCCCACCGTAAAAGACAAAAGTAGTATGACGCAAAGTTCCGGTCAGTGAAATCTGTGCTGATTATCAAAACTCATGCTACCATCGATTCAACGTTGTTTGGAGCGCAGGATGGCGCTGCACTCAAATTTCCGGGCCAAACCAGGATGCTCATTGGATGCGAGCGGTCGCGGGGTAGGGGCAGGCCTTATTTTTTTTTGACAGGAAGATGAGATGAGCGAAAGCCTGATGGTCAGTTACGAAGTCGAAGGCGTTGTGGCCGTAATCACAGTCAACAATCCGCCCGTCAACGCCCTGACTCCCGAGATGAGAGGGAGCATCATTGACGCCGTTGCCCATGCGAACGCCGACCCGGCTGTCGCGGCGATCGTGTTGATGGGGGGCGGTCAGAATTTCATCGCGGGTGCTGATATTCGACAGTTTGGCAAGGCGAGAACAATCACTACCCGCATGAGCGCCGCGGCACTTGACGCCGGCGCCAAGCCGACTGTCGCGGCTATTCATGGATATGCGCTGGGAGGCGGTCTCGAGCACGCCCTCGCTTGCCATTACCGGATTGCATTGCCCGCAGCCAAGCTCGGATTGCCCGAGGTCGCTCTCGGGTTGATACCGGGAGGCGGCGGTACGCAGCGCTTGCCGAGGCTGGTCGGGGCTGCCGTAGCCACCGATTTGCTCGTCTCAAGCCGCCATGTCCATGCCGTCGAAGCATTGAAGATCGGGCTTATCTCCCAGATTGTTCCAGGAACACAAAGCCAAGAGCTTCGTGATGCCGCCGTAAGCTATGCAAAGGCCGTGGCGCAGGCTCAACCGCAGCGCGTACGCGATTTGGTGCTCGAACCGATGGATGCGACAACCATGGATGTGCTGCAAGCGGCACGCCGCGAAGCAGCCAAAAAGTCTCCTCACAACAAAGCGCCACAGTACGCGATCGACTGTATCGAAGCAGCTTTCAGCCTGTCGTTTGATGAGGCTCTAGAGGTTGAGAGCCGCTTGTTTTCTGAGCTGGAGGGGTCTGATGTTGCCAAGGCACTTCGCTATGCATTTTTTGCTGAGCGTGAGGCTGCCAAGGTTCCGGATGCGCCCCCGGGTTTCAAGCCTGCTGGTGTGACGTCCGCTGCGGTGATCGGCGCGGGAACAATGGGCGCGGGTATTGCCATTTGCTTCGCTGACGCAGGCATTGTGGTGAAGCTCCTGGAAGCGAGTGCCGAAGCACTGGACAGGGGCCTGCAGCGCATACGTGACATCTACGCCGTAAAGGTCAAGCGCGGACGCATGACCGTGGAAGAGATGGATGCGTGCCTTCAGTTTGTCCAGCCTGTCTCCCACTACGAAGAAATCGGCGACTGCGATGTCGTGGTTGAAGCGGTGTTTGAACGGATAGATTTGAAGAAGGACGTATTCACCAAACTCGATGCCGTGATGAAGCCTGGCGCGCTGTTGCTGACGAACTCTTCCGCGATTGATATCAACGTCATGGCCAACATGACAGGCCGACCGCAGTACGTCGCCGGCGCTCATTTCTTCGCTCCCGCGAACGCGATGAAACTGTGCGAAATCGTGAAGGGTGATCAAACCTCGATCGAGACAGTTGTGCGGGCCATGAAGATGGGCCGCGATCTTAAAAAAGTCTGTGCGGTCTCCGGGACGTGCGATGGCTTCGCGGCAAATCGCAGTCGCGCGCCGCTGGTCACGGAAATGATGCTACTGCTTGAGGAGGGAGCACGCCCTGAGCAGATCGACAGGGTCATGGTTGAATTTGGCTATCCGATGGGGCCGTTCGCTGTGAGCGATCTGTCCGGTCTGGATGTCAGCTATGACACGCGCAAGCGTCGCGCGGCAGCTGACCCTCAATACAGGAAGCTCCATGTCCCGGATCGGATGGTCGAGCTGGGCCGCAAGGGCCAGAAAAATGGGGTCGGATGGTATCGCTATGAAGAAGGTGGCCGCACACCTCGTCACGATGAAGAAGTGATGCGGATCATCGCGACCGTCGCCCATGAGCTTGGCACGCCTCAGCGTACCTTTACCGACAGTGAAATCCTCAAACGTCTGTTATTCGCCTCGATCAACGAGGCCTGCAAGATCCTGGATGAAGGCAAGGCATATCGAGCCAGTGACATTGATGTCATGTGGTTGTACGGCTTTGGATTTCCTCGCCATCGAGGAGGGCTGCTGTACTGGGCTGACACGATCGGGGCCAAGGAAATCCATCTGCAAGTGCAGCAATGGCATGAGCAATACGGCAGGCGTTGGACTCCTAGTCCGCTGCTGTCGAAAGCGGCCAATGAAGGGCTGTCCCTGAGAGAGCTGAAATCAGTCATATGAAAAGCACGGCAACGATGGCCGTGTGCGGCCGGTAACGGTTGTTCTTTTAATGAAAGCAACGCCCTGGTTGCTGTCCCCCAAGGGTTACGAAACGCTTCCCATGGTCGGCAAAGGGGCCAACAAGTAGAAACGAAACGGAAGAAAAATCATGAGCAGTGACACGTCCACACAAGCCTTGTCCGAGGGCGAATTCAAAATTTGGCAATGCATTTTATGCGGCTTCATGTATGACGAAGCCGAAGGTATTCCGGAAGAGGGCATACCTGCCGGAACTCGGTGGGAAGATGTTCCCCAGGATTGGATTTGCCCTGAGTGTTCGGCGACGAAGCTGGACTTCGAGATGGTCGAGATTTGATTAATAGCCTTTCCGGCGCAGTGTTTTTTTTGGTGATTGAGGGCGATATCAACCGAGCCCCTTGGCGCCAAATGTAGAGGGAATTCAGATGTCCATTGAAACCAATAATAATGTCATCGCCGATGCTGATCATCCGCGCGTCGGCCTCTTCATCGACGGTGAATGGATTTTCGACCGCCCCTCTTGCTTTGAAGTGTTGGACCCCAGCACCGAAGCATCGCTCACCAGCGTTCCTGGGGCCACGACCGCTGACCTGGAACGCGTGTTGGCCGCCGCTGAGCGGGGGTTCAGAATCTGGCGGGACACACCAGCGGCTGAGCGTAATATCATCATCAGTCGTGCCATCGCAGGCGTGCGTGCACGTTCCGAAGAAATCGCGCAGATCATCACCCGAGAGAACGGCAAATTAATTGCAGATGCGCGTGCGGAGGTGGAGCGTTCGGCGAGCTTCTTCGATTGGGACATGGCACAGGCCCTGCGAGCCTACGGGACCATCGTTCCGGGCGAAGCCCAAATGCAGAAATCGATTCTTCGTCAGCCAATCGGTCCAGTTGCGGCGTTCACGCCATGGAATGTGCCGCTGAGCGCGCCGTCGCGAAAGATCAGCGGTGCACTGTGCGCCGGGTGCTCCATCATTTTGAAAGCCCCAGAAGAAACCCCTGGCGCGGCAGTAGCCATGGTTCAGTGCTTCGAGCGAGCCGGTTTGCCCAAGGGCGTATTGAATCTGGTGTTTGGCAACCCGGCGCTAGTGTCCTCGACCCTGATCGAGTCGCCAGTGACCCGCATGGTGACCCTGACGGGGTCGGTGGCAGTCGGCAAGCATTTGAGCCAGCTGGCGGGTGCGGCCATGAAGCCGGTGCTGATGGAGCTCGGCGGCCATGCCCCGGTCATCGTTTGCGAAGGGGTCAATGCCGCGGAAATCGGCAAGATGGCACTCAAGAGCAAAATTCGGATCAACGCTCAGTGGTGTGCTGCGCCAGGTCGTTTCCTGGTACACGAGAGCATCTACGACGAGTTCGTCGCTGCGTTTGTGGCAACCGCCGATCAGGTACGTGTGGCCAACGGCATGGATACGAAGTCTGACATGGGGCCGGTCACCAGTGTCCGGCGCCTCGCCGCGATGCAGCATTTTGTCGATGACGCATTGGCGCGTGGCGGCAAGGTTGCCGTGGGTGGGCATCGTGTAGGTGAGCGTGGTTATTATTTTGCGCCGACTCTGCTGGTCGACACTCCACTGGATTGCGCCATCATGACCGATGAGCCTTTTGGTCCGGTCGCTGTCGCGGTTCGTTTCTCGACCCTTGAGGAGGCCATCGAGATTTCCAACAGTCTATCCGTGGGTTTGGCTGCTTTTGCGTTCACCAATTCACTGGAACAGGCTGAACGATTGAGTCGTGAGCTGGATGTTGGAGTCCTGTCGATTAACCATTTCGGTGCGCCGGATCCTGACACGCCGTTTGGCGGTGTGAAGGACAGTGGTATTGGAAGAGAGGGGGGGCCGTGGAGCCTGGACTCCTACATGGTCAGCAAGACCGTGCTACAGAAAACTGCTCGCGTCTGACTCAGTGCCCCCAGTTTCCGTGACGGGCGTTGGGGGCTTTGGCTTTATTTGATGATCAAGGCCAATCCAGTGACCACTTGGATTCATAGGAGCATTCACTGAGGCAGGCATTTCCTGAAGCAGCTTCCTGCTAACGTCGGAGTTTTTTTGATACGCAAGGCATCAATGCGCCTTCGCAAGAACGCATCCGACTAAGGAGTCTGGCCATGAGTGCCCATAGTGGTCGCCTGCCTATGATCGGGCTACTTGCCCTGTCCACTACAGCGTTTCTCACCATTCTGACCGAGACGATGCCGGCAGCGGTTCTGCCTGCGATGTCGGAGAGCCTTGAACAGCCCCCCGCTGGTATCGGTTTATTGGTTTCCATCTATGCATTGGCCTCCGCTGCAGCCGCAATCCCCATTGTGGCGCTCACTCGAAGTCTGCCTCGCAAATCGTTGTACATCATGCTCGTGCTGAGCTTTGCAGTGGCTAACGGTATTACCGCCATCTCGACGTCTTATGCGCTGACGGTCGCGTCACGGGTGGTGGCTGGCCTGGCCGCAGGAGTTGTCTGGCCGGTCATCTGTGGTTATGCCATCCGCTTGGTCGATCGCAAAGACATGGGACGGGCTGTCGCGATTACCCTGGCGGGGAGTACCGTGGCCATGGTCGCCGGTTTGCCCCTGGGTAGCATGCTGGGCTCATTGCTTGGATGGCGTTTCAGCTATGGATTGCTTTCGCTGCTCGCGCTGCTTGTCATCGTTTGGGTTTTGCTGGTCGTGCCGCCCATGCCGGGAGAGGAGCGCAAGGACGGCACTTCGATTCATGACGTCATTCGCACCCCGGGGTTGAGAGTGATCTTGCTGTCGGCTTTTTGCGCGATCCTGGCTCATTACACGCTGTACACCTATATGGCGCCGCTCGCGGAAAAAACCAGGCTGTCAGGCGGGACCGCTCAGGGCCTGTTTCTGTTCGGTACGGGCGCCATCCTGGGCGTACTGATCGCCGGACGTTTCGTCGATACGAGGCTGCGGCTTATAGCGACCACCGCGTTGACGTGCACAGCTGTGACGATGGTTGTTCTGATAGCGGCTCCGTATCAAATGATCGCTTCGGCTGCGATATTTGTGTGGGGGGCTTCGTTCGGCGGCATGCCTACTGTTTTCCAATCAGCGACGGGGCGGGTGGCAGAAGATAATGCGGAGCTGGCAACGGCGATATTGACGACCATCTACAACTTGGGGATTTTTGGCGGAGGTGCCGTAGGTGGTTTGCTCCTAAGCTACTTCGGGATAGTAAGTCTCTCGGGGTTTGCGCTGCTCATCGTTAGCGCTTCCCTCGTGGTGGTTATGGGAGGGAGGTGTCACGCCTTTCCACGGCAGTAAATTATTGCGGGATATATCTCCCTGGAAGAGCGCGCGGCGTAGATGCATTCCTCTCGACCGCGTTTCATGGCTGCCAAATGCTCAGTCGGCATTCACCGGATCGCGACCCGACGATGTTCAAGTGATGCCATTCTGTTTATCGCGATAGCTCTTAACTCGTTGTTTTCATAGGTGCCTTCTTGATTCGGCGACATCTGTCTTTGCAGGACGTGCCGCTCATGGCTTAGCTACCGTCGTTCAACGGGACTCGTGGTGGCGCAGTTCAAGCACGAGCACTGTTGAGAAAAGTTCATGAGCGTATCAACAAGGTGCCGTATAGCCAGCGGTCGATGCCGGGGCTAGGTTTGTCTCGCTGCTGCAGCAGAAATGCTTTCGTTGGATGCGAGACTTGAACGCGCGCACCACAGGCATTGCACGCAGTCGTAATTTAATTTTATTACCCAAGCAAAGCAGGGCCGGATATGAATATCGCCGCAGTTAATACCTTGGAGATTCGAGTGATCGAAGAGGTTGACCAACACTTTGAACAGCGTTTAAAGGCGTACGCGGAGACTTTTGAAAAAGTACACGGATGCCTGGGCTATAGCGTGATTCGCAGCTCCCGCGATCCTGGTTTGTGGGTCTTCAGTGGCTACTGGAGCGCGGCATCGATGATGACTGAGCACTTTGAGAGTGAGTCGATGACGGCGTTGGTCAATCATTTGGTAACGTCATGTTCCAACCTGACGTTTGCCAGTTTCACGCCCCAAATCGGAAGGGGACCGCACGATGAAGCTTGATGAAGCGCTATTTACGGCGATCGATCTCAATGCCTTGTTCATTCTCTTGGTGGTCTATCGCGAGCGAGGCGTGACGCGGGCAGCCGAACGACTGAACGTAAAGCAGCCAGCGGTGAGCAATACGCTGGCGAAACTGCGCGTCCACTTTAAAGACCCCTTGTTTATCCGACGTTCGAAGGAGCTGGTGCCCACGGCCAAGGCCAACGAAATCGTGCGGGGGTTGGCGCCGGCATTGATGAGGATCCAGGACGTTATACGCCCCTCTGGAGGATGATCGGCAGTACCGTCCCTTCTTTTTTTGAGTACCCATTTCAAGCAGGAGCTTATCGATGAGAATAACGTTTGCCGTGTCAGTGCTTAGCGCAACCTTAATGATTTCAAGTTCGTTGCACGCTGCCGATGAGCCTGAGAACACGATGCAAATTGCCAGAAACGGGGAGCAACCTTCTGTCCTGGGCTCCTCCAGCAATTTCGTCGGCACCGTCAGGGTTGATCCATTATTTGCAGCGCGACCGCCATCAAGGGTTACGGCAGGTGCTGTAACCTTTCAACCAGGGGCCCGATCAGCTTGGCACACTCATCCTGCGGGCCAGAATCTGATTGTCACGGCCGGCGTTGGATGGATCCAGCAAGAAGGGGGGGAGAAAATCGTCATCAGGCCTGGCGATGTGATTTGGACACCTCCGGGTGTAAAGCATTGGCATGGGGCCACGAACTCCACCGGCTTGACGCATTTGGCAATTCAAGAGGTACAGGACGGGAAAAATGTCGAGTGGCTGGAACCGGTTACTGATGAGCAGTACGGGCACTTGCAATGAAGCCCTCCAGGCATCTGCGGTTCCACGCGGTCTAGTTTGAAACTGGGATGGAAAAGTCGACAACTAGGTTTGCATTATTCTGTTACATTGATGCTTGGCGCAGTGGGTCGCCGGTATCTTTTTTGTTATTGATTGAAGGGCAGGTCGATGAGCCTCCCGGACTCCGTGGGCGGTCCCTGAGCTGCCGCTAATAAAATCGTCAGTGCACCAGTCCTCGGTCTCAGGCGATTCGATCTCTATTAATTACTTTTATGCATGGTTCCATTCAATTGGATGTGGTGTTTTTCGGGCAGCGCCTCGAATACATTGACGTCGACGAATTGATCCTTTGTGGGCTTAGACGTAATGCCATGAAGGGAAGTGCCCGGCATAAAAGCCGAATGCCTCGTTCAGCGTAGCTGGCCAACTGGATTGGACTCTACTGGCGTTCATCGAGCCTGGGTCAGGCCGCGGTCGTTCTGGATGTCCACACATCGGTTCTTAATTAGGAACAACACCATGAAGAAATTATTTTTAACGCTGGCCCTGCTGGCGAGTTCGTTTACTGCAATGGCAGCCGATATGTCCAACGGCGCGAACAACTTTTTCAAGAGTGATAAGGTGACTGAGCAGAAGGTATCCTTCAATAATCAGTACCGCATGAAAGTCGTTGGGAATCTGTATGTGCCGAAGAATTTGAATAAGGCCAACAAAAGCCCTGCGATTATCATTGGCCACCCGATGGGTGCGGTCAAAGAGCAAAGCTCAAACCTTTACGCCCAGAAGCTCGCTGAACAAGGCTTTGTAACCCTTGCGATAGACCAATCATTCTGGGGCGAAAGCGAGGGGCAACCCCGTAATGCCGTGGCGCCGGATATTTACTCCGAGGCGTTCAGCGCGGCGGTCGATTATCTGGGCACCCAATCGTTCATTGATCGTAACCGTATCGGTGTACTGGGCATCTGTGGCAGCGGCAGCTTCGTCATCAGTGCAGCAAAAATCGACCCACGGATGAGGGCGATTGCAACCGTCAGCATGTATGACATGGGAGCGGCCAATCGCGATGCCCTCAAGCATTCGCAGACCCTTGAACAGCGCAAGCAGATCATCGCAGAGGCGGCTGAACAGCGTTATGCAGAGTTCACTGGTGGTGAGACCAAGTACACCAGCGGGACGGTACACAAACTGGACGCTAACACCCATCCGATCCAGCGTGAGTTCTACGATTTCTATCGCACCCCACGCGGTGAGTTCACCCCAGCCGGGTCGTCGCCTGACGTGACGACGCATCCAACGCTGACCAGCAACGTGAAGTTCATGAACTTCTATCCGTTCAACGATATTGCGTCGATTTCGCCTCGTCCTATGCTGTTCATCGCAGGTTCTGAAGCACACTCGCTGGAATTCAGCCAAGAGGCTTTCAAGCTGGCGGGTGAGCCTAAGGAATTGGTCATCGTGCCAGGCGCAGGCCACGTGGACTTGTATGATCGGGTGAATCTCATTCCGTTCGACAAGCTGACTTCTTTCTTCCGGACCAACCTGAAGTAACCCATCTTTGAAGCCGCAACTGCCCGGTTTGTACAGGATGTTGTGGCTTCAAGTCTGAACGTAGGTCGTAGTGCGCATCGCTTGACTTGCCCTTGGTGGAACGTTCATCCCTTGAGTCTTCATGGCTCTTTCAGGCCCTGCACGCTGTGCAGGGCCTTTTTTTATCCGTCATGACTCGTGTCGCAAGGCGGCGATCAATAAGGTCATAGCCCCTGAGGGTTGCCTACGGCTTGGGTAATAGAGATGAAGTCCTGTCCACAGGGGGCACCAGTCCTTCAGTACCGGAATCAGGTGGCCGGCCTTGACGTAGGGCTCGGCGATGTCTTCAGGTACATAGGCGATACCCAAACCGGCAATGGCTGCGTCAAGGCAATCATAAATGCTGTTGTAAATCAGCTGACCGTCAACCCGAATGTTAAGCTGTCGACCATCCTCCCCGAACTCCCAAGGCCACAATCCACCATGGGTGGGAAGACGCAGATTGATGCAATTGTGCTGCATCAGGTCTTCGGGTGTCTCTGGTTTTGGTCGACTGGCGAAGTAGCGCCTGGTCGCTACTGCGGTAAATCGCATGTCGGGACCGATGCGTACGGCGATCATGTCTTGGGCCACCGCTTCACCCAATCGAACGCCGGCATCGAAACGATCCGCAGCGATGTCGATGAGTCCATTGTCTGCGAACAGCTCGACTTTTATCCCAGGGTATTTCGGTAGGAATTTCTTTAGCTTTGGCGAGATGATCGATCGGATGGCGTGATCCGATGCGGTGATGCGTACGGTCCCGGTTGGGCTCTCGCCCAGTTCTGACAATGCCAGTAATTCAGCGTCTATCTCTTCGAAACGGGGACCGACCGTTGCCAGTAGCCTTTCACCGGCTTCCGTTGGCGAGACTGAGCGGGAGTTGCGCGCAAGCAAGCGCGTGCCCAGATTTCGCTCCAGTGAGCTGACGGCATGGCTGACCGCCGATTGAGACAGGCCAAGATGCGCCGCTGCTCGAGTAAAACTCTTTTCGCGGGCGACGGCAATAAAGGCCATCAATCCACCAAAGGATTGCTTAAGGATGTCGTCTTGCATGGCTTGAATGATCTTCGTGAGTGCGCATGAACAATAACATTCTGGTGCATTGTTCGCAGAGCTTACAGCGCGCAGGCCTTGCTATGCGCTGAGATGGTCGTGGCGAGGCGGCAGGGCTATTCCCGATCGTCGATGTGGTCGATCTGTTTGAAGCGTTCAATCAAGAAGTCGATCAGGTGCCGGACTCGTGCCGAGAGTTGCAGTTGCTGTGGATAGACTGCATAGACGTCCGCGTGGGTGGGCATATGGTTTTCCAGTACGAGGCGCAGTCGTCCGCTACGCACATAACGAGCTATATCCCATTCCGCTCTGAGCAATAACCCATAACCTTCCAGGGCCCAGTTCAAGGCAACCTCGCCGTCATTGCAGCACAGGGCGCCGTGTACCTTTATATTTTCCGTGCGTTCGCCGTTAGCGAATTTCCATACGCCGTAGGGCGATTCATTCTGACGAATAAAGATGCAGTTGTGGTGTTGCAGGTCCGTCAGTTTTTGCGGCGTTCCGTACTTTTCGAGATAGATAGGGGAGGCGCAAAGCAGGCGGCGGTTGGAGGCGATTTTACGCGCGTGGAAGGCAGCGTCTGGCAACGTACCGAAGCGAATGCCCAAATCGAAGCCGTGGGTAGCTAGGTCCAAAGGATGGTCGCTGATCTCTAGCTGAATCTCCACTTCCGGGTACAGGGCGTAGAAGGCGGCCAAGGCGGGTCCGATGTGGCGACGGCCGAAACCGAGCGATGCATTCACCCGTATCAGGCCCTTGGGCGTAGCGCGACGGCTGCTGACGAGCTGTTCTACCTCGTCGATCTGGGTCAGGATGCGGGCGATGTGGGTGTAATACAGTTCACCTTCTGCGGTAAGGCTCATCGAGCGGGTAGTTCGATTAACCAGCCTCACCCCTAACCTTTTCTCCAGCGCGGAAAGTCTTTTACTAATTGCGGGAGGGGTAACGCCAAGCTCTCTGGCGGTTGCGACAAGGCTGCCTTGTTTGGCTAGCAAGTGAAAAAAAGCCAAGTCTTGAGCATTGTTCATGCTTGATTCCAAAGTGTTTTCTGATAAAGAACGGCCGCCACGTTGCCAGGTCGCGGCCGATCTACCAGGTCACTTGATGAAGCGAACCTGAGCGTTGATTTTATCGATGATTGCACCTTTGCGTTCGTTAAATCGCGCTTTGTTTTGTTCGAAAAGGTTATTGCCTTTGGTGTCGATGGAGATGATCAGCGGACCGAACTCCCGGACCCGGTTAACCCAAAGGGTTTCCGGCATTCCAAGATCCTGCCATTCAGCGCGTTCGATCTCCTCCACCTTGGTGGCCGCAAGGACCGCACAACCGCCAGGGAATACGGCATGTACGGCCTTGTTCTCCAGGCAGCCTGCGGTGGTTTCGGGCCCCATGCCACCTTTGCCAATAATCATCTTGACGCCGGTTTCCTCGATGAACTGCTTTTCGAATTTCTCCATTCGCATGCTGGTAGTTGGGCCAATGGACACCATCTCAAAGCTGCCATCATCTTTTTTACGCACAATGGGGCCCGCATGGAAGATTGCCCCGCCGCGCAAATCTACCGGTAGTTCACGTTTGAGCTCGATGAGGCGTCGGTGAGCCACGTCGCGGCAGGTGACCAATTGCCCAGTCAGGTAAACCACGTCGCCGACATTGAGCTCTGCGAGATCTTCGTCCTTGATAGGTGTGTTGAGGACTTTAATCACAGGACTACTCCTTCATGGGAGAGGATGTCGTAGGACAGGTCGGCATTGATGCGGATTTTGCCGCGGCGATGTGCCCAGCAACCGGTGGAGACGGCAACGCCGATGGTCGATGGATGGCGCGCTGAAGACTCGATGTTCACACCCATCACACTGCTGTTGCCGGTCAGGCCCTGTGGGCCGATGCCGACCTCATTGAGGCCTTCCTCAAGAAGCCGTTCCATCAAGGCTGCATTTTCGTTGGGATGGCTGGAGTCGACTGGTCGCAGGATGGCCCGCTTGGATAAACGGGCGGCTGTCTCTACGGAGGTGGACACGCCGACGCCCACCAGCAACGGCGGACAAGCGTTCACGCCGCGGGAGGTAATGACGTCGAAAACAAATTCCGTTACGCCCTCGTAGCCTTGACCAGGCATCAAAACCTTAGCGGAGCCCGGTAGTGTGCAACCGCCGCCAGCCATGTAAACATCGATCATTGCGTAATCGGCGTCCGGGATAATCTCCCAGTCAAGCCACGGAATTTTGGAGCCCGTGTTGGTCCCTGTGTTCTTTTCGACGAAGGTCTCTACGGCGTTATGACGTAGCGGGCCTTTGATGGTTGCTTCCAGAGTTGCATTTTCCAGAATGTTTTCAAGTTCCCCCAATAGCGGGAACTTAGCACCTGCTGCGATGAAGTACTGAATCACGCCGGTGTCCTGGCAGCTCGGTCTGTCGAGCTTGTCAGCATAGTCCTGGTTTTCCGCCATGGAGTCGTAGACGGCGATGGCCAGCGGATTGGTTTCCGCTGCGCGCAGTTGGGCGGTCTTCTTTTTTACGTCGGTCGGCAAGCGCTTACCAATATAGGCAGTAAACTTGGCCATGACGTCAGTCAACGATTCAACGGCTGCTTCTTTATCCACTTCTATTTTCCTCATCGCATCACTAGGCTTATTGGTTTGTATGGCTGGTGGGCCTGTTGAAGAATTTCTAATTATCGTCGGCTGCCTAATCGAGAGTTAAACCAGCGCGTTGTGCTGGTTTAACTCTTTCATCTGGGTTCAGATTTGGATTACAAGCTGGTCTCAAACTTCAAACCTGCGACCCACGCGTCCTTGACTTCACTGACACCGCCGGGGTTACCAACAAACTGGATGTTGGGGCGCACGGTCAGCCATTTGGTGACGCCGAACCCGTAGTAGATTTCCATGTTGGTTTCCGAACCTTGCGTCGGCGTGTAGCGAGGATCGTCATAGTCGCTGACGCCCGCCAGGTCGTTCATTTGTTGCTGGTTATCCTTGTAACGTTCATTTACATGGATATTGGAGATGGCGACGCCGATCTCGTCATTTGGACGGGATTTGAACGGCGCGGTATAGAAGACGCCTGCTTGCACAGAGCGATCAATCATACTGGCGGCTTTGTCATGCACTGTGGCATAGGCAAACACCGACACCCCGCGAGCGGCGAAGTCTGGGTCTTTCCAGACTTGCTGTTGCGCAGCAATCCATGCGCCGTGTTTGCTATCGCGGGATTTGGGCGCGCCATTTTCTTCAGTGTTGACGTCGTTTGCGTTACGGCTGCTGTAATAGGCCCCCACGCGGTATTCCCCTGGCAGCCGCCCGGCCCCCAGCGACGTGGTATGGACCAGCTCGATGGGTATCAGGGCTCCTTCGTTGCCGCTACTGTTGAGTTTGAAACCGTTGCCTATTTCCAGATAGGACGGGTTTTGCTCGTATGCACCAATTTGCGCATAAGTGTTATCGCTCAATGCAACCTTGACCCGGCCCGCCCATTGAGTGATTGGCCAGTTGTAAATGATATCGCCGGCCCAGTTACCCGGCTGCGCGCCGCAGAACGCCAAGTTCTGGAACTTGCAGGGAAAGCTGCCGAAGTCCTCGCCAAAGTTCATGCGGCCCAGTTTGATATCCAGCCCGCCGTCAAAGAATTTCTGACGATACCAGAGTTGCGTGAGGCGCCAGGTCTGGCCGCGTCCGTATACCTCTTGAACCTGACTGATGCCGCCTACCCGAGGATCGGTGATGACATCATTGGTGAGATTGCGCCCGTTACGATCCGATATCGTGAATTGAAAATCAGCGCCTTCCCAACCGAGTATTTTCTCAAGGTCAAAATTGCTCATCAGTGCAAGTTGGTCGGTATACCGCGCCGTGGTGTGCGAGTCGTAGCCACCGGCCAGATTCGTCGCGGCGTCGCCCGTGTAGAGCACGTTAAAGGTATAACCCTTTTCCAGTAATTCTGAGCGTAGGCCGCCCCAGTCTCCCAACATCCAGGGGGACTCGGGATTGAAGGCTTCTTGCGCCTGACTGCTGGTCGCTCCGCAAAGCAGCAGCAGTGCCATTGATATCTTGTTCCGGGTAATGCGGTTCGAGTGGGTAATCATCTTGATCTCTGCTTTTGTTTTTGTTGGTCAGATAATTGAGCGCACCCCGCTGTCGACCGAATACTGAGTATCGGCCTAAGGGTGTTGTGCAATGGCATTGAGTGGTACGACGCGTCTAGTGTTTTTCGGCGATAGCGACCTCTAGGGTTATTAATTGGATATTTGGGGGGCGAAACGCTTAGCTAAGCGGGCTTGGGAAGACAGGCAGAAGATTTTAGAAGTGGCTTTGATGGGGCTGGGCGCAACAGCTCATAGGGGGCAAGAGAACGTGTGCTCATATTTACCTTGGCCATGGAGCGACTCTCCGATTCTGATTGTTATGGAGAAGATTCATTCGTGACTTCGTTATAAATACCTATGAACTTTCACGCTGTGCTGGCTAGCGTTATCGAAAATTCTCAGGTCGGCGTCCTACAGCCGAGTTCTGCTGGATTCGCGCTCATGGGCCCTTGATGGTCGGTCAAGAACGGAATTGATCAGTCAGCATTGGGCATGCGCCCAAGCAGCAATGCTTGCTTTGCTCGACATCAGGCTGTCACCTGCCATTCGCTTGCGTCGTTGTGGCAAATATGCACATGGTGGGATTTTTAGTCAACAGGCTGTTTTTTGTCTGGTTTCCGTTTTTAGCGAAGAGTCTGATGTTTTTACTGACCATATAGACAAATAAATCTCTTAAATTATTGAATTAGTTATATATTTTATAATATGTAAAATATCTGGCTGATGCCTAAAAGCTAATGCTTGTGCATTTATTTTTTTGAAAAAATCTTATTGTGGGATTTATTTGATGAAATTGAAGTATGAATTCATGAGCTGGACCACAGTGAGCTCGTCGTGGCGCGTCTAACCCAAGGCGCTCATTCGTTGGAGATGCGTTGTCAGCGCAGAGCGCAGCCTGGCATGCAGTGGCTGACACCTGGCCGAAACGGATTTTTCAATGATGCGCAAGAGTGCTAGATGTGCGGCAGCCATACGCTGCCGCCTCTTGGAGAAGGGAAGGGGAGGAGCAGAGCCGCGGACGCTGGCTTCTGCGCTGGAGATCGTTGCGGTGAGGCTCAAGCCTATAACGTTATCCGACGGTAACTGCCCAAGCGAATAATCAGTCGCGCCACAAAAGCTCCCGTCAGGATGACCGCAAACAGTCGTAGGGTCTGCATGGCCAATACCAGTCCTACATCGGAGTGCGTGTCCACCGCGATGATTGCCATCGTATCGAGCCCTCCTGGGCTCGTGGCCAGGTAAATCGAGAGGAAGTCCTTGTTCAACACTGCTGCCAACAGCCATGCGGACAATGCGCACAAAGCGATCATCAGGAGCGCTCCCAGTATCATTGCCGGCAATCGCCGCCAGACGTATTTGACGGTCATTCGATCAAAGCGCAAGCCAACGTAGCAACCAATAGCGCCGTAGGCGATAGCGAGTAACCAACTGGGCAGGGTGATATGCAACAGGCCACTGATCTGTAACGCTCCGCCCAACATTAGCGGCATCAGCAGCGCACCGGCCGGCAATCGATTTCCCAACGCCACACCGATTAGTAGAGTGACGATTGTGAGGCCCAGATGCAGCAGGCCGAAGCTTTGCAACGCGACGTCTGCAGCATGCACCTCGCTTCCTCCGACCGGTGCTTCCAGCAAGTTGCTCACCAACGCACCGATCATTACCACGCACACCACGCGCACATATTGCATAGTGGCGACTACTCGGGAATCGGCACCGTATTCGTCAGCCATCAAGACTATGGCAGAAGCTGCGCCTGGCGATGTACCCCAAGCTGCGGTACTGGCCGGGATGCCCATCCACACCAACGCAAGCCCCACCAGCGCGCTAAGGCTGACCGTCACCACGGTCGCAAACAGCATCATTGGCCAGGACTGTGCTATCGAAACGAGTACGGCGAGTGTCATCGAATGAGCGACAAGAATGCCGATGCAGCCCTGGCCAAGCTTGAAGGCGTAGCGGTGCAGTCGAATGCTCGCACCGCATACGCCGAACATGATGGCAACCAGCATAGGCCCCAGGAATTGGCCTGCGGGCACCTCTAGAAACCTCAGCAACTGACCGCCCGCTCCAGCCAACAGTGCAAGCGCCAACCATTGAAGCGGCGCGGGGTAGATATGCAGGGAAAATCTGGCAGAAGAAGACAAGAGTCGTACTCCAAAACGCTGGTCGCCGCGGGGGCGTGGCATCGCTATCGATGTGCTGATAATTATTGATACCTGGTTTGATAAAGTCTATTTTCTAATATCGATTGATTGATAACTTTGGTTGATGGATATGGATCTGCGTGATCTTGCCTATTTTGAAATCATCGCCGAGTTGGGGCACCTGGGCCGGGCTGCGCAAAAGCTCAACCGCAGTCAGCCTGCGCTGTCTAAAAGCATCCAGCGGCTTGAGGAGTCTCTAGGGACCCGGCTGTTCGAGCGCGATGGGCGGCGGATTAAGCTCACCCCAGTGGGAGAGTTGCTAAAAGTGCGTGGCAAACAGCTGCAGCAGAGCGTTGCCGAAACCCAGCGAGAAATACGTGATTTTGCAAACGGTGTGATGGGAAACATTCGCTTGGGCTGCGCTGCCTCCATGGCTGATCACCTGCTCCCACACCTGACCGCGACACTGCTTTCGCGTGCGCCGCAGATCACCTTGAACTTGGTGATCGGCCAAGACGATTTACTGCGCGAATCACTGTTCTCCGGGAGGCTGGATATGGTGATTTGCCCACAATACGAAGCGGATCCGCTATTGCAGTTTCATGCCTTGTTTGACGACGAGGCGGTGGTGGTCGCCAGCCGTCATCATCCATTATTCAGCGCCGGCTATGAGTTACGCGATTTGTGTCAGTACCAATGGGTGTTGCCGGCCTCCACTGTGCCGGCGCGGCGCTGGATAGACAATGCGTTCCAGTCCAGGGATCTGCCTTTACCTCAGGTACAGATCGAAACCACCTCAATCTCTTTGTTACCACGCCTGATTGGCGAAACCAACCTGCTGAGCTTTCTAGCCAGGGAGACCCTCGAAGACGTCAAGGGGGTCACGCACCTTCGTGAGGTGAGACTGAAGGAAACCACGATGAAACGTACTATCGTCGTGTTCGTCCGCGCGGGCGCCTATTTATCGCCGGCCGCACAAATGTTGCTGAGCGTCCTTAAAGACGATGGAACCATTTTATTGGGCTAGCGGATGCTCTTGGCAGCCGCTTGCATCGATCGGGCCTATCAAGCCGGCGAGGACTGGGTGAGCCGCTCACCGTTTCCAACCACCAGTGCTGCCAGGATGAGCAGTGCGCTGCCGCCGATTAGAGGGGCAGCCACCGACACATGATCCAATAGGCTCCCGCCGAACGCGCCGCCGATCATGATCGCCATCTGAATAGCTGCAACCATCAACCCACCGCCGGTTTCTGGCTCATCGCTCACTTCTTTGGCCAGCCAGGTCGACCAGCATACCGGGATGGCTGAGTACAGCATCCCCCAGCCAAACATCATGATGGCGGCGGCAGCGAAGATGTATCCGAGCTCGGCCAAAGCTACCGTCATGACAGCCAGGGCCACTGGCAACCAGCGCAACAGTTGAAAGAGAAACTGTTTTTCCAGCAGCCGACTGACGAGGTATGTACCTCCGAAACCGGCGATACCCAGGCTTAAGAGCAAAACCGACAGTTGGGTCGAGTCAACGCCAGTGACTTGTTCCAGAAATGGGCGCAAGTAGGTGAAGGCGGTAAACGTACCACCGAAAGTCAGCATGGCGGCCAGCAGACCGAACATTACATTTCTGCGTTTCAGTACGCCGAACAGCCTGGAAAGGGGAATGGTTTTTTCTGGCTGCATCTTGGGCAAGCTTTTGTATTGCCAGATCACGTTAATGATGACAATCGGCACCAGCGCAGCGAACACGAAGCGCCATCCCAAATGGCCTCCCACGTAAGCCCCAATCGGCGCGGCAAATGCAGCGGCCACCGAATGCCCCATGTAAATCATGCCTAAGGCTTTAGGCACCGAATCCTCGGGGACTATTCGCAGGACAGTGGCAGTGGATAAAGCCCAGAAGCCGCCGATGGCGACCCCCAAGAAGGCTCGGGCAATCATCAACCAAGTGAAGCCAGGCGCCAGAGCGATGACTACCAGCGAAACAAGCATCAGCACGGTCATTGAAATCAGGACATGACGTCTATCGAAGCGTCCGGCGATAGAGGCGATGCAGAGGCTTGCCACCACCGCAAAGAAACCGGAAATGGAAATCGCCTGTCCAGCCATCCCTTGAGAAGTATGAAGGTCGTTGGCGATTGGAGTCAGCAGACTCACGGGCATGAACTCTGCCGCGATCAACAGAGCGACGCAGAGTGTCAAAGACCCCACGGCGCTCCAGATCCGGCTATCGGCCTGGGCCGAAGTAAAAGTTGAGGTAGTCATCGTTGTTCCCATGAAATAGCCAATACACAACGCCCCCAAACGTTTGGGGCACTGCGCAAATGGACGAATGAATGCAAGGAAATTGAGAACGCCAGGGATTGACCCGGCGGGCGATGGGTCACTGCCTCATCGCGAATTGTTTGAGGTGGAATGATAGGGTGCTAAGGATGATCTGTAATGATCTGAAATCCGAAAGCACCTATGAATGCTGGCGAATAATTCAGCTGCGTAAAGGACGCATATTCAGCAATCAGTTCGGCTTCGATTTCCCTCTGTCGGGGTTCTACAGATTGAAGCAGACGTTCCCAGTCTCTGTGATGGAAACACTGCGGTTCGTTCGTGTGAGAAGGCGAACGCTAACCCAGGCTTCCTTCTCTGGATGCTACGACTGAGCGCCGACTGAGTTATTCCTGTGATTATCGCGTTGGGCATTTCGGGAGGTTGTTCAAGACACTTCCAGGATTGGGAGCATCACTTGCACCTACCGGAACCCAGTTAAGATTCTGATTCGTAACTCAAGGTTATGTATGTAGTGATTTTGAGTCGACTCTGCTTCTTTTTGCGCTCCATATAATTGGCTCACGACCCCGCCTGGCCAGTCCGGTATGGCGGGTTGCAAGAGCCAAAACAAGAGCGGAGATGAAAATGAGCGCGTACAAAATTGCTGCAGTTCCCGGTGATGGCATTGGTGTTGAAGTCATTGCAGCGGGCGTCGAGGTGCTCGAGGCACTGTCAAAAAAATCCGGTTTCGATTTGCAGTTCAAACACTTCGATTGGAATTCGGACAATTACCTGAAAAACGGTTACTACATCCCTGAGAACGGCCTTGAGGAACTGAAAACATTCGACGCCATCTTCTTTGGCGCTGTCGGTGCGCTTAATGTGCCTGACCACATTTCTCTCTGGGGCCTGCGCCTGCCGATTTGCCAGGGCTTTGACCAATACGCCAATGTGCGTCCAGCCCGTGTGTTGCCAGGGGTAAAAAGCCCGCTGATCAACGGCGACCAAATTGATTGGGTGGTGGTCCGGGAAAATTCCGAAGGCGAGTACTCCGGCAATGGCGGTCGTGTCCACCGTGGTCTGCCAGAAGAAGTGGCGACTGAAGTGTCTGTCTTCACGCGGGCCGGTGTTGAGCGTATCCATCGCTTTGCTTTTCAGTTGGCCCAGAGCCGTCCACGCAAGCACCTGACGATGGTCACCAAGTCGAATGCCCAACGCCACGGTATGGTGTTGTGGGACGAGATTTTTTACGAAGTGGCCAAGGATTTTCCGGACGTAAAAATCGACAAAGAGTTGGTCGATGCGGTGACGACTCGCATGGTTCTCAAACCTTCGACCTTGGACGTCATCGTGGCGACCAATCTGCACGCCGACATCCTGTCCGATCTGGCTGCGGCGTTGTCCGGTAGCCTGGGCATCGCTCCGACGGCTAACCTTAATCCTTCACGCAAGTTTCCATCGATGTTCGAGCCGATCCATGGCTCTGCCTTCGACATCACTGGCAAAGGCGTGGCCAACCCGATTGCAACGTTCTGGACGGCAGCGATGATGCTCGAACATCTGGGTGAAGTGGACGCCGCAAACCGCTTGATGTCGGCCATCGAAGCGGTGACTGAAAGCGGCCTGCATACACCTGATCTCGGTGGTAAAGCCACTACTCGGCAGATCACCGACGCGGTACTTGAACTGATCAATCGCTGATTTCACTACTGGTAAAACTGCAGCCGGAAGCCAAGGGCGGATCATCGATCCGCCCTTGGCTTATCCGCAGTTTGATTTATATGCTCCTCGCTCAAGTCTCCACTCGCGTCCCTCTTCAGACAAAACGCAAATGCGAAGTCAGCCCGTGGCATCGACGAGTTCTATATCGGCAAAAACCGCTGGGACGCGTTGATAAGCTCAGAGATATATGCGGCGGTTTCGGTTTCGGTTTCGGTTTCGGACGAAACGGGGCGGCGGCCAGGGGCGGTTTGGGGCGGGCGTCATTTGGGTTCTGGCGAACGTGACGCTGGGCCATGAATGGCGTCGCTGCCGAACCATAAGGCCCGGCAGCGAAATCTCAATGCGACGATGTGTGGGCTTCAGATTCCCGCAGTCTGACCACCGTCAATGACCATGGCATGGCCGGTGACGAAACCTGCCTGTTCGGAGCAGAGCCACAGGACGGTATTGGCAATTTCCTCGGGGCGACCCATACGACCAATCGGTTCCTGTGCAATCACGCGAGCGCGGCCTTGTTCGGTATCACCAGTGAAGCGAGAGATCATATCGGTATCGATAATTCCAGGGCACAGGGCATTCACTCGAATACCTTGGGAGGCATGTTCCAGAGCTGCGCATTTACTGATGGCGGTGACGCCGTACTTTGAAGCGCAGTAAGCCGATTGCCCTTGGATCGCCAATACTCCGGCCCCAGAGGAGGTGTTAACGATCGCACCGCCTCCATTCGTCAACATGATATCGATCTGGTGCTTCATGCACAGATAGACACTCTTCAGGTTGACCGCGAGCACGCGGTCCCAGAGGTCTTCGTCGATGTCTTTGAGCTTGTTCACGGGTTGCTCGATGCCGGCGTTATTGAAAGCGCAGTCGAGCCCTCCAAAAGTCGCCACGGTTTTATCCAGAGCCGCTTTGATACCCTTGCTGCTCGTCACATCGCAGGGGATGGTGAGGACCCGACCACCAAACGCTTCGATGAGTGCGGCGGTTTCTTGTAGACCTTTTTCTGAAATGTCTACAGCCGTAACGCTGGCACCGGCTTTGGCGAATGCGATGGCCGTGGCGCGGCCGATGCCGCTACCGGCGCCGGTAACAAATGCAACTTTGCCGGTATAGGTCCCTGCGGTAGATAGGGTCATGGTGCTGTCCTCTTGATTTGTTTTTTACTGAAGGGTTCGAGCAGAGATTGGGGCCAGTGCCTCGCCTTCTGTTACAGCGGCGGGGCTCCGGTCTCGGTCATAGGGTCACTTGGATTTGGCTTTGCTTCGGCTGTTGCCAACGGTGTATAGCGCGGCAGCACCAATGAGCACGATGCCCTCGATCAACCCCTGATAATTCGCCCCCAGATTCAAGATGTTGAAGCCGTTGGTGAGCGAGTAAAGCAGCAGTGCCCCAGCCAGGGTTTTAATAACACTGCCGGCGCCGCCAAACAGCGAAGTGCCGCCCAGAATTGCCGCCGCGATAACAGCCAATTCAGCACCACTCAGGGCTGCGGGGTTGATGGAGCGCAGGCGGCTCGCAAAAAGGATCCCGGCAAAGCCCGCCGCGGCGCTGCACAACACGAAGGCAACCAACTTGTAACGGACAACATTGATACCGGAGAGGCGGGCGGCTTCGGCATTGCCGCCGACGGCGTAAAGGCGACGGCCTACCATGGTGAAACTCAGCGTCACCCAAACGATGGTGGTGAAAATCGCCATGTAGATGACCGGTTTCGGCAGCATGATTTTGCCCCCGGCGCCCCAGCTCATTGCTAGCAGGCAGAGGCCGCCCAGAGCCATTCCGAGCATGGCTGGTGTCAAGGGTCTCGCCGCTTTTCGTGCCCGCACCGCTTGCAGGGTGCTGATGCCGAGCAGTACCGCACCCAGGAGGATTGCAACCACGCCAGCGTCCAGGCGACCCGACTCGAACGCTTTCATGGCTTCGATGACTTCGGGTTTTTGCACAGACAGAGATTGGCCGTCAGTGAAAATCAAAACCGCGCCGCGTAGCGCAGTCATGGTGCCGAGGGTAACAATAAAAGCATTGATACCCACGAATTGCACGATGGACCCGTTCAGCAAGCCGGCGCAAATGGCGACCGTCATCGAAAAGGCGCATGCGGGCCAGAAGCCCAGCTGATCGGCGAAACCGATAAGAATCGCGGCCGAAAGCGCCGCGACCGACGCGACTGACAAATCGAAATTACCGCTGATCAATATGACCGTCATGGCCACGGCCATAATGGCGATGAGTGAGGACTGATAGACGATATTGGTAATGTTCAAAACGCTGAGATAGTTGGATTTCCCCAGGTAAGTCGTGATACACGATAGGCCAACCAGCAATAGCAGCAATGCATAATAGACACCCATTTCACGCAGGCTGAAGAGGCGTCGCCAATCAACCTGACGATAGACAGGCGCGGGCGGTGGCGGTGTTACATTTTGACTGGCGAGCCGCACCGGTTCGATTTTTGGTTGAGTTGTTGTACTCATTGTTTTTATCTCTATAGCTAGATTGTCCATTGCTCAGTGACCTCTGCTTTCAGGAGTAACGCATTTACCGCCAGCGAGCAGGAGCAGTTCATGTTCCGATGTTTCATGGACGGGGCGCTCCGCGACACAGCATCCATCGCGCATGACGATGATGCGATCACTGACGGCGAGCAGTTCTTCAAACTCTGACGACACGACGATGATGGCTTTGCCTTCTGCGGCAAGCCGACGGATCAGGAAGATGATCTCGGTCTTTGCACCGATATCGATGCCGGCGGTTGGCTCGTCCAAAAGAAGCACCTTGACGTCGCTGAATAACCACTTCGCGATCGTCACCTTCTGGGCATTGCCGCCACTGAGTTCGCTGACGAGAATGTCAGGCGAACTGGCCTTGATGGAGAGTTGTTGGATGGCATCCCAGCCACGGTTCAGTTCACGTTGCTCGTTGGGAAGGCAATTGAATGCCGACACGGAATTCAAGGCGGGCAGGGAAGTGTTACGCCAGATCTCGAAATCCGGTACCAGGCCCTGCTTTATACGATCTTCCGGCACCAGGCCTATGCCTGCTTTCACGGAAGCCCCGGTGCTGCGCCCAATCTCCCGGCCATTGAGTATGACCTTGCCTGAGGCATGCGGGTCGGCGCCGAATGCTGCGTGCAGCAGTTCGCTTCGACCTGAGCCCAGAAGACCAGCTATCCCTATGACCTCGCCTGCTGCGAGTTTCAGCGATATCGGGTGCAGCTTGCCCGAGGAAGAGACGTTCTGCAGTTCCAGCACGGTTCGGGATGGATCGGCGCAACTGTTGCGTTGAGCGGTCGCACGCGCTTGTTTGGCAATGGGTTTGCCGACAATGGCTTCGGCTAAAAGATTTTCGTCCAGATCGCAGGTGTTGGCTCGCATGGCTGCGACCCCATCACGCAGGACCGTGACGCAGTCTGTCAGAGCTATGACTTCGTCCAGGAAGTGCGAGACGAAGAGAATCGCTTTGTTTTCTACTTTTGACAGGCGGCGGACAGTGTCATAGACAATTTCCCGCTCCTCTGTAGCCAGAGAGGCGGTTGGCTCGTCCATGACAATCAAGTCCGCACCCGTGGCAAAGGCTTGGTAAATCGCTGCCATCTGGCGCTGACCTATCGAGAGGTCGCACACCTTGCTATCGGCATCCAGTCTGTAGCCGACGCGCTGGCAGAGCTCATCAAAGCGCTCGCGCATCGAATTGGGATAGCGCCACGTGCCGTTCTTTCCGAGAAAGACGTTTTCGATCACGGAGAGGGTGGGCACGAGCGGTATATGTTGGTGGATGGTGGCTACGCCCATGTCGTTGGCCACCTTTGGACTCGCCCACGTCACTGGCTTGCCGCGCCAGACAATTTCACCGCTCGTGGGAGCATTCGCGCCGGACAGGATCTTTATCAGGGTCGACTTGCCAGCGCCGTTGGCGCCAAGCAATCCGTGAACCTTGCCCCTCGCAATGTCGAGATCGACGCCGCGCAGTGCGACAGTCCCGTTTGGGTATTCTTTCGCAACCCCTTGGAGCCGCATGAGAAGCGTTTCTTGATGAGTCATCTCGATAATCCGTTTTTGTTCTTTGTTATCGGCTTATATAAAGCGGCTTACCACTTGTCGGGGCAGGCGTTGAGCGTGTCTTTGGTCAGCAATGGCAGGTCGTAGGTCACGTACTTGCCTTTCGGTGTTTCCGGATGGGTCACAGACTCATAAAGAGACTTGAAGAGAAGTTCGCCGAGCAGCTTGGGACGCACACAGACCGATGCATTGATTTCGCCAGCCGCGATCCCGGTAGACCCGACCTTGGAACCGCCCCCTGTTGCGACCAGGGCGATTTCTGAACCTTGGGCAGCCAAGGCGCGTGCGCAACCAATGGCCATGTCCTCGGCCTGACTAAAGATGAGGTCGAGGTCTGGATGGGCAGTCAGCATGTTCTGGCAAACGCGCTCGCCCTGCTCAGGCGTCCAGTCGGTGGGCTGAGACGCAACAATTTCATATTTCGCGCCGGCTTTTTTCAGGCCCGTCTTGAAGCCCTCGGTGAGCTGCTTGACCACGGCGTAGCCAGGTACGCCTTCGACGACTGCGATTTTTGCGACACGGTCTTTAGGCAACAGCGTCGCTGCGTGCTCACCGGCCACTTCGCCAGCGCGGATGTCATCGGTGGTAACCAAGGCAACAAGTTGTTCGTAGGGCTTGTTGATCGCCCGTTCCTGAGGGTCACCTACCATCACGGCAACCGCAGCCACGGGAATGTCGTGGTCTACGATCTTGTCGACGAAAGATTGCGCCACCACCGAATCCAGGGGCAGAAAACCGATAGCGTCGACGCGCTGCGCGATCATGTCGTCGAGCGCATTGCCCTGCTTCTCGACGCTGCCTCGCGGGTCGATGATGACTGCTTTTACGCCGGCAGCTTTGGCTGCGGCTTCGAAGCCCTTAGCGGTCGCTACGTTGTAGGGATAGGCGAGGTTGCCTGGAACATAGCCGAAGGTCAGCTCGGCAGCGTTACTGACGGTGGCAGTCACTGCCAGGACGGCGGGGATCATGTGTTTGAAAAGCGCACGGATAGCGTGGTTTTGGCGCACGCTGAAATTCTTATTCGGCATTTATAGCTCCCTGAAACTTGTCGAAACGTTGTTGTTTTTGTGTTTTGCGTCAGGTCTTTCTTGGTTTTGCCTTGGTAAAGCACGCATTTCCAATCACGAAACTCAGAGGGCGAACCGCCGTGATGCGCACGACACATTCATCCGATCTGCAGGCGCTTTTGCGTGAATACCTGCCCTACCGGTTGGAGGGTGGATTTCTCGCTAGGCACATTCGAGTCAATTTTGCGTTGCTCAAAATCAACATATCCCTGATTGTGGGATTGCGCAACAGATTTTGATTCGATCATTTCCTGGTTCGGGTCTACCGTCTGGCGGGGCACAGCGCCGCGCCGAATCGCTGCACCATCGGAGCGCTCGCTATTTGTAAGAGGCGGTTGGCGTCGGGAGTCCTACAGTCATTCCCAACGATTAAGGTGCCAAGCCTTGGGAACAGGCAACCCAATCATGTTTTACGATCACACCGAAGCACGAGTGATGTGTGGCTTCAGGCGTCTCGCCGGGCCTTTGAGGACAATGATAATGAGCCGTCCACGATGCCGATAACCTACGCAGAACTCACCTGTTTGCCGGATTTACAGGCCAGCTTTGGATGTCTGTAAATTAATTAATCCCATTTATTGACACAATTTTTATTGTTCGATAGGGTTTGTGACAGCAGGTGGTTTTCATTGGGCTTCGCTCGGTGGTCTGCACAGATCGCATTCGCTCTACCGTTTTTCATCTAAAAATAAAAGAAAGGGCAGGCAGAACATGCAAGAGCTAAAGGCGCATCGCTTCGCTGATGATTTCGTCTTCCTTGAGGCTCCTCGGTGGTACGACGGTTGCCTGTGGGTGCCAGACGTCTTTGACTCGATTCTCTACCAAGTCGACGTGAGCGGGCGCCGGCTTGTGCTGAAAGACAATTTGCCACCGCGGCCTAATAGTCTCGGATTCCTGTCTGATGGAACTCCTCTTATCGTGTCATCCGTCGCTCGCCAGATATTGAAGCTGGTGGATGGAGAGTTGCTTGTACACGCTGACCTCTCGAAGTGGGCCACTGGTGATTTGAATGATTTCGCGGTGGCCGACAATGGCTGTCTCTATGTCGGCAATTTTGGCTATGACCTGTTCATGGGCGAAGAGAAGCGCGAAACCTCTCTCCATATCGTCGAGCTGGATGGCACCGTCAGCCACGGTAGCGATGGCGTCGAATTCCCCAATGGCGCGGTAATTCTTAATCATGGGCGAACGCTGGTGGTCGCAGAAACCTGGCGCGGCCGGCTGACGGCATTTGATCGTGCGCTGGATGGATCTTTGTCCAATCGCCGGCTATTTGCCGACATCGCAGGACGAGAGCCGGACGGTATGTGCGCCGATGCAGAAGGCGGTGTTTGGGTTTGCTCGTTCAATACAGGGGAAGTTTTGCGGGTCTTGGAGGGAGGGGAAATCACACATCGTTTGCATTTCCCAGGTAGCGCCGTTGCCTGCGAACTGGGCGGTGAGGACGGCCATACCCTCTTTATTACTACCTATGATGGCACGATCCCTGACCAGCAAGCGCGCAAGCGACTTGGGGCGCTTAACCAAGTGCAAGTCGACATTCCTCGTGCTGGATCCTGAACAACGAAGCCAGATCGGCTGCTGATAACAACGGTTTGCGGTTAGGGCATCCCATGGTTGAGCCCGGGCAGGCATCGCCTGTTCGTTGCTACCAGGTTTGAAAGAGCGAGGAATAGGGTCAATGCAGATTTATGATTACATCGTTGTCGGTGCTGGATCTTCCGGCTGTCCGGTTGCGCGCGGCTTGTCTGACGACCCACAGAACAGCGTCCTGCTAATCGAGGCGGGTCCCGCGGCAGATCGTTTCTGGGTCAACACGCCGGCAGGAATGGGCAAGCTGTATTTTAACAAGCTGTTGAACTGGAACTTTCGCACCGCGCCGATGGACAAGCTCCAAGGGCGCGAAATGTACTGGCCTCGAGGCAAATTGCTCGGTGGATCCAGCTCCATCAACGGCATGGTATTCATTCGCGGGCATCAGAAAGATTTTGACGGCTGGCGTGCCCTGGGCAACCCAGGCTGGGGCTATGAAGATGTTTTGCCCTACTTCAAAAAAATGGAGAATTTCGAGCGGGGCGGCGACCGATACCGGGGAGCGAATGGTCCGCTATGGATCAGCGATCCGATCGTCAAGGAAAAGAGTAGCTACGACTTTATAGAGGCCGCGAACCGTATCGGCATCCCGGTGACCGAGGACATGAACGGCGCTGTGCATGATGGCGTGGGTTTCATGCAGCATAACATCCAGGACGGACAGCGGATGTCGACTTACCGGGCATTTATCGAGCCGGTCATTGAACGACCGAACCTGACGGTTCGAACCGGATGCGAACTGCAGCGCGTTTTATTCGATGGACGCACCGCCGTCGGCGTAGAGGTTTTGAAGGGCGGTCGTTTGGAAAGGATCTATGCGGCGCGTGAGGTGATCTTGTCAGCGGGTTCACTGAAGACTCCGCAGATGCTCATGCTATCGGGTGTTGGCCCACGGGCTGAACTGGAAAAGCACGCGATACCTGTGGTCCTGGATTCCCCGGGGGTGGGGCAGAACCTGCAGGATCACTTCTATATTCACACAGGTTGGCGTTGCACCCCAGACAGTTCGTACAACGCCAACCTCGTAGGCCTGCGAAAGTACTGGGAAGGCTTTCGTTACCTGATGACCCGCAAAGGTTATCTTGCCCTCGGCTCTTCCCAGGTAGCGGCGTTCGTTAAAAGTAGCCCGGACGAGGACTATGCTGATCTCCAAATCAGCTTCAGGCCCATGACCTTTCAATACTTCCCTGACGGCACGGTTGACGTTGAAAAGCATCCTGGCCTCGGGGTGTCGGTCTATCAGTTGCGTCCCAGCACCACGGGAACAGTGACGTTGCGTTCGACCAACCCGTCGGACCCGGCCGATTACACACCCAATTTCCTGAGCAGCGATTACGACGTCAATGCCGTGATCAGTGGTGTGCGCTGGATACGCAAAATCATGAACAGCGAGCCCATCAAGTCCCGGGTGGTCGCCGAAGAACTGCCGGGGCCCCATGTCCGTACGGATGAAGATATTTATAACTACCTGGTCGAAACCGGCAACTCGGCCCACCACCAGGGCGGCACCTGCAAGATGGGTAACGACGCCATGGCGGTGGTGGACGAACGACTGCGTGTCCGTGGTATCGAGCGACTGCGGGTGGTAGATGCTTCGATCATGCCATTCATCACGTCGGGCAACACCAATGCGCCGTCCATCATGATAGGTGTGAAAGCCGCCGACCTGATTCGTGAAGATGCGCTGGCGCGCCGCGCAAGCAGCTCCCTGGCCGAAACTAATTGAGCGAGTCGGTGAACACCGTGTCGCCACTTGCAGAGGAAAATCCCATGTCCACAGAAACTCAAAGTCACGTCGCCGATGCTACGCATCCGCAAGTTGGCTTGTTCATCGATGGTGAATGGATTTTTGATCGTCCATCATGTTTCGAAGTCCGCAATCCAAGCACCGAAGCCGTGCTCACTACGGTACCCGGCGCCAACTCCGAAGATTTGAAGCGCGTATTGGTCGCTGCGGAGCGGGGGTTTAAGGTATGGCGAGCGACGCCACCGGTTGAGCGCAACCTTATTATTGCTCGTGCCATCGCTGGCGTGCGTGAGCGCGCCGAGGAAATCGCACAGATCATTACCCGTGAGAATGGCAAGTTGATCGCAGATGCGCGGGCCGAAGTTGAACGCTCGGCGAGCTTCTTTGATTGGGACATGGCGCAGGCGTTACGTGCTTACGGCACCATTGTTCCGGGCGAAGCGCAGATGCAAAAGCTGATTCTACGCCAACCGATCGGGCCGGTAGCTGCCTTCACCCCTTGGAATGTGCCGCTTAGCGCGCCAGGTCGAAAAATCAGCGGCGCGTTATGTTCGGGTTGCTCGATTATCCTGAAGGCTCCGGAAGAAACGCCTGGGGCGGCTGTCGCCATGGTTCAATGTTTCGAGCAGGCCGGCTTGCCCAAGGGAGTCCTGAATCTGGTGTTTGGTAACCCCGCCGAGGTTTCCCTGGCGCTGATTGACTCTCCAGTGACTCGCATGGTCACGCTGACTGGCTCGGTCGGCGTGGGGAAACACCTCAGCGCCTTGGCGGGAGCCGCTATGAAACCGGTGCTGATGGAGCTTGGTGGTCATGCGCCGGTGATTGTCTGTGCTGGGGTTGATGCGAGCGAAATCGGCAAGATGGCGCTCAAAAGCAAGATCCGTATCAATTCTCAGTGGTGCGCCGCGCCGGGACGTTTCCTGGTTCACGAAAGTCTTTACGAGGAATTTGTCGCTGGGTTCGTTGCAGCGGCGCAGCAGGTGCGTGTCGCTGATGGGCTAGACCTCAAGGCAGATATGGGACCCGTCACCAGCGGGCGACGGCTGGCGGCAATGCAGCATTTCGTCGATGACGCGCTCGAGCGCGGTGGCAAGGCTGCCGTGGGTGGTCATCGCGTCGGTGATCGTGGCTACTTTTTTGCGCCAACGCTGCTGGTCGATACCCCGCTCGATTGCGAAATCATGCGCGAAGAGCCGTTTGGTCCGGTCGCGGTGGCCGTCCCGTTCAAGACCCTTGATGAGGCGATCGAAATCTCCAACAGCCTTTCCGTGGGCTTAGCCGCGTTTGCTTTCACCAATACTCTCGAGGAGGCCGAGCGGCTGAGTCGCGAATTGGACCTGGGAGTTCTGTCGATCAACCATTTCGGTGCGCCGGATCCCGATACGCCGTTCGGGGGTATGAGGGACAGTGGGATTGGTCGAGAAGGGGGGCCGTGGAGTCTTGAGTCCTACATGGTCAGCAAGACAGTGCTGCAAAAGACGGTCCGCGTCTAAGCAAGGGGCCCCAGCTTGTGATCAGCGTACGGGGCCGTGATTTTGGTTGCAGCGACGGGAGACCGTTTCATGTCAGAACAGATATTCAATGCGAAACACGTGGCCATAAGCGCCGACATCGTCCATCACTTCTCTGCATTGGCGGCCGGGCTGCGTTACGAAGACTTGCCTGAGGCCGCACGCGAAGCCGCGAAGAAAAGCATTCTCGATACCTTTGGGGTAATGCTCGCCGCGAGCGGGATGGAGCCTGCGGTATTGGGGGTCATCGAGGTGGTCAAGGAGTCTGCAGGTACCCCCCAGGCGTCGATTCTGGGCTTTGGGGGGCGCGTCCCAGCGACGATGGCGGCCCTGGCCAACGGGGCGCTGGCGCACTGCCTGGACTACGACGATCAAACACCTTGGGGGCAGCACGCGGCGAGCTCGATCATTCCAGCGGTGTTTGCCTTGGCCGAACGTAAGGGGGGCGTGACTGGCAAGGACATGATTGCCGCCGTGGCTGCCGGGCAGGACATCTTTGCGCGACTGCGGTGCAATGTCGGTTGGAAGAAAGACTGGAACCTGTCCACTGTTATGGGGGTGTTTGCTGCCACCGCGGCTGCCGGGCGCGTCATGGGCTTCAATGCGAAGCAGACCGCCAACGCCCTGGGCATCGCCAGTATGCAGTGTTCGGGCATCATGGAGATGGTGTGTGGTACGGGTAGCGACCTGCGCGGCTTATATGCCGGCTTTTCGGCCAAAGGCGCAGTGCTAGCAGCGCTCATGGCGGAAAAAGGCGTGCCTGGTATCGATTGTCTTTTTGAAGGCGGGTACGGGTTTTTCAACACCTATTTCGACGGCCGTTACGATCGAGACAAAATCCTTGAGGATATCGGTGTCGACTACAAGGGTAGCGTCACCTTGTACAAGCGCTGGCCCTCGGTGGGTACCGCGCACAGTCATATGAAAGCAATTATCGACATTGTTTCGGACAACGATCTTGCGCCCGACGATATCGCCGAAATCCGGTTGTTCGTGGGCGACTATCACGCGCTCATGTGCGAGCCGCTGGACGTACGCAAGGCGCCGGCGACGTTGGCGGATGCGAAGTTCAGCCTACCTTTTCTCGTCGCGGTTGCAGCTGTGCGTCGTGGCATGAGTGTGCTGGATTTCACCGAGTCGGGCCTGCGTGATACGAAGGTCCTGGCCACCGCCAACAAAATTTCCTTGGTCGCCGATGCGTCACTGGACTGGAAGCTGGAACTGCCACTAGGGCGTGTCGAAGTGGTAGCAGCGGATGGTCGTCGCTGGGAAAGGTCCGGTACCCATATTCCCGGTAATGCGGACAACCCAATGACCTGGGCCGATCTCTGTTCGAAATTCGCCGAATGCGCAGCGGTGGCGGTGAGTCCGTTGAGCTCTCACAGGATTGCAGAAGTCCAGCGGCTGGTGCAGTTACTGGAAGACGTCGAGGATGTTGCCGAGTTGATGCGCACGTTGCAATGACGGGTTGATACCTGCGCAGCCTATTTTGAAGAACCACAAAAATGAGGTCCGTACGATGGAAAGAGTGCACTGCGTAGCTGTAACGCTGGCCAAGCCTGAACATCTGGATGCGGTAAAGGCGGCGCTTGAAGCGTTGATCGAGCCTGTTCATCAGGAAAAGGGCATGATCCAGTATGAAATGTACTGTGATCGCACTGAGCCGAGACGCTTCGTGTTCATCGAGGAATGGGAAACCTACGAGGATTTCGAGGCTCATGTGCACGCACCGCATGTGAAAGAGTTTCTGCGAAAAACAGAAGGTTTGATCGAAGAAAACTTCTTTCATCCTTTGTCCTTCCACAAATAGGCAACAGGTCAAACGAGCCGTTAAGGGCAAGCCCGATGACGTTCAATCGTCACTTCGGGCTTTTCCTGTGTATCTCGAATTTTATTCATATTATGGGATTAAAGTTTTTGTTGTTTGTCTGTTTCTTGCTCGATCCTACAATTTGAGACTATGATCAAAAGCCAGCGCACTCCGAATTGCGCGCAACGCAATCATGGTTTTCACGGGGGCCTGAGGTATTCCGAGGGACCCTTTAACGTAGGATAGAGTGGGTAATGGACATAGAAGCGCTTCAGGGGGAAAACCCGGCCATTGAAGACGAGAGAGAAGAGCATGCTCGCGACGGCGCGAGCAGTCTTACAAAGATGCTCAGCATCCTCGATCTGTTCAGTTCCAATCAGGCTGTGTTATCGACCACTGCCATCATCGAAGCACTCGAAACCTCTCGGTCTACAGGGTATCGCTACATCAAGGCGCTGCACTCTGCAGGTTTGCTAAGTACCGTTGGAAATGGCAACTACGTATTGGGTTCGCGCATTATCGAGCTGGACTTACAAATCCGTAATACCGATCCGCTGCTGCAGGCCAGTAAGGGTGTGCTGGAGGAATTGGTCGATACGATCGGTCACTCGGCGCTCTTGTGTACGGCGTTCAGGGACTCGGTGCTATGTATTCGGGAGCATCGTGCGCCTCTGAGTCCCGAAAATCGCTTTCGACGTGGGCAGCGCAGGCCACTGTTCCAAGGCGCCGTGTCCAAGGTCATCCTTGCTTATTTCCCTCATCATCGGCTCAAAAGCCTTTATAGCCGTGCGCAACCCGATATACAGCGAGCGGGCCTAGGCGACACATGGGAGGAGTTCCGGAGCACGCTCAGCAAAATCAAAAAAGACGGCTATCTCATCACCAAGGGCGAATTCAATCCCGGTGTCTATGGTGTGGCGGCGCCTATTATCAATGAGAGCAATATCGTCTTGGGCAGTATTGGCGTTGCTTGGGATGAAAAGGAGCGGCGCGATGTCGACGTCAAGCGTGCGGTGGTATCTGTCAAGCGCGCGGCGCGAGAGATCTCCAGTCGCCTTGCCCAGGCAGAAGTAAACATCTAGCCGTTCCAACTCAGAGTGAATGGTCTCTCCGACCAGCCAAGGTCATCCTTCTTACGTGAATCCAGGCGCCTGATTCTGGCCGCCTGGATGGGTCGTTACCACTAAGAGAGTTTTGCTCGTAAGCCACCGTCTATCGGTTTACTTCCCTCCCACTGATCGCTTTTCCCGCCCTCCGGAACACCGAGTCTTCGGTGCGCCATTGCGTGCTTGCACCTGTTTTTAACGTAGTCAGACAGGATCGTTCCTGTCTGATCCTACGATATTGAACTCGACGGCAATAAAGTCAGCTATAGATTTATTGTTGATTTATCCCACTATGCGAGATAGTTTTATTTTGCTGTGCGGCATTTTCGCGCACCTTTGCAAGGGCGCAAACCAGCAGAAAGGAGAATGGCAGTTGAAGACCTACGCACATTGGATTGATGGAGCTTACCAAGAGCCGGCGGGGCGCGAATGGATGGACACCCTGGACCCTTATCTGGGCGAGGCATGGGCAAGAATTCCCCTGGGAGTGGCAGTTGATGCCGACGCGGCGGTGTCTGCGGCCAAACGCGCGATGACGTCCGGGCCCTGGGCAAGCATGAGCGCAACCCAGCGTGGAAAAATCATGCGGCGTATCGGTGACCTGACCTTGGAGAATGCTGATCGTCTGGCCGAACTTGAGGTGCGCGACAACGGCAAGTTGCTGGCGGAAATGCGCGGCGCGATCAGCAACGTGGCGGAGATTTGGTATTACTACGCGGGCCTTGCCGACAAGATCCAAGGCTCCGTGATGCCGATCGAGAAAGAAGGCATCGTTGCGATGACTACCCGGGAACCGGTTGGGGTGGTGCTTGCGTTGACTGCTTGGAATGCGCCCTTGAATTTTTTGGCGCTTAAGTGTGCCCCCGCATTAGCCGCAGGTTGCGCAGTGGTGGTTAAACCCTCGGAGTTTTCTTCGGTCAGTTCGCTGGAGTTCGCAGCGCTGACCAAGGAAGCCGGTCTGCCGGACGGCGTCCTGAATGTGGTCACAGGCTTGGGCCTTGGCATTGGCGCTCCGCTCGTTGAGCACCCCGACGTTGCGATGGTCACCTTTACCGGATCTGACGCAACGGGCGCCAAAGTTTACGAAACCGCGGCTCGCCACATGAAACGAGTCGCTCTGGAGCTGGGCGGCAAATCACCCAATATCGTTTTCGCCGATGCGGACCTGGAGCTAGCTGTGGCCGGAGCTGTCTCCGGTATCTTCGGCGGCGGCGGCCAGATGTGCACGGCCGGCTCCCGGCTATTGGTTCAAAATTCTATCTTGGAGGCTTTTACCGAGCAGTTAATTGCCGGTGCGCGTTCGGTAAAATTGGGCAATCCGATGGACCCGGCCACCCAGATGGGACCCATGTCCACCGCTCCGCAATATCAGAAAGTGCTCAATTACATCGAGATAGCCAAGGCAGAAGGAGCGCGCTGCGTATTCGGCGGTCAGCCTGCCAGTGGGCCGGGCATTCGCGGCGGTCAGTTCGTCGAACCGACGATTTTTACCCACGTATCCAATTCGATGCGCATTGCTCAGGAAGAGGTATTCGGCCCGGTGCTGTCCGTCATCGGCTTTGAGGACGAGGCTGAAGCTGTCTCCATCGCCAATGACATTGCTTATGGGCTGACAGCTGGGGTGTGGACCCGTGACATTGGTCGCGTGTTTCGCATGGCCAAGGCGCTCGAGGTCGGAACGGTCTGGGGCAACACATACCGCACCTACAGCTACACGATGCCCTTCGGCGGCATGAAAAAGTCCGGCATAGGACGGGAGATGGGCATCGAGGCGGTGGATGAGTTCCTCGAAACCAAAAGCCTGATGATTTCCATCGCAGATGCACGCCCGCAAAACAACTTCATTCCGCGTTGAGCCGGCTGATAGCAGCATGAGCGAGTGACGACATCAGCGCTCATGACTGTTTGTCCTTACAGAACAAAAAAGGAAAACAAGAAAATGACCGATAAGGCTTCTCATCAATCCAGCCACGCCCGTCTGGACGGACGGCGAATCGTAATCACTGGCGCTGCATCGGGTATCGGGCGAGCGACAGCGGAGCGCTTTCTAGTGGAAGGGGCCAGCGTCGCGTTGCTTGACAGGAATGGCGAGGCATTGAACTCGGCGTTCAAGGGCAGGGGCCATTGCTTCGCTGTCGATATCAGCGACGAGAAGGCTGTAGCGCAAGTCACTGAGCAAGCGGCGCGGGACATGGGCGGTATCGACGGCGTCGTCAACGCCGCCGGGATCATGGGCAAGGGCTCCATCCTTGAAGTACCTGCCGATGAGTTTCGTCAACAGATCGAGATCAACCTGGTGGGCACCTACATCGTTTCGCGCAACTGTCTGCGATGGATGACGGATGAGCCCTTTGCAACGATCGTGAACATTGCCTCAGCGGCGGGCCTGCTACCCAATGCGCCGGGCCTTACCGCCTATGCGGCATCCAAAGGTGGAGTGATCAACCTGACACGATGCATGGCAGCGGAGTTGGCGCCACGGGTGCGGGTCAACAGCGTCTGCCCAGGCATGGTGGACACGCCGATGGCGGACGGCTACCGGGCCAACGTCAGCAATTACGCACTCAAGCGTTTGGCCGATGCATCGGAGATCGCCGCGGCCATCCTCTTCTTGACCTCTACGGAATCTTCCTACGTCACCGGTACGGCGTTGGCCGTTGACGGTGGTCGTTCCTTTCATTGAGAGGTAGCGACATCAGGGCACGTGGGTGCCGGCTGGCAACGTGCCCGCCAGCTGGATCGATCATCAGTGAGTGAAGTATCCCTGGATGCCGTCTTTCGCGATGGAAGGCGGCCGTCTTACGGTCATCACAAGGACAATAAAAATGGCAGGTACAGACTCCTTTGGCCAGACGGCCGACTCATCTCCGCGTTACGCAAAACCTATTGAAGAACAACATCCGATCCGCCCCTCGGACGCAACCTTGTCGGCTGAAAAGGCTCGTCGAAAATCGCTGATTCGAGGCGTGCTGGGGGTTTCGTTCGAGTATTACGATTTCGTCGTCTATGCGACGTTCGCTCCTTATTTTTCCAGGTTGTTTTTCCCTCAGGACAGCGCGCTTGCCGCGTCGCTCAATGTGCTCGGCATTTTCGCCATCGGCTTTCTCGCGCGGCCGGTTGGAGCGATGCTGGCCGGCAGACTGGCGGACCGTTTCGGACGCAAGCCGATCATGCTGTGCGCCTTGATGCTTGCCACCCTGGGCAGCTTGGTCATCGCCTGCGCCCCGACCTACGGTTCCATCGGGGCCACTGCGGCGTTTGTGCTTGTGGCGGCTCGGCTGATGCAGGGGCTTGCCCATGGGATGGAGAGTATCTCGGCGTTCGTCTATGTGGGCGAAATGGCCGACCCTAAATGGCGAACGCTGCAGAGCTGCGCTTATCCGATCGGACTGATTCTTGGCATCATCCAAGGAACGCTGTTCGGCGCGATCCTCAGCTCGGTCCTCAGTGCAGAAGACATGCAGGGCTGGGGCTGGCGCATTCCCTTCGCGATTGGCGTTCTGTATGGGCTTTTGACGGTATTCCTGCGCCACGGAATGGACGAATCGTCCACCTACGAGGATGCCAAGCACCAGGCGAATCTCGAGGATAACGGCTATTGGCGAAATGTCTGGCGATACAGAAAGACGGTGCTGATCTTGTTCCTGATCTGGCCCGCCAATTATGTCGCTTCATACACCATGCTCGTAACCTTTGGCGATTACGCCATCACCATGCTTGGGGCCAAGCCAAAGGATGCCTATTGGGCGGTCCTCGTCGCGCAGGTCATGTACCTGTTCATGTTGCCCGTCTGGGCTTATATCTCTGACCGTCGCGGGCGGCGCTTCAACTACACAGTTGGATTCGGGGCCATTTTCCTGCTCGTTTACCCGCTACAACATTTTTTACTGGGTCCAAGCTTTCTGCAGATTCTGCTGCCCATGGCGATCGGCTTGTTCTTCTTCGCGGCGGTGGCCTCCACTGAGGTCGCCTTTATGAGTGAACTGGTCCCCAACCGGGTCCGGGCCCAGGTGATCAGCATTCCCTCGTCTGTTTCAGCCGTCATATTCGGCGGAACCGCGCCCTACATGAAGTCATGGCTGACGGCATATGTTTCGCCCAATGCCTTTATTTTCTACTTCATGACGCTGGCACTTATCGCGGTGTTGGCTGTGCGGTTTCTGGTGAAAGAAACCCGCGGGCGGGATTTGGCAAGCTGAACGAAGAGGAAAATTCTTGGGACCGTGGTGTATGTCAAAAGCGCTTACGTCCCTGTGTTTTATTCACTCATATCCAAAGTACGCAGGCCCAGGCACTCCACTCCAAAAATAAGTACAGAGGTGTTGTTCCATGCAGAAATCGACCTTAGTAGCCCTTGCCATAGCGCTGACTTCCAGATTGTCACTGGCAGATAATTCGGACACCTTACCCACGTTGAACTACCCGACCCAGGGCCAACAGTTCTACGCCACAGCCGCAGCAGAAAAGGATCTGCTTACAATCACCGCGCAGCCTTGGTTCAAAGTGACGGACGAGGCATGGCAACTGGAAGGACCCGCCTTCGATCGCCAAGGCAATCTGTTATTTGTGGAAGTATTAGGCGGACAGGTACTGAAGGTCGACACTCAAGGCCAGCTTCAGGTGGTGGTGGCGAAAAACGCGCGTGGTTCTGCGGGCCTCGCCATACACAAGGACGGGCGCTTGTTTGTCGCCGGGCTGGGGAATTACGTCGATACAGGCAATCTTACGGTCTACGATGCCAACGGTAAAAAACCTGAGGTGATTATCGACGCGAATAAGGGTTTCCTGGTCGATGATCTGGTATTCGATGCTCACGGCGGCTTCTACTTTACCGACCTTAAGGGCACCTCCACGGAGCCCACTGGCGGCGTATATTACGTGCCAGCCGATCACAAGAGCATTGTGCCAATCCTGCCTAATATGGCGAACGCCAACGGCATAGCTCTCTCTCCGGATGGGAAGAGATTGTGGGTCACAGAGTTTGGTACGGGGTTGCTGCACCGCGTTGAGCTAAAGGACGCACAGTCAATTGCGCCGTTCGGGGCGGTGGTGGTTTACCGCTTCCATGGGCCGTCGCCTGACTCGATGAGGGTGGATGCAGACGGCAACGTCTATGTCGCGCAATACAGTCAGGGGCGCGTACTGGTACTTAATCCCAACGGTCTACCAATCGGACAGATTCTGCTACCGGGTAGAGAAACGGGGCATTTCCTGTTCTCTACCAGCATGGCTCTCAAGCCAGGCACCCGGGAAGTGTATCTTGTGGCGAACGACGGTGATCGGGGGCAAGGGTCGATGATTTTCCGGGCGCGAGGGTTTGCGCAGGCACTTCCACTGTTTTCCCATCAGTAAAGGGGGGCATGAGCTGGAAGCGGCTTTGTTGAGTGCCCGCTTCCAGTTTGACTAGCGCCCAAGTGAGTGGGTAAACAGCAACTTGGTCATGCTTTAGCGTGGGATGAAATTGTTACCCGGACGCGCATCTGCAATCGAGATCATGAGACTTTTCGTCTCCAGGAACTCGTCGACGGCTTCGATCCCCATTTCGCGACCGATGCCTGAACGCTTCATGCCTCCAAACGGCATCATGTAGCTGTAGGTGCGGTAAGTGTTACCCCAGACGGTTCCAACCTCCAGTGCTTTGGACATCCTGAACAATCGTCCAGTATCGCGCGTCCAAACGCCTGCAGCCAATCCGTAAGGGATGTCGTTCGCGATCGAAATAGCTTCGGCTTCGTCTTCGAAGGCAATGACGGACAAGACTGGACCGAATACTTCTTCCTGGGCGATACGCATACCGTTTGAAACGCCGACAAATATTGTGGGCTCGACAAATTGGCCGCCCGTGAGGCCGGGTCCGGTTGCGGGCTTGCCACCCAGAATGCAATGCGCCCCTTCGCCCAGGGCGATCTCGATGTATTCCAGTACTTTTCGGTATTGTGGTGCGGTGGACATGGGACCCATTTGGGTGGCTGGATCCATGGGGTTACCGAGCCTCACGGACCGAGCGCTTTCGAGCAACCGCTCAGTGAAGGTTTCAAGAATCGAACTCTGCACCAACAGGCGTGAGCCTGCCGTGCACATTTGACCTCCGCCACCGAAGATACCGGAAACCGCCCCGGCAACGGCCAGCTCCAGGTCAGCGTCTTCGAAGACAATATTAGGCGATTTACCGCCCAGCTCCAGGGCGACTCGTTTCATATGGCGAGCAGCAGTTTCGTATACCTTTGTCCCGGTCAGATCAGAGCCGGTGAAGGTGACCATCGCAACGTCCGGGTGCTCGACGAGGGGCGCGCCGATATCCGAACCAAGTCCGGTTACCACATTGAGGACGCCATCCGGCAATTAAGGCACGGCAGAAATTAATCCGGTCTGCAGATCGCCAAGGCCAAATTCCTTGATGATCCTGGGAAGGAAAAAGCTTACGCCATAGGCGCCTACGACGATCGCGAAGTTGGCCAGCCCCAGCAGCAGAACCCGTGCGCTGGTCAATGCACGAAACAGGCTGTCATGGGGCAAAGGAGGGCAGGCGTCGGCATCCTCGGCCAGACGTGCAGCCAACGCTTGTTTCTCTTGAGGAGATAGCCAGGTTGCGTCGTGGGGGCGATCGGTCAAATACCGAAGAACGACGAACGAAAGAACAATCGCCGGCAGCGCCTCGAGAAAGAACATCCAGCGCCAGCCTGGAATGCCGAGGGTTCCGTCGAGCTCCAGAAGCACACCGGAGACCGGCCCCCCGAGTGATAGCGATATTGGAGCTGCGCACAGAAACGTTCCCATAACCCGGGCGCGATAACGGGCGGGGAACCAGAGTGTCACGAAGTAAGTGATTCCTGGGAAAAATCCTGCCTCTGCTGCGCCTAATAACAGGCGCAGAGCATAGAACTCCGTATCCGTGGTAACGAAGGCCATGGCCCCGGACATCAGGCCCCAGGTAAATAATATTCTCGCTATCCAACGTCGTGCACCATAGCGGGCCAGCATCAGATTGGAGGGGATCTCGAATAAAAAATAAGTCAGGAAAAACAGCCCGGCACCCAGCCCAAACGCGGCAGCGGTGAGGCCGATGTCTTTGCTCATGTGAAGTGCGGCGAATCCTACGTTTGCGCGATCCAGATAAGCGACGAAATAGCAGACAATCATTAACGGCATCAGTCGCCGAAATGCCTTTTTTGCCGCGGTGTCATCGGCAGTTGTCATGGTGTTCTCCCTTATTATTATTCAGCGTTGTTCTGCGCAGCGCCTGGATTGCTTAGGTCTTCTAAGGCTCTTTTTGGGGCCGCGATTCGCATGCGTATTGTTCGCCGGGCTGACGGCACTCTCCCTGCGTTTCTGATAGATAAACGCCATCGGGAGGTGCCGGTTTTAGCCCGGCGTTACACCGGCGGAATGCAGGCGGTCTGGCCTCCGTCGACGCTGACCACCGCTCCAGTCATGAAGCTTGCGTCATCGGTCAGCAGGAACGCGGCGACTGCTGCGATCTCTTCTGGTTCGCCTTCGCGACCGATCGCGTGCGCTGCTCGAATGCGCTTGGTCTTCTCGGGGTCTTCGAACATATAGGCGGTGAACGGAGTGCGGATCATCCCAGGTGCAATGGCATTCACGCGGATTCCGAAGGCTCCGAGTTCCGCGCCCATGGTGCGGGTGATGCCGGAAACGCCAAACTTCGACGCGACATAGGGCAAACGATTCGGAACGCCGAGGATGCCGGCACCTGAGGAAATGTTGACGATCGCGCGCGGGCTCTTGTCGTCTCGGACCGCGCGTGCGAAGGCTTGGCACATCAAGAACGTGCCATCCAGATTCACCGCCATCACTCTCTTCCAGTTTTCCAGATCGCAGTCGAGAACGTTGCCGACACCTTTGATCCCGGCACAATTGATCAGCCCATGCAGGTTGCCCAACTTGTTTTGAGCTTCAGCGACAAATGTTTTCGCCTGCTCGGGATCAGATACATCGAGTGCTGCTGCGTAAACCCGCTCGGGTTCATCGAACCGAGCCGCTATATCGTTGATTCGAGCCTGATCGATGTCCGCGATTGCGACGCTTGCACCTTCGTCGTACAAGCGTTGCACGCAAGCCGCGCCAATCCCGCTGGCTGCGCCCGTTATCAGAACTGCTCTGCCTTCGAACCGTTTCATGAATGCACCTCTTATTGTTGGATGAGTGACTAGATTTCAACGTTGGGAAAAGCAGTCGAACGTCCGGCTGCCGAGGAGGAAGCCTTTGCGGTTAGCTCAGTGCGTTCAGCAATTTGGCGCAGTCGTCCAAAGACTCCAGATTTCGCGCCATCTGCACAGCCGCATCGATGGCATCCGGTGCCACAGGATGTGCAGCGACCGAAGCGCAGTCCCGGAATTTTGAAATCAGTCGATCCCAGGGCAATGGCGTTTCCGGGCTGCCCGGGACGTTGTCGCCCTTGCGTTGCAGCCGTCGGCCGTCGCGCATGAGGATTTCCAGGCGGCCATCGGGGATCGTCACTTTCCAGTCCAGATCACTGTCCTCAATCGGAACGATTTTTTGCGCTAAAGCGAGCACTTCCGGATCGGCCAAGGCTGCCGAATTGAAATCGCTGATTCGGATTTCCCCGCGTGCCAGGGCCAAGGCAACGCAGTAAGGAAGACTGAATTTCGCATCCACGAGAGTTTTCGGGGCGCGGCGCACGTCGAGGGGAGTGCACATGCGCATATGGAAGTCGCCCACGTAGGCGTAGATCTGCTCGATCTCGCTGGCCTTGAGGGAATGTTCACGCATCATTTCAATCGCTGCGTGAATATAGGTATGCACGTTGCCGACCGCAGGCCAGGCTTTGTAGATCATCGAAGCGCCAAAAAATGTCTTGCCCAGTCCTTCAACCATTTTGGCGCGATCATATTCGCCGCCGAAGTAGACGTTGAAAATGCCGGCCTTGCCTTCGAACAGATCGTTGATTCCAGTTATCCCTCGCTCCGCCATCAGCGCTGCAAGCACTGCGCCTTGGGCTGTGAACCCTGCGTACATGCCGCGCAGATCACTGCCGATACCGAAGATGACTTCCATTGTCCCGGCAGACTGCATGCTCGCAATGCCGAGGGCATGAGCAAGTTGTTTTGCATTCAGTCCCAGAATCTGGCCCGCAGCTGCGGCGGCGGAAAACACTCCGAGGACAGAGGAGAGGTTCCAATCCTGCTTCCAGCGCACGTTGCATCGCAGCCGGACGAAAAGGTCCTCGCCCAGGGCTACCGCAGTGATCAGGTCCATGCCGCTGACACCGCCCTTGTGCTGTGCGATGGCGAGAACGGCAGGTACCACGGAACTGTCAGGGTGCGCACCCCATGGGGTCTGGTTGTCGTAATCCAAGCAGTGGGCCATTACCCCGTTGGCGAAGGCGGCCATCGGGGCAGGAACTTTGCTGTTGAATCCCAGGACGGAGCAGTCTGGACGTCCGCCGCCGTTCAGCACGATATCGGCTACGCCTTGGACTGCAGGCTCCATTCCGCTGCCGGCAAGGATGACGCCCAAGGTGTCCAGAATGGATTTTTTGGCCGCCTCAATGGCTTCAGCAGGTAGATTTTCATAGCGGGTATTAGCGACATGACGCGCAATTTCATGGCTTAAATCGATCGTTGACATAGTGGCGCTTTCACTCGGGGAAATTGTTATTGGGACCTTCCTTGAGCACCTGTGCAGCCCGTCCGTGGGCTTAGTGAGCGCCTTCAATCTGCCGGTGAGACTTACAATCAACAAGCAATGAATTACGGACTATCATTAAGCAAAACTGGATAATCAAAGGGCCGCCCGATGCCGCATCCACGTTTCACCCCGCGTCAGCTGGCTGCGTTCGTTGCTGTGGCGCAGGCAAGAAGTTTTCGCAAAGCTGGTGAGCAACTGAGTCTTTCAAGTTCTGCGGTCAGCCAGTTGGTAGGTGATCTGGAGTTGGCTCTAGAGCTTCGTTTATTTGATCGAACGACGCGCAGCGTCGTCCTTTCCCCGGCAGGTAGGGAGTTTCTTCCTTCAGCCACGAGCGTTCTCAAACACATGCAATTGGCACAGAACGCCGCTGACGACATCTGCAACAGGGCTTCAGGTGTCGTTCGGATTGCAGCTCCACTGATCATGGCCAGTTCGGTGCTTCCAGCGTTGATCAAGGAGTACACCCGGACGCGGCCTAAGCTTGTAATTCGTATACGCGACGCACCCGTGGATGGCCTGGTAGATAGGGTGAGCAATGCAGACGCCGATTTTGCTATCGGCGCAGATCAGCCGGTGGGAGATGACATTGTGCGCAAGGATCTTTTCAAGAGTCCCTGGGTGCTGTGGTGCTCGGCAAGCCATCCGCTCGCGGGATATCAAAGCATTCCGTGGAGCCAGTTAAGGCATCAACCGCTTGTTGTCGCGGGTCGCGACTATGAACGCACCGTCGCGCTCACTCACGGGGGACAGTTCGAGCAAGGACGAATCATCCCCGTGGACATTGTTGAGAATGTCAGTACGGCGTTGGGGATTGCAGCACAGGGCATGGCAGCCACACTGGGCCCGGCATACGTGGGATTACTGGCCCGACTACTCGGGTTGACGATGCGGCCGATTGTTCAGCCGGAAGTCACCAGGCAGGTGTGTATTTACCATTCAAGCACACGTGCGATGTCTCCGGCAGCACAAGGTTTCTGTGAGTTTTTGGAGGAGCAGCTCAAAGGCAACGACGAGCTGGGGGTAGGAGGCGTTTGGCGATTGAGGTGACGCGTTTTCGAGGCGAACATGAGCCTTCGCGCATCACGAATTGGCAGGGTTGATATGTGGTCAGCAAAATAGCCGTCGTAGGGCTTCGGGCGCATAACGCGCCCGCGCTTTTAGAGAATGGCGAGGCCTATTGGCTTACAGGCCGCCCAGCGCCATGTATTTAATTTCGAGGTATTCCTCGATACCGTTATGGCCGCCTTCCCGACCCAGGCCGCTTTCCTTGACACCACCAAAAGGTACTTCAGGGGTGGAGATCAAGCCTTCGTTGATACCGACGATGCCGTACTCCAAAGCTTCCGCCACACGGAAAACGCGGCCCAGGTCTCGGGCGTAAAAGTAGCTCGCCAGGCCAAACGGTGTGTCGTTTGCTAGATCGATCGCTTCTTTTTCAGTCGAGAAGCGGAACAGCGGGGCGACCGGGCCAAAGGTCTCATCGCGGAAGATCAACGCATCTTTCGGCACATTGGCCAGCACAGTAGGTTGGAAGAAGTTGCCACCCCTTGCGTGTCGGGCACCACCAGTGATGACCGATGCACCTTTGGCCAGGGCATCGTTGATGTGCTGTTCGACCTTGAGCACTGATGCCTGGTTGATCAGCGGTCCTTGGGTGGCTCCCTCTTCCATGCCATCCGCCACGAACAAGGCTTCCACGGCGACTTTCAATTTTTCGGTGAAGGCATCGTAGACGCCATCCTGAACCAGAATGCGGTTCGCACATACACAGGTTTGGCCGGTGTTACGGAACTTGGACGCCATGACGCCTTTGACCGCCTCATCCAGGTTCGCATCGTCGAAAACGATGAAAGGCGCATTGCCCCCGAGCTCCATGGATGTTTTCTTGATGGTCTTGGCGCATTGCTCCAGCAGCACACGGCCCACTTCGGTAGATCCGGTGAAAGACAGCTTGCGTACGATCGGGTTGCCGGTCAGTTCGCCACCGGTCGCACCTGAAGGGCCGGTGATGACATTACAAACGCCTTTGGGCATGCCGGCGCGCTCGGCGAGCGCTGCAATGGCAAGGGCAGAAAAAGGCGTCTGCGAGGCGGGGCGAATAATCCCGGTGCAGCCTGCCGACCAGCCGGGGCCAGCTTTACGGGTGATCATCGCTGACGGGAAATTCCACGGCGTGATCGCAGCGAAAACCCCGATCGGCTCTTTGGTGATCAAGACACGCCGGCCCGGCACGTGCCCAGGCATGGTTTCGCCATACACGCGGCGCCCTTGCTCGGCAAACCACTCCAGGAAACCAGCCGAATATTCGATCTCTCCCTTGGCTTCCGCCCAGGGTTTGCCTTGCTCGGCCGTCATGATGGTAGCCAGGTCGTCTTTGTGGATCAGCATCAGTTCGCCGATTCGACGAATGATTGCGCCACGAGCCTTGGCAGTCATGGCGCGCCAGGCCGGGAGCGCTGCTCCGGCGGCCTCGATTGCCCGGCGGGTTTCTTCCGCGCCCATGGATGGGACAGTGCCTACGAGCTCACCTGTCGAAGGATTGCGTACCTCAATCACGGCACCGCTATCGGCGGACACCCACTGACCGTTGATGTAGTTCTGGTTTCTCAGCAGCTCAGGGTCGTTGAGGGTGATCTTATTGTTTGCATTAGACATTGGAGTATCCCTTGAATAATTATTTGCAGTCCTATCCGACCGCAGCGCTGTTTACGAGCTGCTCACAGCACAAGCCGCGCGGCTATCGTCTTTAGAATTGCGGGAAGACCACACAAAGCAGCTCGGTTGGTTCGAGCGCGCGCATGGCGACGGGACCTTCGTTTGCCAGCAATTCAAAGCCGGTCTCAGGGCCATATTCATCATTGCCAACGGCGAGTCGGCCTTTTGTGAGATAGAGAACCTGGAGGGAAGGGTGCTGGCCGGCCCCGAACACAGCGTTTGCGTCCAGTCGAACAAAACCGATGCGCATGTTTCGTTCGGTAAAGGTGCCGAGCCACTTGACCGAGACACCTTCCGAACCTTCTGGCAGCCAGTCAAAGGCATCGGGGTTCATTGCGATCACATCGGTATAGCGAGGCTCGGCGAACTGCAATTTGCGCCCGGTCGCATGTTCGAAGCAGGCATCGGAGCCGTCCATGCTTTGCTCGTTGCCGTTCTCATCCTTCCAGTAGTAAAGGCCTTTCCTGAACTCGCCTTTCTCGTTGAGGATCGCATTTGTCGCTTCACGCTGGGCGACGCTCAGGTAGCCGAAGCCGCTGGCGCCGCCGAGTTGCAGCACGAGCGTCTCAAGCCCCTCGGAACGATCTTGAGGACCGTAGGGAACGCTTTCCGGGAAGTAACCCACCCAGCCTTGTTTGAGAAACTGGTTCTCGCCGTAAGGCAGGACGCCTTTGATGACGTAGCGGATCTGATCGAAATTATGACGATGGCGTGGCGTTCTCCAGCCCCCGGAGCCAGCCCGACCCATGTTCAAGTCGTAGTTGTTGGGTGAACCGTCTTCGCCAAACAGCAGATGCTTTTGCGCGAGCTTGCCTTCACGCATGGTTCCAACCATTTCACTGTTCGTGTCTGCAGCCTTGCCTACTCGCATTTTTCATTCCTCGTTTAACTGAATGTTGGTCGTGGCTGGATTATTCAATCCTGTCAGCGGGATGTTTTTCGGCGCCCGTGTAGTGATGGGAACCCCAAGATCGATTTGTGACCACGGATTAAATATATCCCGCACTGTGAGATATGGTCAAATTTTGAATTGGGCGGGAGGACAAGCTGGCGTTGTCGGCTTTTTCATTGGTGCTTCACGGTAGAGATGAGCTCTATAAAGGCGGTATGAGCTGGAGTAGGGACGTTAATAAAGCTTTTTTAGTCGGAATCCTAGGATGTCGATTGGCTTGACAAATCCCACAATTCGACATAATTCTATTCGCAGGTTGGTGGTTTCATCGTTTTGCATCAATCGTCGATGACCGGGACTTTTGGGGGGAGGGCGGGCAGTTGCCGGTCAGCCCCCTTGATCAGCGGTTGAGGGCGAGCAGGATGTTTGGGTTCTGCCAGGGCCAAGCGTGACTCACAACAACTTAAAAAAAGGTCCCTGTGGCCTCACAAAAAATTCAATCCAGGAATAGACATGAGCGAATCATCCATTACCCACGCCCCCGCCGACTCCGGCGTTCCGCTGCAGGCCCGTGATTTCAGCGTCAAGGAACTGGTTGTGATCATCACCGGTGCGGGCCAGGGCATTGGCCGAGAACTGGCCCGGCAGTACGCGGCGGCAGGTGCCTTTCCGGTTATCGCTGATCTGAATCTCGACAAGGCGGCTTCGGTCGTGCAAGAAATTGAGGTCGCGGGTGGTCAGGCCTTGGCAGTGCAAGTCGACGTGGGTGACAAGGCCTCGGTTGACGCCATGGTCGCGCAGGTCCTGAAGGTTCATGGGCGTATCGACGTCTTGATCAACAATGCATCCATTTTCGCAGCCTTGGAAAAATGCGCGTTCGATCAAATTCCATATCAACAATGGCAGAAGGTCCTGCACGTCAATATCACTGGGACCTATCTGTGCGTATGCGCCGTTGCTCAGGCCATGCGTGACGCGAAATTCGGCCGAATCATCAATATTTCCTCAGACGCCGTGCCCCGCGGCACGATGAATTACCTGCACTACGTCACGTCGAAATCGGCGCTGATCGGCATGACCAACTCGCTTGCTCGAGAGCTCGGACCACACGGCATCACTGTGAACTGCATTCGTCCCGGTAGCGTTGCCACGGAAGTGGAGCGGGTCGCCAATCCCACAGTTGAGCTGCGTCAGCGCGCGGCAGCCTTGCAGTGCATTTCCCGTGGAATGCTGCCCACCGACCTTGTCGGAATCATGTTGTTCCTGGCCACCCCGGCGGCGTCGTTCATCACCGGCCAGACCATTGCCTGTGATGGCGGCTACACCCACAGCAGCTGATTCCAGACGCTCGCCGCATACCAGTTGGAGGCACCCGCAAGATGAAGGATTACGCCAAGTTCTATATCGACGGTGAATGGGTAGAGTCCGCAACGCCCCATCGGCAGGAGTTGATTGACCCGACCACTGAAGAGGTGTTTGCGACAGTCGCCATGGCGACCGTTGAGGAGGTGGACACCGCGGTTGCCGCGGCTCGACGGGCATTCAAAAGCTACTCGCAGTCTTCCCTCGATGAGCGTTACGACCTGATCAACCGCATCATCGAAGCCTACGAACTGCGCGTCGATGATTTTGTCCTGGCCATTGCGCAAGAGGTGGGTATTCCTCGTAGCGCTCGGGCTCAGGTCATGGGGCCAATCGAACACATGAAGGTGGCTCGGGACCTGCTGAAAACCTATGAGTTCGAAGCTCGGATTGGCAACACGATCGTTCGCCGCGAACCCCTGGGCGTGTGTGCGCTGATCTCACCGTGGAACTGGCCAATTCAGACAACCGTCATCAAGTTGATCTATGCGTTGGCCGCTGGTTGCACGGTCGTGTCCAAGTCCAGTATCAATTCTCCGGTCAGCGCTATTTTGCTGACAGAGGTGCTGGATGCCGCGGGCGTACCCAAGGGCGTTTTCAACATGCTCAACGGCTCGGGGCGAGTGATTGGCGAGGCGATGTCGAGGCATCCCGATGTCGACATGGTTTCCTTCACGGGCTCGACCGGTGCCGGTGCGCAGGTAGGCGAGGCAGCTGCACGCACCATCAAGCGCGTGTGTCTGGAGCTGGGCGGGAAGTCGGCGAATATCGTGCTGCGAGACGCCGATCTCGAAAAGGCCGCACGTTGGAACGTACAGCGTTGCTTCTTCAATACGGGGCAATCGTGCCACGCACCGAGCCGCATGCTGGTGCATGAAAGCCAAGTGGAGCAGATCATTCCGTTCCTGGCTGACGAAGCAAACCAGTTCCGTCTAGGGGATCCGCGTGATCCTTCCACAACGATGGGCCCGATTGTCAGCCAGGCTCAATTCAATAGCATTCAGCGTCACATCCAGGCGGGAATCGATGAAGGTGCACGGTTGATCGCTGGCGGTCCGGGACGCCCCGAAGGCTTTGAGCGTGGCTTCTTCACTCGCCCTACCGTGTTTGTCGACGTGACGCCGGACATGAGTATTTGCCGCGAAGAGATTTTCGGACCGGTCCTGGTGGTGGTGCCCTATTCCTCCGAGGCGCAGGCACTGGAAATCGCCAATGACTCGCCTTATGGATTGGGTGGCTATGTATTTGGCGGGGACCGGCGCAAAGCCTATGAGTTTGCCAGCGGCCTGCGGGCCGGGCGTGTTTGCTTCAATGGCGCGGCGACTAACTCTTTGACCCCAATGGGGGGTTACAAGCAATCCGGAATCGGTCGCTCGATGGGGGTATTTGGGTTGGAAGAGTACCTGGAAATCAAGTCGGTCTATGGCTTTGAAGAAGAGGCCGCGACGCTACCGTCATTGAAGGCCTGATACCCATGCTCCATCCAGGGCCACGGCACTACTGTGCACAGCCCTGGCAATAGTGCAGTGCTTGCCTATGAATCTTTTCAGAGAACAAAAACATGAATGCTTCGAATGCGTCACTCAGAAACGGGGTCAAAGAAAAGCTCGCCAGGGGCGAGACGGTGTATTCGATGACATCTCGGCTCGTCAGAACCTTTGACATCGCCAGCATTGCCTATACGGCAGGTTTCGATTCGATCTACATCGACATGGAACACAGCAGCTATTCCCTGGAAGCTGCTGGGCAAGTATGCATGGCGTGTCTCGGTCTGGACGTAACTCCATTCGTGCGCGTGCCCAGCACAGACCCGCACTTCATCGCGCGCGTGCTTGACTCCGGCGCCTTGGGCATCATTGTTCCAAGTGTGCAGTCGGCGGAAGATGCCAGGGCTATCGTACGAGCGGCCAAGCATGCCCCGCTGGGCGAACGGTCGGTGGCCGGCGCGCCGCCGCAATTTCACTATCGATCCCTGCCCGCAGTAGACGCTACGCAGCAACTCGACGACGCGACGATGATTATTGCCATGATCGAATCGTTGGAAGGTCTTGAAGCGGTTGAGGAAATCGCAGCAGTAGAAGGCGTCGACATCCTGCTGGTGGGGGCCAACGACCTCAGCAGCGCCCTCGGTGTGTCTGGCGAGATGGACCATGAACTGGTGCGTAACGCCTACAGGCGCGTGTTGAATGCCTGTCTGGCGAACAATAAGGTTCTCGGTGTAGGAGGGTTGGGCAGCCGGCCCGACTTGATCAAAGAGCTCGTGGCGTTGGGCGCACGATATGTTTCAACCGGCAACGACATCTCATTTCTTCTCGCGGCGGCGATACAGAAACGCCAACAGTTTGCATAACCCGGCTGATCTGCAGCTAAGCCTCAACAACTATCGGTACTGCACGAACGTAGGGTGACTCAAGGCGTCCGTGCGTGATGCCTTGATTCGCCCGCTGGAGTGCGTGCAGCGGAGCAGAAGAATGAAAGTTTGCATTTACGGAGCCGGCGCTGTCGGCGGGCATATTGCAGCGAGACTTGCTGAGGGGGGAGCCGAGGTTTCTCTGGTCGCTCGGGGAGAGCATTTGGCTGCTATCCGCGCAAATGGATTGCGCGTGGAAACAAAGGATGGCGTTTTCGTGAGTCAGCCAGTGGCCACCGATGATCCCTCATCGCTGGGTCGACAGGACGTCGTGGTTGTATCGGTCAAGGCACCAGCGCTTCCCGGGATTGTGGCAGGTATCAAGCCATTATTGGGCGATGAAACGTTGGTGTTGTTCGCCTTGAATGGCATTCCCTGGTGGTACCTGCAAGGCCAAGGAGGAATGCTTGAGGGGGCATCACTTCCTCGGATCGATCCGCAATCGCTCCTGACGGCTGCCATTGCCCCCGAGCGCGTAGTGGGTGCGGTCGCTTATACCGCTTGCACGGTTACCGCGCCGGGAGTGATCAAGGCGGAAAATCCACGTAACCGGCTCATTCTCGGGCGCCCGGATGGGAAATCGGATGCGCGCCTGGATGCTTTGGCCGAGTGTTTGATCAGAGGGGGGCTGGAAATTGAAGTCACCGACAGGATACGGGACGCTATCTGGACTAAGCTGGTCATCAATCTGACGGGTGGATCGCTGGCCATTCTGACTGCGTCGACGATGAAGCAAGCCCTGGCTAGCCCAGCAATTTCGAAAACTGCCCAGGCTATGGCAAACGAGGCTGCCTCGATTGCTCGGAAGCTGGGATGCGACCCGGGAGATGTCGAGGAGGGGCTTCGTCGATTGGCCGTTTCGACGCATAAACAAAGCATTCTTCAAGACCTCGAGCTGGGGCGCTCAATGGAAGTCGACACGATACTCAGGGCCCCGCTGGAGCTCGCACGGCTGGCTGATGTCGAGACGCCTGCGCTTGATCTGGTGGTTGACCTGGCTGTGCAGCGGGCGAAAGCCGCCGGTCTGTACGACAACTAAGTTCGGTAAAGCCCGCGCCGATGCCCGGCGCGGCAACCTCATTAGTGATTGGTATGAGTCGGTCTCTACTGATCGGGACCTGCCCCTGAGTGCCCCTGCATGGCACTTTCAGATGCGAAGAAGGAAGAGGCTCAGAGCGTCGGTGACTATCCGGGGTACCGTAACTCATCGATTAGAACCTGCATCGCCCGAGACTTCTCGCGCTCGCTTGAGTAGTAAAGGTGCAGTCCCGGAAATGTTCTCCACCAGGCTTCCATGACAGGGACCAGGGTGCCATCAACCAGATGGGGATGGGCGATGTCCTCGGGAACATAGGCCAGTCCGAAACCCGATACAGCGGCATCCAAAATCTGATTGATGCCATTGAATACGAGCCTGCCTTTGACTCTCGTATTGATTTCCTGGCCGTCTTTTTCCAGCTCCCACGCGTACAGGCCTCCACGTGTTGGCAGGCGCATATTTATACATTCATGTTCCATGAGGTCCTGAGGTCTGGTGGGCATGGCACGAGACTCCATGTAGGACGGCGCGCCCACCATTACAAAACGCATGTCGGGAGCGATACGAACGGCTTCGATCCCGTTTGCCAATCCGTCCCCGAGCCGGATGCCAAAGTCGAAATGGTCGGCCACGATGTCCGTCAAGCCATAGTCGATAACGACTTCTACACTTATTTGTGGGTATTTCGGCAGGGCTTGCGCCAATTTCGGCCAAAGAACCGTTTCGATGACATGGTCGGTTGCGGTGATGCGAATGTTACCGGCGGGGGTGTCGCCAAGTTCGGCCACGGCGATCAGTTCGGTTTCGATTTCCCGTAACCGCGGTTCAACGGTATTGAGCAGACGTTCACCGGCCTCGGTAACGGATACGCTGCGGGTCGTTCGAGTGAGCAGACGTACCCCGACCCGAGCTTCCAGTCTCTGGATGCTATGACTGAGCATCGATTGAGAGATTCCCAGCTGGGAGGCCGCTCGCGTGAAACTTTGCTCTCGTGCAACTGCAATGAGCGCGAGCAGGTCGCTGTAGTGTTCCTTTGCCATTCATCATTCTCTGCGTGGGGGCGAATACTGTATCAGCTCAAGCGCCCGCGCCAAGGATCTATGTTCATGAGCTGGCCATGCCGATCGTGTAGGGGATTAATCAATTTGGATCATACCTCTATTCGCCGTCGAGCCTTTCACCCGAACGCCATCCGTGTTTTTAATCGAAAAAATAGCAAGAGGCCTTTCATGAGAATCGGAATCCTGGGCTCCGGCCGAATGGGCAGTCATCTGGGCACCATGTTCGCCCGGGTTGGCCATGAGGTCTCCTTCAGTTACTCGCGTAATCAGCAGAAACTTTCCGATCTGGCTGCGTCGGCAGGTAAAAATGCACAGGCCAGCACACCGGCAGACGCGGCATTAAATGCTGACTTGGTCCTCCTGGCTGTGCATTGGCTTCAAGTGCCTGACGTCCTCAGCCAGGTGGATGACTTGAGCGGCAAAATCGTCATGACCTGCTGCAATCCTTTAAACGAAGAGGACACCGAGCTTGTCATCGGCCACACGATTTCCGGTGCGGAAACGCTGGCACAGATGATACCTGGGGCCCATGTCGTTGCGGCCTTCCAGTCGACGCCCAGTGAAGTTCTGTTCGATGTGTTCGCGGCCAGGGGCGAGGCGTTACGTCCCAGTTTGATCTTCTGTGGCGAGGACGAAGCCAGTAAAGCCACAGTTTCGGATCTTATCAGTCAGGTGGGCTTTGATCCGGTGGACGCTGGGGCTCTGAAGGTTGCCCGTTATATAGAGCCTTTCGCGATGCTCTCCGCAGTGTTGGCTTACGAAACGGACCAGGGGCCCGAATGGGCTTATCGCTTCGAGCGTTTTGACAGGTTGTTCAAAGGCACTTCCCGCGTCGGGAAATAGCGGGAGGAGCGGGTACATGCAGATTTATGATTACATCGTTGTCGGTGCCGGTTCTTCGGGCTGTCCGGTTGCGCGCGGTTTGTCTGACGATCCCCGGAACAACGTCCTGCTTATTGAGGCGGGACCTGCTTCAGATCGTTTCTGGGTCAATACGCCCGCGGGAATGGGCAAGCTCTATTTCAATAAGTCATTGAACTGGAATTTCCGCACCTCGCCAATGGAGAAGCTTCAAGGGCGTCGGATGTACTGGCCTAGGGGCAAATTGCTCGGTGGATCCAGCTCCATCAACGGCATGGTATTCATCCGAGGTCACCAAAAAGATTTTGACGGCTGGCGTGCCTTGGGCAACCCAGGCTGGGGGTATGAAGATGTCTTGCCGTATTTCAAAAAGATGGAGCACTTTGAGCGGGGCGGCGATGAATATCGCGGAGCGAATGGTCCGCTATGGATCAGTGATCCGGTCGTCAAAGAAAAGAGTAGCTACGATTTTATAGAGGCCGCTAACCGTATCGGTATCCCGGTGACCGAGGACATGAACGGCGCCTTGCACGATGGCGTAGGTTTCATGCAGCACAACATCCAGGACGGGCAACGGATGTCGACTTACCGGGCATTTATCGAGCCTGTCATTGAACGGCCGAACCTGACGGTTCGAACCGGATGCGAGCTGCAGCGCGTTTTATTCGAGGGGCGTACCGCTGTCGGTATAGAGGTTTTGAAGAGTGGCCGTTTGGAGCGTATCTATGCGGCGCGCGAAGTGATTCTGTCAGCAGGCTCGCTGAAGACACCGCAGATGCTGATGTTGTCCGGCATCGGCCCAAGGGCTGAACTGGAAAAACACGCAATTCCCGAAGTTCTGAATTCCCCAGGAGTAGGGCAAAACCTGCAGGATCATTTTTATATTCACACAGCCTTCCGTTGCACCCCAGACAGTTCGTACAACGCCAACCTCGTAGGCCTGCGAAAGTACTGGGAAGGCTTCCGTTACCTGATGACCCGCAAAGGGTATCTTGCCCTTGGCTCTTCCCAGGTCGCGGCGTTTGTTAAAAGTAGCCCGGACGAGGACTACGCTGATCTCCAAATCAGCTTTCGGCCCATGACCTTTCAATACTTCCCTGACGGCACGGTTGACGTTGAAAAGCATCCCGGGCTCGGGGTGTCGGTCTATCAGTTGCGTCCCAGCACCACGGGAACAGTGACGCTGCGCTCAACCAACCCGTCTGACCCGGCCGATTACACACCAAATTTCCTGAGCAGCGATTACGACATCAATGCCGTGATCAGTGGTGTGCGCTGGATACGCAAAATCATGAACAGCGAGCCCATCAAGTCTCGCGTGGTTTCGGAAGAATTGCCGGGGCCCCACATTCGTACCGATGAAGATATCTACAACTATCTGGTCGAAACCGGCAATTCGGCCCACCACCAGGGCGGCACCTGCAAGATGGGTAACGACGCGATGGCGGTGGTGGACGAACGACTGCGTGTCCGCGGTATCGAGCGACTGCGGGTGGTGGATGCCTCGATCATGCCATTCATCACGTCGGGCAACACCAATGCGCCGTCCATCATGATTGGTGTGAAAGCCGCCGACCTGATTCGTGAAGATGCAATGGCTCGCCGGGCAAGCAGTTCGCCGGTCGAAACTGTTGGTTGAATCGGCGGGTACCGTGTTGCCACCTGTCACGAAAATCCTCACCGAATAACAACAACTGGAGGCACCAGCAAGATGCACGATTACGCGAAGTTTTATATCGACGGTGAATGGGTAGAGGCCGCGACCTCCCAGCGCCAGGAATTGATTGATCCGACTACCGAAGAAGCGTTTGCCACGGTCGCCATGGCGACCGTTGAAGAGGTGGACACTGCCGTGGCCGCAGCTCGGCGTGCATTCAAAAGCTATTCGCAGTCTTCCCTCGATGAGCGTTACGACCTGATCAACCGTATCATCGAAGCCTACGAATTGCGCGCCGATGATTTTGTACAGGCCATTGCGCAAGAGGTGGGTATTCCCTGCAGCGCCCGTGCTCAGGTCATGGGGCCAATCGAACATATGAAGGTCGCTCGCGACCTGTTGAAGACGTACGAGTTCGAGGCGCGAATTGGCAATACGATCGTTCGCCGTGAACCCCTGGGTGTCTGCGCACTGATCTCGCCTTGGAACTGGCCGATCCAGACAACCGTCATCAAGCTGATCTATGCGCTGGCCGCCGGTTGTACAGTCGTATCCAAGTCCAGTATCAACTCTCCGGTCAGCGCTATTTTGCTGACAGAGGTGCTGGATGCCGCGGGCGTACCCAAGGGCGTTTTCAACATGCTCAACGGCTCGGGGCGAGTGATTGGCGAGGCGATGTCGAGGCATCCCGATGTCGACATGGTTTCCTTCACGGGCTCGACCGGTGCCGGTGCGCAGGTAGGCGAGGCAGCGGCACGCACCATCAAGCGCGTGTGTCTGGAGCTGGGCGGGAAGTCGGCGAATATCGTGCTGCGAGACGCCGATCTGGAAAAGGCCGCGCGCTGGAACATTCAGCGCGGCTTCTTCAATACTGGACAATCCTGCCACGCGCCGAGTCGCATGCTGGTGCATGAAAGCCAGGTGGAGCAGATCATTCCGTTTCTGGTCGACGAAGCAAACCGATTCCGTCTCGGAGACCCGCGAGATCCCGCCACGACCATGGGGCCGATTGTCAGCCGGGCACAATTCAACAGCATCCAGCGTCACATACAGTCGGGCATCGATGAGGGGGCACGGCTGATTGTTGGCGGACTGGGGCGCCCCGACGGCTTCGAACGTGGCTTTTTCACCCGTCCGACCGTGTTCGTCGATGTGACGCCGGAGATGACTATTTGCCGGGAAGAGATTTTCGGGCCGGTCTTGGTGGTGGTGCCTTATTCCACCGAGGCGCAGGCATTGGAAATAGCCAATGACTCGCCTTATGGGTTGGGTGGCTATGTATTCGGTGGGGACCGGCGCAAGGCGTATGAGTTCGCCAGCGGCCTGCGTGCCGGGCGTGTTTGTTTTAACGGTGCGCCGACTAACTCGCTGACGCCTATGGGGGGTTACAAGGAATCCGGCATTGGCCGCTCGATGGGTGTTTTCGGGTTGCAAGAGTATCTGGAAATCAAATCGGTCTATGGCTTTGACGAGGAAGCCGCAGCACTGCCGTCGTTGAAGGCCTGATACGACTATCCAAGACCAAACGCTGCCGCACCGATGATTGGCGCGGCACGCCTGCTGTTTGAAGAGAGTATTTATTCATCTGATTAATAGCACCTTGCGAGCTTGCTCACGTGGTTCGCTTGCTGTGCCACGGACGAGCCCAGTAGGGTAAGGCTCGTCTAAAAAAACGACGTTGCAGTTGTTGTTATTGCGAATGGTCAGTTGCCAAAGATTATCCGCAGGTCGTGCTCGGCCAGGTTTTTCACACTGTTTTCAATCGAGGCATTCTTACAATGGAACTCAACGTAAATGGCACTGTGTATGAGGTTGAGGCGGATGCGGATACACCATTGTTATGGGTGATTCGCGACGATATCGGCCTGACCGGAACCAAGTACGGGTGCGGTTTGGCGCAATGCGGCGCCTGTTCGGTCATGGTGGACGGCGTGCTGCTTCGCTCATGCGTTACACCGGTTGAAGGTGTAAAGGGCAAACAGATTCGCACAATCGAAGCCATTGAAGACGACGAGTTGGGCAAACGCGTAGTGGCCGCCTGGGTCAAGCATCAAGTCGCCCAGTGTGGCTATTGCCAGTCTGGCCAGGTAATGGCCGCCACTGCGCTGTTGCAGCGCATTCCCAAACCTTCCCAAGCCGATATTGCTGCCGCCATGACGAATCTCTGCCGTTGCGGCACTTATAACGCGATCAAGACTGCTGTCGATGAGCTTGCTGGTGCTTGAGCACGCGCAATTCGACTGAGCTGCGACGTGCCTGGTGACAATGCCGACGGCTAATCCTGACCACCTTTAATGGAGCAGGGATTGGTCTGCTGCCAGGCCGAGCATTGAATGCAAACACAGGGGAACACTATGTCAAAACTGGATGATTCAATCGCCGAGCGCGGCGTACTCTCCGACGCGCAACCTGTGAACGTCTCTCGCCGCCGTTTTTTGCAGGCATCGGCTGGCGTCACGGCGGGTGCGCTTGTTATCAGCTTCGGAATTCCCCTTGGCCCGTTGCGTGCTGCCGAGCGTGCCCAGGCATTGCCGCCTGGCGCCCGTGTACCGGCGTTCCTGGAGATTCGTCCGGATAATACCGTTCGCCTGCAGAGCCCCTTTATCGAGGGTGGGCAGGGTATTTTCACGGGCATGGCACAGGTCGTGGGTGAGGAGCTCGATATAGATCCAGCCAGCTTTCTGGTGGAGAACGCGGCGCCCGGGAGTGACTTCAAAGTCATGGAAGGTGGCATGCGCTTCACGGGTGGTAGCCGGTCGATGCGCGCGAGCTACATGACCATGCGCCGACTGGGCGCATCGGCGCGCCTGATGCTATTGCAGGCCGCGTCTTCCCACTGGAAGGTGCCTCTGGCGCAGCTAACTACCGAGCCAGGGCGGGTCATTCATGCCGCTTCCAATCGATCGATCACCTACGGTGAACTCGCGCCGCTAACGCTCGATTTGCCCATTCCCGATCCGCAAACCGTTACTCTGCGCGACCCTGCCACATTCCGCTGGATCGGTAAGCCGGTCCAGCGAATAGACGTCTACGACAAATCCACTGGTAAGGCGCAATACACCATCGATACTCGTGTCGAAGGCATGCTCCACGCCGCGGTACAGCATGCGCCGCGCCTGGGTCTGCAAGTGGGGCTGGTGCGCAACGAGGATCAGATCAGAAACCTCAAAGGCGTGCATTCGGTGCACCGTCTTGAAGGGGCAGTGGCGGTGGTTGCGCAACGCTGGTGGGTGGCCAAGCGTGCCGTCGAGGCTCTGCAAGTGGAGTGGACGGAGCCGGGTGGCGATTCAACCGTGCGCTACATGCCGGCTAATTTCGACACCCAGGCCTATGCGGAGCAACTGAGTAAAACCACCGACGCTGGGGATGAGGCCGAACGTGAGGGCGACCTGCAGCAAGGGCTGGCCGGCGCCAAGAAAATCGTCAGCGCGACTTATCATACCCAATACCTCAACCACGCCCAGTTGGAGCCGCCCTCGGCCCTGGCGCGCTTCGGGGCTGAAGGCAATCTCGATTTGTGGCTGCCGAACCAGGCCCCGGATTTGTTTTTGGCCGACGTCGCCAAGCGCACCGGTCTGGACCCTTCCAAAATCACTCTCCACTCTCCGCTGCTGGGTGGCTTTTTCGGCCGGCATTTTTTATACCCGAATGCATCACCTTACCCTCAGGCTATCCAGCTGGCTCAATCCACAGGTCGACCGATCAAGGTGATCTGGAGTCGCGAGGAAGAATTTTTGCGTGACGTGCTTCGTCCTTCCGCCGTAGTGCGCTTTCGCGCCGGCCTGGATGAACAGGGCATACCGGTGGCCTTTGAAGCAATTAGTGCCACGGAAGGGCCAACCGAGGGTATCGCTAACAAACAAGGAGACAAAATCGACCCGACCGCCGTCGAGGGCCTGGCCGGTAAAAAATACGCCATTGCGCATCGTCGGATCGCTCAACTGTACTCGCAGACCCCCGTGATGCTGGGCTACTGGCGTTCAGTCGGGAACTCCATCAATGACTTTATGTATGAAGCTTTTCTGGATGAAGTGGCGGATGCCGGCGGTCAAGACCCCTATGAGCTGCGGGCCAAGCTGCTGCAGGGCAACGATCGGTTAAGCCACCTGCTCAAGACAGTGGCCGACCTGTCCGGGGGGTGGAAACGAGGGCCGTTCACGGCGCAAGACGGCACCAAGCGAGCGAGAGGCGTTGCAATGGCATCGCCATTTGGTACCGAAACGGCGGTGATCGCAGAGGTTTCCATCAGCAACGGAGCCGTGAAGGTTCACGATATCTGGCAGGCAATCGATCCGGGTAGCATCGTCAATCCCGCCATCATCGAGGCTCAGGTCAACTCAGCCGTGGCCCTCGGTTTGTCTCAAACCCTGATCGAACAAGCCATCTACAAAGGTGGCACGCCGGTAGCGCGCAATTACGACCTCTACCGCATTCTCACACCGGAGATGATGGCCAGGGTCCATGTCCGCGTGGTTGAAAGTGGCGCGCCAATGGGCGGAATCGGCGAACCGCCTCTGCCTGCGGTGGCACCGGCGGTTGCTAACGCCGTCTCGCGACTGACCGGTCAACGAATTCGCAGCATGCCTCTATCGCAGTACCGCTTCGACACCTGATGAGGAATGGCTCGTGAATAAAACTATAAAGTATCTGCTGCCAGCAGGCATCGTCGTGGCAGCTGGCTTGGGCTGGTTTGTCAATCGCACGCCATCTTCGCCTTTTGCTGATGAGACAGCTCCCCCGTCGACAGATGCACAACTTGTCCAACGCGGTGAATATGTTGCCAGGCTGAGCGACTGTGTGGCCTGCCATAGCACGCCAAAAAGTGCGCCGTTTGCCGGTGGGTTAGAGATGGCGACCCCGATGGGGTCGATCTATGCCACCAACATTACCCCGGACAAACAAACGGGCATCGGCAACTACAGCCTGGCCGACTTCGATCGCGCAGTACGCAGCGGAGTCGCGGCTGACGGACACAGGCTGTATCCGGCTATGCCGTATCCATCCTATGCCAAGCTCAGCGATGATGATGTGCGGGCGCTTTATGCGTTCTTCATGGCCGGCGTTAAGCCGGCGCAGCAGCAGAATCAGCAAAGCCACATCCCCTGGCCGCTCAACATGCGCTGGCCGCTGGCTTTGTGGAATACCGCGTTTGTCGATGACGATGCCTATCAGGCCAAGCCGTCAGAGGATGCGCTGTGGAACCGCGGCGCCTACATCGTCCAGGGCGCGGGGCATTGCGGTAGTTGCCATACCCCACGAAGCTTGACGATGAACGAGAAGTCGCTGGATGAAAGCAGCGCTACTTTCCTCAGCGGTTCGCTGCTCGATGGGTGGTACGCGCCGAGCCTGCGCCAGGATCCGAACACTGGATTGGGTCGCTGGAGTGAGCAGCAAATCGTCGACTACCTGAAGACCGGACGTAACGCTCACAGCGTGGTCGTGGGCACTATGGCGGAAGTCTTCAACAACTCGACGCAATACATGTCCGACCCGGACCTGAAAGCCATTGCGCATTACCTGGTGTCGTTGCCGGGCGACCCAAAGCGTGACGGGCCGCCATGGAAGCCATCGGCCACACTGGCGGCTGAACAATCACCACCCTTGTCGACACCTGGGGCAGCCAACTATATGGCCAAGTGCAGCAGTTGCCACGGCAGTGACGGCAGCGGGCAGGCGCCATGGATACCTCCTTTGGCAGGCGCATCTTCGTCGATGGTGAAGGAAAGCGCTACGAGCATCAATGCCACCTTGAACGGTTCCGAACGTGTCGTTGCCAATGGCATTCCGGATTCGTATCGCATGCCCCCGTACCGCAACCAACTCTCTGATCAGGAAGTCGCCGATGTACTGACTTTCGTTCGCACGTCATGGGGTAATCAGGGAGGCGCAGTGAAGGCTGACGAGGTGAAGGAACTGCGTGAGCGAACCAATCCGGCCAGCAGCAACCCGATCATCCTGCAGATGCGTTGAGAGAGTAGGGCGAGGGTCCCGCCAAGACCCTCGCTATAGAAACGGAGTGAGTCGGCTATGAGTTACGAGTTTGTGTTCGTTCGTTCGATTGTGTTGACGATCATCATAGGCTTGTTTCTCCTGGTGACTGGTCGCGCCGCCCGCAAGCGGGGTTGCATCGTGGCGTTCTGCGTATTGGCTGCCGCGGTACACCTTATTTGGTGGTGTCTACCCGAACTCAAAGGTGGATGGAGCGAAGCCGGTCGCTGGCTGGTCAGTGCGTGGGTCGGTGCGGTGCTGACGGCCTTGTTCCTGACTCTGCCCGTCGGGCTGTTTCTTGTTGCGCGTGGCCTTCTTGGACGGCGCTCGACCGTCGGCATGCGCGTTCCTCTGACTTTCGTCGCAGTTTCACTGATCGTTGGGATTGGTGTGAGCTTCGGCACCGTCGGAGGCCCAGTGGTTCGCGAAGAAGTGGTCCATGTGAACGGTCTGCCCGAAGGTTTGGACGGACTGCGGGTCGCTAACATAGGTGATGTCCACATCGGGCCTTTCATCGTGCCCGAGGACTTTGCCCAGGCCATCGACATCGTCAATTCGCGTAAGGTGGACTTGCTGGCGATTACGGGTGATCTCATCGACGATCTCAGCCAGCTGGAGCCGACGCTGGACGCTTTGGAGAGAAGTGACGCGCTGCCTGTGCTCTCCATCCTGGGAAATCATGACAAGTACCCTAACGAAGCCGCCGTAGTCGCCGCTTTGCGTGCGCGCGACCCTCGTATCCAGGTACTCATCAACAACAGTGTCGTAGTGCACCCGCGCGGCGTGCCGTTGCGCATTGCTGGCGTAGATTACCCGCTCGCCTCGGATGGACGTCACATGCTTCCGCGGGACGAGCAGGATGCTGCCATGCGCAGGTTCGCAGACCTGGCGTTCGCCGAGGCGTCGCCTGGCGATACGCTCATTGCGCTGTCGCACCATCCTGAGTTCTTTCCCATTGCTGCCTCGCGTGGTGCGGTATTGACCCTGTCCAGCCATACACACGGCGGACAGGTACGACTTTTCGGGCGGCCAGTAATCGTCGCTTACGACTATATGCATGGAATCTATCGTGATGGCGCAGCGTCTCTTGATGTGACCTCGGGACTCGGCCACTGGCTACCCTTGCGTATCGGTGTGCCGCGGGAAATTTCGATCATTACGCTTCGTCGGGCATGATCCAAGCGGAACTCGAGTCAGGAGAGGCGAGAGGCTCGCATCAGGAGACGGGCGCCGCTTTCGACGGCCGGGCAGTTCAGGGAACGTTGTGACCAGCCGCTCGGATAAGCCCGTACCATTCGGGGCGGGTGAGCGGGATATTCGAGCCCGCGGCTGCCTCGACGAGGCGCTCGGGTCTCGTGGTACCCAGCACTACTTGGATGCCGGCGGGGTGACGGGTGATCCAGGCTGTTGCGATTGCGGTCGGAGTGACGTCGTACTTCTCAGCCAATCGTTTGAGTTCGGCATTCAGCTGCGGGTAGTCGGGAGAGTCGAAGAACACCCCATCCTGAAAAGCTTTCTGGAATGGAGACCACGCCTGCAGTGTGATCTTGTTGATCCTCGCATAGTCGACGATGCCGCCGCCGTCACGAGTGATTGAGTCGTCGAAGCCGGTCATGTTCGACGACAGGCCCTGAGCGACGATCGTCGAATGCGTCACCGAAAGCTGGACCTGGTTCGCCAGGATCGGCTGAGTCACGGCCGTCTTGAGCAAATCGATCTGACGGGGAGTATGGTTGGAAACGCCGAACGCGCGAACCTTGCCGGTGGACTCCAGATGGTCGAACGCGCGGGCGACTTCTTCCGGCTCTACGAGTGCGTCGGGACGGTGCAGCAGCAGCACATCCAGGTAGTCGGTACCTAACGCTTTCAGCGACCTCACGGCCGATTCCACGATGTGCTCGTACGACTGATCATAGTGCCACGGGTCGTCAACGATACTGGTCTTGGACTGGAGGAAGATCTGCTCGCGCTCAGCGCTGCTTAGTCGCAGCGCCTCGCCGAACCGGCGCTCGCACAAATGCGGGCCACCGCCGGGATGGTTGAATCCGTAGAGGTCCGCGTGATCGAAAAAATTGATGCCCGATTCGCGCGCCGTGGTGTAGAGCGCGCGGATCTGGTCATCGGTGCTGCCGGCGATGCGCATCATGCCCGCGACGACGTTGGGAACCCGAGTGTCGGTTGATCCTAGTGCTACGGTCTTCATGAGAGCTCCTTATCAGGGCAGTGGTGGGCTGTCGGACGCCTTGCGTGACTGCAATGCATTCACCAAGGCTGGTTCGCGGGGCCAACTGTGAACTCGTTGATTGTCGTGTCATCGGGCTGGTCGATTGCGAAGGCGACAACGTTGGCGATCCGGTCTGGAGAAATGCCGTACTTGTCATAGATGCCCTGCATCTGGTCTAGCGCCTGCTTATCGCTGATTGTCGCCAGCAGTTCAGTGTTGACTGCGGCCGGGTAGATCGTCGCGGTGCGAATGTTATTGCCCTCCATGGCGGACTCCATGCGCAAGACTTCCATGAAGTCGCGCACGAACCACTTCGTACCGCCATAGACGGCGCCGCCCGGATAGGCCTTGAGCCCCGCCACCGACGAGGTGGTGATCACGTGCCCGGACTTCTGTGCCAGGAACACGGGCAGCACGGCCGCTACGCCATTCAGAACACCTTTCACGTTGACATCGATCATCTGGTGCCAGTCTTCGGTCTTCAGGGCGGACAGCGGCGAGTTCGGCATCAGCCCTGCGTTCAGGAAAATGACGTCCACACGGCCGAATGTTTCTTTGGCCAGTTGAACGATGCGGTCGTTTTCCTCTTGCTTTGTCACGTCCAGCATCTGATAAACCACCTGTCCACCGCTCAGGAGAATCTCGTCCGCGATCTGCTTGAGCTTGTCTTCGCGTCGCGCACCGAGCACGATTTTGGCGCCTTTGCTCGCGAGCAGCTTGGCGGTTGCCTCGCCGATTCCGGACGATGCGCCGGTGATGATGACTACTTTGCCTTTGATCATGATTTCTCTCTCTGGATTCTGGCTGCGAAGGAGACGCAGCAGATGATGAGGCGGTATCTCAGGTCGGTGTTGAGCGTGGGGCGACTACTTTGTCAGCGCACGCTGCTCTTGGGAGAACACCACCCGAACATCGCCACGGCCGAGCGCCTGGGCCAGGCCAGTCGGATCGTCCACGCGGCCTAGACGGGTGTATGAGTAAGCTGAGTCGAAGGTCTTGTAAAAGATGACCACGGTGCGCGATCCCCAAAGCATAAGGTCTCCGTTGCGGATCGTGCCGGGCCGGCTCTCACTGGTGGGCAGCGCGTCAGGCAGCTCTTTTTTCTTCTCGTTTCCGTGGAGGTCCTCCATGTCCAGTGTCAGCGGCAGCGTGGCGGCGAATGCGCGAGTGGCCTCGTTGTCGGCCAGTGTGATGGCGAAGCGACGTTCCCCGACGGTCATCCACAGGCGTGATTCATCCGATTTCTTGGGTGCTTGAGTGACATCCTGCTCAGCGGCCACGGGCAGCGCAGTGCTGGCGGCGTGGGCAGGATGGCCGCTGCACAGTGCAAGGAGAAGCAACGGCATTCCAAGCTGTTGCATGGCCCGCCGGTGCCAGGAATGCCTACGGCTTGCAGCGCCAAGAGAGGAGAGAGCGCCGCCTGTACCGACGTCAACGGTTTTGCCCTGCATGTTGTTCTCCTTTGCAATGCGAAAAATGGGCCAGACGCGTTGCCGCGCCTGCACTTGAATTCGTAGGTTTCGAGCGCGAATTAGCGCAGCAATATGGCGCAGATGCTCCTCAGCGAGTGGCCTATTGCCAGTTCTGGTTGCGATCCTCACTGGAAAGTCAGAAGTGCTGAGTGGCATGAATCCATACCGTAGGGCGCGTCATCCCGCTCAGTCGCATCCAGATGCATTGTCCGCCTGGATGCGACTGCCTCAAGACGTCAAGCGGCGCGTGCCGCCGTGGCCAGGTGCTGCGTGAAGAAGGTCGTCAGCTTGTCGAAAGGAATCACGTCCACACGGTCATACAGATCGGTGTGGCTGGCCTCTGGAATGATCATCAGCTCCTTCGGCTGCGCCGCGGCCGCGTAAGCGGTTTCGCTGAAGTAGCGCGAGTGGGCGTTTTCACCGTGGATGAACAGGACCGGGCGTGGAGAAATTTCCGCGATGTAGGTCAGGATCGGCATGTTCATGAACGACAGGGGTGTAGTGATCGTCCACGAGTTGCCCGAGTTGACCGCGCGCGGATGGTGTCCGCGGGTCGTGCTGTAGTAATCGTGATAATCGACCATGAACTGCGCTTCCCCACCCCTCAGTTCGTTGTAGGGGGGCTGGTAAGCAGGGGCACCATTTTCCGCGTCGACCCAACGTTGTGCGCTCAGTTGTTCGAGCCCTTGCGTGCGCTGTTCGAGGGTTACGCTATCGTTGTAGCCCTTGGACATGACGCGGGTCATGTCGTACATGGTGCTGGCGACAACCGCCTTGACGCGCTTATCCAAGGCCACGGCATTCAGCACCATGCCACCCCAACCGCAGATGCCGATGACGCCAATCCGCTCGCGATCAACGGAGGGTTGCAGGCCAAGAGCATCAACTGCCGCGCTCACATCCTCGGTGTTGATGTCTGGCGAGGCGACGTTGCGCGGCTCACCGCTGCTTTCCCCGGTGTAGGATGCATCGAAGGCCAGCGTGACAAAACCGCGCTCGGCCATGGTTTGCGCATAAAGCCCGGAGGCCTGCTCCTTCACCGCGCCAAACGGGCCACAGACGACAATAGCTGCCAGCTTTGCGCTGGCGTTCTTCGGTTGGTACAGGTCGCCCGCCAGGGTGATGCCATAGCGGTTCGTGAAGGTGATCTTCTTATGGTCCACCTTGTCGCTCTTGGCGAAAGTCTTGTCCCATTCCTGTGTCAGTTGCATGTGCGTGCCTTACATGTAGTTGAGATTGTTCCTGCCAGCCTGAATACCCGTCGAGCAGCGGGGGGCTTGTCGTCAGCGTCATAGGCTTTTAGAACCATGGGGAACATGTTTCGTGAATGACGTCGCCCGTCGGGATCGGCTTTGCCAGCTAATGTATGCCTGTCACTGCCCCAAAACATCCCATGAAATTGCAAGCATCTATGCACGCTATTGGATAATCGCGCCCCCAAGTCCCAGGCGGTTCGAAATGGAAAACTACCCCGATGAGTTCATGCTTGTTCGAATGACATATCACCACGCTGCGATGACCATTGATCATCGAGTCCCGTACATGGAAGTATTCGGTCCGCCTGCATCAGCTCAGCCTCGCTATATGACCGGCGGAAAACCCGCCGCAGGCTGCGTTGGTAGCCGATTCGAGTGACTCGGTCTGGGACAGGCGATGGACGAGACCTTGTAGAGGAAATCGGCCAAGTGCTTAACGGACGTGAAAGCTTGTTTGGTCAAGGCTTGTTGGGCTGCGTCGAAAGAGAGATCACAACCTCTGTTTCCGTTCCGGCAGCTTCCTGCTGAAGCTGCTTCTAAACCCGTTCTTCAGGTCTGTAGGGGCAAGAGACCATTTGAAAAATTAGCCGCTGACCGAAAAGTAATACTTCATCCAGGTTGTGGGCTGGTAGGTTTTTCCAAAAGAAAAAATGCAAAGCCCTGAATCGGTAACGGTATTCGTCTCAAGCATGTTGCTTAGTTGTGAGTCGTGCTCGCTCGTAGTTGAGCGGGCACTAAATCACTGTGTTGATGTGCCATCGATGCGCGGTGATTTCTTGTATTGCGTACTTTTATTCATAAGGCCTAGCACGTGGCTGCATGATTGAGCCCACTAAGCTCGTGATACTTTCAAACCATGTATAGATAGCGATTACGCGACGCCTCGCTAATAGCGCTTTTTAGAGCCAAGATGGCTGGAGAGTTATGGAGCTTCAGATTAACGATAAGACCTATCAGGTCGAAGCTGAGGGCGACACAGCCGCTGCTGTGGGTGATTCGTGACGAAATCGGTATGACGGGAACAAACTATACCTGCAATGGGGATTACGGGTGTGGTCTCGCTCAGTGCGTCGCTTGTTCCGTCTTGATCGACGGCGTTGTGGCGCGTTCCTGTGTCATCCTCATTGCAGGTATATACGGCCGCAAGATCACCACGATTGAGGCGATAGAGCAGGATGATGTTGGCCAACGCGTCGTCGCCTCTTGGGGCAAACACCAAGTGGCACAGTGCGGTTATTGCCAGTCTGGCAAAGTGATTGCAACCCCGCAATCGTTGGGCAATGCGCTGATCCCCAGATCGGGATGAGCGGGAAGGGCATACGCAGGTACTTTTCGGCGCTTCGACAGGCAAGCCCTGATCTACGAGCATAAACGTCGCCAGCGTTTGGAAGGCATGACTGACACTCGGCATTTGCCGCAGTATGTCTTGCCCATTAAGCGCCAAGCTATCTCCGGCCAGCGTACTTTCAGGTCGGCACGGTAGAAATCAAAGAAGCCGGCACCCCGTTGAGGGGGTGCAGACAAAACGCGTCGCAGAGCATCACTCTGGAGCCCGGATGCAGATTCACCATCACCTCGCTGTGCAGTTTTGCCTGGGGGAATAGGATCGTCGCCACCTGTACTGCTTCTTCGCCGAGCCGCGCGGCCGGCGGCAACGTAATGTTGCTGGTCGGTGCGTATAGAAGTCTTCAGCGCCGTAGCGACTTCGCACAAGGTTTAGAGTAAAGCGTTAAATTCGTTACAGAACTCTCCACCCCGCACTCCGGAAGAAATTTCGATGAACGAGCGACATCCTCACTCCAATAAGTCTTTTCTCGGGCCGCTCGTACTGATCGCGGCGGTGGTTGTCGCCGTCGGCGCCGCGTTCGCATACACAGCCGGTTGGTTGACACCCGCACGCCTCACGCCGACCAAGATCGTCGAGGTGCTGGCGCCGCCCGCCGGACCGGCGCTCGGCTTCCGCCGCGCCCATGCCAAGGGTATCTGCTTCACTGGTACCTTCGAGGCCAACGGCACTGGCAGCGATTTGTCCAAGGCACAGATGTTCGCCGCCGGCACCTATCCTGTGACCGGCCGCTTCAACCTCGCCTCGCCCGACCTCAAGGCGCCCGATGGCAGCGCGCGCGTGCGCTCCCTGAGCCTGCGCATCCGAACGCCCGACGGCCAGGAGTGGCGTTCCGCAATGATCAATGCGCCGTTCTTCCCAGTCGCGACGCCGCAGGCCTTCTACGACTTGCAGGTGGCTTCCGCCGACAAGAGCCATCCGGATGCGTTGAAGAGCTTCGCCGCTGTGCACCCCGAGATCGGCGCGTTTAGCCAGTGGGCCGGCAGCGCGCCGTTCACCAGCTCGTACGCGGAAGACCGCTACAACGGCATCAACAGCTTCGTCTTCACCAACGCGCAGGGCCAAGACCAGGCCGTGCGCTGGTCCTTTAAGCCGGCCGCCAAACCTGTGTTGGTCTCGGGCGACGAACTCAAGAAGCGCGAGCCCGATTTCCTGCTGGCAGACATCACCGAGCGCGTCGCGAAGGCGACGCAGCGCTGGGCTATGACGGTCATGGTCGCCGACCCGGGCGACCCGACCGCCGACCCGAGCAAGGTTTGGCCGGAAGATCGCCGCAGCGTCGGCGTCGGCACCCTGTCGGTGACGAAAATTGAGCCCGAGGCCGATGGCTCATGCCGCGACATCAACTTCGATCCCACCGTGCTGCCGGCCGGCATGCGCACATCCGACGACCCTTTCCCCGCCGCACGTTCGGCCGCTTATTCGGTCTCGTACAACCGCCGGACCGCCGAAGAAAAAGACTATCCGCGCACCCCGTCCACCACCACCGCCGGAGCCAAGCCATGAGCCAAGTCAACCAGCAATTCGCGCCGTTACAGCGGGCGCTTCATTGGGGCATGGCGATCTGCATCCTCGTGATGCTGTTCATCGGCGTCGGCATGGTCTCGACGATCACGCCCGCGTACCTGATGCTGGTCTCGATCCACAAGCCGTTGGGCATTGCGATCCTCGTGCTCGCGGTGCTGCGCCTGATCGTCCGCTGGCGCCTTGGTGCGCCGCCGCTGCCGCGTGACATGCCCGAGCCGATGAAGCTCGCCGCCAAACTCTCGCATGTCGCGTTCTATGTGCTGATGCTCGCGATGCCCTTGCTTGGCTGGGCCATGTTGTCGGCGGCGGACTACCCGGTGCTCGTCGCCGGGCTGCGTCTGCCCGCCATCGTGTCGCCCGACGCCGGCCTGCACAGCTGGCTGTGGAACGCTCACAAGTTCCTCTCGTTCTGCTTCTTCGCGCTGATCCTGCTGCACCTCGGGGCCGCTCTGTTCCACGCGCTGGTGCGACGCGACGGCGTGTTCGAGACCATGGCGCCATTTCCGGTACATCCGTCGGTCGACGGCAGGGTCGTGACCAAGTGCGCTGACTGACGCAGGCTCCGTTACCACGGGCGCCGTGGCGCGCGCGTTCTCGGTGGGGCGAGATGAAATACCTCAGTGGGCATGTACTGTGGGACCACGACCTGCAGTGACCGTCGGGCTGGGAGGCTGGCACGAAGTGACGCTGACCCTCGCCGGATCACCGAGCTTCATAGAGATGTTCGTCGCCAAGTTCAGCGAGCCGCCGACTTAAGGTGCCGTGCCTAAACACCTGGCGTCGAAGCCTCCCGCCATTGGCGTTCGGACGCAGGGGGGCGCCTTCACGATACAGAAACTTCGGCGCATGAACGGGATCGCAAAAGCAGAGAAATATCTGGATGCACATGCGTAGCGCAAAGATTTACTAATTTATATCTTTCTTCGTAGGGTGTGCTAGCGGCTGTCAAATCAACCATCGGAACAGACATGAATCTGAAACTTGAGTGGGTTCTGGTCCCAGCATTTCTTGCCATGGGTTTTGCTGTCAGCGCGCTGGCCGCCGAGGTGCGGGCTGAGCGGGTGGCAACCGGATTGGAGAATCCCTGGGCAGTGGCCTTTCTGCCGGCAAATCGCTACTTGGTGACAGAACGGCCGGGCCGGCTTCGGGTGGTTGGTGCCGATGGGAGCATCGGCCCGCCGGTTGAGGGGCTGCCGGCGATCGCGGCAGGCGGGCAGGGCGGGCTGCTGGATGTCGTGACCGACAGTGCTTTCGACGTGAATCGCATGGTCTACTTCTGCTTTTCCGAACCGGCCGCTGGTGGCGCGGGCAATAGCACGGCAGTGGCACGCGCGACGCTGTCGAGCAACATGGTGCGCCTCGACAACCTGCAGGTGATTTTCAGTCAGCGACCGAAGGTGAGCAGCTCCGCGCATTTCGGCTGCCGCATCGTCGAGGCGAAGGACGGGACGCTTTTCGTCACGTTGGGCGAGCGTTACAGCCGGAAGGAGGATGCGCAGGAACTCGATAACCACTTGGGCAAAGTGGTGCGCATCCAGAAGGACGGCGCGGTACCGGCCGACAACCCTTTCGTCGACCGCGCCGGTGCCTTGCCGGAGATCTGGAGCTATGGCCATCGCAATAGCCAGGGCGCTACGCTCGGTCCGGACGGCCGCTTCTGGATGAACGATCACGGTCCGCAGGGCGGCGACGAGATCAACGTTCCGCTGGCGGGGCGCAACTACGGCTGGCCGGTCATCACCTACGGCGAAAACTATGGCGGCGGGAAGATTGGCGACGGCCTGACCGCCAAGGACGGCATGGAGCAGCCGCTGCATTACTGGGTGCCCTCGATCGCGCCGTCCGGCATGGCCTTCCTGACTAGCGACCGTTATGGGCCGGCATGGAAGGGCAATCTCTTCGTCGGTTCGCTCAAGTTCGGTTACCTCGACCGTATCGAACTGAAAGACGGTAAGGTCGTGGCCGAGCACAAGTTGCTGGAGGACGGGCATGCCCGCATTCGGGATGTCAGGCAGGGCCCTGACGGCCTGCTCTACGTGCTCACCGACGAACAGGATGGCAAACTGCTGCGTCTTCAGCCGCGCTGAGCGCCATCAGGGCAGGCATTGCGCAGCTGCAGCGTCGGCAAGCCGCGACGCCTGCCCGCAACCTCTTCGACGGCTTGCGCTCGCCGCCTCCCAAGGAGGAACTCGGCGATATCAAGCTGATCGTCGAGAACGATACCAGCCAGGTCGGTTCTGTGGGGAAATGTGTTTCAGGATCTCGACACCAGCGCTGGAAACAGAAGCGAGAAGCCCATTCAGGGTAACAGAGAGGCCGTCAACTCACATTTTCGAACCAGGCGGGAGCGTCCCAGGCCTTGTATTGATCACTCCAACCGCCAACCGTTCAGGTCAAGACCTCCTCTGGAATAACCTCATCGAAGAAATCAGCTGGGTTTGCGCTTGCTCTGATACGAATGCAGGAGCTCATGGAGCATTCCATTGACGGTGCTTTCAGGGGGTAAGACTGTACCGGCAGAAGGTGACAACCGCCGATAGGTCTGCCAAGAGGAGGATCATCCTGCGATAACGCTCCCTGACCTATGTCCCTTAGAAGTCCATGGTCAGCCCCGCGTAAACGGCGCGGGCATCGAATGCGGCGTGCAGTGATTGATCCACTCCAACGCTGGTGTCATACCAGACTTGGATCTTGAAATACTTCAAAAACAAGTCCAGAATTAAGTTTTTTCCTGCTTCGGCAAGAAAAGAAACCCGTTAGATTTCAATGGGTCGGACGCCAGATACGAGTCTCGTTTCCCGCTCCAATTATTGTTCTACAGGCTTCTATTGAAGTCTGCAGAAACTGAAAAAAGAGGCTTCGGCCTCTTTTTTAGTTCCAGTAAGCTCCACTCGAAAACACCACCATCCACGTTTTCTTAGTACATTTTTTAGTACATTAATCCGGTGCTTGGTAGATCACTTTTCCGTGGGACTCGCCTCTCTGGAAACCGTACAAATCTCCTCTATTCAAACGAGACGGAGATTGTACGATGGCTCTCACCAATGCAGCAGTCCGGCACGCCAAACCCCGCGCCAAGGACTACACCCTCCCTGACTACAACGGCCTCGCCCTTTTCGTGAATACGAAAGGCGCCAAGTGCTGGCACTTCCGCTTTTCCTGGGCGGATAAGCAACCCCGTATTTCTCTCGGTACCTATCCTGAAATTAGCTTACGAGATGCTCGTGCTCTGCGTGATGAAACGAGGGCACTGGTCGCTAGGGGCATCGATCCGCGTGTCCATAGGCAGATGGAGCGTGATGCCAGGCGCCTGGCCACGGAAAACGCCTAAGAAGCGGTTGTTCAGCATTGAAAAGTGGTGCGCAAAGTTGAACATCGCGTTTCTGGTCGTGGGGTCTCGGGTCCGGTCGGGCCAGAACCTCCCGCTTCAATTGGCCGTCGAGTCGGCTGGCAGCGAGGGCGCTCAGGTTGCGATGTAAAGGGGGCGCCTTACCTTCGCTGTTTATGGCCAGTTAAGCCTTTGGGCTAGGTCGGTGATCAGTCATTAGGCAAGTGCAACTGCACTTCCATGGCGTCATGAAGGAGTCTGACGACCTCGATCACGTCGTCGTTTGCCACACGATAGAACACGATATGGCGTGGGCTTTTGACCGTTCCATGGGTTTGTTTGGCCTGCTGGCGTGAATAGATGAGGTGATAGCTGCGAAGGCCCGGTGCAAGCTCATCGCGGTCGTGGCTGCCAATGCGATAAGGCGTGTCGGCAATCGCTTGCAGCGCCGCGAGGATCAGTGCCTGGTAGCGCTGGCGTGCTTGATCGCCGAACTGCGTCTGGGAGAGCCTGAGGATGTCGACAATGTCGGCGCGCGCCGCGTTGGAAATCCGATACTGCGACATGCTCAGTGTTTCTCACGCGCGGGGAGGGTTGCTTCCAGGCTCAAGCTCTCAAGGTAGTGCTCCAGATCCCCTTCGTTCAACTGAGTAAAGCGCCCGTGCTCAAGGTCCATGATGCCGATCGAGGTCGCCTGGCGCAGGGCCTCAATTTTGGCGGTGTCTTCGGCGACGCGCTGTTCCAATAGACGCAAACCTTCTCGCATCACTTCGCTGGCATTCTGATAACGGCCGGACTGAACCAGGTCATGGATAACCTGTTCCTGGTGAGGGGTGAGCACAACGTTTCGCGTCGCCATAATTAGCTCCAGCTCTGGGTAAACAGGTTTTTTCGATCATTGGCATATTATGCCATTTTACCCAGGAGCACATAGCTTGAGAGCTGTATCTGACGAACTGGGCGTACGGGGCCATCCTTCGCGCCAAACAGCGTGTACTGGCTCCGGATTGCATGTGCACAAAGTCCAAAAGAGGCTGTTGCAGGCGGGACGTCGGGGGCTACTTGATTAGTGTGTGCCTTCGGCCCTCCGCTTGGCCAAGCCTTGTTTGATGTGTCCGGCGTTCTCACCGATCGTGTGAGGCGCGCCGCGGACATTGTCGCCAATATCCGTCGCACCTTGGCGTTCTGGGCCGGCGGTAGCTGCCAGTGGGGAGGGCGACTGTCGACCCAAAGCAGGTATCATCAGCACTTCTCCAAACCTTGCCGATAACTTGGTGCGGCTGTTTGCTTGACGGAGCGGCCCACATCCAGTTCTCGGCCCTCAAAGCAAAGTTATGGCTGCGCTATTCTTGACGATTACCAAATATGACCACGCGGCGACATACTCAGGTGAAATCGAGAAACGGCGCGGCTTAACCTCAAGTATTCTTCGAGTAAATTAATAGGTCGTGTCTGTACGCATCAGACTGCACGGTCACTCAGTAACGCCATAGCTATTTGCTTGTTCAGTTGCGCAATATTTGTGTTTCCGGAAGCGTGCGCAACGACGGTTGTGCCGGTAATAAGACTTAGAAACTGTGGGAGAAGTATCTCTACCCTGTCTGGCTCCACAAGCTGAGACAAACGCGCTTTGATGAAATTGGCCCACTCATCGAAGTGCAAGCCTACCTTTGCGCGTAAAGTTTGTGATGCGTCATCGTTGAAATCATTTAAGCCGCGAGCAAATGCGCAGCCTCTGAAATCTTGTTCAGAAAACCAATATTCAAGGAAATCAAAGATCGCCAAGAGTTCGGCTTTTGGATCGCCACTCACTCGCGCGGCGAACTTGTTCAGGTTCGTAAAACGGAGCCAATGCCAAAAATCCAAATAGGCAGCAATCAGATCAGCCTTTGAAGGGAAGTAATTATAGAAGGTTCTCTTCGATACACCGCTTTCAGCAATAATTCGATCAATTCCGACGGTGTGCACGCCACGTTCATTAAAGAGGATGATTGCCGTCTTTAATATACGATCCCGTGGCTTGAGAGATGCAATGTCCTCGAAGCGAAGGTCTTTGAAACTTGAAGCAAAATTCGTCATGGAAATCCTCCAGCCTGCACCGTAGCAGGGGTACACAGATCTGTCTACTTTTTCTTGAAAGAGTAGACAGATCTGTGTACTTTTAGCTGACTGGCTCGGCCCAGTCACAAAATATTCAAGAGCGCTGGAGACACAAAATGCCCAACTTCAATGATTTCTCTTTCAAAGCACAGCCTTGGTACAACGAAGCGGAGTTCCGTCCGCTCTTCGCCAAGGCGGTGAGTCTCAACACCATCGTCATCCACTGCTTCGATCCACGTGCTTCGGAAATACCGGCCGTTGTTGCCAAGCATTTTGGTGAGGTCTACCCAGGCGAGAACGTTCTTGATGAAGCTGGAAATCGGGTAGGACATACGACGACCTTATTCCCAGTGTCTGTCGCTGGTGGTCGTGCTGTCGCAGGTGTGCAGTCGATCGCTACGATGGTCCATCTCTTCGGCATCGAAAGGGTAGTGGTTGTGCACCACTCATTCTGCGGTGCTACGTCTTTCACCAACGAAGGCATCATTGACGCGTTCAAACATGAGCACGGCAGCGATATTTCCTCGGCGTTTGACCATGACAGCATCTGCATTTCGGATTTCGAGACCTCGCTCAAATACGATGTCGGAGTTGTTCGAGCAAACCCAGGGGTGCCAGCGCACGTGAAGATCTACGGCTTCTTCTACAATATCGATACGCTGGAACTGACTGAGGTAGTGAGCGACATTCCTGACCAGGCCAAGGCCTGATTTCAGAGCGGCGACTGACATTGTTGGTCGCCGTATTTACGTGCAGTTGGATGTGGTCTTCAGCCCCCAGGTGGCTGCACGTCTCTCATTGAACAGCCCTCGACCGCCGAATAAATGGCGGTGCGGCCGTTGCCGACTCTCGCTCGGAGTGGAACGGCAACGTTGAACTATTTACTTAATTGTTAAGCTGTTTTAGGCGATCGATGAAAACCCCGGCGCTTGGGTCCCTGACATCTCGCCTGTGCTAACCACGCACGTGAAGGTCTGGTAGGCGACTCGCTACAGTATTCTCCCTTAGCCTACTGCTGACGATCTCGCTGCGCTCCGCTTTATCGCATGCTCGACAAGTATCCACAGAGCTTTTCCTTGTAAGCGTCCAACTCGTTTGTATTTTGAACACTGATTAAGATCATCACAACGTCAGTTGGCTTATAAGATGTTTCGGAAGGGCAGAAGCCAAGCTGGGAACTACTAACTAAGTAAGTCGCAGCCTGGACATTCTGTAAGCAGATTAAACGAAAGGAGGTAAATCAAGTGCGTGCGGAACTGTTTCCACCAGCCCACTTGTCACGGCCTTAAACGAAACTTCAAATCGCGTGCCGACGAGGTGTTCAAATGCTTTCGCGCTGAATACGCTGTAGAGTTCGTCTCGGGAGTACTTGGCAAGCACATCTTTTACTGATTGTTGAGACATTCGTGACACACCTGTGCCGAAGACATCACAGATAGCGCCGCGCGTAACCAAGAATGCCTCTGCACCATGTTCCTCAGCCGGAACGTGATAATTAAGATGCACTGCAATGGCGTGCGCCACCGTATCGGCATGCGCGCGCGCGAAGCCCTGTCCTAGCAGGAAGTCTCGTGCGTGCACGCCACCGTTGACGGCGAAGCAACAGTCACACGGTCGCGGGTCAGCTGTGGGTGTTAGGCCAAGGTCGTGAAGCATGGCCGAGGCGAAACCTAGTTCACGGTCAAATTCGATACCATCGTGCAACGCGATCATTGATCCGAAGTAGTAGGTGCGCCAGCAGTGTCGCATTAGAGTCGGCTTATACAAGTCCTGAACATAGGCTAGAGACTCTCTGACCATTTTGGTATCAGGCGGTAAAAGGTCATCTATGGAAATGTACTTTGGATTCAGAAGGCCAAGTCGGTGGCGTTCTGCATCCAGTTTCTCTTGGCTAAATATGTACTTCAAATTTTCGATGAGCTGGACTTGTTCACTCTCACGGAGAATGCCTTTGGTGGATTCTCCCCATTCCACGGATCCGACTGAAACATCGAGTGCGCTTGATGAGCTAGACACAATCTTCATTCTTAACTCCTGGACGTTTTCGTCACGGTGTTGCAACTACTACTTATTGCAATTCAGCAAAGTGCTGTAAGTAGGGATTTGATTTTTTACTGTCCTGCCGAAGCAAAATGGTCCGAGAACCTCGCTGGGTCTGCGCTCCGATCTCGCGACAGCTACCCGCGGGCTTTAGAGCTACCTGCTTGAGACTGAGAATACGGGGGGAGGTTTGTGGTAACCATTGGCGATATCGACATAATCGGAGTCGATATCGACACTCCCTGATTTCGCTGGCTAACTGACATCGATGACCTCGTGCGCTGTCGCATGCTGCTCGCGGACCCATTGTATCGGCCACTAAATAGGCTTTAACCCCATGTAGTACAGGGCCACGCGTCCGGTAGCAAAGAGGCAGCGGGGGTCCCCAGACTGGTCGACCCGCCGAACGGGCATGATCATTAATTGACAATAGGAGCGTATGCACCTATCTTGAATTCCACATAGGGGCATATGCTCCTACCGTGAATCAACGAGCATATGCTCCAATCAATTGAGAGGACTACGAACATGAGCGCAGCGGATATTCTTGTAAGCGGTGCAACCGGGCGAACTGGTGCAGCAGCAATCGATGAGCTGCTTAAATTGGGCAAGAGCGTCCGCGCTTACGTGCGTTCGGACGACGAAAGGGCTGCTGCTCTGCGCCAGCGCGGAGTTGAAATTGCTATTGGCGATTTCACCGACATCGATGCTATTCGTGCAGCAATGGAAGGAATTCGCTCGGCCTATTTCCTTTATCCACTTGCACCTGGGATCGTCGAAGGTGCAGCCTATTTTGCCCAGGCAGCGAAAGAGGCTGGGGTAAAGGCAATCGTGAACATGTCGCAGATCTCCGCGCGCCGCGATTCCAAAAGTCACCTGGCGCAGGATCACTGGATCTCAGAGCGCGTTTTCGACTGGTCAGGCGTACCGACAACGCATCTTCGCCCCACTTTTTTCGCAGACTGGCTGGCGTATCCTCACTTTGCAAAAGAAATCTGGGCCAAGAAAAAAATCGAGTTCCCCTTTGAAAATGGCCGTCACGCGCCTATTGCTACTGATGACCAAGGCCGGGTGATTGCCCATATCCTGGCCAACCCAGTGGGGCACGAAGGTAAGATCTACAGCCTTCATGGTCCGGTCGAAATGAACCACACCGAAATCGCCGCCGCCATGAGCGAAGTGCTTGGCGCGGAAATCCAGTACGCACCGACATCAATCGAGGCGTTCGAGCATAAGATGGAGCACGAGTACAAGTTTCCACCGGCTCTCGTGCAGCACTTGGTCGAGGTTGCTCAGAACTACCGTGAGGGCGTCTTTGCGGGTGAGAACGACGTAGTAGAGAAGGTTACCGGTACGCCCGCTCTGTCGGTGCAGGCCTTCGTGGAAAAGTACCGCGACGTGTATGTGTGACCTGAATACCCAGGGCACAAAAAATCAAACAGTAGTGAAGAGGAAGTAGAGATGCTGCCGGTGAAACAACCACTAGGGATCGACCATTGCAACTGTTCCGCCATTAGGAAGGCGAGCCGGCAGATCACCCGTTTCTATGATGCGCAGCTCGAGCCTTCGGGGCTTCGAATCACTCAGTACCTTGCCCTGGCAGCGCTTAATGAGTTGGGAAGTGCTGCAATCAATACCCTTGCTGAGCGGCTCGACATCGAGCGCACGGCGATGGGAAAAATGACCGGCCTGCTGGAGCGCGATGGATTGATCTCGATCAGTCCTTCGCCATCCGACGCCAGGAGTCGCCTGGTTAAATTAACCGAGGCGGGGCGAGACTTGTTTGAAAGAACAGCGCCTCTATGGGAAGAGGCTCAACGGCAATTTGAGCAGTTGAACGGCACGGAACAAGTAAGCTCGTTGCGGCAGGGGCTGGCTGCTATGGTGGTCGGTGATATCGAGCGCGTCGTATCGAACGACTGAGTTATCGCACTGCCTTCCAGGGGGAACCCGGGCACAATAATCACCGACAGATTCCTCCGACTCCTGCCTCCGTATCAATTAGCGGATCTGTGCAGTCACACGCGAAGCTATGCCGCTCAATGATTCGAGCTTCGTTGCCTTATCGTACAACCCATATTCTTCGGGCTGCCTGGATCGATTAAGCCAAAACGCGTGGAAACCGAACGCATGAGCCCCTATGGCATCCCAAGCGTTGGATGAGAAAAAAGCGATCTCTTTGGTCGACGACACATTCAGTGCTGCTACTGCAATCTCGTAGGCCGCCGGATCCGGCTTGTAGATTTGTACCTGCTCAATGGAAAGGCACTCATCAAGCAAAATATCCAAACCCGCAGACCGAACCGCGCTTTCCAGCATCCGGGGAGATCCATTCGAAAGGATCGCTGTTCGTACGCCTGCTTCGCGAAGGCTGTGCAATGCTGCTGGGACTTCAGCGTAGGCGTCCAGCGTCAGGTAGCTTGTTAGTAACGTCTGTTTTAGCCGCTCATTCTTCACATTGTAAAAAGCCAGGGCATAGTCGAGCGCTGCCTCGGTTAACGTCCAGAAATCTGTATGGCGCCGCATCAGGGTATGAACCCACGAATACTCCAGTTGCTTGGTGCGCCATAGGATCGATATTTCGCGAGCGTGCTTACCCAACTCATCGGCATGTCTTGCGACCGCAGAATGGACGTCGAAAAGAGTCCCGTAGGCATCAAACACGCAGGCGGAGATTCGTGGTGTGGTCATGATTGCCCCTAAACATTCTTAACTGGTTAACAGGGTTTGGAACTCGCGCATTTGCTTATCGTGCAGCTCCCTCTGTAGCGTTAAAGCGCTTAATCGATGCATCAAAGCCTTGGGCTGTTTCTGAAAACTCGTTGGCGTCGCTGCTCTACTGTGCCCTAGATACTGAAGGGGGGCGTAAAGCGCTCTCAGTTGCGTGGGCGTGAGACGGATTTCGGCTATCGCTGAGTATTCGCAGTAAGTTTTTTGCCGCAGATCCTGGCAATCGTAGCCTGACTACCAGGATTGAATTTCGTCGAGTAAGAAGGGGAGAGGTTACTTCATGTCGTCGCTGTCAGACGCATTCAGTGCTCGTGCATCGACGTCCAGCTTGACTGACTCCTTCTTGCCGGTAGCGTCTTCCACTGTCAGTGTCAGAGGCACTTTGTCACCTTCTTTCACTTGGGCGGATAACTCTATGAACATCACGTGGTAGCCGCTTGGGTCAAAGACGACGGTTTTGCCAGCAGGTAACGTGACCGAATCAACGGGATCCATGTGCATCACTTCGTTTTGCATGGTCGTTCGGTGAATCTGGACCATTTTTGCCGCCGGCGATTGAACGTTAACCAGTTTACTGTCCGTACTGGACGTCACCTTCAAGAACGCGCCAGTCGATTGCTGCCCAGGCACGGTTGCCCGAATCCATGCGTCTTCAATTTTGGTCTGAGCGCTCGCTTGCCAGGCCATCCCCAGCAAAGAAAAAAGTACCACGATTTGTCCCAGAGGCTTGATGAGCGATTTTTTGTAGGATTGAGATTTCATTAGCTGACCTTCATGACAGTGAGTAGATCTTCCGCGCATTCCTGTTCCGTGAGCGACTGACTCAACCCAAGACACAGCGTCCCCTTGGAGTCATAGACATAGCTCATTGCGGTGTGAGAAATGGTGTAGGTCTCGCCGAGGGGGACTTTTTCATAGATAACGCCAAATTCTGCAGCTGTTGCCGCCGTGGCTTCGAGGCTTCCATACAGTGCCTCAAACGTTGGATCGAAAGTTTTTACATAGGCGTCCAGGACGGCTGGCGTATCGCGCTCCGGATCTAACGTAATAAAGACGACCTTCAGTCGATCGCCATCAGGACCTAAAAGTTTTTTGATTTTTGCGGCTTTGGACAGTGTGATAGGGCAGACAGCTGGGCATTGGGTAAAACCAAAAAAAATCATCGCGACCGAGCCCTGATAGCTCGACAGCGTCTTTTGATTGCCTTGCGTGTCGTTCAAGGTGAACTCGCGTCCGCGAGCCTGACCTCTCAAATCCCATCCGTTTTTAAAGGTCGAAGCGAAGCTATTGAAGCTTGCAAAAATGCCTAGGCCGAGCACTCCCATACCTGCGATCACGTTGCGGCGAGTTAAAAGAGTATTCATGTGCAGGTACCTATATGAAGATGAATGTGCCGCCGAATTTCAATGTGTGTGCTCCTCCCTGAGCTGGTGATTTAACGAAAAGCGTCAAAATTCGAAACCCTAACGGTTGGCGCGAACGGAGCCACCAACCGCATGAATTGACCTATCTAGAGTTGTTCAACTCGCAGCTTGGACAGCCGTTGCGATTTTCTTTTCCTGCTGTCTGATCGTCATGATGGCTACCGCGGCAATCAGACAAAGCGCACCGCCCGTAAAGAATGCAGGCAGGTAGCTCAGGAGTGTTACCCGTGACCAACCGGCCCCAAAAGCGGCGGCGGCCGCACCGATTTGATGACCGGCAAAAATCCACCCGAATACAAGTCCTGCGCGCTCCGCACCAAAACGGGAGGCCGCAAGACGCACGGTTGGAGGAACGGTCGCGATCCAGTCGAGGCCATAAAACACAGCGAACAATGAAAGGCCGTAGATCGAGAAGTCAGTGAAAGGCAGCACGATCAATGACAAACCACGAAGGCTGTAATACCAAAACAGCAGGTGGCGGTTGTCGAAGCGATCGGACAGCCAGCCGGACGCGATGGTGCCGACAAGATCGAATACACCCATGGCTGCGAGTAAGCCGGCAGCTTTCACCTGCGAAATACCAAAGTCACCGCACATCGGGATCAAGTGAACTTGCACCAGGCCGTTGGTTGTCGCGCCACAGATGAAGAATGTTCCGAACAGGATCCAGAACACCTTGGTTTTTGCGGCGTCGCGCAGGGCGCTGATTGAGGCGGCGATGATCGACGCGCTGCTTGACGTAGGTACAGTGATCGGATCAGTTCCGACATCTCCGTAGGGCCTCAAGCCCATATCACTCGGACGATCGCGCATTACCAGCAGCACCGCCAATGCAGCAATCACCAACATGACGCACATCAAACCGAGAGCCCAGCGCCATCCCCATTGGTCGGTGATGCTTGCGAGAATCGGCATAAAGATAAGCTGCCCAGTCGCTGTACTGGCGGTGAGAACGCCAACCACGAGGCCTCGACGGGCACTGAACCAACGCGACGCTACTGTGGCGCTGAGCGTCAACGCTGTCATGCCAGCGCCGATGCCGACTGCGACGCCCCACAAGACCACCAGTTGCCAGACCTTCGTCATGCCGAGCGAAAGCAATAGGCTGACCACAATGATCGTCAATGCAGTGAGGGTGACATGGCGCAAGCCGTATCTGTTCATCAGTGCGGCGGCGAAAGGAGCCATCAGCCCGAAGAGCACGAAACGGATCGAAAGGGCGGAGGATATCTCCACAGTGTTCCAGCCGAACTCCATCTGCATCGGCACAATGAAGACACCCGGTGCACCTACCGATGCAGCACTGATCAGGGCGGTTAAGAAAGTGACCGCGATCATGGCCCAGCCGTAGTGAATGTTACGACGGGCGAGAACGCTCGAGAGCCATCCGGAAATCATAGGTACTCCTTTTTTGTGGCACTCATCGCCACTACGATTGCAAGAAAGTGAGAGCTGTCGAACGATGAATTCAACAGCTTTTTAGCGGCTCTCGCCTCGCGTACCGTGCGTTTCAAGCTCCAAGGAATCACTCGTCAGTCTTCATTCGACCGAGGTATTCAACATCGCTGAACAACAGGAGAACTAGCGGCCTGCCGGCTCCTAGCCTGCGCCCGATACAGCTACGGACGGGACTGGCTGCTTCTTTTCGCAACCGGGTGATTCCGAGCGAAGTGCTTGTCGCAAAAGGCATCGCTCGCGTTACCTCGGTTTGAACTTCTACCCAGCCTAGTCACTGTCAATGGCGAGCTTGTTATTTAAATTATTATCGTCATATAAAGCGATGTATCACATCGCGTTTGGCGAACCAGAAAGCCTCCTCCGTGAGTATTTGGATCTTTTCCGAACCGACCCGACAGGTCGGTTTCTACGGCTGATTTCCTGGGCTGCCGCTACTGGGGGTGGGTCTGGATACCGGATATCTTGCATCCACCAGTAGGAGCTAGCCGAAACCGACTCTATGTGTTTTTCATAGGTAAGAATTGACTGTTTCTGGATGATTTGTGCCAAATTTTGAGGCGGATCTATTCTGGCCTTGTAGGCATACCGAATCATCACTCCACGCGCGGGCCCCGACGTTCACTGCCGCTCACGTGCCTCTGCCAAGCGTCACCGGTCGTTCTCAAGAAACACATTCGTCTATGGGGGGCTGCGAAGATCGAAACCCATGCGTTATTCAGGAGAAAACCCGGAGTCCAACAGTTCAGCCGGCAGCGTTACAGATCCTCGAACGCTTTTAATCCCCGCTGCACAGCGGGCCTGACGCAGGATTACAAGTTTCCGCCAGCCTTGGTACGGCATCTGGTTGAAGTCGCTCAGGACTACTAAGTGGGCGTTTTCTCGGGTGTGAATGACGTAGTGGAAAGGGGCACCGGCACGCCCGCGTTGTCCGTGCAGGCTTTCATTGAAAAATACCGAGATGTCTATGCGTAGCCAGTACGCAAGGGCTTAAGTAATCATCAGTAGCAGAGAGTCAATATAGAGGTGCTGCCGGTTAGCCAATCGTTAGGTATCGATCAGTGCAATTGTTCCGCAATAAGGAAGGCGAGTCGGCAGATCACTCGCTTATACGATGCTCAGCTTGAGCCATCGGGTCTCCGAATCACCCAGTACCTTACCTTGGCAGCTCTCCATGAAATGGGGGCGGCTGCAATCAATACTCTTGCTGAGCGTCCCGATATCGAGCGCACGGCGATGGGAAAAATGGCGGGTTCCTGGAGCGGGGAGGGTTGATTTCGATCAGCCCCTCACCGTCAGATGGTAGAAGTTGCCTCATAGCGTTAACCGAGGAAGGCATGAGTTTGTTCAAAAGGACCGCCTCCTCTGGCAAGTCGCCCAGCGACAGTCTGAGCAATTGAACGGTACTGAAAAAGTCGCCTCGCTACCGCAGGATCTGGTTCGGGTGAAAGTCGGTGACATGGTTGGGATATCTGACGACTGAGAGACAACACAACGTTTAGCGGTACTCCACAGCAATCTCCGACAGACGTCGAGTTTTTCAATGACGGGCCCGGAATGCACTGTTGCGCACTGCCGACATTGATCTTCATTCCTCTGATGCTCTTAGGTGACAGGGCCCTTAACGACATTTCTGAAGCATTCACTATCTGCACGTGCAACCAGCACGTGGCGCGAATCTGGTTCAAAGTTTTAATGAGCTGAATTTGATCGTAAAGTGCCTGAGTCTCGAGTGAGATTCAGTTCATGCGTCCCTCGACTAGAGAATTTCAGGATCGATGTACGCTGGAACCTTGGACGAAAGCGTTTGCTTCAATGCACGAGTACCTTCATCCGCCAGAACCTCACTTTCGCCCGCCTCAAGGGCGTCGTAGGCTTGGCGGACTACGTCCATCGGGTTCGCCTTCGGCACGTCGAAACCCTTCGTGAGGTTGGTATCCACGAAGCCAACATGCAAACCGACCACCTGGATGCTTCTTTCTTTAAGATGCACCCTGATGTTGTTGGTATAGCTCCATGCCGCTGCCTTCGATGCTGAATACGGTGCAAGCATTGGCACGCTTCTCCAAGTGACATCGGACAATACATTTATGATACCGCCCGTGCCATTGCTGGGAAGGGAAGCCTGAAACGCACGAGTCGTTCGCATAAGGCCATAAAAATTCGTTTCGAAGATTCGCCGCGTTTGATCATCTGCGCCTTCGGAAAAAGGCGACTCGGTGATCTCGGCAATCCCGGCATTGTTCACCAGCAGAGTCACATCGGAAGCGATCCTTGCAGCCGCGATGACGGACTCTGGATCGGTGACGTCGAGCTTGACTGGAACGAGGCCGGGCTCATTGAAGTCTTCGGGATTGCGGATCCCTGCATAGACCTTTGTAGCACCGCGAGCGAGTGCCTCACGGGAAAATGCCAGGCCGAGTCCGCGACTCGCTCCCGTGACGAACACGACTGAATTCTTGATCTTCATATTCAAAACTCCAGGAGCAGTGCAACAGAAGGATCGAAGGCCCTTGCTCGGGATGTCCAGTGCTGGCCAGCCCGAGCAGCCAGCTCTTGGCTTTCCTTAAGTACCAGGCAGGAAAGGTCGTATTGCAGCGGCGGAGATATCTGGCGGCGTCAGTCGGCGATTCGTCGTTGAGCCGCCGATGTAGCGCTCGGCGATCCTCCAACCGTTTTCGGTCTCGCGAAGTCGATCAAGCATTGGCGAATACATCCAGATCATCGGTAGATAATCGCTCTCGGTCAGCTCGCCGTCGCTCATTTTCGGAGCGTCTTCCGGTACCGCGTAGCGTACAAGAAGGTTGTGATATCGGACTGCAACGAGTCCATTTTCTTCTTCATCAACAATATGACCCGAGCCGCAACGACTGATTCCTGGAACCAAATAAGGATAGATCTCAGTGAGAAAATGGCGGATGTTGGATTCGCCGCTTACTTCACCCTTGAAATGAATGACCTTCGCATCAGCAGTAAATGAACTGATCATTTCCTCGAGATCCCATGTCTCGAACAGCCAATTGACTCGGTTGACGAAATCAACTGCACTCGCTCGCTTATCGGGATCAATCTTGTGCGCAGCAACTACCTTCGGAAAGAAGCGCATCTTTACCTCCTAAACAAATAGTTAGCACTGACACTGCAAAGCGAATGCTCGGTTCGCTCGTTCCGTCTTACCCCGATTGGGTAAGGTTCGTTATAGTGCGCTTGGCTCCCACCCACGCCACAAGCCTCTGCAGCAACCGGCCTGTCCACTTGGCCCACAAGCGACGGTCATAGGGCGAACAGCCCTTCAGGCATCTCCTTAGAGCTATGTCCTCAGATGTTGCATAAATTGGCGAATAGCTGTTGCGACCGCCTCGGGACTTTCGAGTGGTGACAGGTGTCCAGTGCCAAACATTTCCGTTCTCCGCGTCTATCTACGTGCTCACGAATGGCAGGTTCGCCGAGGCAATGCGAGGGGCAGCGAATTTCAGTCTAAGCTGTTCGGACGGAGCACAAGTGACAGATCCAAGACTATTTCTGCCACAAATGTTCACTCTAAGCCCGGACGCACGGGGCCTCCTCCAATGAGAAAATTTACGAAACCAGCCGCTCCGCCTGCGAACATGAGGCAAAAGCGGATTGTCATATTGGGTTTGCCACCGGTGGACGCGCTCGACGTGATCGGCCCAGCGGAAGTATTCGCGTGGGCGAATCAACTGGACCGCGGTGGACTTGCCCCTTACTTGCTCGAACTAGTTAGCTCTGCCGCTGATGTGCACCTCGAGAGCGAAACAGGTATTGCACTCAGAGGGCATAGCACACTCGAGCAAGAGCGGCGTGCGAACAAACCCATTGACACCTTGCTCGTGACAATGGGTTCCAGGTCGTTCGAACAGATCGACCAGGAAGCCATAGAGTGGCTTCGAGCGCGCTCGAAGACTGTGCGGCGCGTGTGCTCTATATGTGTTGGGGCGTTCGCGCTGGCTGCCGCGGGTCTTCTGGACGGCCGCAGGGCGACGACTCATTGGAGCGTGGCACGACGCTTGGCGGAGCGCTATCCCAAGGTACAGGTCGATCCGTCTCCCATTTGGGTGAAAGACGGCAATGTCTACACGTCGGCTGGCATATCGTCCGGAATCGACCTCGCGCTATCGCTGGTAAGTGAAGATCTTGGAAACGACTTCGCCATGGAGATAGCGAAGAATTTGGTTCTGTACTTGCATCGTCCGGGCGGACAGGCGCAGTTTAGCTTCGCGCTTCAGTCACAGCATGCGCACAATTCAAGTCTGAGCGAATTATGCCTCTGGATCAGTGAGCATCTGCATATGGATCTCACAGTCGAGATAATGGCAGCCAGAGTTTCAACCAGCGTCAGAACGTTGATACGAATGTTTCAGCGAGAATTGCAGACCACACCTGCAAAATACGTCGAAAACGTCCGGCTGGAGGCTGTCTGCCGTTCGCTTGCGCTTGGCGAGAAATCGATGCACGACATCAGTCGCCGGAACGGTTACCACAGCGTCGACGTGCTCAGGAGGGTATTTACGCGCCGCTTCGGCTTGAGCCCAATGGAATATTCCCACCATTTCGGCAAAGGCACCGAGCCGACGGAGTCTGGTTGATATTGGCCTCCAGCACCGACAAGCAATACCCCCAAACCTACCTTCTGAGGCATGAACCGAGCAGGCTGGAGAAAATCATCGGCCGATATGCTGGGTTCTATGGCGACGTCGATCCGGACGACTTCCGACCGGTCACCCTAAACTTCCACACATTCTGCTTCCGTGAACGACAGCCTCCGTCCAAGCCTATAGTTCCCTCGGAGTCATAGGCATGATTCATCACGCGTTCTGGACTAATGCAGCTTTCTTTTCCTTCTGTCTGACCGTCAATATGCCAATAGCGGCGATCAAGCAAAGTACGCAGCCTGTAAAGAACGCGGGTAGATAGCTCAGCAGTATCTCGCGCGACAATCCTGCTGCGAAAGTCGCGATAGCCTGCCAAATTTAGAATTTGCACGTGGGCCGAGAATCTGGTTGTCGGAGTGCTCCCCAAGATTGCGACTACGGCTTCTCGAAAGCTCTTATTCCCCGTTGTACGGCAGGTCTAGCATCGACTGCATTGAACCACCGCGATAAGCGAGGCAGCGTTGCCCAGTTCAATTTGTCACGTACTGATGCAGCAATGGTGAACGCTGAGATATCTGCCATGGAGAAATGATCGCCAGCCATGAAGGCGTCGGTAAGAAAACTTTCCGAATAGACCAGTTGCTCGATGACAAGCCGCTCGATCTTTGCAGCTGCATCGTCAAGTCCAGTTTGGCGCAAGAAGAAAGCTGCGTGGCTAGGCGCAATGACGTCAGTCACGAAAAAGAAATACCGATCAAAAACCCGATCACGTTCCGATCCAAGTTGTGCGGGGGCTAGCCGGCCGGGAGCACTAGCGTCGGCGAACTGAATGATTGCGTTTGATTGATTGATGATCCGTGCCGGTACTGATGTGTTATCAATCAGAGTTGGGACTTTTCCAGCGGGATTGAGCGCCAGGTACGCCGGGTCGCGGTGCTCAAGTGCCCGCAGATTCAATAGGCGTGCCGTGTACGGCACACCTGCTTCTTCCAAGGCGATTGCAGCCCTCAGGCTGTTGCCGGTTTGGGCGCCGTACAGCTCTATAACAGCGTTCATCAGACACTCCCTCGCGCGGGATTTGGTTAGGCACGCGCTGCCTCAGGATGCGAGGTCGGGGCGACGGCGATGCCATTCGGTACTCTGCTGAAACACGTGGCCAAGATTCAGTAGCCTGCCCTCGGAAAATTGCGCTCCTACCAGCTGAAACACAATAGGAGTCGTGCTTTCACCCACGCCACAAGACAATGTTACCGATGGTCCGCCAATCATGTTGAACGAGCGAGTAAACGTGTGCAGTGCTGTGATCATCTTGAGATCGACATTGGCCATCCGTTCCTTTTCTGATCTCGTAAGGGCTATGGGGTTTAGGTTTTCTCGTTGAAACATTTCAATAGTTCACTTCGAAGCCAGACCTCGGCCGGATCAGATTCATCTGCGCGGCGCCAAACAAGACAGATAGCAGTTTTTCCGAGTGCGGTTTTCTGTAGTTCAGGCGCTAAATTGGGTGCGTGGCCTACACCCACTGAAATGTCGCCAGACATTAACATCTCAGACATTTGTTCGGCACTTGTATACCGTACGACTAACCCTACACCAGGCATTGCTGACGTGATTCTCTTGGTCAACGTAAAGAGCGGAGCGGGTGCAATGTCAAGATTGACACCGATGTGAAACTCAACAGGGCTGATCATTGGCTTAACGTTGCTCATCGCACTCACTGCAGTACAGACTGAATCCAGAGCTGGGGTAAGCATATGTGCAGCGCGTATTGCCATGGCTGTGGGCTCCATCTTCCGCCCAATGTACTCAAACAAGGGGTCGTCAAGCAGTGTGCGTAAGCGCTTCAGCGCTGCATTGACAGCCGGTTGTTTTAGCGACAGCTTCTCCGCGGTACCAGCCATACTCCGCTCTTGAAACAGCGTCTCAAAAATGACTAACAAATTAAAATCGATACCGTACAGATTGCTACGATTCATTGGTTACGGTCGCTTTAAGTTTTTATTCATTGTCCAGCCTGGCCTTATGGCCTAGGTAACCACCATGATGGCGAATACCATAATCGTGGCGCGTGATTCCTTTTTCCTCCATCAGCGTTAGAGTAATAGCGTCACTAATCGCGCTCATGACTGCGATGCTCGCGCTTGGAGTCAAGCCCAAGTAGCAGGGTTCTTCTATAATTCCCATATCGAGAACCAGATCAGCGTTGTCCCTGAGTTCACTTTCTGGATGAGAAGTGATAGCGATAACTTTCCCGGAAGTAAGGTGCCGGCTGAACTTAATCAGTTCAATGACTTCTCGAGTTTTCCCACTGGTAGAAAACGCAAAAATCAGGTCATTTTTCTCGATGACGCCGAGATCACCATGAGCGGCCTCTGCGGGATGAATGTAGACAGCAGGGGTTCCCGTTGAACAAAGCGTCGCCGCGAATTTCTTAGCGATAAACCCCGCTTTGCCGATGCCGGTGATGATCAGTTTTCCCTCACAGGTTTTCATCAGTTCAATGGCTTGGTCGTAACGATCGTCGATTTCAACACTGCTGATAGCCTTGGCTTCTGCAGCCAAAATACCTTTGATTCTATTCAGTCTTTGGCTCATGGCGAGTACCTCGCGCCTATGGAAGTTTTATGCGGTGGGAATCTCGGCCAGAAGCTTGTCTGGCCAAGCATCATGCTTTCAACCGAGTACTGCCCGAGAGCGCCAGACCATCATCTTCTCGACTTGCATTTCCTTCATGGTGTGCGGGATCCCACCTACGCCATGACCGGACAACCGCGCTCCGGCGAACGGCATCCAGTCCACTCGGAACAGTGTGTTCTCATTGATCATGACGGCAGTAGCGTCAAGGTTCTGGTAACACTGCATGGCGGTGTCCAGATCCTGGGTGAACACTGCGGCCTGAAAGGCAAACGGCAGGGCGTTAGCCAGCTTAATTACATCTGCGAGGTCTTCGTAGGCGTACACCGCGATCACTGGTCCGAACACTTCTTTCTGCATCACATTCGAGTTAATCGGCGGATTTAACAACACCGTGGGCGCATAGCAGTTGTGACTCAGCGAACTACCGCCTGTGATCAAGCGTGCACCACCGGCAATGGCCTCATCGACCCATTGGCCAACTCGCTCAACTTCGCGTTCAGCGATCAGTGGGCCGACGTCGGTATGGATGCTAGCTGGATCACCGACCATCAAAGCATTACCTATATGGCCTAGACGCACCGCGACCTGTGTGGCGATGCTGCGGTGACAGAAAACTCGCTGCACACTGACGCATGCCTGTCCGGCGTGCCAGAAACCGCCGCGGGCGATACGTGGCAGGGCGTCGTCAAGGTCAGCGTCGGCAGCGACGATCACCGGCGCCACGCCGCCGTGCTCCAAAGCACAACGAGTGCCTGGGGCAAGGGTCGAACGCAACATCCAACCGACGGCAGCGGACCCAATGAAGCTAAAAAAACCTACTCGCGGGTCAGAAACCAACTTGCCGGTAATAGCGTTATCAGTTGGCAGCACCATTTGAGCCCAGCCTTTTGGCAGGCCAGCTTCAGCCAAAATATCGAGCAGGGTCTGGCAACTGAGCGGAGTGTTGGCTGCGGGTTTTACGATCACTGGCGCGCTGACAGCAATGGCCGGTATCACCTGATGCACAATCAAATTGAACGGATGGTTGAACGCCGAGACCGCGGCGACTACGCCGATAGGTTCATATTGGGTGAACGCCACACGATTTGCGGAAGTAGCGTTTAAGCCCATGGGGACAACATGACCGGCTTCAGTGCGAAGTACTTCGATGCAGTTGAGGATACCGTCGATGCCGCGCTCTACTTCAGTGATGGAGTCCTTCAACGGTTTGCCGCCTTCGTTGGCGGCCTGGGTCGCAATCTGTACCTTGCGCGTACTGATCAACTCGGCGGCGCGGTGCAGGATTTCTATGCGCTTTGGCTTTGACAGCCACTGGTTACGGTCGCGGAAAATACTATGCGCGACAGCCAGCGCCTGCTCCACATCTGCCAGGGTAGAGACCTCCACTTTGCCAATGACAGTGCCATCGTAAGGGGAGTGTACAGCCAGGGTTTGTTCAGACATTGGGCTCACCTATCCATTAACGCGATACGCAATGCCCCTAGCCAAAGTGAGCAGGTTTCGCCGCCTACTCTGGTCTGGGGGGGCAATCATCCAAGCGGTAACCTATCCCGCGTACGGCGGGTAGTCGATATAGCCTTCGGCTTCGCCCTGATAGTAGGTGTCACGATCCGGCGGCGTCAGCGGCCAGCCATTTTGCAGTCGCGCCACCAGGTCGGGATTGGAGATAAAGGGTTGGCCGAACGCCGGCAAGTCGATCAGATCGGCTTCGACCAATTCGCGGGCACGCTCCAGTGTCATGTTTCCAGCCAGGATCAATGCGGTCGTGTTCAGGCCTTTGCGGCAGCTGCGTAGGAGTGCCTTCAATGCATCCTCGCGGGCTATCGAATTCTCAGCTGCCAGGAAAAAGTGTGTTTGATCCATGACGTGAACGTAGGCAATATTTCGCTCGCCCAGACCCGCGCAGAGGGCCATGTAGGTTTCGTCGATTTCCGGGTAGAGCGGCATGTCCATCAACTGACCGTAAGGCGAAATACGGATGCCCACACGATCTGCGCCGATGCGCTCGCACACAGCGTCCACCACTTCGAAAACAAACCGCAGGCGGTTTTCCAGGTTCTGCGCGCCGTAGTGATCGGTACGGTCGTTGACCATCGGGTTGATGAACTGCTCGAGCAGATAGCCGTTGGCGCCATGCAGCTCAACACCGTCGAAGCCAGCTTCTATGGCATTAGAAGCGGCCTGGGCGAAGTCTTCGACCACGCGGCGTACTTCGTCGGTCGCTAAGGGACGGGGCGTGGATGTCGGCATAAAACCTGGCTCACCATTCTCGGTGTAGGCGTAGGCTGTAGCGCCATTTGCAGCCTTCCCGGTTGCGCTGACAGGGGCGGCACCGTCGATTTGAAGCGAGGTGTGGGAGACGCGACCCACATGCCACAACTGGGCGAAAATCTTGCCGCCGACGCTGTGCACCGAATCAGTGGCGAGTTTCCAGCCAGCAATTTGCTCTGGCGTGTAAATGCCTGGGTTGAACAGATAGCCCTGGCCCTCTCGCGAGATAGGCGTACCTTCGGTAACTATCAAGCCAGCTGTTGCGCGTTGGGTGTAGTACAGCGCCGTTTGTTCAGTGGCGATGTCTTGAAAAGCACGGGAGCGTGTCATCGGGCCCATGACGAAGCGGTTCTTCAGAACCAGGTCGCCCAGTTTGAAATCGTTAAAAAGACTCAAGGTAAAATTTCCCGCGTGGAATGTTGACGTTGGCGCAACCAGCAGGCCATCGATGGCTTGATGGCCTGCCGACCCGAGGTCAAGGTTTCGGAAGTGGATGGTCAATGAACATTTGGTTGAGATAGTTCACGACATCGTGTTCGCCCGGGCCTGCGCTATTGCGCAGTTGGCGGCCAGCATCAACGACGACCTCGGTTGTCGCAGTCTCCAGCAACGCCATCGTTTGCTCGATGAAGGGCTCCAGTCGCAAGGCGCGTTCGTCACCGCTTTTATAAACGAGGTCGGTATCAACCCAAGGTGGCGCAATTTCCAGGACGTGCACGCTGGTGTTGCGCAACGCGAAGCGTTGGGAAAGCGAATAAGAGTGGATGGCGGCTTTGGTCGCGGAATAGAGCGCGAACATTGCCATCGGAATAAAAGCAGCCGTGGAGCTATTGTTGATGATGTACGCCAGTGGTTGGCGTTTCAGGTGTTCGATGAACGCGCCACTGATACGTACCGGTGCCAGCAGGTTCGTGTCTACCAGGTAAGTGGATTGTGCATCGTCGAGCGGGCCCGTTACATCGTCGAACGGCATGATGCCGGCGTTATTGATTACGACATTCAATTCCGGGTACTTATGGATGAGATCTGCCGCGACGCTGGCGATCTCCGCCGGGTTACTCACGTCGATTTCTACCGAATCTATACCAGGGTTGGCTTGGGTGATTTCATCCAGCAGTGCCTTGCGGCGGCCGCCGATAATTACCTTGTTTCCTTTACTGTGAAAGGCCTCGGCAAGCCCGCGTCCAATGCCAGAAGTTGCTCCTGTAATAAATATAGTATTGCCACTGATTTTCATTGCAGGTACCTCTGTGGAGAGTTGTGGTTAGCAATTTTTTCGTCGAAAAAACCTTAATGAAAATGTTTACGCTTACCTGATTTAGTTTGGCCGCAGGAAGTGAAATACAGCCGGCAGCCAGTCAGATGACGCCTGCACCCAGTCAATCCAAGAGTTAAAAATGGCGCATGCGAAGACAACAAACACCCAACGCATGCGCCAAAAAAAATCACGACTCAAATGCTTTTTTATTAGCACGAACGAAGTCGCTAACTGTTTGTGGAGGCTGACCCGTTACCTCGCCAATCACTCCATCTTCACCAGCAAAAATTCCGTTCTGGTAGTCGATAGCAACGGCAAGGAAATGCTGGATCAAAAAGTCCGGCAGATTGTAGGTCTCCAAGTGCTTGCTATATTCTTCGATGGTCGATGGGCTGTAGGTGATAGTTCGGCCTACAACGCTGCTGATCTCATCGGCAATTTCTTCGTGGTCCAGTTCGACCGGGCCATAAAGTGGGTAGGTCTTTCCGATATGACCAGAAGGCTGCGTGAGAACGGTGGCGATAAATCGAGCTTGATCTTCAGCGGCAATCGGCGCGTGTCTTCCACCACCATATGGCAGCGTGATCTTGTCTTCTTTAACGATCTGATCAAGGACCCACGGGAAGATCAGCCATTCAGCAAAGAACGTCGGGCGGATATGGACGGTCGGCACACCAGACCAGTCGAAAATGCGCTCGGCAATCCAATGGTCGCGGGCCGCGTGGCTCAATGAGTCTTCACGAGCAGAAATCTGCGACATTTCCACGACGACCTCGACGCCCGCTCGTTTAGCAGCATCTGCAAAGTAGGCAGTCGCCTGGATGTAGCCTGGCCGAACGGGGTAACACAAATAAGCACCTGTGATCCCATCCATCGCCCGGATGATGTCGTCATGCTCCAAGAGATCGCCAACGAATATTTCGGCGCCCTCATTCTTTAGTGCTTCGCTACGTTCGTCTTTTTTGTGAACGAAAGCTCGTACCGCGTGCCCTCCGTTGAGGAGATAACGAATGGTATACACGCCTGTTTTTCCGGTGGCCCCGGTGACGAGATACTTACGTTGCTGCATGATAAATTCTCCGGTGTTGGTGATACGCACGTTGCTCGGCGGAGGACACTGCGTCAGGTCTTATCAAGACTGAAGTGTCGTAGAGCGTTCTGCTGCGCAACGTCGTTTGTCAGCTGTCGAAGGGGGCGTTATCAATCAGGTCGCACACGTTCGGGCAATCGAAACCATGGATGTGGCGACGTCCGACATCAGCGAGCCCGGTGCCGATGGCAGTAAAAGGTTTTTTCCGGGCGACTTCGGCAACTGCCTCGGTAAAGGCGGCCTTCATCCCGATACGAGGGTAGAGTGCGAGGGCATCTTCGATCAGCGAAGGCGTGATCTGCTCAATGTTCAGCCCCATAACGTCGACATGGGCGCCGAGGTAAATGAGGGCAATCTCCGGCTGTTTGCGGTCGGCGATGCCAGCACTCGAGTGAAGCGCGATTGCATCCCACACGAGTTCAGTTTTCGACTTCGAATAACCGTTCTCAAGCAGGAAGCGGCTAGCGGCATCTGCGCCGTCGACTTCAAAGCGTTGGTCGGCAGAGAATTCGTTTGTCAGTCCCAGATCGTGTAAAAGCGCGGCGAGGTAAACCGTCTCGCGGTCGTATTTCAGGCCACGTTGTTGGCCCAGGAATTCGGCAAACCACCATGTCCGGTGCACGTGGTGCAAAAGCGCCTTTGAGTGGACGCGCTCGACGAGGGCAGATGCTTTACGGGCGAGTTCAGAGTCTGGAGCACTGAAGCCACCGATGATGATTGGTGTACTCATGATTGCTTCCTCAGCGTTGAATCGGGTTGAAGTTCAGTCTAGGTATTTTTGCTTGGCGTAATTGACTATTTTCGGTCTTTTTGTGCCAATATGCTTATCTCGTATGTGTGGGGAGATAGCCGTGAGCAAGTCAACGAAAGCAAGCCATCCGCTTATCAGTGCCAAGCAAAAGCGAGTGGTGATTTTGGGGTTGCCTCCAGTGGACTCGCTCGATGTGACCGGCCCAGCTGAGGTGTTTGCCTTTGCTAATCGGTTGCATCGCGGTGACACCGCACCCTATCTACTCGAGCTGGTCTCTGCAGGCGCCAACGAGCACCTGGAGAGCAGCACGGGCATCGCGCTGATGGCACACAAGACGCTTGACCAAGAACGTAGTGACAACGAAGCAATTGACACGTTGATCGTGACGTCGGGCTGGAAAGCTCGGGAGCAGGTGGACGAGTCCGCTATCGATTGGATAAGAACAAAGTCCGAGAGTGTTCGGCGGGTGTGTTCGATCTGTGTCGGGGCGTTCGCTCTGGCTGAGACAGGACTTTTGGATGGTCGCAGGGCAACGACTCATTGGCGTATGGCGCGAAGCCTGGCCGATAGCTACCCCCAGGTGCAGGTCGATCCTAATCCGATCTGGGTCAAGGACGGCAACGTCTACACGTCAGCCGGTATTTCCGCCGGCATCGATCTTGCGCTTGCGTTGGTCAGCGAAGATTTGGGCGATGAAGTGGCTATGGAGATCGCGAAAAATCTTGTCCTCTTTCTGCGGCGTCCTGGCGGGCAGGCGCAGTTCAGCGTTGCTCTTCAATCACAGCATGTTCCTGGTTCCAATCTGGATGAGTTGTGCCTGTGGATTGCGGAACACCTGCACTCGGACCTGACAGTAGAAATACTCGCGGACAAGTTCTCCACCAGCGTCAGGACGTTAATCCGCTTGTTCCAACGAGAGTTGCAGACCACGCCGGCGAAGTATGTCGAGGACGTACGAATAGAAGCTGCCTGTCGCTCGATTGAACTGGGTGGACGGTCTATGGAAGAGGTCGCGCGGCGGAGTGGCTACCACAGCGTGGATGTCCTGAGAAAAGCCTTCGTGCGGCGGATTGGCGTGAGCCCGAAGGAGTATGCACAACGCTTCTCGCCCAATGGCGAGATGGCGTAGTTCGCTGCGATGGGCAAAAGACTAGGGCGGCGGCATAAAATGCCGCCGTCCCCATTACGGAAAACGAATTCACTCCGTAAGTCAGTGCACATGCGGCTTGCAAATGGTGCCTGTCATAGGGTTTTTCAGAAACGGTACTGTGTCGGGTGACAGCGCCATCCAAATCCCCATGGCTCCGAGGAACACGGCGATTGGAATCGCGAGCTTATGCCCACTGGGCAGTACCTTTTCAGCGAACATCAACAGGGTCAGCAATGCCATCCAGATAGGACTCATGACGCCGACAGCGAACATCACCGCCATCATCGCCCAGCAGCAGCCCACACAGACCATGCCGTGTCGCGCGCCCATCAGAACAGCCCCGAAATCGCCCCCTCGCCAATATTGAGCGAAAAAAGACAGCGGCGAACGGCATCCCGTAAGGCAAACATTTTTCAAGGCCGAGACCTGGAAGATTCCCGCGATAATCAAAACAGCGCCAGCCCAATAGGGACCAGCGCTGTACCACGCAAGAAACTCGAGGTTGAGGGCACGAATCGCATAGTCCAGCAGATAGGCCGCCAAACCGTAGCCAATCCAGGCGACGCCATAGCCCGCTATAAAGCAAGCCATGCGCCGCGTTCGTGCAAGTGATTTTCCTCCGCGGGACTTCAGCATGGCGGCAAACGCCGCAATGTAGTTGAGTTCTGACGGCAGCATCATTGCTGTCAACATGACAACCCAACCAATAAGGTAGGCGGGTAAGCCGTGTAGCGGGGTTCCTGGCCCTTCATCCATGTCACCCATGACCACCAGCATTTCGAACCAGGCGGCGAGGCTGAGCGCAACGACAACTATCGTCCAGCCTAAGCCCGCTTGACCCCGCCCGAGCGCAGAAGCTGCGGATCGTGAGGCGGAGAGGACCGATTTCATCATGGTGCGTCCGGTCCGTGCCAGTCGAAGGGGATATGCTTACTCGCTTGGCCGGCCGGGATGTTTTGATCGAACCCAAATGCCTTCCAACGGCCCGCAACGCTTTTGCCCCAAGTCACGGGCGCGTCGGTGGGGCCGACTTCGCTGCCGGGTGGATTGAAGCTCTGCAGCAGTTTGGTCGGATCGGAGGTCGGCCCCTTCATGGCCTGGCCACTCGCTTCGACCTTGTCATCGACGGTCACCCGCCAGTGTTCGAGCGTGCTCTCGATGTCGACTGAAATCTTCGCAAACTCGACACCCCTGAGCTCACGCACGTGCGTTGGTACGAACTGTGTCATCCAGCCGCCGGCCTGGCCGGTGAAAATTGCCGCCAAGGCCGCTCGCTGTGCATCGTCGGCGGCAGAGTCGAGGAATACGCCTGCATCCAGCCAAGCGCCGTCCCAAAGGTTGCCGGTGAAGTTTGCGAGCAGGACCACTTTCAGGCCTGCCATGGGTGTCGGACCGTAGTGACCCTCATTGATTCGGTACGCCCACAGCACTTCGCAATGATTGCCTGTGGGAGGTTGAGCGAACGTGCATGGGCACGGTGAGTTGCACGAACAGACGTCCAGCCATTCACCTGCAATTCGCCACTCTGGAGTTGCGGCTGTTGCTACTTCGTTTGTCATCTCCTACCCCTTTCGTTTGGTGGTGAAACTTTTGACATGATGATTCGCAGGCGTGATAGTGTCTCGTGGCGATATCGACATAAACAGGGTGAATACCGACACATGACCAGACCTCTCACAATTGAAATCGGCATCGTCCTTTTTCCTGGCGTACAGCTTGCGGCCGTGCACGGTTTGATTGATCTATTCGGGGTTGCGGATCGCTTTGCGGCGCAGCACTACAAAGAGGCGGGCGTTTTCCTGCAGGTCAGCCAATGGCAGGTTGAGGGACCCAGTGGCACACCTGTCAGAGTCGGGGAGAAGGCGGGGGAGGCCGGCGGCTCTCCTACAGTGCTATTGATGCCACCTCGCTTGGGTACGCAAGTCTCGTCGCAGGAAGCTGCACCGTTTGTTGACTGGCTCCTCGGCCATCATCGCGCGGGCACAACGTTGTGTTCTGTCTGCGGAGGGGCTTTCCTGTTGGCTGAAACCGGTCTGCTGGCGGGGCGATCGGTCACCACGCACTGGGACCATGCCGACTTGTTTCGGCAAAGGTTTCCCGATGCGCATCTTGATATCGATCGGCTTGTCATTGATGACGGCGATATCATCAGCGCGGGGGGGCTGATGGCGTGGATTGATCTCGGTTTGAAGTTGGTCGACCGTTTTCTAGGGCCGGTCATCATGGCGGAAACCGCACATTATTTGCTGGTAGATCCGCCCGGCCGAGAGCAGCGCTACTACAGTGCTTTTTCTCCAAACCTGACTCATGGCGACGCCCCGGTTCTGAAAGTCCAGCATTGGCTACAGGCGACGGGTGCGAAAGATACGGCCCTTGCGTCGCTGGTTCTGCGCTCCGGCCTGGAAGAAAGAACGTTTTTGCGGCGTTTTCGCAAGGCCACAGGCTTCACCGCCATCGATTATTGTCAGAGGCTGCGAGTTGGCCGTGCCCGTGAGATGCTGCAATTCAGTACGTTGCCGATCGAGGCTATTGCGTGGGAAGTTGGTTACAGCGACCCTGGCGCGTTCCGCAAAATTTTCATCAGGGTTACTGGGTTGACCCCGGGCGAATACAGGCAGCGGTTTAGCGTCAATCGAATCTAACTTGAGCTCAATGCCTTAGACCTAAGTGCTTGGTCGGTATGTCATTCATCAATTTCGAAGGGAGCGCACTGGAGATCATTCGCAGATCTCCATAAGGTTCAGCAAATCTTCCGCGCACTCTTGCGCAGAAAGCGATTGAGACAGGCCGAGGCGCAGCGTTCCCCTGTAGTCATAAACATAGCTCGTGGTTGAGTGAGACAGTGTGTACGTCGATCCGCTGGGAATTTTCTCGTAGGCCACATTGAACTCTTTCGCGGTGGCGGCCGTTTCCTTCGGCGTGCCGTAAAGGGCAACAAATGACGGATCAAAGGATTTGACGTAGGCATCCAATATCGCTGGGGTATCCCGTTCGGGGTCTAAGGTGACAAATATGACCTGAAAACGCTCGCCGTCTTTGCCCATCATTTTTTTGATTTCTACCGCGCGAGCCAAGGCAGTGGGGACGATCGAAGGGGATTTGGTAAAGCCAAATATCACCATTGGCATCATGCCGCGAAAGCTTGAGAGCGACGTCTCATAGCCGTCGGTATCCGTTAACTTGAATGTGCGCCCAAGTATCTGATCACTCAGATCCTTGCCGTACTTGTACAGCGGCCTACCTCCAGAATCGCAGCCGGCCAGTAGGCTGAGACTCAATACTCCTAAGCCTGCAATAACCTTGCGGCGACTTACCAAAACACTCATTCGTCTAGCCTCGTTCGGTCACTGGCACGGTGTCGAAAAATGCCGCTCACTCGAATTTTGCTCCTTGAAAATGAAGTCGCCAGATGTTTAACGTGTCTTTCAGTTTGGCAATATTAACTATTTACAATGATTTGTGCCAATATGCGCCCATGACAAAGGCGGGAGCGGGCCGTGAAGAAAAAGACCAGTGCAACTCATCCAACTGTAGGTCGGACGCAAAAGCGAGTGGTGATTTTGGCCATGCCGCCCATAGATGCGCTCGACGTGGTTGGACCCGCAGATGTGTTCGCCTTTGCGAATAGTCTGTACGACAGGGAGGCTGCCCCCTACGTACTTGAGTTGGTTTGTTCGGATGCTAATGAACATCTGGAGAACAGCACCGGCTTCAAACTCACAGCGCACAGGACGCTTGCGCAAGAGCGCCTCGAAAACAAAGCAATCGACACGTTGATCGTGGCTGCGGGCTGGGAAGTAATGGGTCAGCTTGATGAGGCGGCTATCACATGGATTGGCTCGCAGTCCGAGACGGTGAGGCGCCTGTGTTCGATAAGTGTAGGTGCGTTCGCACTTGCCGAGGCAGGAGTCCTGGAGGGGCGCAAGGCCACGACGCATTGGCAGATGACGCGCGCGCTGGCTGAGCGCTATCCAAATGTACAGGTTGATCCAGATCTGATCTGGGTCAAAGACGGTAATGTGTACACGTCGGCTGGCACATCCGCCGGGATCGATCTTGCACTGGCATTGGTCAGCGAGGATTTAGGCGATGACGTCGCTTTGGACATTGCGAAAAACCTGCTCCTGTTCTTGCGGCGTCCTGGTGGACAGGCACAGTTCAGTGTCACCAGTCGGTCGCAGGATGTACCCGGTACGAATCTGGGTGAGCTATGCCAGTGGATCAGGGAAAATCTAAATTCGGAACTGTCAGTCGAAGCACTGGCCGGCAGGCTTTCCACAAGCATCAGGACGTTATTACGCATGTTCCAGCAAGAGCTGCAGACTTCGCCGGCAAAGTACGTCGAGGACGTTAGGGTGGAAGCAGCCTGTAGAGAACTTGAGCTTGGAGGGCAGTCGATATCAGAAGTCGCACGTCGCTGTGGTTACCACAGCGTGGATGTCCTAAGGAATGCATTTGTGCGACGTCTTGGGGTTAGCCCAACGGAATACGCACAACGTTTCTCCCGAAATGGCGAGTTGACCTAAGCGTTGTAAATAGTCAGAGCTTTAGGGGCTTGTATCTCTACCAGTTTCCCATTGTCGTTTATGCCAATGGATTCAGCGTCGTCATTGGATTGCTCGGCAGTGCAGTCCAGCAGGTGATACTGCAATCCAGCCCACCCAAGTTGCCGTACCATCTAACTTGATCTGCCGCTAGTCGATCAGACGCCCACGTTTCAGAGGTGTTTCGCGAGAGTCTTCGATCAGGGCTGAGGATGGTTTTAGCTTGTCCCCATATGAAAAAAATTGAATGGCGCTACGCAGCCCGCTCTTTTGGTGCGGGAGCAGTAGGCCAAGCACTGATCACCGACTGCAGAAACTGCTCGGATAACTCAGGCTTGTTCAACGCCCTGGCAATCAGCATAGCCCCTGCGATCGATGACAGGATGCGCAGCGATTCCAGATACTTCTCGTCATGGCTTTCCCCATCGACCAACGCCATCAACGTTTCGATCAAGCGTTCGACGCCTTTGGTGAAGGAAACACTGACGGTCCCACCCGTGCGGGCCACGTCGGCGCCCAGCGCGGGGATAGGGCAGCCCTCGGTCCAGTTATCAAGATGCGCTTGCGTCAAGTAACCCTTGATCAGTTCGGGAATGGATTTGGCGTTTTGCCAGTCCCGGATATTGGACTCGAACGTCCGACTGACGGCCTCTGAGGCTAGTTGTTCCTTGCCGCCCGGAAACTGTCCGTAGAAGCCGCCATGGGTCAGGCCCACGGAGCGCGACAGTTCACCAATACCGATGCCATCGATGCCCTTTTCCCGATACAGCCGGGACGCAGCCGTGAGGATCGCTTCTTTGTTCGCGGCGGCCTGGTCTTTTGTGACTTTCATGAGACTGCTCCTGTGGCCCAGTCGGTTGCACTTGGTAAAAGCGTCGCTGAGAGGCTGGTATTTATTATGATCGTCATATAAGGTCGCTGCAATGGCTTTGCCCGAAACGACGCAAGTCTGGCGGATCCCGAGCCTGTGGCTCAAGTTGAAAATCTCTACGTGGACCGGACTCATGAATCGTAATGATCTGCGCAGTATCGATCTGAACCTGTTAGTGGTGTTCGAGGCGCTCATCCAGGAACGTAATCTCACCCGCGCCGCCAAGCAATTATCCTTGGGCCAGCCTGCGGTCAGCGCGGCGCTGGTGCGTTTGCGCAAGCTGTTCAACGACCCTTTGTTCGAGCGCATCGGTCGCCGGATGGTGCCCACTGAGCGAGCGTTGAATGCTGCGCAGGCGTTGGGGCCGGCGCTGGATTCCGTTTGTACCGTGCTCACCAATACCAAGGTTTAAGCGGGTTTGCCCTTAAACATGATGGTCATCATTATTGGTGATAGCCAACTTCACTCCGTTCAATTCGTCGCGACCTCGCGCGACGCCGAGAATCCGGAAATTCCCAAACCGTCTGGCGGACACTACCTATGGAACAGTCACTCAAACCTTTGCGTTATCCCCTTGCTGCACTGGCGCTGGTAGTGCTTACCGCGTGTGAACGCACACCCAATGCCGCCCAGGCGCCGGGTGCGCCGCTCGTCACCGTGGCCAAGGTGCTGGAGCAGCCCATTACCGAATGGGATGAAGTCACCGCACGCCTGGAAGCACCGGAAACCGTTGAGGTTCGTCCACGGGTTTCCGGCCAGATCGAACGTGTAGCCTTCACCGATGGCGTATTGGTGAAGAAGGGCGATTTGCTATTCCAGATTGATCCACGTCCGTTCGAGCACGAAGTGCATCGTATCGAGGCGCAGCTGCAACAGGCCCGCGCCACGCTGGTCCGTACCGGCAACGAAGCGCAGCGCGGCCAGCGCTTGTTGAGCAGCAACGCGATCTCCGCCGAGCTGGCCGACACCCGCACCACCACAGCCCAGGAAGCCCGGGCCGGGGTCGACGCCATTCAGGCGCAGTTGGACCTGGCGCGGTTGAACCTCAGTTTCACCCGCGTCACCGCACCGATCACTGGCCGGGTCAGCCGGGCGGAAATCACCGCCGGCAATATCGTGACCGCCGACACCACACCGCTGACCAGCGTGGTCTCCACCGACAAGGTCTACGCCTATTTCGATGCGGACGAACGCATGTTCCTCAAATACAGCCTGCTTTCCCGCCAGGGGCAGCGCGGTCAAGCCACTCCGGTGTACATGGGTTTGTCGAACGAGGAGGGCAACAGTCACCTCGGGCAGATGAACTTTGTCGACAACCAGGTCAATCCGAAAACCGGCACCATTCGTGGACGCGCGGTGTTCGATAACGCTGACGGGCAGTACACCCCCGGTCTGTATGCGCGCTTGAAACTGGTAGGCAGCGCCGCCTATCCCGGCCAGCTGATCAAAGATGAAGCGGTGGGCACCGACCTCGGCAAAAAATTCGTGCTGGTGGTCGATCAGGACAACAAGGCTGTTTATCGCAGCGTCGATTTGGGACCGAAACTTGAAGGCTTACGCATCGTGCGCAGCGGTCTGCAAAAAGACGATCGTATCGTCATCAACGGCCTGCAGCGCGTGCGGCCCGGCGCGGTGATCAGTCCTGAGGATGCGCCAATGGCGAGTCCTGAAGTCGTGTCGATCCTTGAGCAAAAACGTCAGGCAATTGAAGCCTCCCATCAGCCGGTTTCCACGCAATCACCTGCACTGGTGAAAGCGGAAGCAGCCGCCGCACCTCGCGGATAAGGAGCACCAACATGAAGTTTTCCCAGTTCTTTATCACGCGACCGATCTTCGCGGCGGTGCTGTCGCTGCTTATCCTGATTGCCGGCGCGATCTCGCTGTTCCAGCTGCCGATCAGCGAATACCCAGAAGTGGTGCCACCCACCGTGGTCGTCCACGCCAACTACCCCGGCGCCAACCCGAAAGTCATTGGTGAAACTGTAGCGGCGCCTCTGGAGCAAGCCATCACCGGCGTCGAGAACATGTTGTACATGTCCTCGCAATCCACGGCGGATGGCCGACTCACCCTCACCGTGACGTTCGCCCTGGGCACTGATCTGGACAACGCCCAAGTTCAGGTGCAGAACCGTGTGACCCGCACCGAACCTAAGCTGCCCGAGGAAGTGACGCGTATCGGCATCACCGTCGACAAGGCGTCTCCCGAGCTGACCTTGTTGGTGCACTTGGTGTCGCCGGACAAACGCTACGACATGCTCTACCTGTCGAACTACGCGATCCTCAACGTCAAGGATGAGCTGTCGCGCCTGGACGGTATTGGCGATGTGAAGATGTTCGGCATCGGCGATTACTCGCTGCGTATCTGGCTCGACCCGAACAAGACCGCTTCGCGCAATCTGACTGCGACCGATGTGGTCAACGCGGTGCGCGAGCAGAACCGTCAGGTCGCCGCCGGGCAGCTGGGTTCGCCGCCTGCGCCAAATGCCACGAGCTTCCAGATGTCGATCAACTCCCAGGGGCGGTTGGTCAGCGAAGAAGAGTTTGAGAACGTCATCGTTCGAGCCGGCCCTAACGGCGAAATCACCCGTCTCAAGGACATTGCCCGGGTCGAGTTGGGTTCCAACCAGTACGCCTTGCGCGCCTTGCTCAATAACGAGGAAGCGGTGGCGATGCCGATCTTCCAGCGTCCGGGGTCCAACGCCATCGACATCTCCAACCAGGTGCGGGCGAAGATGGCCGAACTGAAGAAGAATTTCCCGGAAGGCATGGATTATGAAATCGTCTATGACCCGACGATCTTCGTCCGCAGCTCGATTGAAGCGGTGGTCCATACGCTGTTCGAAGCGTTGATCCTTGTGGTGCTGGTGGTGATTCTGTTCCTGCAAACCTGGCGCGCCTCGATCATTCCGCTGGTCGCGGTGCCGGTGTCGCTGATCGGTACGTTTGCCGTGATGCACCTGTTCGGGTTCTCGTTAAATGCGCTGTCGCTGTTCGGTCTGGTCCTGGCAATCGGGATCGTAGTCGACGATGCGATCGTGGTGGTGGAGAACGTCGAACGAAACATCGAGTCAGGTCTTGAACCGGTCGAGGCGACCAAAAAAGCCATGGGCGAGGTCACCGGGCCGATCATCGCTACGGCGCTGGTGTTGTGTGCGGTGTTCGTCCCCGCAGCCTTTATTTCGGGTCTGACCGGGCAGTTTTACAAGCAGTTCGCCCTGACCATTGCCATCTCCACCGTGATCTCGGCGTTTAATTCCCTGACCTTGTCGCCGGCATTGGCCGCAGTGTTGCTCAAGGCACACGGAGCGCCGAAAGACCGCTTCTCCAAAGTGCTGGATCGTCTGCTCGGTGGCTGGCTGTTCAAACCCTTCAACCGCTTCTTCGACAAGGCCAGCCATGGCTACGTGATTGCCGTGGCCAAGGTCATTCGGGGCAGCAGCGTGGCCTTGCTGGTCTATGCCGGCCTGATCGCAATGACGTACGTGGGCTTCAGCACCACGCCAACCGGCTTCGTGCCGACCCAGGACAAAAAGTACCTGGTGACCTTTGCGCAATTGCCGGACGCGGCGAGCCTTGATCGCACCGAGTCGGTGATCCGCCGCATGAGCACCATCGCCATGAACGAGCCGGGTTTCGACAGCGCCGTAGCGTTCCCGGGCCTGTCGATCAACGGCTTCACCAACAGCCCGAACGCCGGCATCGCTTTCATCGGCTTGCGGCCCTTCGACGAGCGCAAAGACCCGAGCCTGTCCGCCGGGGCGATTTCCGCCTCGCTCAACGCCAAGTTCGGTGGCATCCAGGACGCCTACATCGCGGTGTTCCCGCCGCCGCCGGTGCAAGGCTTAGGCACCATCGGTGGGTTCCGCCTGCAGATCGAGGACCGGGGCAACCTGGGTTACGAAGAGCTGTACAAAGAGACCATGAACATCATCGGCAAGAGCCGCAGTGTTCCGGAGCTGGCCAATTTGTTCACCAGCTACACCGTCAACGTGCCGCAGGTGGACGCTGCGATTGATCGGGAAAAAGCCAAGATCCATGGCGTGGCGATCAACGACATCTTCGACACGTTGCAGGTGTACCTGGGCTCGCTGTATGCCAACGACTTCAACCGCTTCGGCCGGACTTATCAGGTCAACGTGCAGGCCGAACAGCAGTTCCGTCAGGAGCCGGAACAGATCGGTCAGTTGAAAGTACGCAACAACAAAGGCGAGATGATTCCGCTAGCCACGTTCGTCAAGGTCAGCCCGACCTCCGGACCTGACCGCGTCTCGCACTACAACGGCTTCGTCACCGCGGAAATCAACGGCAGCGCCGCGCCGGGCTACAGCTCCGGCCAGGCCCAGGCAGCGATAGAAAAGTTGCTCAAAGAAGAACTGCCCAACGGCATGACCTACGAATGGACCGACCTGACCTACCAACAGATTCTGTCCGGCAACACCGCGCTGTTGGTGTTCCCGCTTTGCGTGCTGTTGGCGTTCCTGGTCCTCGCGGCGCTGTACGAGAGCTGGAGCCTGCCATTGGCGGTGATCCTGATTGTGCCGATGACCCTGCTGTCGGCGATTGCCGGGGTGATCATTTCCAAGGGCGACAACAACATCTTTACCCAGATCGGCCTGATCGTGCTGGTGGGCCTGGCGTGCAAGAACGCGATCCTGATCGTCGAATTCGCCAAGGACAAACAGGAGCAGGGCATGTCGCCGCTGGATGCCGTGCTGGACGCTTGCCGCATGCGCTTGCGGCCGATTCTGATGACGTCCTTCGCGTTCATCATGGGCGTGATTCCGCTGGTGACTTCCACCGGTGCCGGTTCAGAAATGCGCCGGGCGATGGGGGTTGCGGTGTTCTCCGGGATGCTCGGTGTGACCTTCTTCGGCTTGCTGCTGACGCCGGTGTTCTTCGTGCTGATTCGTCGCGCCATCGAGCGCAAAAACGCGCGTAAAGCGGCTCGTGTTAACCCAATCCATTCGCTGAATTCGGAGGCTCACTGATGAACGCTTTCAAGCTGTTTTTACCCAGCCTTCTGGTTGTTGCGTTGGCCGCCTGTACCGTGGGCCCCGACTACAAAACACCTGACACCGCGCCGGCCACTGTCGTGTCGGTCCAGGGCGGGCACTACGATCAGTCGCGGTTTGAAACGGTGTGGTGGCAGCAGTTCGATGACCCCACGCTCAACCAGTTGGTGAGCAAATCCCTGGAAGGCAACCGCGATCTGCGCGTCGCCTTTGCCCGCTGGAAAGCGGCCCGGGCGATTCGGGATGACGTCAGCAACGACAATTTGCCGGTCGTCACCAGCCGCGTTAGCAGCCAGCAGGGCAAGGGACAAGTGCCCGGCCAGACCGAGAGCCGCGTCAATCAGGAACGCTACGACCTAGGCCTGGACATGGCCTGGGAGGTCGACTTGTTTGGGCGGATTCAGCGTCAACTGGAATCCAGCGATGCTCAGGAAGACGCCGCCGCAGCGGACTTGTATCAACTGCGGGTGACCATGATTGCCGAACTGGTGGACGCCTATGGCCAACTACGGGGCGCGCAACTGCGGGAAAAAATCGCCCTGGCCAACTTGAAGAATCAGCAGGACTCGCGCGCCGTGACGGTCAGCTTACGGGACGCCGGTGTGGGCAATGAACTCGATGTGGTGCGTGCCGATGCACGTCTGGCGGCGGTCGAGGCCACGGTGCCGCAACTGCAAGCGGAGCAGGTGCGGCAGAAAAACCGCATCGCCACGCTGTTGGGGGAGCGCCCGAATACCTTGAGCGTGTCGTTGAGTTCCGCCAAGTTGCCGGCCATTGCCAAAGCGCTGCCGATCGGTGATCCCGCCGAACTGCTGCGCCGGCGCCCCGATGTGCTCGCCGCCGAACGCCGGCTGGCGTCCGCTACGGCGGATATCGGCGTGGCCACCGCGGATTTGTTTCCGAGAGTGAGTCTGAGCGGCTTCCTCGGCTTCACCGCCGGTCGAGGTTCACAGATTGGCTCCAGCGCCGCCCGGGCCTGGAGCTTGGGCCCGAGCATTACTTGGGCGGCGTTTGACCTGGGCAGCGTGCGGGCGCGCATCCGGGGGGCCGACGCCAATGCCGAAGGCGCCCTGGCCACTTATGAACAGCAAGTGTTGCTGGCGCTGGAAGAGTCGGAAAACGCCTTCAGCGACTATGGCAAGCGTCAGCAACGGCTGTTGTCGCTGATCAGGCAAAGCGAGTCGAGCCGTGCCGCCGCCGACCTCGCCGCCATCCAGTACAAGGAAGGGACGGTGGATTATCTGGTGTTGCTGGATGCGCAGCGCGAGCGGCTCAACGCCGAAGATGCCCAAGCCTTGGGTGAAACAGATCAGTACCGTGGAATCGTCGCGATCTATAAAGCCTTGGGAGGTGGCTGGGACAGCAGTGCTGGCAAGGTAGGGGGGATCAATTGACCGATCGCCAGCAGGCCTCAGCGCAGACTCCACTATACCCCATCCATCGCCAGGCCGTCCCCTGCGTTTACCGAACCGCGTCCTGGCCTTTGTTGTCGTAGCCCGGTCTGCCAGTCGCGCTTGTGTGGGTTCTATCCGAGCGGCCATCGATCCCGAGCGGGAGAGGGCTGGAGAGTATCTGCTCATGGTCTACCAGTCAGAAGAGTTGCCTGCGGTGGCCGATATTCGTCGGTTGTGAGTTGACTTGCGAGCGGGGGAGGTTGGGACGTCTTTTCGGAGGGGACTCATGCCCTGTTGATCCTGTGAAAATGACACCGCCAGCTTGATGATCGTTCGTCCATTGGCTATGGGTAGATTCCAATAGCCTTGCTTAGAATTACCCCTTTTTTCGCTCTTGAAACACCCCAAAAACAAGTCCAGTATTGAGTCTTTTCCTGCTTCGGAAAGAAAAGAAACCCCTTAGATTTCAATAGGTCGGACGCCAGATGCGAGTCTCGTTTCCCGCTCCAATTATTTTTCTATAGACTTCCATTGAAGTATGTAGAAACCCAAAAAAGAGGCTTCGGCCTCTTTTTTTGTTCCAGTAAAGTCCATTCTGATACATCAATAGCCACAATTTTTCAGTACATTATTTAGTACATCAAATCGACGCTTGCTAAATCAGTTTTTAGAGCTGCTTGGCCCTCTGAAAACCGTACAACACTCCTTCATTCTTATGAGTGGAGTTAGTACGATGGTCCTTACCATTACGGCGGTCCGACACGCCAAGCCTCGCACCAAAAACTACACCCTTCCTGATTTTGATGGTCTCGCGCTTTTTGTGAATACGAACGGCACCAAGAGCTCGCACTTCCGCTTTTCTTGGGCGGGCAAGCAGCCTCGTATTTCGCTCGGCACCTATCCTGAAATTGGTTTACGCGATGCTCGCGTTCTGCGTGATGTTGCCAGGGCGCTGATCGCGAAGGGAATCGATCCTCGCGACCAGCGACGTCTTGAGCGCAATGCCAAACCGTTGCCCCCGCTAAGTACCCCTGAGCGTTGTTTTAGCGTCGATGCGATGCAAGTCCCCAGTCCATCGATCACTTGCGGTTGGTGTGGCCGGAACTGAGCACGCCGTTCATTCCAAGCTGGCTCGCTTTCTCACTGTTTTGTGCCGCCATAGCGGCGCAGTTCTGAGTCCTTGGCGGCAGAGCAGGTTGGCAATAGCTTGTGGTGGGATGAGAGTGAGTGATTCGCTAATGAAGTGTCTTTTGCTGATCAGCGATTGTTTCTACGCCCGGCTCGGAAATATTCGTTTCTTTAAGTGGGACTTCACCTACCGAAAGCGCACGCTCGATGAGTAACTCGCTGCCCTTGTCTTTCAATAAGGCTTGCAGCCGTTGGAATTCGCCGCACCAGATGGTTTCAATGTCGCGATCCCGCGTTTTGTCGCGATCGCTGCTGAGGGCTATGGCGCGAACCTGCAGACGGCCATTGTCGGCTTTGCCACCCACTTCCACTCCGTAGCCGGGGGTAGCGGCTTTGCGCAGCACGACCTTGCCGTTTTCTGCCCAGGCAGTCGCCATGCCTTCACGCACTTCGTAGCCGAGGCTGGCCAAGCCGTCGAGCACGGCTTCGCGGCGGGCGAGGGCGGCCTGATCCTGCAAGTGGGAAGCGATAAGCGTTTTGCACTGCTCGATCAGTCCGGTCGTTACCGAGAGCTCGGTGTCGGTTGTACAAGCGTCAATATGACCGAGCAAGGTCGCGTGTTCGATGCCTGTGTAGGTTTTGACTTCGCTGGCCAGATCCTGCAGTTGTTCGAGACACTCGCGTTGGCGTCGAAAGTTTCGGGTGGACGCGGCGAGGTCGAGTACTAGGCTGTCGAGCAGCAGGTTACGCCGCTTGGCATCGGTTTCCGTTTCAGCTCTTTCCAGTGCCAGGAGGAACGGCGCGGCACGCTCAGCGCCTTGCAGCAGTTGCAGCTCCACTATGTGGCGGTCAATGCGTAGCAGCCGTACGTCGCGCGTTGCATCCAGTTCCCGGGCCGCAATCCATTCGCGCAGGGAAACCTCGGGTTCGTCGACCTTGAGTTGCTGCGCCAGGGCGCGTTGGGTATCGCTCAGGGTTGGCTTCTCGCTTGCCTTGCTCAAGTGGGCGAAACCGTCGGCCAGCAGGCATTCGGCATCTTCCCGACTGGCACCGCTGGCCAATCGTGAGAGGGACTTCAACAAGGCTTGATCGACGCTTTCGGGGTTGGCTTGCAAAGCGTCAAGCAGGGTTTCTGCATTTTCCTGGACGCGTCGGTCGCGTTGGCGTCGCTCGGCGGCACGAATGATCGCGCGTTCTTCGCGGTCCTCCAAGTCACGGCGCAGGTGCTCGATCTCCACTGGTACGGCCTTCTGCAGTTCCGCCAATCGGTCTTCTGCCAGCAGAGCGCGAAGGCGAGCGTGTCGCTCCAGGGAGGCGGAGCGCTCCTGTTCACTGAGCTCACCAAGCCTTGTGGCCTGTGTTTGCCAGCGACCCACGGCGCGCTCCAGGCGTTGCAGGTGGCCTTCACAAATGGCGATGATTTCTTCGCGGGTAACAATGCGAACGACCTTGGGACCACTCATTGGCAGATTTCCGTATCAACTGAAGTAGGGCTGGGTTGCAGCGTCTGCTCGATCTGCATGGCGTGTTCGATTGCTTCACGCAGTCGTGAGCGTTCGCTGTCGCCGCTGTGATACCAGGCTTGCGATGACACACGATGGATGTGCGGGATGGCGCGGTGCAGCACGGACGGGCGCCAAATTTCCCGGGCGCGGGCACGTTCCAGCAGATTGTGGCAAGGCGCATCGCACTCGATGCCGATTGCATACAAGCCCGTGCCTAGATTCTCGATGGCGAAATCGAGACCGAAAGCGTCGCCTTCACTGGCGGGAGCGGCCTGCCATCCCAGGGAGTGAATGAATTCACCGACCAGCCTGACAAAGCCATCACGTTGCTGACTTTGCTCACGATGCTGGCTGCTGCGGTCGGTCTGCAGGCGCTCCAGCAACTTGGTGCTGTTGCTGAACTCGCCCGAGGAGAGCGCGCGAGCATATTCCAGATAGCCTTGCAGATAATCTCGCGGGCTGTTGGGGGGGCGGTGCGTGTTGAGCATGTCGGAGATATCGGCGATCGGCATCGACGTGATCATCACCACCTTGCGCCGCGCGCGGGTCACCGCCACGTTCAGGCGTCGTTCGCCACCTGTCTGCCCCAGTACGCCGAAGCTTCGGCGGAATGTGCCTTGGCTGTTGCGCCCGAAGGTGGAGGAGAAGACGATGATGTCGCGTTCATCCCCCTGCACGTTCTCCACGTTCTTGACAAACATCGACATGTCCTCGCCGTCTTCGCTGCGCTCGCGCTCCTGGGCGTAGGCGGCGCGGAACAGTTCATCCTGCTCTGCACGCTGCTCCAAGTGCTCCTCGATGAGGTCGGCCTGCTTGCGGTTGAAGGTGACGACACCCACCGAGGGGCGCTGGTCGTAGGGCTTCTGCCACAATTCACCCAGGTACTCGACGACCCGTTCGGCTTCCTGGGCGTTACTCTGGTTCTGATACAGCCCAGCGACCTGGATCAGCTCCAGCGGCTTAATGCGCTGGATGCTCGCCTGCGGGTGACGGACTGGAACGTTTAGGCGATTGCCATAGAACGAGGCGTTGGAAAAACCTATCAGTTCCCGGTAGGCCGAACGGTAGTGGATCTGCAATGTGGTGCTGGGCAGGACGTTGCGCGCCAGTTGCAGCAGGTCGGGGCAATCTTTGATCTCGCGACGGTTCCAAGTGTCTTCGAACGCTTCACGCTGTTCCTCATCCGCGTCTTCGTCAGGTTCGTCGCCGTCGAACACTTCGGCTTCGTCGCTTTCGATGCGACTGGAAAAGAATGCCGTCGGCGGCATTTGCTTCTCATCGCCGCTGACAACAGTGACTTGGCCGCGGAACAGGGTCGGCAGGGCGAACTCAACCGGCATCTGTGAGGCTTCGTCGTAGATGACAGTATCGAACAGACCTGCCTTGAGCGGCAGCACACGGCTGGCGACGTCCGGGTTCATCAACCACACCGGGCGTAGGCTCATCAGGCCTAAGTTACTGCCCAGTTCAATGAATTCGCGCAGGCGCCGCGAGCGTTTGCCAGTCAGGCGGGTGACATCCTCCCATTGCTTGCGATTACCTAGGTGATCGAGGTTGATGGCTTTGGCCAGCAGCTCGCGATTGAGCAGCCGCATTTGCGCATCGGCTTGCGCGAGGCTGGCGACTTTGGCGCGGGCTTCGTCCTGGCTGAACAGCAGTTCAGGATTGGTTTGCTCGACGCGGTGTTTCCAACCCAGTCGAGCTTCGCGGTTAAGCAGGCGCCGCACTGCGGCTTCAAGCTGCTCGGGCGCAATGTTGTCCAACTCTCCCTGGCGTTGGCGCAGCAATGCGAGCAGCTCCATGTCGACTGCTGTCAACTGACCAACGCGCCCGCGGAATGTCTGGTAGGCGGCCAGAAAGGGCAGCGCTTCATGCAGCCGATCAAGAGATAGTTGATTGCTCAGATTGTGCTCGATCGCGTGCTGCAGCTGCTGCACCAGTTCTTCGCCCAGCCAGTCGCCGAGTATCTTGAGTTGCTCGAGGCTGGATTGGCGAACGCCATGGCGCATTAGCGAAGCATCGAGATCGCTGAGCAGCGCCTCGAGATGTTGTTTGTCGCCGGCGAGGGCGGCCTCGTCGGCCTGCCGGGCGCGAGGCGATTGCGCCAACGCCATGGCCAGCGCCTGGATTTCCAGCAGGTGACGGATGTCGCTCTTCACGAAGCTGATCAATTCCAGGCGGGCTTGCCGACTCACAGCTTCTAGTTCCAACGCCAGGTGCAGGGTGCTCAGCTCGGCGCGCAATGGTCGCCACTGGCTTTCAAGGCGGATGGCTGCCTGTAGGGTTGGTAGCGCTTCACTAACACGGCTTTCCCCCTGGTCCTGAAGGAAGTTGCGCAGTCGCTTGCGCCGCAGCAGATGCAGCGGATTGATGTTCGCCAACCAGGACCGGGCAGCCATAACCTTGGTACAGTCTTGATCCAGATGCCTGAGGGCCTTGTTTTCGAGCAGGCAGAGGGCCGGTGACAAGGCGGGGGCGTAGTGGTCCTGATCCAGTTGGCCGAGTTGCTGGTCCAGTTGCTGTAGTTCGCCGAGAATCGACTCTCCCCGTGGGGATTGGCCCGCTTCGGGGCTGCGGAAAAGCGGTAGCCACCGCGCAAGGCGCAGACGTTGCTCTTGCTTCAGGTCGAGCAGGGCAGCGACATGGGCCGCTATCCAGTTACGGTACGGCGCCGGGTCGTCGATTTCGAAGCTGGCAGGGTGTGCTTGCAGCGTGGCCTGACGGTTGTGTTCGGCTTGGGTGAAACTGTGCAGATTGTCGGTGAAAGCCTGCAAAGTCGCCCGGTCGGCGGCGAACGACTGCAACTGGGCCAATGGACTGCCTTCGTAGCGTGCGGGCAACCACAGGCGAATCAGAGGGGCGCAGCTTTCCTCCAAACGGGTCAGGCTAGCGAGGTCCAGGGAGGCCAGGCGTTGGCGCAGGGCCGGAAACTCGAGCGGGGCCGGGCCGGATTCCAATTCAATCAACTCGCCGAGCAGCCTGCGATAACTGAGGCCGGTATTTTCATCCAGGCGATGCAGGCTCTGGTGGAAGCGGTCGAGTTCGCCCTCCAGGGCCTCGATGCGGGCCGCGACCTGTTCGCGCTGGCGCTGCCAGCCCTGCGCCTGGCTGCCGTTCGTGAACAGGCTTTCCAGCTGTTCGCGAATACCGCGGATGACGGGCTCGCGGTCTCGGTTCACGTCATTGAGCATGACGATGCGTTGGCCGAGGCCTTCGGCGACCAGGCGTTTGTACACGACCTCCAGCGCCGCATGCTTCTGACAGACGATGAGCAAGCTGCGCTGGCGGCCGATGGCGTCCGCGACCATGTTCACGATGGTCTGGCTCTTGCCGGTTCCGGGCGGCCCCTCGACCAGCAGTCCCGGGCTTTGTCGGGCTTGGATCACGGCCGCTTCCTGGGAGGGGTCGCTGGCCACAGTGAAGTAGCGTTGCAGCTCGCCTGGAGGTGCCCCGTGCGTGGTTTCGTCGGCGGTCTTGAGGCGCAACGCCGTTTCCAGGCCGGTACCGGCGGGAGACAGGGTTTTCAGTTGACGCAAGTCTTCGCCGATGGCTTGCCCCATGAAGGTCACGTGAAACAGCACCGCCGCGCAGTCCAGTTCGTCTTGGTAGGGCGCGATCTCCACCGTGCTGGCGGGCAGGTTGCCAAGGGCACGTGAGCGAATGGTGGCGAGCATGCCGAAGGCGTCCATCACATCCGCCGAACGAATTGACGAGCGGCCGAGCAGTTCATCGGCGGTCTTGCGCCAGCGTTTGCAGGTTTCGGCGCCGAGCACGCTTTCCAGCGCGGGGTTGAGCCGCACTTCCTCACGCTCACTGTCAAACGCCAAGGCGGCGTGACCACGAGCACCCAGCTCCAGCAGCAGTTTCACTGGCCACAGTAGGAGCGGGATGATCCGCGTACGCGTGGTGCCGCGAGGGTCGCGATTGAGCAGGAAAGGGAAGCCCAGGTACAGACCGTCGATGCCGGTGTCACGTTTGTACAGCGCGCTTTGACGGTACAGGGCATGCAGGCGCGATTCCAGCTGGCCGTTGAGCTGAAAGCTCTCTGGGTCGAGGTTCACTTCCCGGGCATTACGTTGCAGCAGGTGATCGAGCAACGCCGCGGCCGGACTGCGCTCGCTGTTCAGTTCATTGATGTCGACCCGTGCGGTGGTCTTGCCGATACTCATACGCACCAGTGGCCCGCGCATCACTGCGGTCACTACCTTCTTCTCGAAGAAGTCGAGGATCTGTGAGACGTACTGCTGTTTCTGTGGTTCCAGCCAATGGCTGGACGGAATGGCCAGCAACACCAGCGCCTGGGCCAACGGCATACGTCGCTCCAGTCGGAACTGCTCGGCCCACTCGTCCACTGCCGGCACGCCACAACGGGCAAAGCCTTGGATGCGTTCATCGACACTGCGGTACAGCTCAAGTCGCGAATGCAACAGCAGTTGGGTCGCCGCTTCGGAGTCGAACCAACCGACATCGACAGTCCTGGCCAGCTCGGCGGCGGCCTCTACTATCGAGGCCCCCGAACGGAACTGACTGATCGCCGCGCTGAGCAGCACGATCAGATCTTCTTCGGCGATCACCCGGCGCTCCGACAGTGAGGTCAGTCCCGGATGGTCGGTGTCTGGAAACAGGCGTTGGCGCTCTTTCCATTGCGTGGACAGCTTGGCGCGTGAGGTCGATAGCAGGAATATCCGCAGTTGCTCTTCGACCAACTCGATGTGTTGGTGTAGGGCACGCTGACGCACGTTTTCGGCGCGGGATTTGAGACGCGACAGCCAGTTGTCGGTCTGCAATTGCTCAAGCAGGTCCGGGACCGACCCGCTGATCAGGCGATAGCCTTCCAGTGGGTGCTCCAGTAGCCATCCTGGTGTGACGATGTCACCACGATGAATCAACGGGATTTCCGGATTGAGGATTCTCAGCGCCAGCATCAGACGGAAGTCGTCCTCAATCCCCTCGTGCTGAACGACCTGACGCAAGCCGGCGACCAGAGAAGGGGCGAGACCGACCTGCTCGGCCCACGTCACGATCACACCGCGCAGCAAATGGTCCAGGGCCTGTTGCCAGTTATCCGCCTGCGCTGCCGCCAGGGCGAATACGCCGGGCTTGTGAAAGCGGCGCTCGCCCAGCAGTAGGGTGGCGCCTTCACCACCGTCCGTTTGCTGGACGGAAGAGGCTGGAGCCTCGACCGCAATGCCGTTGAGCCAGCCTTCGACCTGCGGCCATTGCCAGCGTTGATGACGGTCGCGTGCCAGCAGACCTCGCAGCAGCAGGTTCAGACGCGGGTCGAGGTCGTCGGGGATCGGTACTCCGTTGGCCAGCACGTGAATAAGAAATGCATTGGCATTGATGCCGTCGAAACAGGCGCCCTGGGTCAGTTGCTCGAGCAGGATCATGCCCAGGCTCCACCAGTCCGAGGCAGCCGCAACGCCGCCTGCGATGGCTTCGGGCGCCATGTAGCGGCTGGTTTCCAGTGGCGACACGATGTCCAGGTCGAACTCGGACAGGCGTGCCGAGCCGAAGCCGCTGATGACCAGGTCCAGCGGTTCGCGGGAACGTACCAGCAGGCTGGCCGGGCGCAGATCACGATGGCGCAGACCAGCCTCGTTGAAAGCATGCAGCGCCAGGCCCAGTTCGTTGACCACATGGTGCACGCTGTCGCTGTCGCGGATCACACTGCCAAGTTCTGCCAGGGTCCCGCCGGTGAGTTCTTCAATGACCTCATAGGCACGGTCATCCCAACGGCCGGTGGCAATGATTTCGGGTACGTGCTCGCGTGGCAGTCGGCGGATCACATCATAGATCGCCGGGTCCGGTTCGGCGCCGGGTCGATACAGGGTCAGGACCGCCTGCTGTGCGGTTTCCTCGTGCTCGGCGAGGTATCGTTCTCGCACACCGTCGGTGCTGCTGATTTGACGGATCAGGCGCCAACCATCGATCAGGGTCTGGGGGATGCTCTCTGGTTCGCTGCCGTCTGGCTGGGCGTCGTAGGACGTTGCTTGCGCAGGTGAGCTGCCACATTCAAGGCACATCAGGTCGCCATCGACCATCGGGTGACCATTTTCGCAGAGCAGGTCAGGGGCATTCCCCTGGGCCGGACTGACCGGCGGGAGGGGTTCCTCAGTGAAGACGGCTTGCGGCCGCCAGCCGGTGGCATGAATGGGTTCGCCGGCGAGGTCCCAGCCGCAGGGTCGTTCCTGAATGAGCCCTTCGCAGAACATTTCCTGGAGGGCGCGTTCGGTTTTGCAGTTGGGGCAGAAACGTATCATGGGGTGTGCTCCACTCAGCGGCGTCGCGACGCGTGTGCGCTGATCTGTAAATGATGGCCTTGTTCATGCAGCAGATCGCGTAAGCGCCATAGGTCGTCACGTCGTGGGATGCCGGCCATCCAGACGCTGCCACGTTCGTCAAACATCAAGTCGAGCGCCTTGTCGGTGGGTTCGAGCAGGCGTTCGTAATGACCCAGGCGTGCCCGGCCCAGTGGCGTGAGCAGGCTCAGGCGTTGATTGTCGCTGCCGCGCAAGGCCATGGTCTGACTGAGTGCTTCGATATAGGGGTCGCTGATCAAGGCATCTATCAAGCCCTTGGTCTGGAACAATGGCTCGTCGAGTTGCTCCAGGGAGTAGCCACTGTAGACCAGGATGTCGAGCTCGCTGAGCCGACGCAGGCCTTCGAGCAGCGATCGCAGGGCGTCGAACTGGTCGAACGGTTCCCCTCCGGAAATGGTGATTCCTTCGGCCTCGTGCAGCCAGGGGGTTATCTGTTCAATCAGTTGCTCAAGCGACAAGCGTCGGTGCCCGGGCCCCCAGGTATCGGCAGAGATGCAGCCTGGACAGCGGATGCTGCAACCCTGGAACCAGATACCAATACGCCGCCCCGGGCCGAGGGTAGTGACCGGAAAATGCATGCGCGACAGGCTAAGGTCCATGTTCAGCGACGTTCCATCTTCAGTCCGGTGATGTCCAACTCGGTGATCGTGAAGTGCTCGCCCGGTTGTGCGTCCTGATCGAACAGCGCCCGCGACAGGGGATTGAGCAGGCGTGCCTCTAACTGGTTGCGGATGCCCCGGCCACCGTTGGACAGGTCCTGCAGACAGAGGTTGTGCAGTGTCTGGCGTGCCTGGGGGGCCAATTCGATAAACAGGTTCTGTCCCTGCAGGTCGTTGAAGGTGGCGTTGACCATCTGTTCGAAGATCTGCACTGCAACGCCTTCGCGAATGAAGTCGAAGACGATGATGTTCTCGCCGATTCGATTGAGGATTTCCGGCCGGTTGAGCACCAGCTTGAAATACCGGTCGATCTCGCTGTGCACCTTGTTCTGGACTTGCTCGAAGGCTTCGCCCGGCAGGACGTTGGCAACGCGTTCGCCATTGTCGCCCTGGCGATAGATCCCCAGGTTGGAAGTGAACACGATCAGGGCCTCCGAAAAGTACACCCGATCACCGCGGCCTGAAGTCAGCACTCCGTCGTCGAGGATCTGCAGGAACTTGTCGAGAATCCGTGGGTGGGCTTTTTCGATTTCATCGAATAACACCACGCTGAACGGTTTCTCGCGGATAGCATTGGTCAGCTCACCGCCGACGTCATAGCCGACGTAGCCGGGCGGTGCGCCTATAAGACGTTGATCGGCATGTTCGGCGCTGAATTCCGACATGTCGAAGCGGATATATGCACTTTCGTCGCCGAACAACAGGCTGGTAATCGTTTTGGCGAGTTCGGTCTTGCCCACGCCGGTTGGCCCCGCGAGAAAGGCTACGCCCCGTGGACGGTTGCCCTTGCGACTGGCGCCGACGCCTGTCATCGCGCGCTTGACGATGTCTAGCATGTGCGTCACCGCATGCTCCTGGCCTTTGACCCGCTGGTGGACGAGCGCGTCCGCATGCCGGATACGCTGACGGTCGATTTTCAGCCACGGGTCCTCGGTGACACCGATCTTGTAGCGGCGCACCGCATCGGCAATCTGCTCAATGGCTACACCCTCGACCCGCGCCAGTTGCGCAATGGCGCTGAGATCGAGCAGCAGCAATCCCTCCGTGTTCTGGACGAAGGCTTCCACAGCCTGATGCATGACCACTTCGCTGGCGCCCTGGCTGCCACTGAGCCCTTTGAGCAACGCCGGTGCCAATGCACGGCGGGACAATTGATCGGGTTTGGACACGGGAATGTGGCGCAGGCGCGGGTTGTCGACCAGCAACCAGTCGGGCAAATCACCTTCTTTTTCCACCAGCCATAGCAGGGTATTGAAGAACGGTTTGCGCAGCTCTGTGGCCGGACGGCTGCGAGCCTGATGGGATTGCACCAGGGCTTGGGTGAAGAGCTGGTGTTCAGCAGCGCTGAGGGAGTCGTTGCGAACCACCAGGCGTGAGGCGAAATCGATGATCAGCGCGATAGGTTCGCCAGCACGACCCACCAGTCGTGGCAGGGTGGCGCCCAGCAGATCGATACCTGCGGGGGCTGCGCCATTTACCGGAGTCAGGCCAAGTTCCTGAAGCAACGTCTGGCCGGCTTCAGGGGCGGAGCCGGGTTTGTCGATTGTCCGGAAACCGGACACGGGATCCCAGGCGATGACTTGGGTGTAGCCGGCATCGAGCAGGGCATTACAGAGGGTTTGATTGAAGCTCTGCGCAGTCACCGTGCCGGGCGCCACTTCACTGGCCTGCAGGTCGCGGATGTTGCCTGACAGGACGAATTGGCTCTTCAGCGGCAAGAAGCGGAGAAGATCTCGTAGCCAACGTGGGCTTTCAAATATGGCAATCCCTGACATGTTTCAGCTCGTAACGTTGGGTCGGTACGGGCAGGGTATTGCTCAATGCGCCCATTTGCCAGTGCGCTGCTACGAAAAGTTGTATTGAGAGAGTGCTTCTGAGGGGGCGCTCGTTTCATAGGGGGCTTTATGCAACTTGATCGAGGATCCGTCGGCGTACGAGCTGGACGCGAAGGGTATCGATTCCCGCGATCAGCGTTGCCTTGCGCGCAATGCCTGTTGACCGGAAAGCACCTTTTTAGGTCGATGTGGTGCAGGTCTTCAGTCGTAGGGGTTAGGGGGCGGGACCACCCGAAGATTTACGTTGTGGTGCGCTGGGAATCCAAGCAGTGCTGAGCTGGGTTATGCCAACTCTTTCGGTCCACCATTGCTGGTCTTGAGCGAGATCGCTCGCAACACCTGAAAGTCAAGATCGTGTCTATAAGCTTCTTGCCCCTGAGTCATCGCGCTGGTCGGCGGCACGGCGTGCTCCCCTCAAACCTATCTATGCATCCAGATGAATGGGGGGTTAGGTCAGAGCTAGGGTTATCAAAGATATGCTAGGATTGGATAATGTAGATAACTGGTGAGGAGATTCTCCATGAGCGTTACAGAGCAATCGGGCGTCTCGACCTTGGTAGGTACACCTAAGGAGGCTCGGGCTAGCTTGAGCCGCTCGCACGCGGATCGAGTGCTGGTCGTGTCTTTCGATCGTATCAAGCTCGGCGTATTTGAAGCGTTGGCGGAAAACTTTGCCCATGTGGCCTCCTCGATGTATGAGGTGCTGCAGGAGCGCCAGGACCCGAAGGCGCTGGAGCGTCTGGCCGAGGTGTTTGTGACGCGCAAGCCGCCTTCACCTCGCCTGCTCAAGGAAGCGGCGATGCTGGTACAAGCCCGCAAAGCGGTGTTGGAGAGCGGTGACTGGTTGACCTCCGCAGATATCGCGCAGGTGGCCCAGTTGAGTACCCGCAACCCGAGTGCCCAGCCCAACAAGTGGAAAAAGCAGGGGCAGATCTTTGCCATCAATCACGGAGGGGTCGACTATTTCCCTGGTTACGGCTTGGATCCGGACGCGGGCTATCGGCCGTTCAAGGCGCTAGCCAAAGTCATTGAGGCTTTCGGTGGCCACAAGGACGGCTGGGGTATGGCTTACTGGTTTCGGTCAGATAACAGTTTTCTGGGCGGTAAAAGGCCCCAGGACCTGCTGGCATCGGCACCTGATCGGGTGATTGCTGCCGCACTGGATGAGATCCAGGGCATTGTCCATGGCTAAGCAGCGTACCGAGTCCAGCGATAGCATGGCGACACCGGCCACCGATTTGGCGGCGTCCGTCACCCCGGTTCCCGCGGCTACGCTGCACGTGACTCTCACGGTTCTTGCTAAAGGCGACGTGCTCCATCGTGTGCATCAGGATAAATATCAGCCAGATCAATTCAATCCCGGTGTGCACGGCAATGCACGCTTCAGCCCAATCCAGGATGATCAGAATCAAGCGATTCCCACCTTGTATGGTGGCACGACAGTCGAGTGTGCCTTGATGGAGACCGTTTTCCACGACGTTCCCCACACGGCTGGCTTCAAGAGCTTTGACAAAGGCAAGCTGTCTGGGCAGGTGCATTCAGCCGTCCAGGTTAGCCAGCCGCTGCACCTGGTTGATCTGTCCAGTGTCCCCCTGCGTAAATTGGGCGTCACTCGCAAGCAATTAATCGACACTGAGAAAGATCAGTACCCCGCAACGCGCAAATGGGCGGAGGCGATCCACCGTCAATACCCGGATGTGCAAGGGCTGTCTTGGGTGTCGAGACAGGATGATTCGGCACGCGCGGTGGTGCTCTTCGGTGACCGGATTCCAGGCGGTGCGCTCCATTCGCAAGGGGCGTCACGCAGTTTGACCGGGGATTCGAATCTGTTCGACACCGTACTAAATTTGGCTGACCGGATTGGGGTCGTCATCGTCGCGGGAAAAAGCTGAGTCAAATGACCGAACAGTGCCTCTGGATTGAGAATTTTCCAAAATGTCAGCGATCAGACGATGCTAATTGTCTACTTCGAGCGGGGCGTGACGACCTGCTCCAAACAGCAGGCCGAGTGAGGCCCAAGATGCCGTATTTCTCAGCGAAAGGCTTTGAAATCATCTCTATAGGACGCGTCCCGGTTTACCCGCGTTTTCATCTTGCAGATCAATGACGTCGTAAGGCGCCTGTCCGCTATTAACCCCTGGTTAAAAGCTGACTCCAGCGTTGGCACACGCGGCCGTCACGCCTCTTGGCATGCCTCTCCCAGCAGGGCGCGGTTCGGGCGGCTCGGTGTGCGACACTGTAGGGTGATCTGCTCGGCTAAGTCGCCATTGGTGATACGGAAAAATGGAAGGGAACCTCATGAATGATGCGTCGGCGTTGCTCGCTGGGGGGTGGACGATTCACCCTTACAGTTCGATGGATCCTGATGAGCTGCGAGCGCAACTGGTGGCAAACGGGATCGAGAGCCAACGGCAATTGCCGGTCCTGTGCAGCGACATTTGCGCGTTACTGCAACGCTGCTACCCTCTGCACCTGCTGGCGGTCCTCGCCCATTACGGGCTGCAGGCACCGGTCAGTGCCGAGGGCGTAGCTCAACGCAGTCTAATGTCGGGCATCGGGCAGCCGCATGTCGAATTGCTGCAAGCCTTGATCCTGACGTTGCGTCAGGATCAGTGGGGGCAGCGCCCGGCTGACCCCGACGAGATTCAGCAGTTAATCGAGCGCCTGAAAGCCCTAGCGGACGCATTTTACCAGGCCCGGTACACCTCACTGTCCGGGACGAAGGGGTTGGATGAGCGCGCCGTGTTGTTGCTCCAGGAACGCTTGCGCGGGCATACCCAGTTCGTCAGAAATTGGGGCTACCATGGTGCCGTGTTACGCATTGCTCGCGAGCTTTATGGCGTGTTGGACGACGACCTTATCGCCGCCTACGGATTCGGCGCGACCGACGTGATCGAGGTGGCTAAGGCCTTGCTCGTGGATGTCGAGCAGCGCGCGTCAGAACGTCTGCGGCGATTGGGCGCGATTATCCGTTGCCACACCCATGCTGAAATGGTCCACGCTTTTTTTCGCGAGCCTGACTTTGTCGAAGGTGATCCTGAGGCGTTTCTGCGCGAAATTCCGGAAACCGTAAGCCGTGAGCAGTTGGCCGGTTGGATAATGTCTCACGCCGATATTCAACTTCTCAAGCTGGCCATCGTGGACTCCGAAGACATCGCACACGCCACCGGCCGTGATCGAAGCGTCGTGGTACGGGTGTTGGAGCGCTTGTCGCGGGAACCTGGGAGCTTAAGCGCCGACGACATACCCCATTTCTTCATGGGTAATCCGATCTGGTCTACACCCTGTATCAGCACCGGACTTGAGTACTTCTTCCCCATGCCACAGTTAGTATTCAGTCATATTCATAGCGTCATGCGTTCGCTGTTGGGAAACCTCACGCCGGCCGTCAGGAAAAAAATGGCCCGGACACGGGCCGAGTACCTGGAAGCACAAGTGAGCGATCTGCTGCGAGGGGCATTTCCTTCCGCCCGGCTGCAAGCGGGAGTCAAGTGGGCGGTCGGGGTAGACCGCTACGAGACGGATGTACTGCTGATCCTCGATCGTACGGTGCTGATTGTTGAGGCGAAATCTGGTGCTTTGAGCGTACAGGGTCTACGCGGGGCGCCAGAGCGAGTTAAGCGCCATGTGCAGGAATTGTTGGTCGAACCGGCCATTCAGTCAGATCGACTGGCGCAGATGATTGACGCCGCCAAGCGTGGTGATGAGGTCAGTCAGCAGGTTGTTGCATCCCTAGGGATTGACGCTGGGGTAATCGATCAGGTGATTCGGCTGTCGGTGACACTGGAGGACTTTTCCATTCTCGCCAGTTGCGAAGCGGAGTTGAAGGAGGCAGGTTGGGTGCCGGCGGATCTGGAGCTTGCTCCGACGGTGAATCTGGCCGACCTTGGCTGCATTTTAGATATCCTGGAGGAGCCGGCATACATCCTTCACTATTTGGCTAATCGCGGACCTGTCCAGCGCTCGACGGGGCTGCTAGGCGATGAACTGGACTATCTCGGATTCTATCTGCAAACCGCCTTTGGCATGGGGGAAGTCGCGCGGACTGATGCACTGTTTGCCATCTCCGGCCTGTCCGAGCCCATTGACCTCTATTACACCAGCCGTGATGCCGGAGTAAGCCTGCCGAAGCCAACGCTGCTGTTACCCGACACGCTGCGCTATATGATCCTAGAGGCGCACCGTCGAAGCCGTCACGGCTGGACGACAGTCAGTCTGGCGCTGCTCGACATCGCTTTTCACGCTGGCGACAGCCTGGATGACGAGCTACTGTCGCTTAAACAGGATGTTGCGGCGAACCCGCATGATCCCAAGCAGCCGCGAGGGCTCGCTGTCTTGCCGGCGCCCTACAGCGATAGCGTGGTGGCGTTCTACGTTTTTCCGCGCATGCTCTCCAGCACGCGCAATGAAGTGGCTGGTCAGTTCGCTCAGGACATACTGGCGCAGACTGGCAAAGCCCGCTGCGTTGTCGTGGGGCGCATGATCGAAGAGTGGCAGCAGCCCTACAGCTTCACCGCCATCATGTTCCCGGGTTGAGGCCGTGTTTCCCATGGGTCGGTATCCGGGGTGGCGTAAATCAGCACGCTGTAATCGGGCGTTCAGTCGGCGCGCCAATGATTGACGTGCTGCCAGCCGTCAACGAGCAGTACATTGACGGCCTTCGCCAGCGCATAGGCAATATCGGGCAGAGCGCACAATGCCGTGCCCACGAGCGTCCGCAGCGTTGCAACAATAAAGGCACCGGCCTGACCTGCCAGCGCGTGGGGAAGGGTGATTTGCTCGTGGTAGCGGATGTTGTCGAAGCACAGGCGCATGTGCGTTTTCAGTGCGGCAATCTCAAACACGGCATTACCGTGCAGATCCTGCAGCGTGCGCAGGTCCTGGCGTAGCGATGCCAGTTCACGGAGCTCCTCGCTAGGGTAGTGGTGCATTGCCGTGGTGTTGCTGAAAGAGTGCGACTTATTCTGAGCGACCAAGGGGGCGGGCTCAAAGGTCGCGCGCAGCGCTTGGATTTTCGCCGTGGCGGCGAGGGCGATGGTTACAAGGCCTGAGATCACCGCCAGGAGCAGGCCGAAGACCAGCATGTGATTGTTTTCAGAGAGGCCGAGCGCCGTAAAGGTTGTCACGACCAGCACTAGCACCAGTCCTATCCCTAGAGCTGTTTTCATGATCGCGCCTACGCATTATTGGGCCTTCATTATGGCCGGCGCCAGGCTGGGAATCTAGGCTGCTGCCCCCGTAGCGGCGCGAGGCGGAGGGGGAACCTGACGAGTGACAGCGCATACCTCGAGCGGACCGTCACCCAGACTCCCTGTATGATCCACACAGCCATGCGAGATAGCGCGGAAAGGGTTTAGGATGGACATCCTTATGGACACAGTGTCGAGTTGATCGTTGCTCATTTCGCGCTGCACAAGGCTCGGAATGCAGTTATTCAAAAAAACTCTTGGGAAATGGAGGGCAGCATCGTGACGGCATTCCAGTGGCTGGTGAAAGATTCCCCAATTGATTCGCCTTGGCTACGCGGCACGAAGATTTTTGGTGTCAATAAGCCCGTCATGTTGATCGATCAGTTCGGCGGTAAACAACCTTACCTAATTAACCAACAGTACCGGGAAGAGGGCGAGTTGAGTTATCCGGCCTGTGCCAGGGTCGTGGTCGATTCCAATTTGTTGGACGGCATCGCAGCGCTGATGTCTGGTGCTGAGATAGATGATGGCATGCGAGGCTTTATTGAGTTTGTCTCGCGCGAAGGCTGGGATATCAACGCGGGCTTCTTTTTGGTCGAGCAGTATGCAAAATCAACGCGCGCAAATTTCATACTTCATGCCACACGGCGCTTACGGTTGCTTTATCGGTTCCTAGCCATGGACACCGGTTATTTTCTGGCGACAGGTAACGTCCGCCTGCTCCCGGCCGCCGTCGCGCATTATCTTGCGAAGGAGGGCGTAGATTCCCTTGATGAGATTGCCGAGCGGCATGTGCATTCATTTATCGCAACCCACACCCAGCGTAAGGCTCTGGAGACAGTTGAAGTCACCGAGATAGCATTGCTGAAGATGGTTCTGTTACGGGAATTTGAAATGCGAGGCGCCTCGGCAGCAGACCAGTATATTGCTTATCAGCGGTTTATCAGCTCCACGGTAGATGTCTCGCTTGCGCGGGAAAGCCAGTTGGCTTTGCATTACTTCAGCGGGCAAGCAGGCTCTCTGCTCGGAATCAAGGAGAACACCTCACGTAAAAAGGCGCTCAGAAATATTTCCGCTACCGCGTGGGACTTGTTGCTGCTGAGAACGCCAGAACTGCTATTGAAGCCGCCAGTGAATGGTGGCCATGTCGAAATCGCCTTTGTCGCGACACATGAACTGAAGCTGGCCGAGCTGGCGCAACTCATGGCAATACACACATTGTTTCCTGGCACCACGCCCATCGTTCAATACGATATGACGAAGGTACCAGATGAGATCATCGACACCATTCTCAATGAGTTTGACGGGCAGATGGTGAGCCCGATTTTTCGGCAGGGACCACCGAGCATCCCGACAGGACTGCGTGATGCGCTAAGTAATTCGCTTTTGCAGCGGTTGCCGCCGATGGGAACGTTTGAGTAGGAAATTTGCAGGATGACCATCCTGTAGCGAAACGAAATGTCCATCCCGCATACCGTGTCGCGGATGTTGCGATGCCTGGCCAATGTTCAGTGTTCGCATGCTACTGATTCTGACCAAGAGGAAACATTAATGAACGGCAACTATCGATCAAAGCTGCTCTTCGCGAAATGCGATTGCGCTAAGCGATGCGATATATCGATGCCGTTGCGCCGTTTGGTGAATGGCAACATCAGCGACTCGTGCATATATTACGGACTCGACATTGGTATGGATCTCACCATGGACTGGAAACTGGAGCTTGCCGCTCGCGAACTGTATGTCTTGGAACTGGCAAACGGGAAGTTTTATGTGGGGCAGGCAAAGGATTCAAATCGTCGCATCAAAAAGCATTTCAGTGGCACGGGATCTCAATGGACACGCCTTCATCCACCTGTCCGCGAAGTGCGCCGGGTCGACTTGGGAGAGGTTGATTACAGGGCCGGCGAGTTGGCAGAGAACGAAGCAGTTCTCGCGCTGATGCGCATCCATGGGTATCAGAATGTTCGAGGTGGCTTCTTTACTAATCTGAGCCATGAACTCACCGCCAAGGCCCTGATCAGTCATGGTCACCATGACGTGGTAGGTGCTCTGCCTGGCGTCGAGGCCTTTAACAGTGTCGCCTCCGCGATGGCCGCAGGACAACCACCCTGCGACGTTGTCGGCCATACTGAGTTGGACAATGGCGGAGAGTACTCGCTATTCGTGTTACTGCTAGAAGGGGACCGGTACTTTGTAGGCTACAGCAGCAACCCGGTCGCACGCATTCGTCGTCACTTTGCGGGCAAAGGTTCGGAATGGACCGCGATGTATAAGCCTGTTGAGGTTTTAAGCGTCCGATCTTTGGGAATGATCGCCGAGTCGGAGGCGGCGCGTTTAGCCGCCAAGGCTACGGTAAATCTTATGCGTAGAGTGGGTTGGCAACATGTGCGGGGTGGCCCATGGTGGAGCGTTGACCCAGAGGCAACGCTCAAGTTGCTGGTGGGACGTGGCGTCGGTGACATCTCACCTCTGTCTCATGATCTCAGCGGACGGGGGAGCGATGGGGCTGCACCTTCGTGATTCGAATCAACGGCCAAAGTGCCTCCTAGGGTAGGATCTGATCTATGGTCGGTTTCCTGCGCTATCGAACAGTGTGCCACCACATCTTTCCGAGCCATCGCCTAACGTAACTTTTCCCAATTTTTTTATGAGTTCTTTGATGACTATCTTCCAAAAGGATTTTCGACGGTTTCATTTCCCTGGATTTGGACAGGTAGGCACCTGCTTTCTTCGGGCACGTGTGAATCAAGATGGTACGTCGATTTTTTTCTGCGCGCAGCTCAGAAATTATATAGGCACCTCCGTTACTAATGCGGTAGAGGATATATTTGTAAAGGCAGTGCGAGCGCTATACGACGAGGGAGTGTACAAGCTCCATCGAAAACGTTGGTATAGTCTTCGGCGTGAACTGAATTACGAGCACATTGCTGCTCATTCTCGTTGGGTTGAGTATTATCCAAAAGGAACTGGTATCTCGGATAAAGACTCATATGCATTGGTCAGTTTTGATAGTGAATTACGTCCTGTATGGAACTACGTATCTCTAGAGCGTGCTGCTCGAGAATGTGGAGTGACGGAAGATTTCTTTGTTATCTCATCTGAAGATATTCAGTATGCGCAGTAGTCGCGACTTTTCGATCCCTCTCGCCAAACTTCTCAACCAAGGAGTCGCTATAAGAGTCGCTTCGCTTAATACCTCTACTGGTGCCGCACCGGACGGTCACCTTGCCGAGGCATGCGTGCAGCAGGCAATGGTCGAGTTGCTCACCGTACATTTGCCAAGTGCTGACATGATCAAACAGAATGAAAAAATGGTTGAACATCACAGTCTTGGAGGATGCATTCCGGATGTTATTGTTAATAACGTCGGGGATGGTGTGTGGGGAATGTTCGAAATCAAGACACTCTTAGCCGATGACCAATTAGGTGTGGCAGAGGTCGTCCGCGATCTTGAGAAACTTTGCGCGTACAAGGCGAAGTATCCAAAAGCGGCTGCGGTATTTCTCTTGGTTGGGAGTCGGTCTAAACTTTTTAACCCTAACCGTACCGCCGCTTGGAGTGATCTTAAGATTTCTTATGATCATGACAGTTTCAGTGGGGGACCGCTGAAACAACAGGCAGTAAACGAAAAATACGTAGCTATCCCATGCGGCTCTTATAATGTTGAAGGCTTCCCAACTGTCTGTTTCATGTGGGAGATCCAACCAGTAGGACAGACCCTTCAAACGCTTTCCTCATTTTTTAGTTATCAAGCCCGGATGATCCGCGCGAAGGGCGGGTGAAATGAATACGAAAGGAAGTATGGTGTTATTTCGAGCTTAAGACACTTTTGCTCCCCGCAAGGATTCTAGCGAAGCGCAGGGCTAATCAGCCCTTCATTTGTCTCACAACAAACCCACCAGCGACATGGAAATGGCAATAGTTCCTGTTGACCCCGAGTGTGTCAAAACTTTGTTAGCCGCTTCCGCTTCGGAATGCTTTGCCCTGCTCAGCTCGAAGATCAATTGCTCAGACTCAGTATAGGTTTCTGAAATCCGACCTTTTTCAACAGATTCGGGAGGACGCGGACTTTGGGGGGATCGTTCGACCAGAAACGGGCTCATAGACGAAAAGCGCCTGAGCCATAGCAGACGGTAGACACATTGCCGACAACTTCGTATCTTGAGGCAGGCTTGGTCGTTTTTTCGCCTTTGCCAGTGTTGTGCCTCAAGCGGTCGGCACAGTTAGCTCAGGGGGTTATGCATGAGCAGGGAACGTCATGCGACAGAAGTGGTGGGAGCTTTGCGCCTGTTCTGTCGCCTACTTATTTGATAGGCTTATGTCTGAACTTCCTTCATTACCTGATAGCTGGAAAACGGAGCTCTCGCGGCTCGAAGCAGTCCTTTTGTGGACCGAGAACTTTCCCGAAGACTACGACTTCCCAATGCCTGTGATGGTATCCCACGCAGCCGAATATGCAAACGATGAGCAGAAGCTTAGAAATTACGCTCAGCAGGTCATTGCTGCCAGGCTGATGCATTTCACGTTTATCACTAGCTACAAGGTGAACCACTTTCTCAGGATGTATTTGGATGGATTCTCCTCAAAAAATTTCTATTCAATGCTGTTCGCGGCAAGAAGCATGGTTGAGATTTTTGCCGTGGTCTTTGACCTATTTGATCATATGAAGAAAAACCGTGGCGATCACCCTGATAGGTATTTTGATCGAGTGATCTCTATAGATAAGGCGCTCATTAACGCAACAAGCGGGAACCGCCTGGATCTTGTGAAAGATGTGATTGCCTCGGCCACGCCATCCAAGCTCAGAGAGTTTAGCGAAGACGACATGCTGACAATTCAAGCCAAAAATATCATGACAAGGATTGATCGCTCATCGAAGAAAAGTTCATACACCGAATGCCGTCGTGACTACGATCGTCTAAGCGAGTACATCCATCCCAATATTGGCCAGAATGCAGTGCTCTGCTGGCCAAGCCCAAAAAATGAGAAGTGGGTTAGAATCTCGCGCTCATCGGAATATTCGGTGGCTTCAGCCTTTCGCGCCTCAATTCTCCCTACCCAAAAGGCGGCGGAAGCAATAATGCGTGAAGTAACGAGTATGGAATTCCCCTTCGGCACACCAGTGGTTGCTTAACGTATGGCTAGTGTTGGCCGAAAGTAGTCAGTCAGCTAGGGCGATTATCGACCCGAAGCTGGTGTCCGCCAACCCAATAGTTGCGATGCGATAGTCGATTACAGTCGGCTGATTTCTGAAGTTCGCAGAGGCCACTCGTTGCGCGGAACGTTTCAATGGAGGCGTCATTGCGTCTGGAAGAGCGCTTTTAGTTGTGGGCGCCGAGCTGCATTATCTTCGCAATTGACTACGCTGCCTTAACGTCTACAGTGATGGCCTAACGATTTCACGGTAGGGACATCATACAGATCGAGCGCGTTGAAATACGAAATTTCAGGTTGCTTCAGGACGTTAGCCTCGGTCTTGAAGACGGCACCACGTTGATTGGGGACGCAACAACTGCGGCAAAACCTCTATCGCGGAGGTTTTCCGCCGTCTGCTTTCGGACAGAACACCTTCGTTCAGACTGGAGGACTTTTCTTTAGGCAGCCATGAGCAGTTTTGGGCAGCATTCAATGCGTTGCAAAACAGCACCTCCCGCGCCGACGTTTCTACGATGCTTCCAGTTGTCCGGGTCTCCCTGGACATTTCCTACGACATCAATGCGCCAAATCTCGGACCTCTCAGCGAGTGTATCGTTGATCTCGATCCGAATTGTTCCTGTGCACGCATCATCGTCAAGGTCTAGGCCTTCTGCAAACATTGATTGAGTCTTTGGACAGCCTACGCCTCTTCTCGTGTCGCATCTCTCCCGGTATATCGGCTTAGATCCATAAAAAGCGGCGTCCATTTTGTAGCGTATTGCGGCGCCGCTTTACGCAGACTGGCCAGGCCCGGGGACCTCAAGAAACTCGTCGATGGCGTCTTTTGTGCCAGTAACTGCGCAGATGAGCTGGTAGCTGGCGTGACTCAAATTGCAGGCTCCACGCGAGGTACGTGGTGATGCGATCCTCCCATTCTATTTGCAGGCTGTCGTCCTCGGTAATTTCGCGCAGATCTAGCCCTGCTGTGCCAAGTGCTGTGATAGCCAAGGTAAGCAAGCGATTATCTGTGCCCAGGCGCTCGATGTAAGTCAGCAGGGCGCTTGACTGATCATCCCCCTGGAGCTTCTGGATCCTTGGATAACACCGAAATAGGTCTTCGATCACAGTTGCCCAGGTGTCAAAAGGATCGGAGCAGACATGGGCGTGGAAGGCGGCCTCCAAGACCGCCGACCACAGCTCGGTCATCTGTGCCGCAAGAGCCGGCGGGGCGTCCGGACTCGTGCCCGTTCGGATCATGGCGATGCCCACTCCCGCAAGGAACAGGCTTGGGACACCGAGATCCCTGATGGGTTGTCCCAGCCGATCACGTCTGAGCATCGGCGCGAAACGGTTGAATGCAACTCGCCATCTGTCGGTTACAGACTCCTCGTCGCTTAGATAGAGATCTGCGACCAACGTATGCTGCCAACTATATTTGTACTGGGTTGAGGAACCGAACTGGCTGCGGGCCGCAACCAGAAGGCTCTCGAACGCCTCGCGTAAGTTCGCTGCGATGGGCAACTTTTTGTGCAGTATTAATGCAATGAAGAAGTGAAAGTAGGCGCGCTCGTCTTCCTTGTCCGCTAGCGTGATCAGTTTGAGATCCTGAAGCCCAATTTTCAGTGGCTCTACCGGAGGCAGGATTAGCGTTGCCGCTGGAAACTCATTGTTTGCCAATTGAACAATGCATTCATCGATGAGCGTATCCACATATCTGGAGGCCCAGACCCGGTGAATCGGCCTCAGCAGGTGTACCAGCCAGTTCACGCAGAGGTAATCACCGTCGGGGCGTGCGAGCAGCACCGACAGAATTGAACGAACCTTGATTCTGATTTCGTCCAGATCTGCCATAGGCTCTGCGCTTCCCGGTGGATTGCCTAGCTCTTGCAAATATCGTAAGGCAACTTCAAGCAGTAGAGGTGCCATCACGTTTCGGTTCCAGTTGCCTTCATCACTTTGGACGTTTGGGGCACTTTCCAACAGTGTAAGCAGATGGTCGAAATCGTAACGAATGTCATATGTGTAGAGCATGTCAGACGCAATCGTCGGGAAGGTGAGCTTTTCAGCCATTTGAAGAAAGCGTTTTGCATCGGCACGGCGGGCAGGCATGAGCAGAGAGAGCACTTCGGGACCTAGATAGCTCATTCCCCAGGCATGTGAATGCCAGAGCTCGCAAATGTCTGTTTGTTGCTGCCAATCCTTGAGCACGTCCATTCGATGTTGATGGCGGAAGTGGTCCGGATCTTCATGCAGCTCATTCTCATAGGCGATGACAGACTCCAATGCATGCCACAGTGGATGATCCGTCGATGCGAGAGCGTCCTGGGTCGCTTCGGTGAAGCCGATGGTGATTAGGTAATCGTATTTGGCAAGCAATGCCACTGGCACGATATCGGTACTGAACTGAGCGCGTGTAAGTAGTGCGTCGCCTAGAGCAAGGCCGATGATTAGGGCTTCGCCACGCTCTGCGTCATTGTTTCTCAGAGCCTGCAACACGGTGTAAATCGCATGCTTCGACTGTTCTGGCAGGTCTAGATTATCGAGTGCTTGTCGGTGCAGCAGGCTGTGATCACGGAGCTTCTCAGGAATGTCTTCGGTGTCGCCATTGAGGTTAGCGAGAAACTGGCCCAGTAGTCCGGCAATGGCGTCTCGTGCGTAGGGGACCCAGGGCTGTTCGCAGAGTGCGCGTGCCATTTCATCCTCTTGGATACATCGATTGACGTAATAGTCAGTTTCAGCGATGCGTGGATCAATCATGGCATTTTCTCCGCTTCGACGACCATATCCGTTGTTTGGCTGGCAGGCGCCAAAGCAGACGGTTCGGTTCTCGAAGAAGGACCGGGCATACCAAGCGATCCACGTTTGAGCTTGCGGGCCCAACGGAGCAGTTTGACGAACTTTGAGCACGGTGCAGATTCTCGCGTCGCCAGGCGATGCTGCACCCAATCATCTAGGGTTTTGGTCCGATCCGGGTCATGCAGAACCTGGCTGATCTTGTCGATCACCGGCTCAGGTGCGGGAAGCTTGATCATCATGCCGGCACGTTCGCCGAGCGAGTTTAGCGAGTTTCCGGTGAACCAGGCATCTTCGTCGATTACCAGAAACCTGTCATGCACTGTTGGCATAGCACCCGTCATCACGCGCACTTTGATGTGCTTCATGTGATCTTGGGATGTGTTTAGCAACATGGCCTCTCCGGCTTCCTTGTCCTTGTAGTGTTCGTCAGGCTTGGCCATTGCGGTGCTTGCGCCAGTGAGGATCGTCACTTCGGTGTTCAAATAGGCCGTGGCAGCGGCGAAACTGAAAAGCTCCGCCGTGGCAAAGTATGGATCGATGATCCATACACGATGTTTGGCCTCGCCGATCAACTGGCGGACGAAGCTTGTGGCCTCTTCTTGGTTGCGATGCAGCCATTTTTGCCCTAGGCCTTCGGCTGCCGATGTTCTCTGACGGTCATACTGTCCTTTGCGCAGCCTGGCGGGGATGCCGTTAGCGCCAGCAGGTTTGCCCATCACACGCTCCGAAACCCGCTCTCGGATCGCAACGTTGAACGAGAGGCCATCCTTGCCGGGGATTTGAATCGCTTTTTGAGTACCGATGACCTCCAGACCGAAATTCATCTGTCTGCAGTAGCTGCGTTCTTTTTTCCAAACCAGCACGCCCCGTACCGGGCAACGAATGAACAGCTCGAATTTCTCAGCTGTTCCTGCATGAGGTATTTCTAAGTACGAGCCCTCGGCAGTGACAGTTTGTATGGCGCTTATTCCCGTAGGCCGATGCTCCAGCATCATTACTTGAAGACCTGTGGCCGAGTGGTTATGTCTTGGTGACAGTCGCAGTACGGTTCTTTCCGCGCCATGCTCATCGACATGGAGTCTGATCTGCAGGTCACGCAAGACGGGATTCGGCAAAAGAAGATGTACCGAGCCGAATTGTTCTGGATGACGCAGGAAATCGATACCCAGCTCGCTGCAGAGCCACGAGACTGCTGCCGGCTCGGTGTCGCAGAGCTGAGATATTATGGTCGGGCAGTGACGAGGCATCAGGTGGTGCACGCGGAGTACTCCTTCCACGTCACTGACCGCGACGAAGTCTTCCGTGGTCACTAGGTGTGGCCAGGCCGGTTCGGGGAATAGCCTCTCGTGCAGCAGTTGGTAACGTTGCTCATCGCCCATCAGCAATTGCACTTCACCAGTGAGGCAGTTGTGATACCAGTCCTGGGCTTGCTTGGCCGTCACGACATAGCGACGGCGCACCAATCGGCTGCCGCTCTTCAATTTTTTGACCGAGCAGCTGGTCGACGGTTCTTCGGCTGGAGCACCAAGCTCGGCGGGAAGTAATTGTGCAGTGGCAAATACTAAGTGACAGAGCTTGTTATGAAACAGACATGCCACATCGACAACGGCACTTTGATAATCATTGTCGAGTATGGTCGGATTTGAGTTAGTGATTGACATTTGGTCCTTGCCTCCTTGATGGATCCAATGCCTGGTGTGGCACAATGATGCGTATATGCCATCGGTGCGGTAGAAGCAAGCAATTGCAACATCAAGGCTCAGAAAGGCAAGCCGCAGCAAGGTCTGTCACCAGAATGTTCTAGCCTTATGCTCTTCAATGATGGAATGGAGCAATTGACCATGGAGACGATGAGCAAAAGTGAGCTCGAAGCTGTTCTTTCGAACCGTCTGCCTCAGTGCGCCATCGTTTGCTCGATAAATGTGGACAGCACTTTATCTATTGAGGTGACCAGCCCGGACAAGCATCAATTCACTATCGCTAACGTCGACCGACGTCAATATCGTGGAGAGGCGGGGACGAGCCGGCTTGTGCGCGAGATTCTGAAGGAGATGGTTATGTCACGTCAGTCGTCGAATTTGACCTAACGCTGTGCTTTGGCCTAGGTTCTCTACGGCTTGCCTGTTGGCCGGTTACGCGTTTCTGAACTACCTGCTGGAACCCAACGTCATGGCTGACATCAGCAACCACGTGCACTATGCCAGCGGCAACGCTGCCGCTGAAGGCATGGTCGACAAGGCCATTCTCAACGACCCGATGGTGTACCCGCCTGAAAGCGTGATGAAGAAACTCTTCGTGCTGGAAGCGATGCCGCTAGAGACCGACCGGCTGCGCACACGTATCTGGAGTCGGGTTAAAAACGGGCAATAGAGCTAATCGCCGGTCATGCGGGCAACCGGGTCATCGGCGGCAGGTCCGCGGTGTGAAAGCATGCCCCACACTGGCAGCATGACCGCTTGATGTACTCTAGAAATAAGTCCAGGATTAAGTCTTTCCCTGCTTCGGCAAGAAAATAAACCCCTTAGATTTCAATGGGTCGGACACCAGATGCGAGTCTCGTTTCCCGCTCCAAATACAGAAAAACGCCACTCATTGAGTGGCGTTTTTTTTTGCGCGCTATTTTGTCGTCAGCATTGGAAAAAGAGGCTTTTGCCTCTTTTTTCGTTCCAGTGGGTTCTGCTGAAAACCATCATCAGCCACGCTTTTTTGTACATTAAAACGTACATCGAAATCCGGTCCCAGGACGTGCCGGTTTTCAGATAGATGACGCATTGCTGGAACCCGTACATCTCTCCTCAATCGATCGAGACGAGGAGATGTACATATGCCTTTGACTGATACGGCTGTTCGCCACGCAAAAAACCTCGGAAGAAATTACAGCTTCAAGGATATGGACGGCTTGCACCTGTTCGTCAGTTCGACGGGTGCCAAGAGCTGGCATTTTCGTTTCAACTGGCTGGGTAAGCCGGCTCGCATCTCCTTGGGAATGTATCCGGAGCTAAGCCTTAGACGCTCGTTTTGCTCGCGACAATGCGCGTACCCAGGTCGCAAAGGGGGTTGATCCTCGATCCGCTCCTTTGCAGGTAGTGGGTAAGAAATTTCTGATCGATGAGGCAGAAACTCTCCCAAACTAACACCACGAAGGAGCGGTAGGGGAGTCCCTGAAGTGGGATCTGTCGCACAAAATGCAAAAGCGACGCAGAAACGAAAAAGCCTGCGACCAGTCCTGGCTGGCGTCATCGTCGAAGGCGAATGGCATCCCGATCGTGTTTAGTAAGGCTCATCACTGAGTGCGCCTTAATAATGAAGGAAAGATAAGAATACTTCTTACAAAATTATCGAAAAAGCCTGGATGGGAATTAATAATTAATTCATAAAAAAAAGCACTTCCCCTAACCTTTAAGCATCAATTGCGGAGGTGCATTTATGTTGATTTTCATTAAGTCGATGATCATTGGGCTTTGTATTGCAGCCCCTGTGGGACCCATTGGGCTGTTGTGCATACAGAGGAGCCTTGCGCTCGGATGGAGAGCAGGTTTCGCGACAGGGTTAGGGGCGGCCACAGCCGATTCGATCTATGGATTTGTCGGTGCGCTGGGAATCACAGTCATCATAGCGACACTCATTAGCTTTAAGCCATGGTTGTGTATTTTGGGGGGGGTATTCCTCGCGTACATTGGTTATCAAACAATAAGATCGAAAGCGAGCTCAACAGCCCTGGCGGGTGAACGAGCCAACCTGCTAAAAGCCTACTTGAGTACACTGTTTTTGACACTGTCGAACCCAATGACCATCCTGTCGTTTATTGCGATATTTGCTGCCATGAGCGACGGCATGGCTAATGATCAAAGCGGTCAGCACTCAGTGCTGCCTATGGTGACAGGTATATTTCTAGGCTCGGCTGTCTGGTGGCTGGGATTGAGCGGATTCTCCTCCATATTCAAGACCAGAATCTCCCAATCAAAGCTCAGGTTGATCAACTATTTTTCCGGGTCAACCATAACCATCCTGGGTGCCTACCAAGTAGCCACTGGCGTTATGCTCGCCACAGCAGCTTAAGCGGGAAATGAGACAAGGCTTATTTCTCTTTGACTGATGAGTAAGCCTTGGCATCAATCCCCTACGGTCTGACGGGAGGATGCTTTACTGCATTCTGGATTCAATGTACGCCCTGAGGTTGCCTATCGCTTGTTTGATTTCTGATTCTGTCGCATTGCTAAACGACAACCTGACCTGAGTGACAGCCTGATTCGTCAGCGAAAACAAGGAAGTGGGAAATACAATAACCTTGAAGTTCCTGGCGCACTCGCACATTTCAAAATATTCGAAGGTGAAAGGCAGCTGTACATTGATGAAAAAACCTCCCTCTGGATGGTTCCAGGTGACACTTCTTCCAGAACCAGCCTTGATCGGGAATTCACGTTCAAGGCATTCAATCATATAGTTTCTTTTTTGCCTGTAAGACAACACTCTTGGTTGATTAAGCTGTTTTAAAGAGTAATTGTTCTCTATCAGTAAACCTCCGACAATTGCTTGGCACAGGGCAGGTGTATTGACGGTGATCAAGCTTTTGGCTTTACATAATCTGGCGCTAAAGGAAATCACCCCAGCGTTCTCCGGGGCGACTACATAGCCCATACGCAATCCCGGAAAAATTGACTTTGCAAAAGAGCCAAGAAGGAATACTCGACTACTGTCGATCGACTTCATCAAGGGGATTTTATCTCCCTCGTACCTGAAGTAGCTGTAGGCATTATCCTCCAGGATAAAAAAATTCATTTCATTGGCCAAGGAGAGCATGGCCTTTCTGTCTTCATAGGAAAGGCTGTTAGCAGTAGGGTTGCTAAAATCTGAAATCGCGTACAGCGCTTTTACCTTTTCCCCCCTGGACTCAAGATCTTCAGCTACCTTGCGCAGGGCAGATGGATCGAGGAAGGTGTCCTCGGGAACGGGTACAATTTTTATTCTTAATAATTTCGCAATACCCGTTATTCCGGAAAATACAGGGTCAGGTACTAATAAAACACCACTTCCTTCAAAAATTGATAGCAGTGTCAAGGTCGCAGCTTCCTGAAACCCCATACACACGACAATACTTTCAGGGTTGTAAATCTTTATGCCTTCATCCACCTGCAAGTGTTCGGCTATTATGCCGTTGATAATCCCGGTGGTTTTTCCATATTGGCAAAGTAGTGTCGCAAGTGAGTGTTCCGTATCGACGGCGTATCGTGTATAGCTGGCCAACCCTTTATCGATGAGGGACAGGTCGCATTGCTCGTCGTCAGGTCGACCGGACGCCAGAGAGATTGCCTCTGGATTTTCACTGGAAATGGAGTTTAGAAGATGGATAACGTTCAGAGTAGGGTCTTCGAATATCGTTTTTTCGAGTACGCTGGGCAATCTCGCTTCTCCATAAAAAAGCAACGAGCCGTTGAAGGCTCGTTGCTCATGATTAATATCTGTTACGCAGGTTTAAGTGCACTTTTTTGATTGGCCATATTTTCCATGGCTACAAATGCCTGAAGCAGATCCTCTTTAAGATCCTCAAGGGTCTCTAAACCAAAACACAATCGAACCAAACTCTTTTCAATCCCCATATCCGCTTTTTCCTGCTCAGTCATCGAGGCATGGCTTCCACTAAAGGGTTGCGCAACCATTGACGTGACACAGGCCATTCCCGTACCCGTTCCAAACCATTTGAGGGCGCTGGTGAAGGTTTTGTAAAAGGGGACCAGATCGGGCCGAATATCAACAAACACAATGCCACCGTAGCCGGTCAATTGTTTACCATCGACTCGTGGATAATAAACATGCTCAATAAAGGGTAGTTCCCGTAGATAGTTGAGCATGCTGGAGGTTGTGTTGCTGTGTTTCTCCATGCGCAGGTTAAATGTCTGCATGCTTCTGCGAAGCAGCCATGCGCTATTAGGCGCTAATATTGAGCCTGAGTAAAAGCGGCCTTCGAGGAGGCGCGTATAAATCATTTCATTGTTGACGAGTACCAGGCCGCCCATGACATCGCTATGCCCGGAGAAATACTTCGTTGCGCTGTACAGAGAAATATCCGCGCCGAAGTTCAGAGGCTTTTGAAATATCGGAGTGGCCCACGTGTTGTCAACGACCACCAGAGCGTGTGGGTTGTTTTGCTTAACCGCCTTGCTGACCGCATGAATATCAATGTCTTTCAGAAAGGGATTGGTCGGTGTTTCGAAAATGACCATGTCCACGTTCAACGGCAACTCTTTCAATCCACTTTCCGTGGTGAGATCCAGAATCGTCAGTTTCGCACCGATACGTGCCGCATATCGCTGAAACAGCTTATAAGAACAGCCATAGATATATTTGTTGATCACCAGCGACCCACCGGGTTTCAGCAGCTCCAGCACCATGTAGATGGCACTCATTCCGGTGCTGTAGGCCAAGGCGTATTCGCTTCCTTCCAGTGCAGCGACAACCTGTTCCAACTCAGTTACATTGGGATTGGCTTTTCTCGAGTAGAAGAACGCCGAGTCAGCGCTAAAAGCGCTGCACTGATAAATAGGCGTCACGGATGGGTGGGCCTCTCGGTCATCGACCCTTATATGGAGTATTTCAGTAGACACGCTCATGATTTGCTCACCAGTTTGATAACCTGCTCATACATGTTCTGCTTGCCTTCATACCCAATGGTCGGCGTGATGTCGTTTTGCGAAATACCAATCTCTTCAATCGACTCGGTTGGGAAGTGAGCCCTGTCGAATACTTCATGAAGATTTGAGTTCACCCCCTTGGGAAGCCAGACTTCAGGGCCTGATTCATCAATTCGTGCCTTGGCAATAATAAATCGATAGCTTTCATACGGCCGCAATGTCAGTGATTTCCAATCACTGTTGAGCCCGTCGGTATAGTTGCGCCGCAGGTAGACGGTCTGTTCAAAGTCTTCAGTATTCAGCACTTGGGCGTGCAGCGATACGATATCCCCATGCCACTCGAACTTTCGCTTCTCGTAAGAGGTCAATGCAGCCTCTCGCAGTTCAACTGGCGTGTTCGCTTTGTGTTCGCCCAGTAACTTGAAGTGTGCGTCGTGCCCACACCGGGCACAGCAACCGTTGCTGTCCAATCCGATGAGTTCAGCATTCAAACCGTAGCGGGTAACGAGTAGAGCGTTACAATTATTGCAGTTGGTATTGGTGCCCTCGACATCATTTACGTTACCCAGATAAACATGCTCAACCCCCATGCTGCGGGCAATGTCCCGAGCCTTCAGGAGTCTATCCACGGGCGTCCTGATGCTATTACTCATTTTATAATCAGGGTGAAACCTTACAAAGTGGAGCGGTACATTCGGGCCCAGTTCATCCAGTACCCACTGGCTAATTTTCCTGGCGGTATCCTCATCGTCACTGATATCGGTAACCATCAAGGTGCTGACTTCAACATATTTACCAGCATCGTATACTTTCTTGATGCCAGCCAGAACGGGTTCTACCCAGCCTGTTGTGACTTTTCGATAGTATTCGGGGGAGATGGATTTTAGCGAAATCGAGAATATGTCGATGACTGGCAATAGTTCATCAATGGCTTCTTCACTGATAAAAAAAGCTGATTTATATAAGTTGATTAAGCCCGCTTCTTTTGCCAGCTTTGCCGTGTCGAGGATGAATTCATGCCAGACAACAGGGTCGTTATACGTCCAGGAGATAACGCGTATACCATGCTTCAAGGCAGTTTCTACAACCTGCTCAGGCGTATAGTAGTAAACATCTTTATCTGTCACATACTTGGCCTGAGAGGTCTTCCAATTGTGGCAGTAGCCGCAGTTAAGCATGCAGCCGATATTGCCTAGGGAAAGGATTCGCTCTCCGGGAGCAAAGTGGAATACCGCCTCGGTTTCGATGGTCTCTTCGGTGCTGTGAACACCTTTGCCATAATTCAACGTAACTAACCGGCCGCCTCTGTTTCCGCGCACCTTGCAAAAACCTACTTTGCCCTCCTGAATGACACAGTTTCGGGGAGAAAGATGACACTTTACAACGCCGTTCGGGAGTATTTCTTCCAACTTTGCAGGCGTGCTTTCCAAGGTCCAGTTTTTATTTTTTGTAGTGTCCATCTCTCACTCCTCATCTCACGAAGTTGCTGTCAATATCATCGGTTGAAATAGTCGAGGCGAAACAATCCCGCCGCCACAGTGGCAGCAATCCTCTAGTAGTTATTGATAGGCGGAAGAAACGCTGGTCAATCCATAATTCTTAAGCGAAAAACGCCTGGCGTTTATATTCATGAATGGCTGTATAAGAGGGCCTATGACCAACAAGAATGCAATGGTGCCCACACCGAAGGGCCCGCCTAGAAGCCATCCGGTTGAAAAGATGCCAATTTCAATTATCATTTTGGCTTTTGTGAATGACCACGCCCATTTGGACACCATGGTAAGCACCACAAGGTCCATGATCCTGATACCAATACCGCTCATGATAATCAGTGCAGACGAATAAGCACACAGCACCAGACCCATCGCCAACATCGTGTACTCATTCACTCTGACAATCAAATACTCTCCAAGCCCCAGCACGGACCAGAGGTCAATCAACAGGCCTGTAAGTGTCGTTGTAATAAATGGGCTTATCGGAGGGTATTTCTTGTTCCAGAGCATCCACCACAGCAGAAAAAATAGAGAAACGATACCCGAACAAACGCCCATTCCGAGCATGAGTATTTTATTTATCGAGATGATCAGGACATCTAAGGGGTCAGTCCCCAGTTGACTGACTATGAAAAGCTTGGCCCCCACCGAGAAAAGTGCGACTCCAGCCAGATACATAAAAATCTGATCCATCTTGAAATCACGAAAACTTAGGACTTGCGTTCCAATATAATTCGCGAATGATGGATAGGATTTTTTTTCACACTTTATTTTTTCATCTTCCATACGAGCACCATCCTTGGAGGAGAATATTTTATTATGCAGTGCGTAACGCTAAGGATTCAGAGCTAATGATTGCCCGGGTTCTTGTTAGGCTTTATCGGGCTGCAAATAGACTAGCACTCTGCTTTATTTTGGTGCATTATTTTTTAATGTAAATCGGGTGCTTTTCATTAAAATTTATACTTTTTGCTGTGGGAGCTTACATGGATCGTATAGACATCAAAATCTTGGGGAAGGTGCAGGACTTTGGTCGCATTTCCATCACGGAGCTGTCCAAGCACGCAGGTCTTTCTATTCCCGCCACCACTGATCGGTTGCGAAAGCTCGAAGACTCTGGGGTCATCAAGGGATATAGCGCTCAGTTAGATCCAACCAAACTAGGGTTCGGCATATCTGCTGTCGTCGGCATGACCACCCTCAAGCCTGCGAAATCCAAATTGATAGCGACGCTCAACGACATACCCGAAGTCGTTGAGTGCCTGCACGTCACGGGTAACGACTCCTACCTGATCAGGATCTATGCCAGGTCAATGGCCGATATCGAAAATATCATTGCGAAGATCAACGCGTACGGTGAGACACGTACAAGCATTGTCTTGTCTGTCCCTATCGAGAGAAGAAAGCTTGTCCCTTGAGCCTGTGCATAGAACAGTCAGCTGTCAGCTATTTCAAGGGTGATCATTTTGTTTGCCCGGAACGGCGCCAGCAGCGATTCATCTGCCCCTGAATTGGTGATCAACGTCCACGGCCCTTTAAGGAGCGGTGAACAATGCCATGTCAGTCGCAGACACTTGGGGTACTGCGGCCGATGTGCCTGCACCCACTAACGTACTCGGCCGTCATGGATCACCCGAAGAGGACATTGCGCCGATGGTGCTGTTTCTCGCCAGCAAGGATGGGCAATTTTTGGCGGGGTATAGCCTGACGCCTGACGGTGGCCAAATCATCGACAGCGCACGCTGATTTTACCGTCCAGTCTGCAACCGATTGCCCCACAGGGAACACAAGACTCGCCTTGGCATGTCTTGTGTTTTTTCAAGCGATGCTCTCCGATGCAACAGGCTCTCGCGAGGCTGCGCGTGCCGCCAGGAAGGCAAGAACAGCCGCCACGACCAGCAACGCGGCGCTTAACTCGAAGGTCATTCGATAACCGCTTGAGTCAAAGACCAGCCCGCCAACCGTCGCCCCCGATGCAATGGCCAGTTGGATGATCGCCACCATTAAGCCGCCTCCGGCTTCAGCAGCCTCTGGCAATGTTCTGGCCAGCCATGTCCACCATCCCACCGGCGCCGCGGTCGCAACCAGCCCCCAGAGACCCAACAAGACGGTGGTGGTAGTCACAGAGCTGCCGAACGAAACGAGTGCCAGCGCGATCACCGCCATCAATATCGGGATGACGATGAGGGTGCGATGCAGGCCATTTTTCAAGAATGCTTCAATCAGGAAGGTTCCCGCGAGGCCTGCCAGGCCGAGGACGAGCAACATCAGTGACAGCATGGAAATACTGACGTGCGTGACCGTTTCAAGGAACGGGCGCAGGTAGGTAAATAGCATGAACTGGCCCATGAAAAAGACACTGACCGCCGCCATGCCTAACGTGACCGGTGTGCTTTTCATCAACCTGAAAACATTTCCAGTGCCTGAACCGCTTTGCGACTTCATCGCAGGAAGGCTCACCCAAAGCCAGAGACTGGCGATTACCGCGACCGGGATGACGCACAAAAATGCACCGCGCCATCCGATGAAGGCTCCGAGAAAACTGCCCAGAGGTGCTGCAATCACTGTCGCAAGAGCGTTGCCGCCATTGACGACTGCCATGGCGCGAGCGATCTGGTCGTCGGGCACCAAGCGTATGGCAGTTGCCGCCGACAATGACCAGAAGCCACCAATTGCCACGCCGATCAGCGCGCGGCCGGCCATGAACACCCAGTAGTTCGGCGCGAACGCGACCACGGTTCCCGAAACGATCATCAGCAGCGTCAGGGACAACAGCAGTGGCTTGCGGTCGACCCGCGCCGCCACCGAAGCGGTCAGGAGGCTGGCGAATAGCGCAAACAGCCCAGAGACTGAAATGCCCTGGCCCGCTTGCCCTTCGGTGATATGCAGATCTGCGGCAATCGGTGTCAGCAGGCTGACGGGCATGAACTCCGATGCCACCAGGACGAAGGCGGCGAGCGACATGGCGAATACGGCACCCCATGATTGTTCAGGTTTTCGCGGGGCTGAGAGCGTGGGTTGGATCATTGATTGAATCCCGTAATGCGCGAAGCGTCGCGGCCCCGGGAACGAGGCCGCGCGTGAGAAGGGATGCCCGGCCAGGGCACTGCTCAGTGCTACTTCAGGTTGCTTTTGAAGAACGTGGTCAACTTGGCGAATGGAATGAGGTTGACCCGGTCGTAAAGATCCACATGGCCGGCATCTGGAATGATGAGCAGTTCTTTAGGTTCTGCCGCGCGTTTGTAGGCATCCTCACTGAACTCGAGTGAGTGTGCCCGGGCGCCAGCAATGAACAGCAGTGGGCGAGGGGAGATCGTCTCGATGTCGTTGAACGGATAGAAGTTCATGAATTTCACGTTGCTGGTCAGCGTCGGCATGGTGGTTGTCTGCGCCGATGCGCCGGCAGGGGTGACCTCACCACGTGGTGTGCGATAGAAATCGTAGAACTCGTCACCCACGGCGTTGCCGGTCAGCTTCAGTGGTGAGCCGCTGGTATAGCGGACTTCGCCACCCCAGAATTCGGCGTTGCGCTGCTGCGCCGCTTCGCGAATGATTTGCTGGCGTTGTTCGATCGTTACACTGTGCTTGAGGCCATTACGATTGGCGGCGCCCATGTCGTACATGCTGACGGTGGCGATGGCCTTCAGGCGCGGATCGATCTTGGCCGCACTGATGGCGAAGCTGCCACTGCCGCAAATACCGATGACGCCGATACGTTCACGATCGACCAATGGGCGAGAGCCGAGAAAGTCCACGGCGGCACTGAAGTCTTCGGCGTAGATATCAGGCGAAACGGCCTGGCGAGGCGTGCCCTCACTTTCACCCCAGAAGGACAAGTCCAGCGACAGTGTGATAAATCCCTGCTCGGCCATTTTTGTGGCGTAGAGGTTTGCACTCTGCTCCTTCACTGCCCCCATTGGATGACCGACAATGATCGCGGCATTCTTCGATTGAGGATTGAGGTTCTTCAGGATGAACAGATTGCCCACCACCTTCATGCCGTATTGATTCTTGAAGGTGACCTTTTCTACCGTCACTTTTTCGCTTTTGTAGAAGTTGTCCGCGCCGTTCGACAGATCGGCTCCCGTTGAAGAAAAAGAGGTAGCAAGCAGCCCTAGGGCAAGCAAAATGCCTTTCACTGGATAGTCCTTTTGATGAGCGGTTATTCGCTGGCGCCTTTCGCTTAGCCAGCCAATGTGGCGTTGTCGATCACGAAGCGATACTTGACGTCGCCCTTGAGCATCCACTCATAGGATTCGTTGATCTGATCGACCCGGACCAACTCGATGTCGGCGACGATGCCGTGCTCGGCGCAGAAATCCAGCATCTCCTGCGTCTCGGGGATACCGCCGATCATCGAGCCGGCAATCGTTCGTCGTTTCATGATCAGGTTGAACACGTTGGGCGATGGATGCGGCGAGGCGGGCGCACCGACCAGGGTCAGCGCACCATCGCGCTTGAGTAGAACCAGGAAGGCATCGAGATCGTGGGGGGCTGCGACGGTGTTGAGGATGAAGTCGAAGCTCTTGGCATGCGCGGCCATCTCCTCAGCGTTGCGCGATACCACCACTTCGTCGGCGCCTAACTCCTTCGCCGCTTCGCGCTTGGATTCGGATGTAGTGAGCGCCACAACGTGGGCGCCCATCGCGTGGGCCAGCTTGATGCCCATGTGGCCCAGGCCACCAATGCCGACCACGCCGATTTTCTTGCCCGAAAATTGCGTGCCTGCCCACTCGGCGCGCACCTGGTGCAAGTCCGAATGGCAGATGCCGCAAAAGGCAATATCGATCTGAACGTCATGGGCGACGGGTGTACGGCGAATGATTTGCAACGGTTCAAGGGGCTTGTCACCCGCATGAGCACCATAGGCTTGTACAAGCATGGGAGAGTCCTCAATGGCTTTGTCGGATGAACATTTTCCGGCTCTGCCCAGACTCCCTGTAGTGCATTGCGCTGGATTACTTGCCTGATTCTATGAGTCTCTGTTTTTTTGCAGGACGGTCGTAAGCGGGCGAGTTAGAGTTCAGCGAAGAGGTACAAGGCGAACATGACGATCAAACACGACACCGCTGCTCAACACCTGTCGCCACAAGAAACGCTTGCGCGGATCATTGGCGAGCAGATCCCGAAACCAGGTGACTACGGAACGCCCATTGCGGGCCTGGGCTTTTTCAGGCGCGAACATCCGTCGCCGCCCGTCGTCTGCATGGTCGAGCCAAGCATCATCCTCGTCGCCCAAGGTGAGAAACAGTTGTGGGTAGGTGGCGAGGGCTACCCGTATGACACGTCGCGATTTCTGATCACCTCATTGGACTTGCCCGCCAATTCTGAGGTGCTGGTGGCAAGCCCGGAGCAGCCATGCCTGGGGCTGACTTTGAAGCTCGATCTACGCATGCTGGCTGAGCTGATAGTGCAGGGTGACTTGCCGCCAACCCGTGATCGATCAGTGGTGAAAGGTGTCGGGATTGGTTCAGTAACGCCTGCCATGTTGGCGTCGTTCGAGCGCTTGCTGGCGCTACTCGATGAACCTGAAGCCATCCCTGTGCTTGCGCCCCTGATTCAGCGCGAAATTCACTATCGTCTCTTGAAGAGTGATCAGGCTGCCAGGTTGCGGCAGATTACCTCGGTCGATGGCCAGGGTTATCGCATCGCAAAAGCCATCGACTGGCTGAAGTTGAATTACGCCTCGGCGCTTCGCGTCGAAGAACTTGCGGCGCGAGTGCAGATGAGCACACCCACCTTTCATCACCACTTCCGCCAGCTCACCTCGATGAGCCCGTTGCAGTACCAGAAGTGGTTGCGATTGAACGAGGCGAGGCGATTGATGCTCAACGAGCATCAGGAAGTATCAAGCGCAGCCTACCAGGTCGGCTATGAAAGCCCATCGCAGTTCAGCCGCGAATACAGCCGTCTGTTTGGCGTACCCCCCAAGCGGGATATTGCGATGTTGCGAGGGCAGGGGGTAGCAACATAAATACACCCTGTCAGGCAGGCGCCATCAGGACGGTTCTCAGCTGGCAGCTAAGGCTATACAAGGCCGACAAACGACAGAATAACCAGGACAATCACAACTGCCCCGACGATGTAGATAATATTGTTCATGAAAACCACCTCTCTATCCCAACAGGATTGCGACACCACGGTGCCTAATACAGATGACACCTTCGTTCGCAGTTACGTTCCCCGAACCAGTCTCGACGACGGCACCTCGCGGCAACCTCGGCTAATTTGCATGTGCCCGAGGAGTGCGCCGTGGCTGCAGGACACCATCCCGTTCGGCTTACTCCAGTGTTTTCCCAGCCTGAGCGATTGGGCAATTTGCGGGCAAACAGTAAACTGGTGGGCGTTTTGTCGTTGAAGGGCACCAGTCTTCGCGGACCAGATTGGCAAGCAACACACCACGCTATCGACGGCTAGCAAAGGAGGGCGAAGGGGTTGAGCGAAGGTCAACCCAAGCTAATTTATGGTGCGAGGAAAGGTTGCAGTGAATGTTGTTCCGCTCGTTAGAGAAGACGTTACAGCCACGTCGCCGTGGTGCGCCCTGGCGATCTCACGAACAATGAACAAACCCAGCCCGACACTTCTAAGTTCAGCATTGTCATGACTGCCGCGGATCATCGGTTCGAACAGGTCCTTGAGCAATTCAGGTGGTATGGGTGTGCCAAGGTTGTGGACTGTAATAATGACCGCTGGATCTTCGATGCGCGAAGAAACGGTGACTCCGCTATCGGCAGCACCGTAGGCGACTGCATTGGCGACCAGGTTGCCGATGAGTTGATAGAGCCGGTCACTGTCGGCAGTAAAGTTACCTTGCCCATAACGCAGGTGGGACAACTCATGCCCGGGGAACGCCAGGCTCAACTCATCCAGGCAGTCGGCCACCAGTTCGTGTAGATCAACGGGTTTGGGCAGAACTGCGATACCTCGCCCGACCTGCGTCAAGGTGAAATCCAGCAGATCGGCCACCAGGCGCTGTGCGCGATCTGCCGAGTGGGTGATATGGCTAAGGATTTGTGCTTGTTTAGCATCCATCTCTCTGCGCCCCAGCAGTTCCGTTGCCATTTTTATCGCCGACAATGGGTTGCGCAGGTCGTGACTGACAATCCCGATAAGCTGCTCGGCGAACAGGGCCCGGTCTTCCGCCGCGGCGTAAGTGATGCGCAGCTTGTCTTGGGTGATATCCATCACCCGTTGATCCTTGAGGTGTTTTGCCAAATGTCTTTCTGCGAGCATTCGGGCATGGAGCAGCTCACGCTCGTATCTTTGCCGATCTTCGGCTTTGAACAGTGTCATTTCATGAAATATGCCAGCAGAACTCTCACAACGGATGGCGCTGAGCATCATCGGAATTGAATGTCCGTTGTAGTGAACGAGATCGAATTTGACATCAGCGATCACGCCCTGGATTTGCATAAGGGGCGCCCAGTACGTCCTGTGAAACGTCCTCCCTTCAGGGCTCATCAGGTCTTGGATGTGACGACCGACCAGCTCACTCCTGCGGTAGCCAATCCAGCGGCAGAAGGTGAGGTTGGCCTGTGCGATCTGGCCATTTTCTGCGGTAAGCAGTAAGCCACAATCAGCTTCATCGAAGAGAATTTCAGAACCGGGCAGCGAGTCGTCATCTGCGGGCATTTGTATTCACTGACCAATGGGGCCGATATCTGAAAAATTATAGACGCCACTTGGGCAAGTTCTCAAAATTTACTCCTTTTGCAGTGCTTGGTCTCGACATACGGAGGGTTAGCCAATCTGTTGCATCAACCGGTTGAATCCACAGCCGATAGTCAACGGTGTCAGGAGCGGCCGCACTCACCACTGAAGGACTATCAGATAATGTTCTCCAATAAATCAGTCGTGCGTCGCGCAGCAGCAACTCCTCGAGGCAGCCACTGTCGACCGGCTCAAGTGATGAAGTTTGTGGGCGCTCGGAAAAGTCGTTCGAAATGGTCGATTCGTGACTAGCTATCTTATCGGTCACAAGTTGTCAGTCCTCGATAGGATGAGTAAGCTGTTCCCATGAATCAGCCATCAATATCTTCAGCTTCGCCCAGCCCCCGTGGCCCAGCCGATCACGACATTCGAGACCAGATTGTTGCGGCGGCCAACGAACACTTCAGTCAGTACGGCTACGGCAAAACCACGGTTTCCGACCTGGCTAGGGCCATTGGGTTTTCCAAGGCCTACATCTACAAATTTTTTGATTCCAAGCAGGCGATCGGTGAAGCCATCTGCGCAAATTGTCTGGCAGAAATCGTCGCGGCTGTGGAGCAGGCGATCAATGTAGAAGACCTGTCGCCGACGGAACGCTTTCGACGATTGGTCAAAACTGTGGTCGCCACAGGTGTGAATCTGTTCTTTAACGACCGAAAACTCTATGACATTGCAGCATTTGCGGCGTCGGAAAGCTGGCCCAGTACGCAGGCTTATGACGCACAGATCAAACGCTTCGTGTTGCAAATCGTGCGGGAGGGGCGAGAGATCGGCGAATTTGAACGCAAGACTCCCCTGGACGAAACAGTAGAAGCGATACATCTGGCTTTGCGGCCTTTCGTCAATCCTTTACTCCTGCAGTACAACCTCGATTATGTCGAGGAGGCGCCCACGCTCACCGCCAACCTCATTTTGCGTAGCCTCATGCCTTGACCTTCGGCTAACGGTTTTACGTCATGCCTGTGTAAGCGACACATCACCAAAACGGCTTTTCACTTTGCCCTTCTTCCAGTCGTCGAAGGGCATTTCATTTATTCGCATTGTGACCGTTGACTGAATTGGTCACATGAATAAATATGGTGGGCCGTTGCTTCTACTGCTTCATCTCAGTGATCCCATAGAGTTCAAACAATGAAAAAAATATTGCTCAAGAGCCCATTTGGCCTCGCTGTCGTGCTCGCATCTTCAAATGTGTTTGCAAGCGGTTTCGCTCTCAATGAACAAAGCGTCAGTGGGATGGGGTCCGGGTTTGCCGGGCGCTCCTCTTCCGCTGAAGATGCGAGCACGGTCTTCGGTAATCCGGCGGGTATGTCTCGATTGAAAAGAGAGCAGGTCAGCGTGGGCGCGGCGACTCTATTCGCGAAGACCGACATAAGCCAAACCCGCAGTACATTCGGAGGCCAGGAAGACGGCGACATGGTGCCAACCACCACAGTGCCTATGGGTTACTACGTCAAACCCATCGATGAGCATTGGGCGTTCGGTGTAGGGTTTTATGTACCTTTCGGTCTGATGACTGACTATGGCAGCGGTTTTGCCGGGCGTTACTACGCCAACAAAAGTGAGGTCACGACCCTTACGTTCCAGCCCACCATCAGCTATGCCTTTAACGACAAAGTTTCGATCGGGTTCGGTCCGACCATCAACCGCATCACCGGTGAGCTGTCCGGGATGGTGCCCAATCCACTTAGCCCAGGTCGCAATGACGGAAAACTCAAAAGCACGGGCGATGACACGGCCCTCGGTTTCAACGCCGGTATCCTGGTGCAGGCTACAGACCAAACTCGCTTGGGCATGACTTACCATTCCAAGGTCAGTTACCACTTGGACGCCAAGACCAAGGTCACCGACGGCATCTTTAGCGTGTTGGGGGTCAGCGGCCGGAGTTATGACGCTTCGCTGGATGTGGATACCCCAGAGTCAGTGGATTTCTCGGTGACTCATCAGCTCAATAATGACTGGACTCTATATTTGGGGAGTACCTGGACACGCTGGAGTCGCTTTAAAGAATTAACCATCGAGAACACGGGTTTACCCCCTTTGTTGAGCGGCTCGCTGGGCACTATTACCGAAGAACAGAACTGGCATGATACGTGGGCTCACGCTATCGGCACGGCGTACAAATTGAACAGCCAATGGGTACTTCGCGCAGGCTTCTCGGTCGACCAGTCTCCCACCAACAACACCAACCGTGGACCACGTATTCCTACGGGTGACCGGAAGGTTATCAGCTTCGGTGCTGGCTGGACTCCGGCGGACAATGTCACGATCGATGTTGCTTATTCCTACCTATGGGAGGAGAGCGTGCAGATCAACGACGCCTCTGCGAACAGAGGTGCATACAGTGCCAAATTTAAGAACAGTGCGAACGGGCTCGGTACGTCTGTGAGTTACCGCTTCTAATTGAGTGCTGTTACACAATGAATGTCCTGTCGGGAGCACGCGTTGCCTCCCGACCTTTAGGAACACATCTCGGGCCTTTCCCCTGAGGTAAAAGACCTCTTTGTCGCCCCCCTCAGACTCCCATCACCTGCGCCATAAGGCCCTGATGAAACCGACGAGGCGTGGCCCAAGTCAAGACAGTAATGGCCTTGTTGCCAAAACCCGGCACCACACTCATGCGTCCGGCTTGCAGCGCACGGATTCCTGCACGCACGACGGGTTGAGGCTGCATCATCACCATTTTCAAGGCCGGTGTGATCCGTTGCTTGGCGCTTTCTGCAAATCCGGTATCCGACATTCCTGGGCACAGTGCGGTAACGACGACGCCGTCATTTTTCAGTTCGCGATGAAGCGCATCAGAGAAGCGAAGAACATAGGCTTTCGCGGCAGAGTAAACGGCGAAATTCTTCACGCCCTGGAAGGACAGCAAGCTGGCGACCATCAGGATGTGCCCACGTTTTCGGGCTCGCATGTCGGCCGCGAAAAGGCGTGTCAGGGCTGTCAGGCTGGCGATATCCAAATCAATCATGGTCAGGGACTCATCCAGAGGTTGATCCAGGAAAGGCCCCTGCAATCCATGACCCGCATTGTTGATGAGCACATCGATCACTATATTGCGTTCGCTGAGTCGCTCATGCAGTCCGATGATCGCCGGGATCGAGGACAGGTCTACTTGTTCGACGATCACATCAACGCCGAAGCGTTCGCGCAGCTGCGCCGATAGCGCTTCGAGCTTACTCAGCCTTCTTGCTACCAGAACGAGCGATTTTCCCTGCGCTGCATATTGCCGGGCAAACTCCTCGCCAAATCCGCTTGATGCGCCGGTGATGAGCACCCAGGAATTTTCGTTCGACTTCATTTCGCTTTACTCCGGTTGGTTTCTATTGAGCAATTGGTAGAGCGAAACCCGCTCTCGGATTGGGTCGTAGCTGAAAGAGGGGGGCGGTGCGTGCATTAAATCATCGTGTCGCAACAGGCTGAGTTTCAGGAGGCTGCCAGCCACCACCGAGCGCCTTGAATGCCGCGACTGCCGCCCGTGCCGATTCCGTTCGAGCTTGTGCCCGAGCATCGGAAGCCTGCAGCATCGTCTCGTCGGCGTGCAGGACATCGATCAGGCTGGCTGTGCCTTTCTCATAGGCAATGAACGACGATTGGCGAGCCTGTGTCAGAGACGCCTCTCCCCCGGTGAGGGTGGTTGCTTGAGCTTCCCGATTCACCAGTGAGGAGAGCGCGTTCTCAACATCCTCGGTGGCGCGCAGCACAGACTGACGGTAAGCGGCCAGGGTTTCGGCTTCCTGTCCCTTGGCTTGGTCGATTTGGGCGTTTATGCGACCGAAGTCGAAGAGTCTCCAGTGCAGGCCCAGTACGCCCGCTGACTGGCTGGCGCCGCTGGTGAAAAGATTGCCTGCGGATACAGCCGTAGCACTACCCAGCAATGCGCTGAGGGAGAATTTCGGGTAGTACTCAGCAATCGCCTCCCCGATGCGCGCGTTTGAGGCCGCAAGACGGCGCTCAGCCACAATGAGGTCTGGCCTGCGGCGCAGCAAATCGGCCGGCGTTCCCATCGTCTTTAACTGCGGCGCTACAGGAATGCTCCCCGCACTGGCCAGTTGTGTGCGGTGAGTGCCTGGCGGCGTGCCGAGCATGACATCCAGCGCATTCATGGCAGCATCGAGACCGGTCTGCAGGACCGGCACTGTCGCCTGGACCTGCGATAGCGCCCCCTCGGCCTGGCGAACCTGATAGTTGGCGGCGAGCCCCTTGCTGTAGAGCAACTGGACTTTCTCTAGCAACTCCTGCTGCGTTTTAACTTGCCGATTCGCAATGTCCAGCCGGGTCTGCAGTCCGCGGATAGTGATGTAGATATCGGCGGTCTGTGCAGCGACGGCCAATCGTGTGGCAGCGACGCCCGCCTGGGAAGCCTGGTACTCGGCCAGAGCAGCCTCGCGTCCGCGGCGCAATCCGCCAAAGACATCTACCTCCCAGCTGGCATCGAGGTTGGCCTCGTAGGAACTTCCGTACCGGTCATAGCCAGGCGTTGAGTTCAACACCTGGCCGAGCGGAGTCTCGATTGACTGGTAGGAGCGCGCGGCCTGTCCGCTGATGTTCCCCGAGGGCAGTAAAGCGGCATTTGCGGCGCCCAGTCCTGCCCGCGCCTGCGTGACTCGCGCCGACGCCTGCGCCAGGTCCAGGTTCTGCTCAAGTGCCTTGGAGACGAAGTCGGCTAACAGCGGATCACCAAAGCCTTCCCACCAGGCGACAAGACTGGCCGGCGTCGCCCCAGGCCTCTGTTCGACAGAAGACTGCCCCAAGTAATGGTCCGACAGTGGGGCGTCCGGACGGTGATAGTCCGGACCGACCGCGCAACCTGTCATCAAGCTGGCACTCACCAAGAGAGCAATGGGGCGGAGGGGAGGCATTGAGGTACCTTCAATCGAGGATGTTTGTGACTATATTACGTTATGGTCACTATCTGTCAATCGACGCTCTTTGGGCTGAGCTCGAGCTTGGCCAGCAGTGTTCGGCAATACTAATGCTGAGATCATGGGGTTCGGTACTTCATAATTCGTGACCATTGACAGTTATGGTCACTAGACTGAGAATGAGGCGCCTGTCCTATTTTTTAAGTAAGGGAACCTATGCGCCGGCTTCGACCTGTCCCCATTGCCGCTTGCTTGTTGCCTCTCGTCCTGACGGCGTGTGGCGACTCATCCACCGTTGAAGATCCACGTACGCATGCCCCTCTGGTGAGGTCCTCTGCGGTTCAGGGTTCGTCCGACGTCTCACGTTCTTTCACGGGTGTCGTGGCTGCCCGCGTCCAGGGCGATCTGGGCTTCCGGGTGTCAGGCAAGATACTTGAGCGTCTGGTTGACACCGGTCAGACCGTTAAGCGTGGTCAGCCACTCATGCGTCTCGACCCAATCGACCTGGGGTTGCAGGCGCGAGCACAGCAAGAGTCGGTCATCGCCGCTCGGGCCCGAGCCAAGCAGACTGCAGATGACGAGGCGCGATATCGCGACCTGGTCGCCGCAGGCGCTATTTCCGCATCGGCTTACGACCAGATCAAAGCCGCAGCGGATACCGCAAAGGCGCAGCTCAGCGCCGCTGAAGCGCAGGCTGATGTAGCCCGCAATGCTTCTGGTTATGCGGTGCTGTTTGCGGATTCCGACGGCGTAGTGGTGGAGACGCTCGCCGAGCCCGGACAAGTCGTCAGCCCGGGACAGCCCGTGGTTCGACTGGCGCGGGCAGGGCAACGTGAAGCCATCGTGCATCTGCCCGAGACGCTACGCCCCGCAGCAGGATCCACCGCGCAGGCGACGCTTTATGGCAATACCACGGGTGCTGTTACAGCGAAGCTGAGGCTGCTTTCTGACTCGGCCGACCGAATGACACGCACCTTCGAGGCGCGGTATGTGCTTGAGGGGGCGCTGGCCAATGCACCGATAGGTTCGACCGTCACGCTTCGGATCGCTGAAGGCACCACGCAAGGGCAGGGGCTACAAGTGCCGATCGCTGCCGTTTATGACCCAGGCCAAGGCACTGGCGTGTGGGTCATTGCCGGTACACCTGCGAAGGTGGCCTGGCGACCTGTTCAAATCTTGGGCTTGAGCGACGACGCAGCGCGAGTCGCAGGCGATCTCAAGGTCGGCGAGCAGATTGTAGCGTTAGGCGCGCATCTGCTGCGCGATGGTGAGGAGGTGAGGCTGGCTCAACCGGATGGCGTCAAGGTCGCAGGGAGTCATCCATGAGCGAGGGGCGCTTCAATCTCTCCGCGATCGCCGTTCGCGAGCGCTCCATCACGGTGTTTCTGATCTTCCTGATCGCCGTTGCGGGCATCCTGTCGTTCTTCCAGCTGGGGCGTGCGGAAGATCCTCCGTTTACGGTCAAGCAGTTGACGGTTATTACCGCGTGGCCGGGCGCCACGGCGCAGGAGATGCAGGATCAGGTAGCAGAGCCACTTGAAAAACGCCTGCAAGAACTGAAATGGTACGACCGCACGGAAACCTACACCCGTCCTGGCCTCGCCTTCACCATGGTGTCACTGCGCGATAGCACGCCGCCCTCGCAAGTGCAGGAGGAGTTCTATCAGGCGCGTAAAAAGCTCGACGATGAGGCCAGGAAGCTGCCGGCGGGTGTCATCGGGCCAATGGTCAACGACGAGTTTTCGGACGTGACATTTGCACTGTTCGCCCTGAAAGCCAAAGGCGAACCGCAGCGACTGTTGGTACGTGATGCAGAGTCGTTGCGCCAACAACTGCTGCATGTGCCGGGCGTGAAGAAGGTCAACATTATTGGGGAGCAACCCGAGCGCATCTTTGTTTCCTTTTCCCATGATCGGCTGGCCACCTTGGGCGTATCACCTCAGGACATCTTTGCCGCGCTGAATAATCAGAACGTGCTCACGCCTGCCGGCTCGATCGAAAGCGACGGGCCGCAGGTTTTTCTTCGGCTGGATGGCGCCTTCGATAAGGTGCAGAAGATTCGTGACACACCCATTGCGGTTCAGGGGCGGACGCTGAAGCTCTCGGACGTGGCGACGATCGAACGTGGTTATGAAGATCCGGCAACCTTTCTCGTGCGTAATAACGGTGAAGAGGCCTTGTTGCTGGGGATCGTGATGCGTGAGGGTTGGAACGGTCTTGACCTGGGCAAGGCGTTGGACGCGGAGACGGTCAAGATCAATCAAGGCATGCCGTTGGGCATGACGCTCTCCAAGGTCACCGATCAATCTGTAAATATCAGTTCGGCCGTCGGCGAGTTCATGGTCAAATTTTTCGTCGCGCTGCTTGTGGTGATGCTTGTCTGTTTTCTCAGCATGGGCTGGCGTGTAGGCGTTGTGGTCGCTGCGGCTGTGCCGTTGACGTTGGCGGTGGTGTTTGTGGTGATGGCGGCCACTGGAAAGAACTTTGACCGTATCACCCTTGGCTCGTTGATTCTGGCGCTCGGACTGTTGGTGGACGACGCCATCATTGCTATCGAAATGATGGTGGTGAAAATGGAGGAGGGCTACGACCGCATCAAAGCTTCCGCGTATGCCTGGAGTCATACAGCCGCGCCGATGCTTTCCGGTACGCTGGTGACGGCTATCGGCTTTATGCCCAACGGTTTCGCGCAGTCGACAGCCGGCGAGTACACCAGCAACATGTTCTGGATCGTGGGCATTGCCCTGATTGCCTCCTGGGTGGTTGCGGTAGCTTTTACCCCGTACCTGGGTGTGAAGATGTTGCCGAACATCAAGAAGGTGGAGGGTGGTCATGCGGCCATCTACAACACCCGAAATTACAACCGCTTCCGCCAGGTGTTGACGCGTGTCATCGCTCGCAAATGGCTGGTAGCCGGTACTGTTATCGCAATGTTTGGCGTGGCGATTCTCGGCATGAGCCTGGTCAAGAAACAGTTCTTCCCTACCTCGGACCGTCCAGAGGTATTGATTGAAGTGCAAATGCCTTATGGAACCTCCATTGAACAGACCAGTGCCACCACCGCCAAGATAGAGGCCTGGCTGCAAAAGCAGGGTGAGGCAAAAATCGTCACCGCTTATATCGGGCAAGGCGCGCCGCGTTTCTATCTGGCGATGGCGCCGGAACTCCCTGATCCATCGTTCGCGAAGATTGTGGTGCTGACGGACAGCCAGGAGGAGCGCGAGGCCCTCAAGTTCCGTCTCCGCGAGGCCGCTGCTGAGGGACTTGCCCCAGAAGCGCGTGTCAGGGTGACTCAGCTTGTATTTGGTCCGTATTCGCCGTTCCCTGTTGCCTATCGGGTGATGGGGCCTGATCCGTCAAAGTTGCGCGAGATCGCGGGCCAGGTACTGGACGTGATGCAGTCGAGCCCGATGATGAGAACCGTCAACACTGACTGGGGGCCACTGACGCCGACGCTGCATTTCGCTCTGGATCAGGATCGCTTGGAGGCGGTGGGGTTGACGTCAAACTCAGTCGCGCAGCAACTGCAGTTCCTGTTGGCCGGAGTACCGATCACTGCGGTTCGTGAGGACATTCGTTCGGTGCAGGTGGTCGGTCGCGCAGCGGGTGATATCCGGCTCGATCCCGCCAGGATAGAAGGTTTTACTCTGGTAGGCTCGGCGGGTCAGCGGATTCCGCTGTCTCAGGTGGGAGAGGTCGATGTTCGTATGGAGGATCCGATCCTCCGACGTCGTGACCGCACGCCGACCATTACCGTGCGCGGTGACATTGCCGAAGGCCTGCAGCCACCGGACGTCTCGAGCGTGATCATGAAGGAGCTGCAGCCGGTCATCGACCAGCTGCCTGACGGGTACCGGATCGAGCAGGCGGGTGCAATCGAGGAGTCGGGCAAAGCCGGTAAAGCGATGTTGCCGCTGTTCCCGATCATGATTGCCATGACGCTGCTGATCATTATTCTGCAGGTACGTTCGATCTCGGCGATGATCATGGTGTTCCTCACCTCGCCACTGGGGTTGATTGGTGTGGTGCCGACACTGCTTATCTTCCAGCAGCCGTTTGGTATCAACGCCTTAGTCGGTCTAATCGCCCTTTCGGGCATTCTGATGCGCAATACGCTGATTCTGATTGGGCAAATCCATCACAACGTGCAAGAAGGGCTGGATCCGTTTCACGCGGTGGTCGAAGCCACGGTCCAACGTGCCCGCCCGGTACTGCTGACAGCGCTGGCGGCAATCCTGGCATTCATTCCCCTGACACACTCCGTCTTCTGGGGGACGCTGGCCTACACGCTGATCGGAGGCACGTTCGTCGGAACCATCATGACGCTGGTGTTCCTGCCAGCGATGTACTCCATCTGGTTCAAGATCCGTCCTGACCATACGGGGAAAACTGAACCAGCCAATAAGCAAGCAAGCCTGGTGGATAGGACGCCACCTCGTCCTCTCGACGTTCACCAAACCACAGAGCTTTAGCCGTAGGCCATAGCGTGCTGCTTTAGTGGGCGTCGACGTGGCTGTTTACCTGACACCGAACCGCCGAGGGGACGCAACGTCTCCTCGGCGGCCAATGTTCAGTCAGTCACAGACCCCTGCGGTATTCTCCCGGCGAAACTGTCCACCAGGCTCGCCACCACCATCTCTCCCATTCGCGTGCGAGTCTGCAGCGTCGCACTCGCGCGATGGGGCTGCAGCACCACGTTCTCGTTACCAAACAGTGCTTCGGGTACGTTCGGTTCATCGACAAACACATCCAGTGCCGCACCCGCGATCTCTCCAGCGGCCAGTGCCGTCACCAGATCGACCTCGTTGACCAACTTGCCGCGCGCCACGTTGATCAGATACCCGTCCTTGCCCAGTGCCTGCAGCACCTCGGCATTGATGATGGCTTCAGCCTTGTCGGCAGCGGCCGCGAGAATCAGTGCATCACTGTTGCTGGCCAGCTGCTTCAGATCGGCGATGAACGTGTGGTTCACGTCGCTCATCGGCTGCAGATCGGTGTAACTGATCGGGCAGCCGAACGCCGCGGCCCGGGTCGCCACGGCACGGCCGACCCGGCCCATGCCGACGATCCCGATGCGCATGCCCGACACCTGACGTGCCAACGGCAACGGAGCCAACGGCGTCGGGCTATGGGGCCATTGGCCCGAACGCACATAACGATCACTGGTGCACAGACCCCGGCACACGGCAATCAACAAGCCGATGGCCAGGTCGGCGACGTCTTCGGTCAGCGCTCCGATGGTTGCCGTTACGCGGATTCCGCGATCCCGGGCGTAAGCCAGATCCACCGCATCGGTGCCGACGCCGTTGACCGCCACCACTTCCAGTTTCGGTAGTTGCGCCATCAGCGCCTGGCTGATTCCGGTATGCCCGCCGGTGATCACCCCGCGAATGTTCGCGCCGTGTTCCTGCAAATAAGCCTGCTTGTCGGCCTGCTGGAAGTAACGTCTGACGGTAAACAGCTCATCGAGCCGCGCGTTGATTTCAGGGATCAGGATCGGGCTGAGCTGCAAGACTTCTGGCTTCATGTAAACCTCGTGTAGCGGAATAAAAAAGGCCGGTTCAACCGCGACCGGCAAACGGCATGGCACTGGCCATGACGGTCATGTTCAGGACGTTCGCCTCCAGCGGCAGGCCGGCGATGTAGCGCACGGCATCGGCCACATGTTTGACGTCCACCATCGGCTCCACGGCGATGGTGCCGTTGGCCTGGCGCACGCCTTTGGTCATGCGCACCGACATTTCGGTCAGGGCGTTGCCAATGTCGATCTGGCTGCAGGCGATGTTGAATTCGCGCCCGTCCAGGGCCAGGGATTTGGTCAGCCCCAGCACCGCATGTTTGCTGGCGGTGTAGGCGCTGCTGAAGGGGCGTGGGGTATGCGCCGAGATCGAGCCGTTATTGATGATGCGTCCGCCCTGTGGCTGTTGCCGGCGCATCAGTGCGAAGGCACCACGGGCGCAGAGGAAAACGCCGTTGAGGTTGGTGTCGATCACGTTTCGCCACTGCTCGAACGTCAGCTCATCAAGCGGCACTGCAGGGGCGTTGACCCCGGCGTTGTTGAACACCACGTCGAGGCGTCCGTATACCTCGGTGATGGTGGCAAACAGCGCATCGACACTGGCCGGGTCGCGCACATCAGTGGGCACCGCCAACGCTTCGTGTCCTTCGCTGAGCGCCAATTCGACCAAGGCCTGCAAAGGCTCCGCTCGGCGACCGGCCAACACCAGGGTGAATCCGTCTGCCATCAGAGCCAGCGCCACGGCGCGGCCGATTCCGCTGCCGGCGCCGGTGACCAGGGCCACTTTCAAAGGACTGGACATATTGTTATCTCCTTTTTTCAATTCACGAGAGCGTACGTCGGGTTCAAGGTCGCTGACCGACGCGCATTTCCAGTTGGCCGGTGCCGTCGATCCCGGCATTGATGATGTCGCCCGGTTGCAGCACATCTACGCCCGCCGGGCTGCCGGTCATGATCAAGTCACCGGCCCGGAGCGCTACCGATTGCGAGATGCGGCTGATGACTTCACTGACCGACCAGATCTGGCTGTCGAGGCTGTCGCGTTGGCGCTCTTCGCCGTTGACGTTCAGCCACAAATCACCGTCCGGGTGTCCGGCGCGAGTCACCGGCACGATGGCGGTCATCGGCGCGGCGCCGTCAAACACCTTGGCACCTTCCCACGGCAAGCCATTGCTTTTGGCCGCACGCTGGACATCACGGCGGGTCAGGTCAAGACCGACGGCATAACCCCAGACATAGGCCAGCGCCTGACTCTCCGGAATATTGGCGCCGCCTTCACCGATGGCCACGACCAATTCGATTTCGTGGACAAATTCTTCGGTCAACGGTGGAAAAGTCACTTCACCCGCCGCATCCACCACGTTGCTCGCCGGTTTCATGAAGAACACCGGCGGCTGGCGGGACTGGCCTTGGGTGTCTGGCCAAGGGTAGTTGCGGCCGACGCAAAATACTCGGCCAACGGGAAAGCGTTGCTGGCTGGCGGCAACCGGCAAGGTCACGGGCAGGTCCGGGGTAAACACGTACTCGGTCATCGTCATTTTTGTTGTCGTCCTGTTTGAAGCGTCAGCGTACGGCGGCAATCTTTTGCAAAGTTGGACGAAAGCCGCCTCGTGTTGGAGAAAAACGGTTTCTTGGCTCAGCGCGCCTTGAGTTCGATGCGATACAAGCGACCGAGCAGCAACGAATAGGACAAGGTCCCCATCAGCGCCACGCCGCCAATGAACCAGAAGGCGTAGGCAAACGAGCCTGTCGCGTGGACGATGCCGCCAATCACGATCGGGGTGACGATCCCGCCGATGTTGGCGGCCAGGCTGGTGACCCCGCCGGTCAATCCGATCAACTCCTTCGGCGCGACTTCCGACACCGCCGCCCACGACGAGGAGGCGATTCCCTGGGCGAAGAAGGCAATGGTCAGAACGGCAATGCAGATCACGTTCGAGTCGGTGAAATTCACCAGCACAATCGACATCCCCAGCATCGAGCCGACCACCAATGGCATCTTGCGAGCGAAGGACATTGAGTAACCACGACGGATCAGCAAGTCGGAGACGATGCCGGCCAGCAGAATGCCGACCGTTGCACCTACGAACGGCAGCACGGCGAAGACCCCGGCCTTGATCATGGTCAGCTTGCGTTCTTCGATCAGGTACGTCGGGAACCAGGTCAGGAAGAAGTACAACGCGGAGGTGCTGGCGAACTTGCCGATGCAAATCGCCCAGATCTGCCGATAGCTGAACAGCTCGGCGATCTGCCGCCAGTTGAACCGGGTGCGCTCCTGACTGCTCTTGACCAGTCCACCGCCGGCTTCGATGTACTTCAGTTCTTCCTGGCTGACGTTCTTGCAGCTCAGCGGATCGCGGTACACGTAGAGCCAGATCACACCAAACACAATGCCGAGTATCCCGGTGCTGTAGAAAACATGGCGCCAGTCATAGGTCGTGGCCAGCCATAACAGCACGCCGGTAAACAGTGCCGTGCCCAGATACTGGCCGCACACGTAAATGCTGCTGGCCAGGCCCCGTTCGCGGGCTGGGAACCATACCGTCACCGCACGGCTGTTGGCCGGAAATGCTGGAGCCTCCATGGCACCGACAGCCAGTCGCAGCCCGAACAGCGAAGCGAATCCTGTGGCAAAGCCTTGGCACACGGTGACCGTCGACCAACTGATCAGCGACACCCCGTAGGTGAACCGGGAACCGAAGCGATCGGCGATGAACCCGGCGGGGACCAGGGCGAGTGCGTAGGTCCAGGCAAACGCGGAAAAAATCAGGCCCATTTCGATCTTGTCCAGGCCCAGATCCTTGGCCATGAACGGTGCGGCAATCGAGATATTTACGCGGTCGATGTAGTTGATGATGGTTGCAATCAGCAGCAACGACAGCATGAACCAGCGCCGACGCGTCGGTAGTCGCTGAGGCAACAGGGCGTCCCGGGCGCCGGCGCTCACCGACGGCGCGGTGGACGGGGAGGTTTGCGAATTCGACATGGGTAGACCTTCTTATTGTTAGGAGAATCGAGATGTTCGCGCGCAGCCGAAGCCGATGCCCCCAGTGCCGGGGCAGGGCAGTCGCTACTTGAATGAGGGCGCGGACAGCTACTGTCAGGCGCTCAGATACGCCTTCGGACTGGCTCGGTCGGGGGAGGGTTGGCGAGGGAAAAAAGCAGGTTCATCACGAGCGCACCTTTTGATTGTTATTGGAAGGGTCGGGCTGCATTGGTTGTTACAGTGGTCGTACAACCTCTCAAAATCAACGGAGCCGTTAGATCGTTTTTTCTCCTGTAAAAGGCGATCAATGCAGGTGTCCAAGAAAAATCAAATCAGCTCATTTCCTTCGTTATGCTTTATTCGATTCATAAGTTGATGTTTTTAAAAGATTAAATATTTTTGCGTGCTCGTGGTTTTTTGGACAGGCGACACATCACACATGGATACAATTAATTCTCTGTGTTTCGTTGTCATCCTATGACATGTTGAAGCCGGCGGTGTCTGCCTTCACAATCACTGCGGTCGCCGCCTGCGTCGCGGCGCGACGACAACCTGTCCATGTACCTGTCGAGGATCCTCAGGCGATGTCGTCACCGAGTCGAGTACCCACTTATGTCATGCAGCAACGCAGCGAATTGACGGACTTTTACATCCGCGACAAAAAGGGCCGGCGCGCCGAAACCAGCCCGCATCGCCATGAGTATTTCCAGATCCAGGTCAACCTCGGTGGCGATACCGTGCAGCACATCGGCAACGTCGAGCGGCCGTTTCCGCGCAACACGCTGGCCTTCATCCTGCCGCATCGCGTGCACGTGATTCCGCATCCGGCCGACAGCAATTTCATGGTGATCAACTTTTCCCAGACCTTCCTGTTGCCGCATTTGCAGTGCGACCCGATGGACCTGGAGGAGGTCTCGATTCTGCTGGCACCCGAGTTGTCGCCGTTCCGCTTTCAGGAGCATCTGGATTTCATTCTGGCCGATGAAGATTTCAGCAAAGTCTGTGCCCTGATCGAACAGATGCGCGTGCTCGATGAAAACCGTCAGTTCGGCACTCGCGAGATGCTCAAGGGATTGTTGCTGCAACTGGTGGGGAGCGTTTGTGCCTTGTATGCCGAGCCGCTCAAGCGGTTGGCCGAAGAGAATGCCGCCGAAGTCAGCCGACGCGATGCGCTGAGCAGGATGTCCGAATACTTGCGCAAGAACATTGCCGATCCCGACCTCAACCTGATCAAGGTGGCTGCTGCGACTTACCTGTCACCGACGTACCTGACGCACTGGTTGCGCAAGGAAATCGGCAAGACCTTCACTGAGCTGGTGCTCGAGCGCAGGATGCACGCGGCACGCAATTATTTGCTCAATGGGACACGACCAGTGGGGGAGGTGGCGAGGTTGTGCGGTTTCGCTGACGAGGCCTATTTTTCGCGACGCTTCCGCCAGATCCACGGCCAGCCTCCAGGGCAATTCAGGCGTCAGCAACTCAATCCTGATACGCCGCAATCACCGTCCAACACGTGATTGTTCATCGCTCACGTTGCAGCGCAAACTCGACGGCGCTTAGCAAGGCATCGCCGTTGAAGGGTTTACGCAAGCATTCGATGGGCTCATAGCGGCTGGATTCGGCCAGTGTGGCTTCATCCCAGTGTGCCGACATGCAAATCACTGGAAACTTTCTGCCCTTGAGCGTCAGCGCACGCATGACGTCCAGCCCTGACAGGCCGTTCATTTTCAGATCCAACAGCAGGCAGGCAACGTCATCGAAGTTTTCGAGGGCCAGGAATTCCTCGCCCGAGGCGAACACCCGAGAACGGTATCCGGCCGACCGGAGCAGATTGGCCAGGCTTTTGCGTACGGACGCATCGTCGTCCACGATGCAGACGATGATCATGGCGCTACGGGATGATTCGGGGGCGCAGCCAGTCTCCGTAGTCATGAAGAACCCTGCATGCCAAACGCTGGCTCCGTGCTGATCAAGCCATACAGCTTGACCAGATTGACCAGCGAGCGTGTCTGCATTTTCTCCATGATGTGTTTGCGATGGACCTTGGCGGTGACTTCACTGGTGCCCAGCTGGTTGGCGATGTGCTTATTGGACAGACCCGCGACGATCAGCGGCAGCACTTCGCGCTCACGGGGGGTCAACAGGGCAGCCCTTTGACGGGCGCTTTGTATGCGTTGCCATTGCTCGAACGCCGTCGCTGCACGCTGACGGGTGGCGCGCAGGGTGTCCAACAACTGGTCGTCGTTGAATGGTTTGGTCAGGAATTCGACCGCACCTGCTTTCATGGCCTGCACCGACATCGAGATGGTGCCGAAACCGGTCATGAAAATGACCGGCCACGGATGCCCGCGCTGTCCGAGCGCCGATTGAAGTTCCAGGCCTGTCGTTTCGGGCAGACTGACGTCAAGCAACAGGCAAGCGGGGCCGGTGTCGAGGTCAGCGTTGAGCAATTCTTCGGCCGAGGCGAATATCCGGTGCGCGATGCCTTCAGCCCGCAGCAGTCGGCTGAGAGCTGTACGCACGCTCGCTTCATCGTCGACGATGAACACCGGCACGCTATCAGGATCGATCGTCTCCTGATCCTCGGTCGCCAAAGGGCCCGGTGCCACCGGATGGAACAGGGGCAGGGGCGGTTCACGTTTTTTCAATAATCGGTAACCTCGGCGCGGGACCGTCTGGATGAGTTCTTTTTCACCGAGCAACTTGCGCAGTGAGGAAATCTGCACCTGCAGATTATTTTCCTCGACGACAGTGTCGGGCCAGACCTGTGTGATCAATTCATCTTTGCTGACAATCCGGCCATCGGCGTGCATCAGCACCGAGAGGATTTCGAACGCCCGGCCCCCGACACGCAGCGGCCGTCCATCAAGAAAGGCTTCGCGCCGCTCCAGGGAAATAGTGGCTTGGCCGAGTCGGATCATGCGTTCCTCTGCACTGCGTGGATGGAGAGTGACGCCGGAGCATCGATTCATCAGAGGTACACGCTAGGGGACGGCCCCGCATAATGCAATTATCCCGAGGGATAACACACCGTGATTTCAGTGCGCAAAAACCATCGGCAACGGGGTAGCACGACAGCCATCATGGTGCCGATTACGGACAGGATTACCGGCATGCAGCCGTTGGGCCAGAGCCTTGCGTATACTCCAGGGCTCAGCCCGAAACGAATCTTCAGCGGTGATTGTTCATGTCCAGCCGTCCTCTCTCATCATCCGGTTCCCGCAGTCTTGAGGTCGTCCACGATGAAGCCTGGCTGGAACTCTGCACCTTCTCCATGCTGCGCCGGGAAAATGACCTGACCTGGTTCACGCTTCAGGACCGGCCGTCGGGCACACACTGGCTTGCCGCCCGGGCACCGATTCAGCTGCCCGGCACGTGCCAGCGGCTTGAGCGCGATTTTCATCTGCGCCTGGATCCGGCATGGGCGATTGCACCTGTCGCGTTTATCCGCTCGGCCGAGGGGCCCTTGTTGATCTATCCCGCATCGGGGACGCCGCTGATGGATCTGATCGGTGACGCCGGGCTGCCGCTGGGGCGCTTGTTGGCCATCGCCGTGGCGGCGGCCAACGCGCTGGCCAGCGCGCAGAACGCGGGTGTGCGCCATGCCAGCCTGCTGCCCCACCATTTGATGGTGGAAACCGCCGATTCGGTCAGACTCCTGGGTTTTCACAGTCATGCCGCAGAGGTGCCCACCGCTGAATTGCCCGGTCTGGAACAATGGCCGTACCTGGCGCCCGAACAGGTACGGCGCGATGCCGCCAGTTTTGACGCGCGCAGCGATATCTACGCCCTGACCGTAATCCTCTATCAAGCGCTGACCGGCCGACTGCCGCTCACCGCCCGCGACCCCTCGCAATGGCTGCACGTGCACGCCGCCGTGCAACCGCAATCACCGGCAATCCATGTTGCCGATCTGCCGGAAGGCATCTGCCAAGTGCTGCTCAAAGGCTTGGCGAAGGAACCGGGTGCCCGCTATCAGCGCGCAGAGTCGATGGCCGCGGATCTGGCCTGGTGCCAACAGCAGTGGCTGGAACACGAGCGCATTGATGGGTTTCGGCTGGGCGCCTTCGATGCGTTGCCTTCTGCGGCCCGCGGTGATGTTCTGTTCGGCCGCGAGGCTGAACGCATGCAGTTGATCGAGCAGATAAGTCAGGTGCGCAGCGATGGCATCGCCCGGGTCCTGCTGGTAGGTGGCGCGCCGGGTGCCGGCAAGTCGACGCTGATCCACCAGGGTGTCCGGCCCTTGGCGCCCGGCTACTGGGCCAGCGGCAAGAGCAATCTGCTGCAGCAGGAAATTCCCTACGCGCCATTGGCAGAGATCCTCAAGTCGCTGATGACCCAACTGCTGGGCAAGCCGGCTCTGGAACTGGAGACGCTGGGCGAGCAACTGATCGAACGCCTCAAGGGACGGGGTAAACTCCTGGCGGATCTGGCGCCCGAGGCCGAGCTGGTCATCGGTGTCGCGCCTGAACTGCCGAACATGCCGGCCCGGCATGCGCTTGATCGCGCCAATCAAACGCTACTCGATGTTTTGGAAGTCTTCGCTCAGCCGGGACGACCCCTGGTGCTATTCGTAGATGACGTGCAGTGGGCCGACGATTCGACGCTGTCGTTCTTGCAAGCCTTCATCGCCCGGCCGCCCCGGCATCTGGCGCTCATTCTGGCCTACCGTGAGGCCGAATCGCAGTCCCTCCAGCGTGAGGGTGGATTGCTGCAGGTGTTGGAGCATGGGCAATCGTTACCCTGTACAAGCGTCATGCTGGGTCCACTATCGGTGCCAGCAGTCGCGGAACTGATCGCCGCTGAACTGGACACCGACCCCGAGGCTATCGAGTCGCTCGCGCCAGTCGTGCACTACAAGACGGCCGGCAACCCTCTTTTCATCAGCCAGGTGTTGCGCGCGTTGATCGATGAACGTTTGGTGTGCTTCGACGTGCACGGTCGCCGCTGGGTCTGGAACCAGGAGGAGGTGGATGGTTACCGTTACGCCGATAACGTCGCGGACTTGATGGTGCAGCGATTCGAACGGCTGGCACCGATGGAACGCGAAGTGTTGCGCACGGCCGGGTATGTCGGCGGGCGCTGTGATGAATCGCTGCTGCACCGGTTGTTACCGTGTGATCAGCAACAGATCAACCGTGAAGTGCAAAGTCTGGTCGATGCCGGTTTTCTGTTGCGTGAGCGTGAGCAACTGGTGTTTCCCCACGACCGTGTACTTGAGGCAGCCTGTCAGCTTGCTGCGCCAGCGGGACGCGCCGCCGAGCATGCCCGTATCGCCGTCGCCATGCTTGATCAGTGGGGTGAGCAGATCCATGAGCGTGTATTTGAAGTCGCCAGCCAGGTTCAGCGTATTGACGTGGATAAACTGGAGGCGCATCGCCGTGCCGCGTTCGTCGAGCTGTTGGTCGAAGCTGCCGAACGTGCCAGGGACACCGCGGCTGTCGAGCAGGCCGTGGGCTATCTGCGCACGGCCGAGCGTCTGCTCGGGCAGACCGGTTGGTCGAGCCTTTACACTCAGGCGTTCGCCACCCAATGGCTGGCTGCCGAATGTGACATGCTGCTGGCCGATCTGGCCAGCGCCCAACACCGCCTCGACGACTGCCTGAATCACGCCACCACAGCGCTCGACCGCGCGAAAACCTATCGGTTACGGGCCACCTTGCGCACGTTGCACTCCGATTACGAGGGTGCGATAACCGAGGCGTTGACCGGGTTGGCCCTGCTGGATATTCCCCTGCAGCGCAAGCCCTCGCACGATCAGCTGAGCCTCGTGTTTGCCCAGGTACGCGCACTCGTGGGCGCGCGCCGCATCGCCGATCTGGTGCATTTGCCCAAGGCCGATGACCCGCTTGTCGAAGTGGCCATGGAGTTGCTCAGCACGTTGATTTCCTCGTTCTTCGTCAACGACGACATTCGTTTTCTGCATTTGGCGAAAATGGTCGAACTTACGTTGATGCATGGCACCACGCCGAGCAGCGGTTATGGGTTTGCCTGGTTTGGCGTGATGATTGCCGAGCGCTATGGCGAGTATGTGGACGGGCAGTCCTTCGCCGAAGTGGCCCTTGAACTCACTGACAAACACGGCTACGAAGCCGGACGCACAGGTACGCTGGTGGCGCTTGATCAAGTCAGCCCGTGGACCCGACCGATGGCGTACGCCCGACAGAAGGCGTTCGCAGCATTCGAGTGCGGTCAGGCCGGCGGTGATCTGGGTATGTCCTGTTATGCCTGCAACCACATCGGCTCCGATCTGTTGTTCATGGGCGAACCCTTACAACGAGTGTTGAGCGAACTGGAGCATGGCCTGGCCTGGGTGCGTCAGTTTCACTATATCGACATCGAACGCATCCTGCTGGCGCAACAGGCGTACGCCAGCGATCTGCGCGATGGGCGTCAGCACCGGCCGCTGACCGAACTGGACGGCACTGAACATGACCGTTTCGGCCCCATCGACCGCACCAGCGTGTCACAGCCGACTCTGTTCTGGACGTGGCTGTATTCAGGCATGTCCGCGTTTTACTACGGCGATATCCCTTACGCATTGCGGCGTTTCGAAGAGGCGGCCGCGCTGACCTGGTCCATTCCGGCACACATCAATCTCGCCGATTACTACCTGTTCTACAGCCTGGCTCTGGGCAGTGCGCAGGCACCGGGGGAGGTGGCCGAAAAACTGGAACAACTCGAACGGCAACGTCTGCGGTTTCTGTCATGGGTCGAGCTCAACCCGGCAACCTTTCGCAGTAAATTGCTGCTGATCGAAGGGGTCATCGCCCGTTTACGCGGTCAGGAGCTGGTTGCCATCCGCTGTTTTGATCAGTCCCAGATCGCTGCTGCAGCGGCCGGTTTCATCCACGAGCAGGCGCTGGCGCATGAACAGCTAGCCGATATCTGCTTACCTAACGGGCTGGTGTCGGGTGCCAATCACCACCTGCGCGTCGCGCGCGACTGTTACAACCTCTGGGGGGCCAACAGCAAGGCCCGCCAGCTGGAAGCCTTGCACCCGTTTCTGAACACAGAGTCGTCGTTCGAACCTGTCCGGCCTGTGACCCAGGTCCGCCTTGATCTTGAAGTGGGAATCGAGGCGGCGCGCGCACTTTCGCAAGAGGTATTGCTGGAACGACTGGTCGAAACCCTGATGAACCACCTGATGATTCAGGCGGGTGCCGATCATGGCGTTCTGATGATTGTCAGCGGCGCCGAGCTGCAACTCGCGGCAACCGCTTCTGTCGAGGCCGGCAACGTGCGGGTCGCGCTGGACACCGGGCAGCCGCTCGAACAGATGGCGCCTGCCTCGGTGCTCAACGCCAGCAAGCGCACCCGCAACACTCTGGTGCTCGACGATGCCCGGGCAGATTGTCCCGAGGCCTACAGCGCCGACCTCCTACAGCGCCAGACGCGTTCCATGTTGTGCCTGCCGTTGCTCAGACAAGGCACATTGATCGGTCTGGTCTATCTCGAAAACAGCCTGGTCCCCAAGCTGTTCAGCGCCGAGCGCCTGACCATGCTGGAAATACTCGCCTCTCAGGCCGCTGTGTCACTGCATACCGCCAGGCTGTATGCACAGCTGGTCGAAGACACCCGACTGCGTGCGCAAATGGAAGCGGACTTGCGCAGTTCCCGGGCAGAACTGGCGCGTAGCTCGCACCTTAAAGTCATGGGCGAGCTGTCTGCTTCGATTGCCCATGAAATTAGCCAGCCGCTGCTGGGCATCTTGTCTAACGCCTCGGCGAGCCTGCGCTGGCTTAAGCGCGATCAGCCCGATCTGGAAGAGGCGATTCAGGGGCTGGAAGACATTCGCTCAGACAGCGCCCGCGCCGCCGATATTATCCAGGCACTTCGCGCGCTCGCCAAACAGGCGCCGTTGCAACGGCTACCGGTGCAGATCGACGAGTTGATTGGTGAGGTCGTGCGCCTGACCGCCACCGATCTGGCGAACCGCAACGTGCAACTGCAAACCCGGCTTGATGCGCAATGCCCGGTTTGGGTCGATGCGGTGCAGATCCAGCAAGTGGTGTTCAACCTGATCACCAATGCGCAGGAAGCCATCGTCGGAGCCGGGTTGCCAGATGGACGCATCATCATCGGCTCAGCGGTCAAGGATGATCATGTTCAAGTCTGCTTCCAGGACAATGGGCCGGGAATTGACGCACCGCAGCGCGAGCAAATCTTCGATGCGTTCTACACCACCAAAGGCAGCGGCATGGGGATGGGGCTGGCCATCTGCAGGTCAGTGATCGGTGCGCACGGCGGGACGCTGGTGGTCCAGGACAGCGAGCAGGGCGCCAGGATCTGTTTCAATCTGCCGATCGCGGCGGCCAGCGTCGGATAAAAAAAGGCCGCATGAGCGGCCAAAGGGGAGGAGTTCGTTCTGTTGGCCTCGATCAGTTCACGCGTGCAGCGCCTGCGCGCGAAGTTGTCGCAAGCCGTCGACCACGCTATCGGGGATTCTCCTGTCGGATATGTCTCGATCAATCATTGGTGTGTTGGGACGTCGGTTTGTGATCACGTGATCAACGGCCCGCCGCCAAGCCTTGGGTGTCATCCCTTCCAGCCGGCTAAAGGTGTGGGTGAAATGCGAGTGGTCCGCGAAACCGCATTCATAGACGACGTCGGTGATTGGCATCGAGGTGATCAGCAGGCTTTTGGCTTTTTCGATTTTCATCCTCACCAGCCAACCTTGGGGTGAGTGGCCGGTACTTTTTTTGAACGCCCGGGAAAAATGGCTGCGCGAAAGGTTGCAGTGTTCGGCAATCTCGCTGATGCGAACGCAACTGCCCATATCACGCAGCATCAGTTCCTTGGCGCGGCGCTCTTGCCAGCTGGACAGGGCGCCCAGCGGTCTCGCAAGTTCACATGGATGGTCTGAATTCACCGATTGCGGGTTCATGGCGGCTCTCCTGATCGTTAGGGAAAGTCTGTCCGCCGGCGACCTTTAAAGTCCTTAATCAAACCTTAAGAATTATGAAACGCCGCGACCGATCGGCGTGGGTGATTAAAGCCATACGAGGCGCGCGCGTAGGGTGCTCAGCGGGGCGAGTCCCTTGCTCTATTTTTGGCTGAGCGCCGCGATCGATACCCCCGATGCCACAAACGTCATTCCTGCCCCCACGTCAGACCATTCACAAGTCGTGGCCGCTGGCGTAGAAAACCGGAAAGTGTAGTGGCGAAAGCGCCCATGAGCGCGAATCCAGCTGCCGTAAGTACAGCAAATCACACGCCGTACACCTGCATCTGGATACTCACTGAGCCGCGGTGCGGGTCGACAAACTGCGGAATGAATGCCAGCACGAAAAGGCCCAACCATTTAAGTATTTCCAAGCTGTCTGGCTTAGGGGCTGCATTCTATTTTGGCAAAACCTCAGAGGGGCCGAACGGGCGACGCTGGCTCCCCCAACAACATCTTTTGCCGCCAGGCGGGTGCGCTGGTGGGGAACAGCACTTCGCTCGGCCGCCAGCGAGCAACGCCGAAGGCGGCCGCAATACGCTGGCGTTGCTGGCCCTGGACAAGGACGCGCCGGTAACTGCTCTCGCTCTGCTGTAGCCCCAGCACATAGCCCACGCCCGCCTGGAAATCGCCTCCATGGGCCTGCCACCAGGCTGCAATCAATTGCGGATCGGGCCAGGGCAGGTTTTCATCGGGGTCCATGGCGACATTAGCGTCCTCAGGATCGTCGTTCGGGCCGGCATCGAAATCCGGCAGGTCCTGCAATTCCAGGTCGAGCAGCGGCAGGTCAGCGCCAGTGATCAGACTGAAGGCTTCGCCGGCGACGCGGGCATGAGGCAGGTCGCTCATCTGCTGGATCAACCAGGGCACGCTGAACGGGTCGCCCAGCAGCCCGATGGCCTGGATGCCGATGCGCTGTTGCCCAGGGTTCTCTATCAATTGGCGTATCCAGGCGATGCTGTGTTCACGCTTTTGCCAGGCCAGCAATACGCAGAGCGCGCGGTACTGGAACTCGCCCGGTTGCTCGGCGAACTGGCGCAGCGGTTCCAGAGCGTGCTCATCGCCCATCTGTGCGGTGGCCCAGTTGGCCCAGAAGCGCGTGGCTGGATCCGGGTGTAGACGGTGGGCACGAATTGTCGGCATCAGGTCACGACGACGCAGCTCGCCGGCAGTGCGGGCGGCACGTGCCAGCACGCTTGGGTCGGCGTGGGAAAGTCCGGTAAGCAGGGCAGGGCCAGGGTCGTGGCGGTGCATGCCGCAGGCGGCCAGGCCGAGGCGGTGGAACAGGGGTTCAGGGGAGGCGAGCATGCGGTCGATCCAGGGCGATATCCACTCCCAGTCGAGCCAACCCAAGGCCATCAGATAACCGCGCTCCGTTTCCACGGCACTGCGCAAGTGCTCGCTGAGCCGCGACAACACCTGCGCGTTACCCGCCTCGAAGGCCAGTACCCCACTGGCGAACATCTCGCCGATGGCGTGCGGGCCGAGTTGGGTCAGGAGGGTTTCCAGGCCGTTGGGGCCGGCAATACGTAGGCCGTCGAGGTGGGCTTCGAGGCGGTTGTCGAGGTTGCTGAGGTCATCCAGATCGTAATGCGGCGCGCGCTTGGCATAGTCGCGCAGGACGGCGAGGAAGCTGGCTTCTTCGGTGTAGAGGTCAAGGATGATGGGTAGTGTGCTCATCAGTTGCCGATCCTGATGCATGGGCAGGCCGGGATAGCCGGGTCAGTCAATTCGCAGAATCCGCTTCCAGTTCGAACCATCGAACGCCATTACATCCTTGGGTCCGATGGACCACATGATCCCGTCGGCCGCGCTCAGGTGATAACAGGTCTGCGGGATCTCGTCCCCGAAATCGACGAGCTTGAGCTTGCCGTCCTCGAGTCGATAGACGAAATGGGTGGAAGACAGGTACAGCTGTCCGTCGAAAACCTCCATGCCCCAGAGGTCTTCTTTGGTGCTTTCATGCTCGATCACTTCCCATTGATCATCGCGTCCCCGAAGCAAGGTGCCGAGCTGGCCGCAGGCATAGGTAAAACCGTCCGACGCGCAGCGGACTTTGTAGAGCGCCAGGTTGGTCGGACTATTCTGCTGGGTGAAGAAGGAACCGTCGTACTTCCAGATTTCGCCTTCCCAACCGACCGTATAAATTTCCTGTTCGCTGAACCCATCGATGGACTCGAAGCTCGTGTCGGTGATCAGGGTGTCACCGACTTGGGCGCTCTGGTCAATGCATTTCCACTGATCTTCTCCATCGCGAACATAGGCCTGCCGGCAAGTTCCTACGGCATAGGCTCTACCTTTTGCGATACCACGTATTTCACGAAGAGGGCCGCGCTTCCGCGGGTCTACTCCGCAGCTTGCAATGGGTGCCTCTTCCTTTACAGCGCCGCCACCACTAGCTCGTACCGATCCATCGGTGCCCAGCACCAGGTAACGCTCGGCCGGCACATGGCAGACCGTTCCGGAACAGGCAAGCCATTCCACTGTGCCGGCGCCCCAAGTTCCACGATCCAGAGTGAACAGTAGCGAACCTGTGTAACCTTCGTTGATAACGGCATCGATCGTGGCAATCAAATAGCAGAGGTCTGAATAGCGAACGACTCCAGTACCAATGCTGAGTCCGCTGAACCGTGGATCTCGAGTGTCCATGTTGGTCTCCTGATGTGAGTAAATTAGTGGCCAGACTCGCTAGCGAACATCTCGGCCACAGCCTTGCCGCGCTGCTGTGGATCGCTGGTCATGGACGCGTTGGCTCTGATCGGTTGTTCCTTGCCAGGGTCCTTTGCTGTGTCGTGATACAAGTTCAACTGGGCTTCCAGGCACTTCTGAGTACAGTGGGAGTCCGGGAAAGTTTTCCTGGCCGCTTTGGCCCCTGTCTCCGTTGCCTTGGATCTTGGCCATTCACCTTTTGCATCGGCCTCGAACAAGGCCACCACCCCACGCCGGGTATGCATCTGGCCGTGGGTTGCGGTGGTATGATTGGTGCCCTCTGCGCACATGACCGGGGCATCGTTGAGGTTGTAATTTTTTTTCCAGCCGGGTTTCTTCGGGTGCTGGCTTCTGGGTTGCTTGGGATACTGCGGCCCTTCGGTGAAGGAGGCCGCATCGATGAGGTGGTCTCCGGTTTGTCCCGGGCAGCAATAGCCTTTGCTTGCCTTGAATGGGGTGAGAAAGCATCGTAGTGCTCTATGGCAATTGTCTTCATTGATGGCTTTTGCAAAGGCTCTGTATTCTGATATCACGTTGGTGTGTCTCCGCTTATATTCGGAGTCATTTTTAAAATTTCTGCCAGCCTTCTTAGCCTTGCGTTTTGCTTTACGTCTTGCAGATTCTTCGTTCTTTATTTTTGAGTTGTCCGGGCACGGAGGTTTTTTCTTTAAGTCCTCTCCGCATGCATCATTCGCAGTGGCTCTAACTCTCTCGCCATCACAGCCGCTCAATCCTTCAGCGAAGGACATCCGATCTGCATAAGTCCAAGGTGCAGTGTTGCTATTTGAGCCGTGATTGTGGGTGGTCAAATCCATATGCCGCACCACATTCTTCCCCTCGTACTTCACATCCATCGACCAAGAGGTGAAATACACCTTTCCCTTTATCTTGCTGCTGATGACCCCCTTCTTGGGCGCATTCCCAGCCTCATCCCCATAGCTGGTCTTGAAGTAACTCTTGTCCTTGAGCATTACTTCCTTGCCGCTGATCTTCACCGTCCTACTACCCTTGGTCGTGTCCTTGGCCATGCCTGTGTTGGGGTAGGGAATGGGCACTCCGGTGGGAGTCGGCGGTGCTTGGGGAGGGGTGAAGCAGACGTCGGGAAAACAGGCAATCGCCTTTCCGTCCGCCGCCTTGCAGGAGATCTCCATATTGTTGGCAAAGACCTGGTTGGCCATCACGCAGCCCTCACAGTCTGGTAACTGAGCATCGCGGCGGCGCGTTCGCCGGCGTCGTTGCCCAAGTGGCAGAAGATATTCGGGCCTTCGCCATAGCCCTTGCGGCTGGCGGCCAGGGCCACGGCGAGCATCGCCGGGCCGATGGCGGCGCCGACTTCGCCGATGCAGTCGGCGGGGTGCCAGAGGTGGAAGAACTCCTTGCGCACGCGCAGGGTGCGGCTCAGGGCCAGGGACGCTTCCTTGAAGTAGTACTGCTCGCCGGAGATGTCGGTGAGCCGATAATCCATTTGCTCCAACCCACAGCCGACTTCGCTCAGGGCGGCGCGTACGGCTTGAGTCAGGCCGTCGGCGCGAAGGGGAATGTCTTCGGCCTCCACCGTGGCCTTCTCCATACCGAACCCCAGGCCGATGCAGGCCAATTGCGGCTCTTTGCTGGCAACGGGGGCGGCCAGCACCACGGCGGCGGCACCTTCGCCGGGGATAAATCCGTTGGAGTTCTGGCTGGTGAGCAGGCGTTCGCGTGCTTCGAAAGCGGCCAGGGTCGGTCCGCTGAGGAAGGAGTCGACGCCGGCAATCAGCACGTGGCGATGGCCGCCCTGGTAGATCAGCGTGCGCGCATTCAGCAGGGCCACGGCAGCGCTGACCCGACCACGGGCAATGACGTTGGAACCGGGATGAAAGCGCAGGCCCAGTTCGGCTTCAATGGCGTGCAGCAGCCCCTTATCGAGACCATCGAGGCGGCCGGGGCGCTCGATTTCCGCCACCCCCAGCAGCAGCGGGGTTTTCTCCGGGTCGACGTTGGGGGTGCTTTGCAGTGCCTCGGCGATGGCGCGGGCGGCCATCTTGATCAGTTTGGTGCGGCCGCGCCAGGGCTGTTCCAAAGGCACGCTGGCGGCAATCAGCCATTCGCCGCCTTGGTCGATAAAGCGGGTTTCCTGGAAATTGTCGATGGCGCAGCGGATCGCCGCGCAGCTCGCGGGTGCGCTGAGGCCGACAGCACTGACCATGCCGGAGCCGATGATGCAAAGCGCGGTCATCAGTCCGTCTCCTCGGGTGCGTGCTTGTCTTTTACCAGGGAGGAGAGCGACGGGTAGTAATCCTTGCCCAGTTCGCGGGCGCGCCACCAGCCCGTGGACATCGTGCCGACCAGCACCTGAGCGATCTCGAACATGTTGCGCCGTAGCGGACGGGCGACACGCCAGGTCAGCTGCACCTGGAGCGCATCGGTGTCGATCAGCAGGGTATCGATTACCGCCTGCACAGTCTCATGACCGCCTTTTTTCAGGAAGAAGGTCACCGGCACGTCGATTTCGGGGATGCGAAAGCCCGCGCGCTCCTGGGGTGTGAGGTTGAGCAGCAGCACGTCCTCGCCGCCTCGCAGATAGTGGATCTGCTGATCGTCAGGGGCCGCCTGAAAGTAGCGGCGGTCGAAATCACCCGGCAGAAACGGAAAGCAGTCGGCCAACCAGGTCTCGTCATAAGTACCGGCGAAGCGGGCGCGTTGCGGCCAGCTACGGCCGATGGGGCCGAGGGCCATCGGGCGGTAGTCGCCAGAGGGACTGTCGATCGCCTTGCCCAATTCCTCGGTGTTCGGCATCGGCATGCCAACGATGTCAGCACTACCCATATGGCGTGGGAACCAGCCACAACCGGTCGGATTGTCCAGGTAGCAGTGACGCATTTCGGAGTCTTTGGCCATCGGATGACTGCCGCCAAAGGCCTGGGCATAAGAGATGTGCTGCTCGGTGAAGGGCTGCGGCAAGCCGGGAGAAACGCCCAATAGCCCCGGTTGCCACTGCCGGGGGCCGAGGACGGAAAAGGCTTTGCTCATCTGACCGACGCGAATGCCCGCAGCCAGTTGCCTCACGGGCCGCCCGCCTGGGGCATAGGCCTTGCCGCGCACCAGCACATCGCAGAATGGCTTGATCGGGGCGAAGTCCATTTCCTGCAGCGGGGCGCTGAGACCAGGCTCGCCGAGGAAGGTATCGGCCATCAGCAGCGGTTGCTGGCTGTCGGCGAGGGTCGCCGCGTGGCCGTCAAGCGGTAAATTGAAAGTGCCTTTGGCCACCACCACCAGGGATTCGCGGCCATCGGGCTCCATGCCCTGGGTATAGGCAGCAAGCAGTTTGCTGGCGTTGAGCAGTTCCATGGGCCGAATACCTGTCTAGTTGATCTGCACCGAACCACCCTTGATGCGGTTGACCCCGCTGGAGCGGCTGGACAGGTAGGCGCCCTGGATAATCACTTTGCCCGCGCGGGTCAGGGTGATACTGGCCTTGCCGCAACGCAGCACGATCTCGCGTTCGGCACTCAATTCCAGGCGCTGGTCGTCCAGTTGCACGCAGGCAACCGGTGCGGGTGCCGCGGCCTGGCCAAGCAGGCGGCCGATCACTAGCGGGCGGAAAGGGTCGCCATCTTCGAACATCAGCGCCACCTGAATGCCGATGTCCTCAGGGGCGAGCAGGGTGGTGCTGCGGGCGGCGATGCTCTGTTCCTCGGGGCAACCGGGGTAGGTCACCAGGGGCGCACTGGCCTGCGGCAGGTCGAGCAGGACGCCGATGACCACGCCATCGATGCGGGCCTGGGTGGGTAGTGGGTATTGAACCGTCATACGCGTTACTCCTAGTTTTGCAGGATCTTGCGTCCCTTGATCACCACGTTCTTGTTGGCCTTGATGTTGATCGCACCAGAGCCGTCTATGGTGATGTCCTTGCCGCGGATGCTGATGGTGCCGTCCTTCTTCATGACGATGCTGGCTTTGCCGGTGGTGATGGTCACCGAGTCACCGGCATCGATGACAAGGTCCTTGCCCACCGTCAGCGCATCGTTGTTGTCGATATCGGTCGTGCGTCCTGCACCGACCTTGCGCGATTCGTTTGCCTTTACCGTGGTTGAAAGATTGGCACCCACGTCCACCGAGCGGTTGGCGCCCACATTGGTCGACTGGTAGAGGCCCACATTGACGTTTTGGTAGGCCCCGACATTCACCGTTTGAAAGGCACCGATGACAACTTCCTGCGCTGCGCCGATGGCGATCGTCTCGTTGATACCTACCGCATGGGTGCGCTGCAGGGTCACGGTCGCGGTTTCGTTGGCGCCGACGCTGATCGTGCGGTTGCTGCCAATGTTGATGGTCTCGTTGCTGCCGACGCGTTCCGTACGGTTGACGCCGATGCTGATGTCCTCGTTGTTATCGACGGTTTCGGTGCGGTCGTGTTTGACGTGCACGGTTTCGTCGTTGTCGATGCTCTTGCTGCGGTCGTGGCCGACCCAGTGGGTCTCGTCGTTCTCGACCTCGATGTCCTGGTTCTTCTCGGCGTGGATAAACAGTTGCTCCGCGCCTTTCTTGTCTTCCATGCGGATTTCATTGAAGTTGGCCGGTGAGCCGCCCTTGCTTGAACGGCTCTTCACGCCGCTCTGGGTGGCATTGGCCGGCAGCGTGTAGGGCACGGTCTGTTCGGCGTTGTAGACGCGGCCGGTGATGATCGGCCGATCCGGGTCGCCTTCGAGGAAACTGACAATCACTTCCTGACCGATTCGCGGGATTTGCATCGCCCCCCAGTTCTTGCCGGCCCAGGCCTGGGAGACGCGCATCCAGCAGGAGCTGTTCTCGTTGGATTGGTCGTGGCGATCCCAGTAGAAGTGCACTTTGACCCGGCCATACTGGTCGGTCCAAATCTCCTCGCCCTCGGGGCCGACCACCACCGCGGTCTGCGGCCCTCGGACAATCGGCACGGGGGTCAGGGGGAGGGGGTGGAAAACCTGGCTGGCATCCATGCAAGCGAGTTCGCCCACGAACTGCTCGGAGAGATCCTGGGTGCCACTTTCATAGGGCTCCTGGTGGATGTGGTAGCGCGCGCTGACCACCAGGTATTCGCGGTTCTGGTCTTCGCGCTCGTAGCCGGTCAGCGTGAACAGGTGGCCGGAGCCCAGCCCGCGGGCACGGCCGCGCAGTTGTACGCGCTCGAACTGGCTGTGGATGGCTTCGATGCGGGTACGCGCATAGTGCTCGCCGTCGTTGCTCTGTGCGTATTCACCGGGGTAGTCGTAGAGCGGGTAGTCGCCGTTGCCATGGCTGCGCGACACACTGGAGCGCACCCCAAGGTTGGCACGGGGGCGCTGGAAGTCGTAATCGTTGAGCTCCAGCGAGCCGGGTTGGACTTCCCGCGTCAGTTGCCAATCGTAGAAATGATCTCGCTCGCGCATTTGCCGATCGGGCGGGTAGAACGGCACTGAGTCGTAGTCTGCCACCGTGGAGTGGGCGCCATAGGCGTCGGCCAACACCAGTACATGACGCGCTTGCTCATGGCGGAAGTAGTAATAGATCCCTTCCTGTTCCATCAATCGGCTGACGAAGTCGAAGCTGGTTTCGCGGTACTGCACGCAATATTCCCACTGGCGGTAGCTGCCGCTCAGGCTGTCTTCGAAATCGGAAAAACCGAGGTCGCGGAACACCTGCTTGATGATGTCCGGCACCGTATTGTTCTGGAAAATCCGGCAATCCGAGGTGCGCGTGAGCAGCCAGAACCAGGGCCGCAGGCTGACGTGGTAGCCGGCGAACTGGCCATGGCCGGTCAGTTGTCGACAGCTGCAGGCGATGCCGTGGAAGTAGCGTTTGCCGCCGTCGTGCAGCTCCAGGGTCAGGCCCATCGGCTTGCCCAGCAAATGGTCGAACGTGATCGCCCGGTCTTCGGAGGTGAGGTTCAATTCATAGTGGAACAACCGCCCCAATTCTTCGTTGCCTTCCATGCTCCGCAGCAGCAGGACATCGCCGCCGAGGGGGCAGTTGACCTGCACCAAACGGTTGTTTTGCGTGATTGCCATGCACGGCTTCCTCTGCCTCGTGTTTGGGCGTCAGTCGGCCGTCTCGAATACATAACGCAACGTACGACTGAATCCGTTTCCTGCGGATTAACCTTCTGCCCAGCGCCTCTTTGGCGTCATCTCTAACCCTTACAATTCAAGGAAGTGTTAGCGCTGTTCAATGCTTGTCAAGAAACTCTCCGACCAGTGGGGTGAACACTGAGGCGTTTCAAGATCGGTAATCGGAGGTCATTATTTAGTATCTTTGGTTATAGGCTTTATTCTAAAAAGTGAGTACCCGCGCAATTTATTCAGGCGCGAATTCAGTCGTGCTTATGAAGAGCATCTTTCAAAGTTGCGTAAAGGATGAGTACTGTAAAACTAAAGTTCGCGAACTTTTAACCACCGAAGACCTGATGGCAGCAGAACCGACTATCCTTTCGGATAGTGAACGCTGCACTCTTGGCAAAAAGGGACGCCATGCCAGACTATGATCGCGCCATCGGCTCCACACCCGGCATTCCATGCGGTGATCGAACCTGTCTGATCGGGCCCTGGTTACTCAGGCGTTGGCTACCCTGGATGGCTTCAATTACGGTTTTCTGTCTTTTCACGGCAACGCCCGGATACGGCCAGAATCTGCCAACCGCGGCGGGTGTCGAAAGCGCCACGGTTACGGTGATTGAAGCGCAGGAAATCGTTTCCAGGGCCACCCTTGAAGCCGTTCGCTGGAGCGGCCCTGAATCCGGCCCGAAAGCCCAGCGGGGCAAGAGCATCGCCCTTGTCGCAGAGGATTTGCGTAACGGAGGCATCGTCGGTGTCGCGCAGGGCGCTCGCGAGGCAGCCAAGGCGATGGGCTGGACGCTGAAGATATTCGATGGCGCTGGATCATCGGCCGGGCGCGCAAAGGCCTTTTCCGATGCGCTGGCAGAGAAACCCGACGGCCTCATTCTGTGCGGCTCCGATGCCCTTGAGAACAATGCGGCGCTGATCCTCTTCGCCAACAGGGATGTGCCGGTGGTTGGCTGGCACGCCGGGGCACGCCCCGGGCCGATTGACGGCACGCCGGTGGCTATGAACGTCACGACCGACCCGCTCGAGGTGGCTCGCCTTACGGCCATGGCGGCAGTGGCACAGTCAAACGGACACGCCGGCGTGGTCATCCTGACCGACTCCAAATACAGCATCGCCATGGCGAAAGCCAAGGCCATGGAAAACGTCATTCGGGCCTGTCGGGAATGTACGTTGCTGGAAGTGCGCGATGTGGCGATCTCTGAAAGTGGTGAGAAGATGCCGGCGCTCACCAAGGAGCTGCTTCAGCGCTATGGCAAGCGCTGGACCCACACACTGGCCATCAACGATATCTATTTCGACTACTCGATTGCCTCATTGACCAACGCTGCAATACCCAGTGACGGCATCAGTCTGTTGTCTGCCGGTGATGGCAGCGCTTCGGCTTTCTTGCGCATACAGGCAAAAACCTACCAGACCGTCACCGTGGCCGAGCCGCTCAACCTGCATGGCTGGCAAGTGATGGATGAATTGAACCGGCTGTTTGCAGGGCAGCCGGTGAGCGGCTTCGTAGCACCGATTCACCTGGTCAATGCCGACAATATCGCCTTCGACGGCGGGAAGAAATTCCAGTACGACCCTGACAATGGTTATCGAGACATTTATCGCCACCAATGGAATCCATGACATTGGACGTTACTTCCCGGCTCGGACGCCGACTATTGCCGCAATCGTTGCGCGCCCAGTTCACACTGGCGTTCCTGACGCTGGCGCTGCTGATTCTGGCGGGCGGTGCCACAGCGGTCTACGCGTTGCGCACGTCAAACAGCGCCACCCGCCAGCTGACGGATGAACGACTGGTCCGTATGCAAAATGGGCAAGACATGGTGCAGCGGACCTTGCTGATCGAACGCCAGACCGATCAGCTTCTGACAACCCGTTCCCCCGACGCCCTGCGTTCAAGCTATGCGGCGACTGTCGAACAGCTTGAAGCCCTTGATCAACTGGTGCAGGAGCTGACTGCCGCGAACAGTGGCGAGGCGATACTCGACATGCATCAGTCGAGTCAGATGTTCCGCAATACCGCCAACATCGTTGCGCAACTGCGAGAAAGCCTGTTGCAGACCGAGGTCACCTTCGAGCGAGCCCTGGAGGATCACGCTGCCCGGTTAACCGCGACCCAGACCCGGGCCAGCCTGGAACTGGCGGTGTTACTTTTCGATCTGCCGCAGGCTAATGACAGTGATGCCGTACAACGGCTGCGGATCCGATATGAGCGCCTGTCACGCGCCGCTGGCAAGTTACCCGACGCTGCCGTGGAAACGCCCGATCTCTTCTCCCTGCGCCTGAGGCTCATCAATCAGCACAACGTCATCCAGCGCTTCAATGAGGAGTTGAAGAATGAGGCCGGGGTGCTGGTCGCGGTGGCCCGTGCGCAATCCAGTGCTTACACCGAAGACTATCGCGAAGCCGTGCAACGTCTGGTCGAGGCCTCAAATCGTAGCCAGCGATGGGTACTGATCATGTTGGGCGCCAGCCTGATATTCGCCTGGTTTGTGACCCGGGTCTTCATGGGCCGTCATGTGCTCGTGCGCCTGAATGAAATAAGCCGGCAATTGCGTCAGGAACGCACTGACAAAACGCATTTGATGATGGTGGAACATGGGAAAGACGAGATCGGCAACATGGCTCGCGCGGTGAATCAATTCCTCAAAGACCGTCTTCAGCTGGAAAAAAAGACGGTCCAATTGAGTATCGCCACAGAGCGGCTCGCCCTGCAAAACAACCGATTAGAGCAAGAAGCCATCATCCGTGCCGGACAAGGTCATGTCCTGGAGCTGATCGCCAGGAGCACCGAGCTTGCAGAAGTCCTCGATAGTCTGGCTCACCTGGTCGAGTCCCAACTGGAGGGGATGATGGTGTCCATCCTGGTGCTGGATGAGGATGGCAAGCACCTGCTGCACGGGGCTGCCCCCAGTTTGCCGAAAGCCTATAACCAGCTCATTGACGGGATTGCGATCGGTCCAAACGTCGGCTCTTGCGGCACCGCGGTGTATCGACGAGAACCGGTCATCGTCACGGATATCGAGCTGGACCCGCTGTGGGAGGAGTACCGATCAGCCGCTGCGCCCTATGGATTTCGCGCCTGCTGGTCGACGCCGATTCTGTCCCATGAGCGAAAGGTATTGGGTACGTTTGCCTTGTATTCCAACACCGTCCGCAGCCCCAGCTCGACCGAGACGCGACTGATCGACATGGCGACACCTCTTGCCGGCATTGCGATAGAACGCCAACTGACCGAAAAGCGCATTCGCTATATGGGCGACCATGACGCACTGACCGGGCTGCCGAATCGTACACTGCTCGAAGACCGTCTCAAGCAGGCAATACTTTATGCCCAGCGCTACAGCCGGCTGGTGACGGTGGTGTTTCTCGATCTGGACAAATTCAAACTGGTGAATGACAGCCTTGGGCACAGCGCTGGAGACGTACTGCTGAAAACCGTCGCCCAGCGCATGCAGGAGTGTGTGCGCCGCACCGACACCGTCGTGCGACTGGGTGGCGACGAGTTTGTGATCATCCTGTTCGACCAGCCCTCAGACCTCGACGGCGTTACTCCAGCCCTGCACAAGATCCAGGAAGCCATCCTGCGGCCGATTCAGCTCAGCGGGCATACACTCCACGTCACCTGCAGCATGGGGTTGGCCACCTACCCAGCTGACGGCAGCGATACCGACACGTTGCTCAGCAATGCGGACGCCGCCATGTACCGGGCCAAGGAACTGGGTCGCAACAGTTACCAGTTCTATACGAGCGAGATGAATAACAAGGATCAGGGCAAGCTCGCCATGCAAGACGGGCTACGAAACGCACTCAACCATGACGAGTTCCTGCTGCTGTACCAGCCACAGGTGGATTTGCAGTCAGGTCAGATTATCGGCGTAGAAGCACTGATCCGCTGGCAGCATCCCGAACTCGGCATGGTGTCTCCAGTCAAATTCATTCCGCAGGCCGAAGAGACCGGGTTGATCGTGCCCATAGGCGATTGGGTGATTCATACCGCGTGCAGACAGAACAAGGACTGGCAGGATGCGGGCTGGCCGCCGATCACCATGTCGGTGAATATTTCAGCACGCCAGTTCATCGAAAGGGACCTGATCGACCGGGTGAGGCATGCCTTGCAAGAGACCGGACTGGACCCGATGTACCTTGAGCTGGAGCTGACCGAAAGTCTGATCATGCAAGACCTTCAGCAAGCCATCAGCAAAATGAAGGAACTGCAATCAATGGGGATCAGTCTGTCGATCGACGACTTCGGCACCGGCTACTCCAGCCTCGCCGCATTGAAAAGCTTCCCCATCGCAAGGCTCAAGATCGACCAGTCTTTCGTGCACGATCTACCCGACAACGAGAACGACAAAGCTATCGCTACCGCAGTGATTTCGTTGGGGCACCAACTGAACCTCAAGGTCATAGCCGAAGGTGTCGAAACCGAAGAGCAGCAAACCTTCCTGCGTGAGAACGGCTGCGATGAAATTCAGGGCCACTTTTTCAGCAGAGCGGTCAGCGCAGAGGAAATCAGTCTGTTACTGCGCACGCCCCGATTGCCTCAACCGAGCCGCATTACCAGCCCTGACGCGGTAAGGCGAAAACGCGATGTAAAACGTCCACGCAGTCCAATGCCCGGGCATTAATGACTTGGCGTACGGTAAAACGCTGCTGTGTCAGAAGTGGTCCTCGCACTACGAAGACAACGAGCCCCACCCCATTCAAAGGCTGCGCAGGCAGATTACGGGACGACCGGAAGACATCGTGAGATCGAACAGGGTGTGAGCGTCAGCTCGTAATCGAAGACTGCCTTACGGTTTCCAGATATCGACGTCTCTGGCATCTACCCCCTTGGGCAATAAACCTGCGGCAAAAAAGGCATCGGCGATTTTCTGCTGCTCACCCAACTGGTCACCATTCACAGGCTGTACCTGGTAGCTGCGATGGGTGTTGGCCGATTCGACTGTTGCCACATCGAGGTTGCCCCACAACGGGCTGAGTATTTGTGCCGCGTCACGTGGGTTGGTTTTTACCCAGTCACCTGTCTTGTGCAGTTGTTCGTAAACCAGCTTGAGGACTTCGGGATGCACCTTGGCGTAACTCGTGCTGGCCAGGTAGTAGCGTTTATAACTGGCCAGGCCTGTGCCGTCGGCCAGGGTGCGCGTCGGCAGTTGACGTTGCGCGCTGGTGAGGAAGGGTTCCCACGTGACCCAGGCATCGACCTTGTTGTTCTCGAAGGCTGCTCGGCCATCGGCGGGTGACAGGTAGGCCGGTTGGATGTCCGAAAAAACCAAGCCTGCTTTTTTCAGAGCAGCGATCAGCAAATAGTGGGAGCCGGCCGCCTTGGTAACCGCGACTTTCTTGCCTTTCAAATCTGCCAGTTGCTTGAGGGGCGAGTCCTCGCGCACGACGATCGCCTGGGCGGAAGGCGAGGGCGCTTCTTGCGCAAAGTAGGTCAACTTGGCCTGCGCGGCCTGAGCAAAAATCGGCACGGTGTCCGCCACGTCAGCGCTGATATCGACATTGCCGACATTCAGCGCTTCCAGCAGTGGCAAACCACTTGAAAACTCATGCCAGCTCACATCGATGTTCTTCTGCGCGAGGGTTTTTTCCAGCGTGCCTTGGGTTTTCAACAGGGTGATCAGAGTCGATGACTTCTGGTAACCGATTCGCAGCGTTTCCCGGGCCTGAGCCGGGACGGTAAATGACAAGGTCAGGGCTACCACCAGAGCGGCCAGCACCGGACGACGGAATTTCGCTTCAGCATTTTTGATGGACTGTGGCATGGCACGCTCGGCATTCAGCAAGAGAGAAGGGCTATCTGCCATGAAGAATATGGTTATAAAAAATATTTTATAAAGATTTTTTTGGAATTAGCTTAGTGGTTTCAAATATTCAATTTAGAAATAAATAAATTATTATTTATTTCTTTTGATGTTATGGCAGGAGGCGCACCTTAATGCCCTGCACATCCAGTGCGAATAGCCACTGTGCTGATGGAGTTGCCCGGCGAGGAGTTGCTGGCGCAATCACAAGTGATCGAAGAGTTGCCGGGAACGGAATTGAAAGTGTCCCTTGAAAGAACCACCGCTGCGCCGCTGCCCCGCGACGTTTTCCTCGAACGTTCGGCGACTGCTTGATGACGCTTGAGCAGTCGCCTTCGGGCTATAGCGCCTTGCCGAAGCGGAATGAAGCGCCATAAGCCGAGTCGGGTAAATGGCTGCTGCCATCTTCCCTTAACCTGGACCTGAAGGTACCGCTTTGCGGCTGGCTTCTGTAGAGGCCGCGCTTCTGTAATTCGGGAATGATCAACTCCACGAAATCTTCGAGTGTGCCAGGGCTGATCAACGGATTGATCATGTAGCCGCTGGTGCCGGAAATGCGCGCGTGTTCTTCGATCCGGTCGGCTACCTGTTGTGGAGTGCCCACCAGGATCAGGTCGCTGCCGCGGGTGACCTTGGCAAAACGTTGCTTCACATCCCCGGCGGTCAACGGCTTACCACTGCCATCGGGGCGCATGACATAGGACGTCAGCCCTTCGGTGTGGGTCGACAGTGCATCGCTGTCGGCATAGCGACTGATATCGATACCTGTGTCGCCTGCATAACTGACCAGTTGCGCCTGAAGGTGGTAGTTGCTTTGCAACGCCTCATATTTGCGCTGGGCTTCAATTTCGGTTTTGGCGGTGACGATGCGCAATACAGTCAGGGACTTCACATCCTCACGCTGGCGACCGAGCGCCTGGGCCTTGGCCCATATGTCCTCCAGGCCCTGACGGATTTCCTGAGGGTTGGATTTGGCAATGAAGATCAGTTCAGCGTGCTTGGCGGCGAACTCGCGACCACGACCCGACCAGCCGGCCTGGATCAGCAGCGGTGTGCGCTGCGGCGACGGTGAGGTGAGGTGCGGCCCGGCGACTCGATAGTGCTCGCCGACGTGGTTAATCGGCCGTACCCGATCACCCAGGGCATACAGCTGGTGAGCTTTGTCCGCGACCACCGCATCGTCGGCCCAACTGCCTTCCCACAGCTTGTACACCACATCGAGAAATTCTTCGGCGCGTTCGTAGCGGTCATCGTGTTTGATCATCTGTTCAAGGCCGAAGTTACGCGCGGCGCTGGACAGGTAAGAGGTCACGATGTTCCAGCCCACCCGGCCGTTGGTGAGGTGGTCTAGGGTGCTGAAGCGCCGAGCGTGGGAGAAGGGGTGTTCATAGCTGGTGGTGACCGTGACGCCGAACGCTAGGTTTTCGGTGACCGCGGCCAGGGCGGGAATGATCATCAGCGGGTCGTTGGCCGGAGCTTCCACGGCCCACTTCATCGCGGCATTGGCATTGCCGCCAAAGACGTCGTAGAAACCCAGCACGTCGCCGAAGAACAGCATGTCGAGGTTGGCTTGATCGGCGATGCGCGCCAGGTTCGACCAGTAGCCCAACGAGTTGATTGCCAGACGCTCGTCAGCCGGATGCGTCCAGAGGCTCGGCGCACCTCCACATCCCACACTGGCTTGTTCGTAGAGTGCAAACAACAGAGGTTTTGGATCAGCCATCATGGCTCCTGAACAAATTTAAAGGGACGTTTCTGTATCAACTCCAGCGCATAGATTGAAACGCACTATAAAAACAATATGTACTTCTTTAATGGAATAAGAGCCTTGTGTCAGGCTATATGGAACCTAAGCCTCAGGCGCCATCCTTACCGGGCTCGGCATTGCTCAGAATGAATGGCTGCACTTCGAAATACCCTGCGATCTTTTGCTTTTGCTTTTGCTTTTGCTCTTGCTCTGCGCGCCCGAGGAGTCAGAACGCGTATTGCAGGCGGGTGTAGTAGTAACCGCCAGTGAAGCCGAAGGGTGAATAGCTGCCCCAGTTATCGCCGAACGAAGAGTTGCTTACGCCGATATGGTCGGGGTACTTGTCGAACAGGTTCTGTGCGCCGACGGCCACGGTCAGTTGTTTGTTGATCGCATACGCCACGTCGAGGTCGGTGATCCATTTGGCCGAATACTCGCGATCCAGGCTTGGATCGCTTGAGCTGTTGACCTCGGTGTAGGTGCCATAACGGGTCAGCCGCAGATTGACGTCGAAGTCGCTGATCGCCCAGTCGGCGGAGAAGATCATCTTGCTGCTGGGGGAGGTTTTGGTAATCAGCGCTCGCGATTGGCGTCCGAGCAACTGGAAGTTACTGCCCAGGGCGGTCAGTTGTGATGGTGTGTCGTTGACGCTGAGAATTTGCGTGTGGTTGTAGTTCAGCGCCGCGGTCCATCTCACCGAGCCGAACTGGTTCAGGTTCTGCCGGTAATTGCCGACCACATCGACCCCGGACGTTCGGGTGTTGGCGCCGTTGGTGAAGTACTGCGCGCCGGCGGTGGCGGGTACGCCGATGCTGTCGAGCAGGGCCGCGACGCCCGGTCCCTGGAAACGCTCGCTGAGCACCAGGCGATCGCGCAGGTTGATCACGTAGCCGTCCACGGTCAGGCTCAGGTCTTCGCTGGGAGTCAGGGCGAAACCGAGACTGAAGTTGGTCGAACGTTCGGGTTTCAACGACTCGGCCCCAAGGGCCTGGGCGCCGGCCGAATCCACCGGCAGAATCACGTAGTTGTAAGACTGGTAGACGCCATTGATGGTGTCGAACCCGGTCGAGCGCGCGGTGAATATCTGGTTGGCCAGCGACGGTGCGCGAAAGCCGTTGCTGATGGTGCCGCGCACCGAGAACACCGGGTTGAACTCATAGCGGGTACTGAGTTTGCCACTGCGAGTGCCACCGACGCCTTCGTTGTAATGCTCGTAACGCGCGGCGACGCCGAGGTACCACTGTTCGACAGGGTAGAAACCCAGGTCTACGTAGCTGGCGACGCTGTTGCGGCTGACTTTTTGTGCGTCATCAGGGCTGATGCCGTTGGTGACCTGAGCGCCCGGATCCGGCCGTTGTCCGGCGCGTGGATGGCCGGCGGGAAACACGTAGCCGCCATCGATGTACGAGGCTTCGGAGCCGGCGCGGGTCTCATAGCTTTCACGCCGATGCTCGAAGCCGAAGGCAACATCCAGCGGCTTGGCCAGGCCGATTTCGTAGCTGTTTTTCAGGTCCAGGTTGCTGGTCAACTGGTCGGCGATGTAGATGCCGGAGGTGAACTTGTTCGGGGTGTTTTCACCCAGCGACGGGTTCTGGTTGTCGTAGGTGCGTTGCTTGGCGTAGTTGCGCCCGTAGGTGCTGCTCAGGTCCCAGGCCCAGCCGCCGAAATCCTCGCCCTTGGCACCGAAGGCGGACTGGAAGTCGGTTTCGTTGATCAGCCAGTAAGGACTGTAACCGTCGGGATAGCCATTAGGGCCGGTGGTGATGGTGTTGCGCCCATTGGGCAGGCGGAAGTTCTGGCCGTCATTGTTCTCCCGGGTGGCCAGGGTCGAGAACGAATAAAGGGTGACAGCATCGTTCAGCGGCAGGTCGAGGTTGTAGGCGATATCGGCCAGTTGACTGCGGGGCAAGCCGTAGCCTTTGTAGGTGTGGTGGCTGGCATCGGCCTCACGCGGGTCGGGCGAACCGTCGGCCTGCGGATAGTAATGCGCACTGTAGCCATTGCTGCCGGCCTTGTTGTCGCGCTCCTGGTAGCGAGTGTCGAGCGAGACATTGAGCACACCGGCTTCGCCGACCTGAAAGCCATAATTGAGCGCTTCCTGCGCGGTTCCGCGTTTACCGTCGTAGCCTTGGCCGAGGGTGGTGTCGGAACTGCCGCCGGTGGTCTGCTTGAGGATGATGTTGATCACCCCGGAGATCGCATCCGAGCCGTACTGTGCCGCCGCGCCATCGCGCAGCACCTCGATGTGATCGATGGACGCCACCGGGATCAGGTCGAGATCGCTGGGCGCCGCGCCGCTGTTGATGCCGTTGATGTTCAGCGTGGCGCTGGTATGCCGGCGTTTGCCGTTGACCAGCACCAACACATGGGACGCGGTCAGTCCCCGCAGGGTCGCCGAGCGAACCACGCCGCTGGCATCCCAACCAGCACGGTCGGGCAGGTTGAAGGAGGGGATGAATTTGCTCAGCGCCTCCAACAAACTCGGTTTGCCCACCGAACGCAATTGTTCTCCGGTTACCACGTCGATCGGTGTCGGGCTGGTGGTGACGGTGCGTTCGACAGTGCCACGGTTACCCGTGACGACCACGGTGTCGAGGATCGGTGAGGCGCTTTCGGCAGCCTCGATGTTGAACGAAGCCAGGCCGCAGGCAATCGACAGCGGCAGTAATAACGGACGGTAAGTCGGCGCCGTGCGGCGCGCTGGGCAGTTGAGCATCAACGTGGAACTCCGTGAATGTCGGATGATGGCCGTGTCACTTCTTGCGCGCGGCGACGGCTTCGATTTCGACCAGCCCGCCCGGCAACGGCAGGGCGACCACCTGCACGGCGGTGCGCGTCGGTTTGTTCGGTTGCGCGGTGCTGCCGAAGAACGGCGTATAGCCTTCCTGCAACCCGGCGAAATCGAGCTTGCCGCCCTTGGCCGGATCACCCACCAGGAACACCCGGAGTTGCACCACATCACCCAGGTCCAGGCCTTGGCTTTGCAGTACGCCTTTGAGCTTGTTGAGGATCGAGGTGGTCTGGGTTGCGGTGTCGCCATAGGCGGCGAAGGTATCCTTCGCTGCTTTTGGGTCATGCAGGTCGGCGAGCAGGCCACTGACGAACAGCAGGTCGGTTTGCGCCGGCACCGACACCGCCAGCGAAATCGGGAAGTTCGAGTTGGGCAGGGCGACGCGTTTGATCTCGTCGGCGTGGCTGCTGAGGGCGGTCGCGGTCATGAGGAGTCCTGTGAGCAAAGTCATGGTTTTCATCGGTCAGTCCTTTATTGGAAAAAGTCAGGCAGCAACGCCCGGTTGCTGGCGTTCGGCATGGCGGCCGATCAGGGATACGATGCGTCGCGCCGAGTCGGCGGCGCTGTTCTGCCAGATGCCGACGCCACCATGGGCGAGGGCGTCGCTGGCCAGATACGTGCGGCCCTGGGGTTCGTTGAGGATCTGGTAAGCGCTCTCGCCGACCTCGTCATTGACGATCCACGGGCCTTTGCTGAAGGGCACCTTGGCCCAGTTGATGGCCACCGGTTTTTGCAGTTTGGTGCTGTGTCCGGGGTGCAGCAGTTCGACCGCTTGCCGCGAGGAGGCGAACTGTTCGGCGAGGGATTTTTTGCTGAAGGCCTGGGCCGATTCGCTGGTGTTGTAGGCCGCGACCAGAATGCCCTGGGCACTGTTCAGCCGATCACTGGGGTACCACAAACCTTTGACTTCATGGTCCAGATACGACAATCCGCCGTAGATGTTGAAGTCGGTTTCCCAGAAGCGCGGTGACTGCCAGGCGACTTTGTTGGCCTGATCGCTTTGTGCGCTGAGAATCGCTTGCTTGAAGGGTGCACTGAAGTTGCTCGGTAGTTTGGCCAGCAACGGCAGGGGCACAGTGACGATGGCGTAATCGGCGCTCAGAGTCTGGTCTGTGCCGGTCTTGCGGTTCCGGTAGGTGATGCGGCTGCCGTTTTCGGAGGTCTGAATATCGCTGACTTCGGCGTTGAAACGCACCGCATCCTTGAGCTTCTCGTAGAGCGCGTAGGGAATCCGGTCCATGCCGCCAACCGGTTGGAACATGGTCGAGGAAAACTCCGGGATTTCATCGAACACCAACGCACCCCAGAGCTTGGGGTTGAGCAGGGTCTGTAGCTCCAGCGGTGCACGGGTGATGCCGGTTTGATCGCCGGCACCGGGGATACGGGTGTAACCCGAGCGCACCGAACCTTTGTACTTGAAGTCGGCGTTGAGGTCGCCATAGACCTTGAGGAAGTTCAACAGTGCCTGACGGTCGTCGACGCTCAAGTCCTGGTCCAGGGCTTTGCGGCTGACGGTTCTCGCCAGCAGTTCCGATAGTTGCCCGCGAGTGTCGTTGACCGCCTGGCGCAATTGGAAGGCCGGTCGTTTCGGGTCCGGCAAGGCCAGTGCGTTGCGGCTGCTGTTGACCAGCACTTGCAGCTCCACGCCCAACTCGCGGCAGTAGCCGAGGATCGTTTGGTGATGGCTGGGAATGCGCGCGGGACCGGCGTTGAAAAAGTGCCCGTCATCGAAGTCGACGGTCTGGCTGACCCCGTCGTCGAAATCGACTTTGGTGCCACGCCGCAGGGTCCAGTTGCGTCCGCCCACTCGCTCTCGGGCTTCGAGTATGGTCACGGTAAAGCCAGCCTTGCGCAGTTCATAGGCACTGACCAACCCGGAAATACCGGCGCCGACCACCACCACATGCTTGCCTTTGCCACTGCTGCCCAGTTGCAACGGGTTGAAGCTCGCCGCCACGGCCTGAGGTGTGAGCCCCAGCGCGCCGAGGGCGCCGACAGCAGCGGAATAGCCACCGACGGCGGCAATACGGGAAATCAGTTCTCTGCGGGTAAAAGCCATCGTGGTGCTCCTTGCGTTCAGGCGGTAAGGAATCCGGTGTTCGCGTTAGGGGTTAAAGGTCGTAGCGCACGGACAACAAGAGGGTTCGTGGGTCGTTGATGGAGTAGAAGCGGGCACCGCTGGAGGGCACGTAGCCGACCGATTGCGGGTAGGCGCGGTCGAGCAGGTTTTTCACCGCCAGCGTGGTGGTCCAGTGACCGTCGCCGGAGATGTAGCGGGTGTTGGCGTTCCAGAAGGTCTGCTGGGGGATTTCCTGGACGTCGTCGTTGAGCGCGTTGGCGTAGGACTTGGTCTGGAACTGGGCATCGGTGCCGGCCAGCCAGGTGCCGGGTAATCCGGCCGGGATGGTGTAGTTGAGGCCGACGCTGGCGTTCCAGCGCGGCGAGAACACCAACTGTTTGCCGTTGGCATCGACACCGGCACCGCTGGCATTTTCGAAGTCGTCGTACTGGCTTTCCAGGTAGCCGAGGTTGGCGGTCAGTTGCAGGTCACGGGTCAGCGCGGTCAGGGTTTCCAGTTCTACGCCATAGGTGTGTGCCTGGCCGACGTTGGTCCTTAGGCTGACACCCAGAGCCGGGTCGTAGGCGTTGGTTTGCAAGTCCTTGTAGTCGTTGTAGAACAGCGCGAGGTTGGCGCGCAGGCGCTGATCGAAGAAGTCACCCTTGAAGCCGGTTTCCCAGGTGGTCACGTCTTCCGGCGAGAACGCCTGTTCGGCGGCGGCCTGGGTTGGCGCACGGTTGTCGTAGCCCCCGGCCTTGAACCCTTTGGCGACGTAGGCGTATTGATTCAGGTGCGGCGTCCAGGCGTATTCGAAGCCGAGCTTCGGGCTGGTGGACTGCCACGACTTGCTTGATTCTGCGGTGAAGTTGGTCCCGGTGATCTGCCGGTTGGTATTGATGGCGTAGTTGGTGTACTCGAAGTTTTTGTGCTCGCGGGTAAAGCGCAGGCCAGCGATCAGCGACAGCTGCGGCGTGATTTTGTAACTGCCCTGGCCATACAACGCGTAGCTTTCAGTGTTGGTCGTGCTGTATTGGCCCTGGCCGATGACCCGGTTGCGTGCAACGGAATAGGTAAGGTTGTCGCGGTCCGCTTCGAACTTTTCGCGGTACAGGTACAGGCCGGTGCTGAAGCTGAATTTGTCGTAGTCGCCGTTGAGCTGGAATTCCTGGGTGGCGTAGTCCTGCCTGTAGGTGATCAGGTTTTGTTGGATCAGCGCCGCTTGGCCCGAGTTGTCGTAGTCCACCGGCTGGTTGAACGCCGAATAAGCGGTCACTGATTTGAAGTTCAGGTGGTCGTCAATGGCGTAGATAGCGCGCAGCACCGAGCTGCCTTGGTCGAGACGGTTCTTCGGGTCGAGGCTGCTGTAGCTCTTGAATTTGTCGAAGTGGCCGTTGGCATCAAACGGCGTGTAGCTAGTGGTGTCGCCACGGTCGAAGGTGCCGGCCAGGGTCAGTTGCACATCCCATGGCGAATCAATGGGGTTGAAGCGTAGCTTGCCGCGGTAGGACTGGATGTCGACGTTGTTCACATCCTCGCCACGGGTCGGGTTGGAGACGGTGCCGTCACGGGTCAGGCGAATCGCCGAAAAACTGCCGAACAGCGCGTTGTCCACCAGCGGGCCGCTGATCAGGAACCGACCGTTCTGTGCGTTGTAGTTGCCGCCGCCGAGTTCGAAGAAACCCCGGGTTTCCTGGGTCGGATCGCGGGTGATCACACGGATCGCACCGGCGCTGCTGTTGCGCCCGTAGAGCGTGCCTTGCGGGCCACGCAACACTTCCACACGCTCGACGTCGTTGAAGTCGAGCATCGAGGAAATCGCCCGCGGGATGTACAGGTCATCGGCGTACACCGCGACGGCTGCCTCCTGGATCGGATCGGTTTCGCCGATACCGCGTATCCCGTAGGTCTGGGCGCTGTAGGAGATCGACTGGCGGCTGAGGGTCAGGTTCGGCACTTGCCCGGAGAGGTCACGGATGCTTTTGATCTGCTTGTCTTCAAGGGCTTTTTCGTCGAACGCGGAAATCGCCAGCGGGGTCTTTTGCAAGTCCTCGGTATGGTGTTCGGCGGTCACGGTGACCACGGGCAGGGCTCCCTCCCTGGCGGCTTCTTCGGCCTGGGCCGACAGCCCGAACATCGCCAGCCACACGGCCAGCGGCAAACGGTTTGTACTGAAAATGTTGTGCATGGTGAGCCCCGGGTGTGTGAGTGCTGCGTTGGCGTCGTTATGTTTTTTTCGGCAAAGCGTTGCCCGGGCCAGGGGCCGCAGGCCTTGGCGGTGGGGCGGCTTGAGCCGGTTTTCAGGTTTGGGTGTGGCGATTGACCGTGGGGTGGTGTCGGCCGGAAAAACGTACAGTTCCGTGGGCCTCCACCTGGTCAGGGGTCGGTGATGGTTGTAACAGTATTTGTATAAACAGGCGCTGTAAAAGTCCGATTAGTTATAAGTTAATTATAAAAAATAGGCATTAAGTGTTGTATAGAAATGCGTAAAACTGATGTTTATGTGGGGTAGTTAAAACGCATTCGCGGGCAAGCCACGCTCCTACAGGGGAATGCATTCCAACTGTAGGAGCGTGGCTTGCCCGCGATGACGGTAGATCGACTGGACTCAATACCCGCGTTGTACGTTCGCCTGATTTTCCAACGCCAAACCGTTGAGATAACGCTCAAGATTGGCCAGGAAACTGTCAGCAATATCATGCCGACTGTTGGTGGAAATCGCCGAGGTATGGGGTGACAAGCGCACCCGTGGATGGATGTACAACGGATGTCCGTCCGGCAGTGGCTCAGGCTCGGTGACATCCAGCGAAGCCAGGCCGATCGTTCCGCTGTCCAGTGCTTCAAGCAACGCCCCGTGATCCAGCAGGCCACCACGGGCGATGTTGATCAGGTGCAGGCCGGGTTTGGCACTGGCGAGCACGGCGCGGTCGACGATATGCCGGGTCGCCTCGGTCAACGGCGCGGCCAGCACCAGATGGTCGGAGCGGGCGAACAGTTCATGGATGTCGCGCACCGCCTGCACGCCTTCGACCTCGAACAGCGTCTGACTCTGCCGCAACGCCAGCACCTGGATACCCAATGCGTGGGCCTTGCCCGCCAGGCTGCGGCCGATGGCGCCGAAGCCGAGAATCCCTAGGGTGCTGCCCTTGAGCGGGGTCAGCGCGCTGAAGTTCCATTGCGAGTCGTGCACCCAAATCTCCGGCAGACGCTTGGCAGCGGCGAAGATCGCCGCCAGGGCGAATTCGGCGATGTTCTCGGCGGCGCTGCCCCGCGACGTGCTCACCGGCGGGCCGTTGAACAGCCATTGCGGATAGAAGTCAATGCCTGAAGACACCACCTGAATCCACCGCAGGCCATACGGCCAACCCGGTGGCGGCGTGTCCGGTGCCAGATAGCCGCGCACATTGATCGGCCGCGCCAGCAAGATGCTGACATCCGCCGGCAGGTCGCTGGGCACTCCGACCGGAACGCTGAGGACCTTGGCCCCCGGGTGTGTTTGCTCAAGGCGCTGGCGGATCACTTCGTTGAAGTCTTCATCCAGTTGGCTAGCGATAACGAGCTGGCTCATGGGCGCTCCTTTGGTTGGCGCTGGGCGAAGACCGCTTTACCGACGCCTTGTAGAACGGCGTCGTTTTGAGGGGTGTGAACACGGCTGCACAACACATCGCGGTAATGCCGTTGCAGCGGATTGTGGCGTGACAGACCGGGATTGCCGGATGCCTCGATGGCCAGTTCGACGGCGCGGATGGCGTTGCCGGTCACCAGGTATTTCAGCTGCGCAGCATTGCTGGCCGGTGTGTGACCGTTCGCGGCAGCGTCAAGCAGGCTGCGGTTGGCGAACAGCAGGGTGTCGATGTGCCCGACGGTTTCCTGAAAGCGTGGCAGGGTCGAGAGCGCCGCCCCGAGGTTGGACGGCTTGCGTGTTTCCAGCCAGCCCACCAGCCAGTCGCGAGCTGCCTGGGCGACCCCGTCATAGACCGATGCCAGCAACACCGACATCCACAGGAAGCCATCGGCATCGAGCTCGGGTTGCGGGGCGCTCCAAGGGCTGACGCTAACCGCGTGGTCCAGCGGCACCAGCACATTGTCGAACACCACTTCATGGCTGCAGGTGGCGCGCATGCCCAAGTGGTCCCAGTCCTCGATGATGCTGATGCCGGGGGTGTCCTTGTGCACCAGCCAGGTGCCGACCAGTGGGTCTTCATCGTTGCTGCGTGCCCAGACACTGAACCAGGTCAGGCCATGGCTGCCGGTGGAGTAGATTTTCCGGCCGCTGATCCGCCAACCGGCGGCGGTGCGTCGGGCGATGGTCGCAGGCAGGCCACCGCGCGCCGGGGTGCCGAGATCGGGTTCGACCCGCAAGGCGTTGATCAATGCGCCCTGTTGGACCGCGTCTTGCGCCACTTGCAGGCGCAGCGCTTCGGGCCAGTTTTTACTGTCCTGCAAGTGCGCGTGCTGGATGTACTGCATCACCAGGATCAACGCCGTCGACGGCTCACCTTTGGCAATTGCGCTGATTGCGTTGCGTGCCTGGGCCAGGTTCGCGCCGCCGCCGCCGAGGGCTTTGGGGACGGTCAGGGCGACCAGGTCGTGCTCATGCAGCAGCTTGAAATTGTCATGGGGGAAGGCGCCGCTCTCGTCATAAACGTGGGCAGTGGCGCCGAGTTGTTGGCCGATGCTTTCCAGCAATGCTTCGAAGTTGGCCGCTTCCACCGATCGCAGTGGCGGAGCGTGTTGAGAAGAAAGACTCATAGGAATTCACTCAATCAAAAAAAGGTGAGAAGTCGATAGTTGTTCCGATGATCACTGTGGCGAGGGGGCTTGTCGGAACGCCGCATCGCCCCGTTGGGGCGCGAAGCGGCCCCGTTTCGATTTCCCACCTTACCGAGTCGCCAGGTTTTACGACTGCTGCGCAGCCGAACGGGGCGATGCGGCGTTCCGACAAGCCCCCTCGCCACAGGTGTTGTCACAATGGAGCGTTGTGTGAACACAGGGTTCATAACGGCAGCAACCGAAAGTTTCTGTCCCACAACGGACTCACATCGAGCCGTTCGCTTAGCACGCCCGCATCGAAGAACAGGTCGGCGACTTCCTGTTGCGAGGCGATGGCCTGGTCGTTTACTTCGATGATTTTGTAGGGTTGGCTTCGGCTGTTGTGCATGTCGAGAAACACCGCTTTGTCGACGCCCAGCAGTTGCGCCGATTTGGTTGCCCAGGGTTCGGGGTTGTTGTTGATCCATTCCAGCGTGCGCGCCTGTCTTTGCAGGTAATCCTGGATTGCCTGCTTGCGCAGCGGGTCTTCCAGTGCAGCGGGCCGGGCGGCGATCAGGTAGTTACCGGACAAGTAACCCAGGGCGGTTTTCAACACCCGGGCGCCACTGCGGAATTTCGCCAACTGGATGAACACGCCATAGATCACCCAGGCATCGAGCTGGCCACTTTGAAACGCGGTGAAACCGTCCTGCGGAGTGAGCGCCACCGCCGTGATGTCGTTCAGGGTCAGGCCCTGTTCCTTCAGCGCCTTGATCAGAAAGTAGTGCGAGGTGGTGGAGCGCACATAGCCGACCCGCTTGCCGCGCAACTGGCCGACCGACTCGACCTTCGAGTCCTTGGGAATCAGGAACACCTGATTGTTCACGTCGCCTTGCAGCACTGCGATCAATCGCGGCTGGCGATGGCTCTGGATCGAGAAAATCGGTGGGATCTCACTCATATTGCCGAGGTCCAGGCTGCCCGAGGCCAGCGCTTCGACGATCAGGTTTCCGCCGGCGAACTCCGAATATTCAACTTTGTACGGCGTCGTGGCGGTGCCAGCGTCTTCGACGAAGTACGAGTCCTGGCCCCGGTAGGTGGCGACCCCCAGGGTCAGGTCCGAAAGGTTGGTGCTTTGGGCGAACACGCGTGAGGCGAGTCCCAGCGACGACAACCCCAACGCGCCGAGGGCGATGGAGCTGGCCGTCAGGAAGCCGCGCCGATTGAACTGTCCGTGTGTGATCGGTTTGGTCATGGTCAGGCCCCTCGTCAGATGGCCGCCAGCAGCGGGTTGAAGGATCCGCTCACTGCCGCGCGTTTTTCTTCAGCCTGCGCGTAACGGTTGACGGGCACTTGCAGGCCAAGGTTGTCGCGCAGGGTGTTGCCGCTGTACTCACTGCGAAACAGCCCGCGCTTTTGCAGCACCGGCACCACGAGTTCAGTGAAATACTGCAGGCCGTCCGGCAACACCGAATTGATGATGAAGCCGTCGGCGGCGTCTTCCTCGAACCACTTCTGAATGGCATCGGCGACCTGTTCGGGTGTGCCGACGAAATCGCGCCGTGGCCGGGAGAAACGCAGGGCCACTTCACGCAAGGTCAGGCCTTCGTCTTTGGCCAATTGTTTGATCCGGTCCGAGCCGCCTCTCTGGCTGTTGGAGCCCAGGTCGCCCAGTTCGGGGAACGGTGCGTCCAACGGGTATTGGCTGAAGTCATGGTCATTGAACGGTCGACCGAGCGCGACGATGGCATCTTCGATGCTCACCAGCTCCACTGCCTGTTGATAGCGGCTTTCAACTTCCGCTTCATCGCGGCCAACAATCGGACGGATGCCGGGCAGGATCGACAGCTCTTGTGCGTCGCGGCCGAAGCCGTTGGCGCGTTTTTTCAGGTCCTGGTAGTAGGCGCGCGCTTCGTCGAAGCCCTCGGGGCTGACGAAAATCGCATCGGAGTTTTCGGCTGCGAAGTTACGGCCGTCCTCAGAAGTGCCGGCCTGGAAAATTACCGGCTGACCTTGCTGCGAACGGGCGATGTTGAGCGGGCCTTTGACCGAGAAGAATTCACCCTTGTGTTCCAGGGCGTGCAATTTGCCGGGGGTGAAAAACTCACCACTTTGTTTGTTGTAGGCGAAGGCGTCGTCCTCCCAGGAGTCCCACAAACCCTTGACCACCGCCACGTGCTCCTTGGCGATACGGTAGCGCACGGCGTGGGGCGGGTGCTCGGCCTTGCCGAAGTTGTCGGCGGTGCCGCTGAGCCACGACGTCACCACGTTCCACCCCGCGCGACCGCCGCTGATATGGTCCAAGGATGCAAACTGCCGGGCGACCTGGAACGGTTCGGTGTAGCTGACGGTGACGGTCGCCACCAAGCCGATGTGCCGGGTGGTCGCGGCCAGGGCCGAGAGGATGGTCAGCGGTTCGAAGCGGTTGAGGTAATGCGGGCTGGACTTCTCGTGGATGTGCAGGCTGTCGGCGATGAACACGAAGTCGAACTTCGCCGCTTCGGCCAATTGCGTTTGCTGTTTATAGAAGCCGAAATTCACACTGGCGTTGGCCAGAGCCAGTGGGTGGCGCCATTCGCCCCAGCCATGGCCGACGCCATGGACCATTGCACCGAGTTTCAGTTGACGTTGTTTGCTCATGGTTTCTACTCCTGAATCCGTCGCATCGTTAGCGCGATGCCTGGTTAAGTTGCGCACGCGGGGCGTTGAAGCTTTTATCGAAGCCTTGGGAGACATCGATGTGTTTGGTGAGAATGCCTTCCTGCTGATAGATATCCGCGGTGGTTTGCAGACCGCTGATGACCTGGTCGTCAATCGCTACCGGCGCTATGTGTGTGGCTTTGGCCACCGCCAGGTGCACCGCCAGCGGCAAGCCAGTGACTTGCGCCTGGGCGGCGGCAAACTCTTCGGGATGGGCGTTGGTCCAGCGGTAGGCACGATCGATGCGGGCAACGAAGTCGTCGAGTTGCTGGCGCTTGTCGGTGATGGCCTGGCGGGTGGCGGCCAGGTACAAGTGATTGGTCAGCAAGGTGTCGCCGCTGACCAGCACCTTGGCCTGGCTCTGCGTGGTGGCAATGGTGGTGTAAGGGTCCCAGGTCGACCAGGCGTCGGCGCTGCCGTTATCCAGCAGAATGCGCGATTCGCTGGGCAGCAGGTAAATGAACTGCACATCCTGGGTGCTCAGGCCGACATCGCGCAAAGCCTTGATCGCCAGGAAGTGACCGATGGAGCCGCGGGTGGTGACGATCCGCTTGCCCTTGAGGTCGCGGGCGTCGTTCAGCGGCGAGTCCTTGGGCGCGAGAATGGCCGTGGTGTAGCGGCCCTCGGCATGCACGATGCTGACGACTTTGAGCGGCGCGCCGGCCCCGAGGGCAAACACGTAGGGCGCATCGCCCAGACCGCCGATGTCCACCGCACCGGCATTCAGCGCCTCGCCCAACGGCGCGGCGGCGGGAAACTCGGAGAACTGGATTTCGTAGGGCACATTCTTCAGCTCGCCGGACACCTCCAGCAGTACCTTGAGCGTGGATTTCTGATTGGCCACCCGCAGCGGTTGCAGGTCGGCGGCTTGCGCCGTGGTGCCGAGGCTGAGGGCGACGGCCAGTAGTAGCGATTTGAAGGGCAGGGTGATGCGCATAACGGCATGCTCCAGGCGGGTCTTGCTGTTTCAGGGCACCTCCGCCTGGAGAAAGGGGTCGGTCCGAATTTAATGTCAGGTGGCTGATGTGCCCGCAAAAGGCACACGAGCCGGGGTGTTCAGATCACGAAAAAGCCATGGGTACCGTCGCGGGCCAACTGGTCCACCAGCCCGAATTCCCAATCCAGATAAGCCTGCATCGCTTCACGCGGGTTATCGGTGCCCTCGTAAGGGCGGCGATAGCGGTCGATGCGCGGCGAAGCCAAGTGAGTTTCGCCGTGCTCCAGCGGCAGTTGCGCGGCGATCCAGCTGGCAGTGCCGTCGCGCAGCAGAAACACCGATTTTCCGGTCAACGTTTCGACCTCGGCGACCGCCAGCCGCGCCAACTGGCTGCTGCCGCAGGTCAGTACATACCGCTGCGCCGGCGGTACCTTGGCCAGGGCTTCACGCAATTGCCCGCGCAATGCCCACCACGCGCCGGGGATATGGCGTTTCACGTAGTTGGCGCTGCTGGTGAAATCCAGCACCACGCTGTCACCCTCGGCCAGCCATTGAGACAGGGTTTCAGCGCTGATTTCCTCTACCTGCGGCGGCGTGGGAACCGGCGCCTTCCACGCACCTTTTTCACTGAAGTGCGCAGGCTGCAAGTCATCCAGCACATGCACCTCCCAACCCAATTGTGCGAGCCATGAGGCCGACATGTTGGCGCGCACGCCATCATCGTCGACCAGCACCAGGCGCGCGCCGCGCACACTGGCGAAGTGGTCGGTTTCCTGCACCAGTTGGCCGCCGGGCGTGGAGCGGGAAGCGGGCAGGTGACCGGCCTCGAATTCTTCCGGGGTGCGTACGTCGAACAGGTAAGTGCTGCGGCTCGGTTCCTGTTGCCAGCGTTGCAGGTCGGCCAGGGTGGCACGGCCCACCAGCGTTTTGTCGGCGACGCGACGGGCATCGCGGGCGGCGATGTGTCGATTCTCTTCGCTGGTCGGCGCGAATCGGCGCGATTGGCCGTGTTCCAGGGCTTGACCGGCGAGGGTCCAGCCGATGGTGCCGTTGCGCAAGGCTGAAACCGGGTTGGCGATGCCGGAGTTGACCAGCGACTGCGTGCCGATAATGCTGCGGGTGCGCCCGGCGCAGTTGACGATGATGCGGGTCGCCGGATCCGGCGCCAGCTCCCGGGCACGCAGCACCAACTCCGCTCCCGGTACGCTGATGCCGGTGGGAATGCTCATGGTCTGGTACTCATCGAAGCGCCGGGCGTCGAGCACCACCACATCGGCCTCGCTGTCGAGCAATGCCTGGACCTCTTCCGCCGCCAAGGAAGGCGTATGACGCTGGCTCTCAACCAGTTCACCAAAGGCTTTGCTCGGCACATTGACGTCGATGAACAACTCGCCGCCATTGATGCGCCAACCTTCCAGGCCTCCCTTGAGCAGCCTGACATTGACATAGCCCAGGTCCTGCAAGCGCTGCACGGCGATGCTCGCCAGGCCTTCGCCGTTGTCATAGACCGTCACCGGTGTATCGCGCCGGGGTATCCGTGAGTACACCTCAAGCTCAAGTTTGGACAGCGGGATGTTGGCAGCAAACAGTGGGTGCGCTTCGGCGAAGGGGGCTTCTTCGCGTACATCCACTAACGCCAGTTCTTCACGGTTCAGCAGCGCCTGGCGGATCTCGGCGTAGGAGCGGGTGAGTGCAGTGCTCATAAGGCTTGGCTCTCTTTGGACACATCCCAGATATTGGGGAGGACGGTGTTGGAATAACCGGAGATGAACAGTTTCTCGCTGCCATCGGGCTGGTACACCGCGCGGCGCACGGCGCCGATGTTGGCGCCATAGACATGGATGCTGATGGAGACCTGATCGTTGTAGGCGTTGCTGACTTGATGAATGTCGCCGATCCGGGGCGATACGGCTTCGACCTGGCCGGGGAGCAGATGAACCCGGTTGCCCTCGGCCACCAGTGTGCCGTCGGCGTGGCGTTCGAACCCCTGCGAATACTCCGCGCCGCGCAACATACCGATCAGCCCCCACACACGATGGTCATGGATCGGTGTGCTTTGCCCCGGCCCCCAGACAAAACTGACGACACTGAAACGCTGCCGTGAGTCGGCATGCAGCAGGTATTGCTGATAGCGCTCCGGGTCTGGTCGGGCAAAGTCTTCGGGCAACCAGTCGTCATGGCTAACCAGTTGGGCGAGCAGTTTGCCGCCACGGTGCAGTAAATCGCCTTCGCGGGGGTTACTGTCGATCAGTTCCGCCAGGGCACCTATGAATGCTCTGAGTCTCTCTGGGTGTCGGGCTTGGGTCATGGCGATTCCATCGTCCGTGTTGAAAAGTGATGTCATGATTTAAGCATAATGATTTTGCTTAATATGCTATTTTTTAATGATTAGGTTATAGCTGAAAGGAATTTAGAACCCTTGTGCATAGCGTTAGACGTTATCGATAGGCGCGCCGGGCTATCCAGATATCACCAATAGAACTATGCTTTTCAGACATCTTATTGACTGTTCTCTATGTGCGGGCCAAATGAAAATTGATGATATCGACGCCTTTGTCGAAGTGATCCGTTGCCAGTCCATCAGCCATGCCGCCGAGTCGCTGCAACTGACTCAACCCGCCATCACACGGCGTGTGCAGAACTTTGAGCAGGCGTTGGGCGTGGAGTTGTTCGACCGCAACACCAAGCCGCTCAAGCCCACGCTGATCGGCACGCGGGTGTACGAGCAGTGCCGTTTGATCCTGCGGGAAATGGATGCCTTGCGCGAACTGGTCGCCACCGACGCGCCGCCCACCGGGCTGTTGCGCCTGGGCGTTCCGCAAACCATCGGCGATGTGGTGCTGCTCGATGCACTCAAGCACCTGCGAATCGAATACCCCGAATTGCGCGCCCAGGTGGCCACGGGGTGGGGCAGTCAATTGGTCGGCAAAATCGAACGCGGTGAACTGGACGCGGCGGCTGCGCTGTTCCCGGCCGGGAAGATTTTCCCCGACAACATTGTCGGTGAGTCGATCGGCAAGATGGAACTGGTGGTGGTGTGCGCCCAGGCGCAATTGCCCAAGCGTCCGTGCAAACTCGCCGACGTTTACCAGAGCGGCTGGATTCTCAACCCTGATGGTTGCGGCTTCCGCGCCGGGCTGCAACGAACCCTGTCGGACCAGGGCCTGGCCCTGCGGGTGAACCTGGAAACGTTCGGTACCGAGTTGCAGCTGGGCCTGGTCGCCGATGGCCTGGGCCTTGGGCTGGTGCCGCGTCCATTGCTGGAGCGCAGTGCCCACCGCGAGCAATTGGCGGTGATGCTGCTCAAGGACTTCAAGCCGCTGATGGACCTGTGGCTGATCTATCCGCATTTTCTCGGCAACCTGCAAGGGCCGGTCGACGCCTTTGGCAAACTGGTTGCCGGGTCGCTGCAGAAGATCAAGAGTGCGGCGTGAGGGGAGTAATGCTGTTTACTAAAGCCGTAATGTGATCTGTAGCAGCTGGCGAAGCCCGCGTTCGGCTGCGCAGCAGTCGTGAATTCGGCTAGTGCGGTCTGCCTGACACACCGCAATCACTGGTTTGACGACTGCTTCGCAGTCGAACGCAGCCTCGCAGGCTCGACAGCTGCTACAAAGAATGCGTCGCGGCTGAAATTGCTGAAGTGAACGGCATTAGCGTGAGAAGGGAGATTTATAATAAAAAAAAATAATAATTAGCTTAGATTAAAATGTGCTTTTTATTATTTTTTGCCTTCCCCTAGGCTTGCTGGAGATCCTTAAGGCCATCCAGGAAGTTTTGCCATGAGCAGCGTCAGCCCGTTATCCAGTGTCTCGAAAAATGTTCGCCAGCGCGTCAGCCCCGAAGAGTGGGAGGTGCGTGTGAAACTGGCCGCGGCCTATCGGCTGGCGGCCTTGTTCAAGTGGACTGATCACATCTACACGCACTTCTCCGCAAGGGTGCCGGGCCCCGACGAGCATTTCCTGATCAACGCCTTCGGCTTGTTGTTCGATGAAATCACCGCCTCCAACCTGGTCAAGGTCGACATCGATGGCACCCTCGTCGACGACCCGACCGGGCTCGGTATCAACTACGCCGGTTATGTGATCCACAGCGCCATTCACGGTGCGCGTCCAGACCTGCAAGCGGTCCTGCATACCCACACCCGCGACGGCATCGCCGTGTCCGCCCAGCGCGATGGCCTGCTGCCGATCTCTCAGCATTCCATTGGTTTTTCCGGGCGGGTGGCTTATCACGGTTATGAAGGCATTGCGCTGGACCTGGACGAGCGCGAACGGCTGGTGGCGGATCTGGGTGACAAGAGCGTGTTGATCCTGCGCAATCATGGGTTGTTGACGGCGGGCATCAGCGTCGAGCATGCGTTCCAGCAACTGCATGTGTTGGAGCGGGCCTGCACTATTCAGATCGCGGCACAGGCGGGTGGCAACGCCGAACTGATCTTCCCGCCGGCCGAAGTGGTGGCCAAGGTCGAGAAACAGGCCGAGGTGTTCAAAAGTGGTGACGGGCCGGGTGTTGCCCGGCACTGGAATGCGCTGATTCGGCAGTTGGAGCGCAGCGATACGGCTTATAAAGAGTGATACGAATCCACTTCAAAAGAGAGGGGCCTACCGCAAGGTAAGCCCCTTTTTTGTTTCGCAGAATCGGGGTGGTCAAGCCACTTTTTCCGCTGCTTGCCGTTCACGCTCGGCCACCAATTGGCGGGTCAGTGGGATCAGCCGCTTGCCGTAGTCGATGGCATCGTCGAGCGGGTCGAAGCCGCGAATCAGGAAGGTGGTGATGCCCAGGTCGTAATAGTCGAGCAGGGCTTCGGCGACCTGTTCCGCAGTGCCGACCAGCGACGTCGAATTACCTTGCGCGCCGAGCAGGCCGGCGATGCCGGTCCACAATCGCTTGTCCAGCCGCGAGCCCTGGGCCGCTGCCGCGAGCAGGCGCCGGGAGCCTTCGTTCGGTGGTTCGCGGCGGACAAAACCGTTCTGCTCGGCGAGGGCGGTAGCCTGTTGCAGGATGCGTTCGGCACGCTCCCAGGCTTGCGCTTCGGTGTCCGCCAGAATCGGTCGCAGCGACAGGCTGAAGCGGATGCTACGCCCGTGTTTGGCCGCTTCGGCACGCACCTGGTTCACCACTTCGCGCACCTGTTCGTAGGTTTCACCCCACAGTGCATAAACATCCGCATGCTTGCCCGCCACCGCGATGGCCGCTGCCGATGAGCCGCCGAAATACAGTGGAATGTGCGGTTGCTGCGGCGACTTCACCGCCGAATGCGCGCCCTCGACCTGGTAGTACGTGCCCTGATAGTCGAAGGGCTTTTCACTGGTCCATTCCTGGCGCAGTACATCGAGGTATTCATCGGTGCGTGCGTAGCGTTCGTCCTTGCCGATGTAACTGCCGTCGGCCCGCAGTTCGCGGTCGTCGCCGCCGGTGATGATGTGCACCGCGGTGCGTCCGCCATTGAGCACATCAAGGGTGTTGAACTGCCGCGCGGCCAGGGTCGGCGCGGCGAAACCTGGCCGATGGGCGATCAGGAATTTCAGATTCTTGGTCACGCTGGCGGCATGCGAGGCAATCAGCGTGCTGTCCGGGCTGTTGGAGTGGAAGGCCACCAAGGCGCGGTCGAAACCGGCCTCGTCATGAGCGCGGGCGACTTTCTCCACGTACTCCGGTTGCAGGGTAGGGCCGCTGCGAGGGTGGATCTCTGAAGAATGATGACCGCCGATGTAACCGATGAATTCAATACTCATGATGAGTTCCTTGTCGTTGAACGGGCGTGATTAAAGCCTCCACCGGGCAAGGGGTCGGTCTGTGGTGTGGAAAGTAGGCGCAGCGGGGCAGGGCTGTGAAATGCCGTTTTGTTCTAAGTTAATTATTAAATTAATTGATTACTTTTTGTTTGATGTATCAGAGATACGCATTTTGTGTTGAGTCGGTGGCAGACCCTGCAAAGGACCCGGGCTGAGCCGGTTTACTATGCAAATAATTTATCTGGCTGATCAGCTATCTGATTTTTAATCATATTAGGTTATTCCCAAAAAGAATTTCACTGAGGTTTTTTATACGAATAGCATGAATCCGAAGCAGACGCATGGCGCCTCCAGCCATGTTCTTTATGAGGAAGGAAGCCTGATGACTGAAAAGACTTTCGATACGCCGAGCGCCAGTAGCTCGTTTTCCGTCAATAAGGCCGCTCGCCTCACTGGTGATAGCCGGGGTGCGTCAAGGTTGCTCCCCGATTGGTTGCGCAACTGGCGAACACCTGAGGCATTGCTGCGATTGATCAGCCCGATTGCGCTGCTGCTGTTGTGGGAACTGGCGTCGCAGTGGGGGCTGATTCCGCAACGCGTGATCGCCGCGCCGTCGCAGATTGGCGGCACGCTCTGGGCCATGATCACTTCCGGGGAGCTGGGCAAACATCTGCTGGTATCCCTGCAGCGGGCGCTCGTGGGACTGAGCATCGGCGTAAGCATCGGTGTCGTCGCGGCGCTGATTACCGGCCTGTCGAAGCGCGGCGAAGTGATCCTCGATTCGCCGATGCAGATGCTGCGCACCATCCCTTCGCTGGCGCTGGTGCCGCTGTTCATTCTCTGGTTCGGTATCGGCGAGTTCACCAAGATTGCCCTGATCGTGACCGGCACCACCTTTCCGGTGTACCTGAACCTGTTCGCCGGCATTCGCAACATCGATCCCAAACTGATCGAGGCGGCCAACACTCTGGGCCTGAATCGTCGCGAGTTGATCTGGCATGTGATTCTGCCGGGCTCGTTGCCCTCATTCTTCGTCGGCCTGCGTTACTCCCTGGGAATTTCCTGGCTGGCCCTGGTGTTTGTCGAGCAAATCAACACCACCGCCGGCATTGGCTATCTGGCCAGTGATGCGCGGGATTTCATGCGCACCGATGTGATCGTGATCTGCCTGCTGATTTACAGCGTCCTCGGCCTGTTGATCGACGGACTGATTCGTACGCTGGAGCGTTTTGCCCTGGCCTGGCGCCCATCCTTTGTGAGGAACTGATATGTCGAGCATCGATCTTTTGGACGCGTCTAAAACCGCGCATTCAGCAGCACCCGTACAGCTGCGCAATGTGGTGCGCCAGTTTGGTCAACAGCGGGTCATCGACGGCCTGGACCTGGACATTGCCCCCGGCGAATTCGTCGCGCTGCTGGGGGCCAGCGGTTCGGGTAAGACCACTTTATTGCGCAGCCTGGCCGGACTCGACAGCATCGACAGCGGCCAGCTGCGGGTGCCCAAGGCGCGGGCGGCGGTGTTTCAGGAACCTCGGCTGATGCCCTGGAAGCGCGCCTGGAAGAACGTGATTCTCGGCCTGCACATCCCCGATGCCAAGGCGCGTGCGGTGCAGGCGCTGACCGAAGTGGGCCTGGCCCATCGCCTGGAAGCCTACCCGGCGACGCTCTCTGGTGGCGAAGCGCAGCGAGTGGCGCTGGCCCGCGGTCTGGTGCGCGAGCCCAAGCTGTTGCTGCTTGATGAACCGTTCGCCGCACTCGATGCCCTGACCCGGATTCGCATGCATCGGCTGATCATCGAGCTATGGCGCAAACACACGCCGGCCGTGCTGCTGGTGACCCACGACGTGGATGAAGCGATCCTGCTGGCCGATCGGGTCATCGTGCTGGCCAACGGCAAGATCGCCGAGCAATTGACCATAGACCTGCCGCGGGCCCGGGATACTGGTCAGGAAGGCTTTCAGCAAATCCGCGCGCGTTTGTTGAGCCTGTTGGGGGTTGAAGCGAACGAGCCAGCGATTCAAGCGGCCGGCGCTGTACCAGCAGTGTCGACTGGCAACGTCCGGCGTTTTGCTCATGGCTGATTTTTTGATAAAGGAATTTTTTGCCATGCCAGGACGCATCTGGAAAACCACGGCTGTGCTGTTGTCTGGCGCCGCGCTGTTGCTCGGCGGTTGCGGTGAGACCGTCGAGACAAAGTCCTCATCGGCGGCCCAGTCAGATTTGTCCGGCGTGACGCTGGTGCTGGGCGATCAGGCCAAGGGCCTGCGCACGGTGGTCGAGGCGGCGAATGCGCTGGAGGGCATCGACTACAAGGTGCAGTGGGCCAACTTCCAGGGCGCCGCGCCGCTGTTCGAAGCCCTGCGCGCCGGCGCTGTCGATCTGGGGCCGGCCGGTGATACCCCGGTGCTCGCGGCGGCGACTGGCGGCACGCCGTTGCGGATTGTCGCGGTACGGCGCAGTCAATCGAGAGGGATCGCGATTCTGGTTCCACCGGATTCAACGATTCGCAGCGTTGCGGATTTGAAAGGTCGCAACGTGGTGGTGTCGTCGGCCCGAGGCAGCATTTCCCAGTACCTGCTGATTCGCGCGCTGGCCAATGCCGGGGTCGATGAGAAAGACGTCAACGTCGGCTTCGTCTTGCCGACCGACGCCTTGCCGGCGTTCAACGCCGGGAAAATCGAAGCCTGGGCTACGTTCGGGGTGTATCAGGCATTCGCCGAGCAGAAGGGCGCTCGGGTGCTGATCAGTGGCGAAGGCATCAACACCGGGCTGACGTTTATCACCGCCTCCGATGAAGTGCTGACCGACCCGCTCAAACGCAAGGCACTGAGTGATGTATTGCGGCGCTTCGCCAAGGCGTTCGAATGGGCGCAGCGCAATCCCGACGAGTACGCTCGGGTCTTCGCCAAGGTCAACGACATTCCCCTTGAAGTCTCGCAGACGCTGCGCAGCTGGGGCGATGAGTCGCTGTTGCCGGTTGAACCGCGGGATGTGCAGGCCTTGCAGCAAGTCGATGACTTGTTCGTGGAAAAGAAGATCTTTCCCCATCGTGTTGATGTGGAAAAACTCACCGATACGGCGGTGTTTTCCGCTGCGCCACTGACAGTCACGCAATCGGAACCGTCGCGGTAGTCCGGGTTCTACCTGAAGATTTACAGGAGTCTATCAATGGGCAATGTCCAGAATGCCGCCAGTGCCCTAGAGGTGTTCCGGCACCCACTACCCGGCGGTGAACTGCTCGATCTTGGCCGGGTCTTCCGGGAACCCTTGGCGCTGTCGCGGCAGCTCAGCACGCCCAGGCACGTGTTGAGTCGCCGCGAAGCGGTCTTGCTGGGGGTGTTCGCGTTGGTGTTGCATGGCGCGGTGATTGTCTGGGTCAACCAGACCCCGCCGCCGCAACTGCCGGTGGTGCCGCCTGAGATTCCGCCGATGACCATCGAGTTCTCGCAGCCGGCGCCACCGGTGGTGGTGCCTCCACCGCCGGAGCCGATTCCACAACCCGTGGTCGAGCCACCTCCTTCCGTGGAGGATGAGCTGGCGATCAAGCCATCGCCTCCCAAACCGATTCCCAAGCCCAAGCCTGTGGTTAAACCGGTGCCCAAACCCGTGGCCAAACCGGTGGAGCAGCCGCCTGCGTCACCTGCGTCGCCACAACCGGTCGCCGCACTAGCGCCACCCGCACCGCCGCCACCGAAACCGGTGACCCCGGCGTCGGCCAGCGCTGGTTACTTGAAGAACCCAGCACCGGAATACCCGTCGCTGGCGATGCGTCGCGGCTGGGAAGGCACGGTGTTGTTGCGTGTGCACGTCCTGGCCAGTGGCAAGCCCGGTGAAATCCAGATCCAGAAAAGCAGCGGCCGCGACCAACTTGATGACGCGGCACTGGCGGCGGTCAAGCGCTGGAGTTTCGTCCCGGCCAAGCAGGGTGATGTCGCCCAGGATGGCTGGGTCAGCGTGCCCATCGATTTCAAAATCAAGTAACGCAACCTGTCGACGTATACCGCGGGCCACCTGACAAAAGGCGCATCGCTACAACCGATTTAATGCCTTGTTGGAGAGCCTGACCATGAACCTGATCGCATCCCCTTTCGAATCCATCGAACACACTATCATCTGGCTGTTGATCCTCTTTTCCGTCGCCACCTGGGGCCTGGCTTTGCTCAAGGGCGTGCAGTTCACCCGTCTCAAGACCCAGGATCGCAAATTCCATAAACACTTCTGGGCCGCTTCCAGTCTCGATTCCGCCGCTGAATTGGCCCATGGCCAACCGGGCGCTGCGGCTCGCGTGGCACTGGCCGGTTATGCCGCGATCCAGGTGCCAGAGGGCGCACAAGCCGCCGACTTGAGCCAGGCGATCAACCACCAGGACCGTCTCGAGCGTGCCCTGCGCCAACAGATCGTGCGCGAACGGCGTTCGCTTGAAAGCGGCCTGGCGATCCTCGCCAGTATTGGCAGCACCTCGCCCTTCATCGGCCTGTTCGGCACGGTATGGGGCATCATGTCGGCCTTGAAAGGCATCAGTGCGGCAGGCTCGGCGAGCCTGGAAACCGTGGCTGGGCCGATCGGCGCAGCACTGGTTGCGACGGGCGTAGGTATCGCTGTCGCGGTGCCGGCGGTGCTGGTCTACAACTACTTCCTGCGTCGCCTGAAACTGACCGTCGCCGACCTCGATGACTTCGCCCACGACTTCTACAGCCTGGCGCAGAAAAACGCGTTCCGCGTTCTGTTGCACCCGGTGCTGAGCAAGTCCGGCGCGACCGTCGCCGGACAGCAAGTCAAGGAGGCCTCCTGAAATGGCCTTCTCCACACAAGACAGCGATGAAGTGCTCAGCGAGATCAACGTTACGCCACTGGTGGACGTGATGTTGGTGCTGCTGGTGGTGTTTATCGTCACCGCGCCACTGCTGACCAACGCGATCCCGATCAACCTGCCGAAGACCGAATCGGTGGCGCCGGTGGAACAGAAAGATCCGCTGGTGGTGAGCATCGACGACAAGGGCAAGGTGTTCATCAACAAGGACGAGATCCAGGCGGATCTGCTCGAGTTCAACCTACAAGCGGCCAAAGCGAAAAATCCCGACGTGCGCGTGCAACTGCAGGCGGACAACGGAGTGAATTATGGCGAAGTAGCGCGGGCGATGGCCTCGATCGAGCGGGCGGGGATTACCAAGTTGTCGGTGATTACGGCGAAATAGGTTTCGGGTTTATTGCATTGTGGCAGGGAAACGGCCTATGAAGGCCGTCCCCATGCCGATTGTGGCGCAAACCACTTGAGGTCGGTGCTCTCCCGTATTTTCGCTGGTCAACTGCGAGCTTCTTCGGTCAGCTCAAACACCTCTAGTCATCGATTAAAGCGCTCGACCAATGAATACTGAGTATTAGCCGTCCGGGTCAACTCCTTGCTTAACTCTGCCGAATGATGGGCCTGCTCTGATGTCTGATCTGCCAGGTGCGCGATGGTGGTGATATTACGGCTGATTTCCTCTGCAACGGCGGTTTGCTCTTCAGTGGCCGCTGCAATTTGGGTTGTCATATCAGTGATATTGGCGACCGCTTCACTGATACCTACCAACGCTTTGTCTGCCTCAAGCACCCACACCACACCTTCTTCGGCCTGACGGCGACCACTTTCCATCGTCTGCACGGCGTTATCGGAAGACATCTGGAGCTTGGTTATCAGGCCATGGATCTGCGTCGTGGATTCAGAGGTGCGCTGTGCCAACTGACGCACCTCGTCCGCCACCACGGCGAAGCCTCGACCCATATCACCAGCGCGCGCAGCTTCGATCGCGGCATTCAGGGCCAGTAGGTTGGTTTGATCGGCAATGCCTTTGATGACATCGACCACGGTTCCGATTTCATTGCTGTCCTTGGCCAACTGCGCGACCGTCTGCCCGGTTTCGCCAACCACAGCGGACAGTCGCTGGATCGCTTCGCGGGTATCTCGGGCCACATCGCGTCCGCGTCCGGTCAGCAAGTTAGCTTCTTGGGAGGCGTCAGCGGTGCGTTGGACATGGCTGGCGACTTCTTGTGTGGTCGCCGCCATCTGATTGACCGCTGCGGACACTTGTTCGGTTTCGACACGCTGGCGATCAAGACCCCGTGAGCTGTCGGCGGCCAATACGTCGGACCTCCCGGCTAGTCCGCTGAGTTGCTCCGCGGTGTCCTGCAGACGTGTAAGACAGGTCTTCAGGCGCGCGGCCTGGCTCACAAAGGCGGTTTCAAGGCGTGCCTGAGGGCCACACTCGTCGCTGTACATTTTCGCGATCAGTTGATCGGAGGTGGAGGGTTCAGCCATCTGTAGCAAGCGCAATGTCCCCTGCTTTTGCCAGCGCGTGACGATCAGTCCGAGCGGTGCAGAGACAACTGCCGTGATGGCAATGGCCACGAAGGTGTTGAGTAAGACACCACTCAAAGCCCCCGCCAAGCCCATAACCAGGAATGGCAGCCAGCCAAGCAGGGCCGGTTGCCACTTGTCACGCGCGGGGATGGCCGCCTTGCCCTGACTGATGCGCTTGTAGAGGGATTCGGCGCGGTGAACTTGTTCGGCAGTGGGTTTGACCCCGACTGATTCATAGCCAACCACTTGGCTGCCTTCGAAAATCGGTGTGACATAGGCATTGACCCAGTAATGGTCACCGTTTCTGGAGCGGTTTTTGACAATGCCCATCCACGGGTTGCCTTGCTTGAGAGCGCCCCACATATGGGCGAATACGGCAGGAGGCACATCGGGATGGCGGACGATATTTTGCGGTGCGCCAATCAGGTCGGCTCTGTCGAAGCCACTGATTTCTACGAAGGCGTCATTGCAGTAAGTGATGACTCCTCGAGCATCTGTTGTCGAGATGAGTTTCTGTTGAGGTGCAAGCGCGACCTCACGTTGCGTAACGGGTTGGTTGTTCCTCATTCCTGCAGCTCCCTGGGTCCGGTAAAAAAGCCATCGGCAGACGCCAGGAAAATGTGAGTAATTTTTTTAAAATTATATTTAACAACAATGAGTTACATCAATTTTGCTCATTGGGGATCGGGTCCAGAATGGTTTTTTTCCAGGTCCGTCCTCGACATCCAGGTTTACGCAAGGTTGTAGGAATGGCCTTGTCTGGATTACTTGATTGACGTCAACCGCCTGTGTCGGCCTGCTCTGTATTCTGCGCTGAAACCGACTGTTGGTAGCGCAACAGCGGATGATGGCGTCTAGTGCACGCCAAACCTCGCTGATTCTTTGAGGAAGGGAGGTTGGCTGCGAAGTAGTCAGACGATAAAAAAACAGGGAAATATCTGGATGCCTCTCCGGATAATTCCCTGTTGCTCAATGTGTGGAATTGCTATCGATAAACTTCTCGTAATACATCTGGAACTGCTCGATCTTCTGATCGTTGAACCAGGTTTTAATCGCGTCGACCATGGGCGGAGGACCGCACAGATAGATGTCGAATGGGTTGGCTTCGAAGGACTGACGGTCGAAGTGGTCAGGAATCCACCCGGTTTTACCTTGCCAATCCACGGAGGGTTTTGAAACCACAAGGTGATAGTCGAAGTCGGCGATTCGTTCGCGATAATCAGCCAGGCGTTGAGTTTCGCACAGGTCATTGTCCTGGGTGACGCCATAGAACAGTTGGATCGGGTGCCCGCAGCCACCTTTTTCTGCAATGTTATCAAGCATCCCGAGGAAGGCCGACAGGCCGGTTCCTCCTGCCACCAGTACGAGAGGCTTGGTCACCTGACGTAGATAGAAGCTCCCCAATGGGGCCTCGAGCTCGAGTACTTGACCGGGGCGGCAATGCTCACGGATGAAGTTGCTCATCACGCCATCAGGCAGGAGCCTGATGAGAAACTGCAATTGGTTGGTGGGGTTGGGGCGGTTGGCGAATGAGTAGGAGCGCCACTCACTGGTGCCCGGTACATGCAGTCGAGCGTATTGCCCCGGAAGAAAGTCCAATTGCTGCTGGTGGCCGCAAGCGTCCAGATGAAGGATCGCCGTGGTGGCCGACACCTGTTCTACACCGGTGATCACCGTTTGCAGTAACCGGGTTGCGCCAGCGTTGCACAAGCTCGAATCGAAGTCGAAATAGAACGACGCATCCGATTGCACGCGGGTCTGGCAAGAGAGCATTTTGCGTTGCGCCAGATCCTGTTCGGAAAGGGCCTCTTCATCGACGTAGTCTTGGGTGAATTGGCCTGATTCGCAGCGACCCTGGCAAGTGCCACAGACACCTTCGCGACAGTCCAGCGGGATGTTCACGCCATTGCGTAGCGCGGCGTCGAGCAGCAGTTCGTTGGGCTTGACCTCGAAGAACGAGGTCTTGCCATCTGCGAAGCTGAAAGCGACTTTATGGTTCATGACAGCGTGCCCCACAGTTCACAGGTGATAGAAATCAAGCACTGAGTTGATCGTGTCGTTGAGCAGCACGATGTGCTTGCGAGTGATCTTCCAGCTGTCTGCGTCCGCTTTGAGGTGGTAGGTCACATGGCCGTAGAACTGCTCGGACAGCCCTTGCCGGGTGTAGAGCGTGACCCAGGCTGCCTTGACTTCAAGCAAGCCGTTATCGATCTCCTTGATTCGCACATTGCTGATTTGATGCAAGGTGCGCGGCATCGGGTTTGAAGCCGCCGACTTGCCTGTGCGCAGACGAAATACCCGGTCTTCCAAACCGGAGCGGTTCGAGTAGTAAATCAGCGACATGCCGCGCTTGGGATCGGTGGTGTACACATGCTCCGACTCCCATTGCGGCAGGTGGAATTCGCTCTGTTCATCAAACAGGGCGATGTAGGCGTCCCAATCCTGCTGATCACACAGCTCGGCTTTGCGGTAGAGGAATTGTTCGACGGAATGTTGTAGTGCGCTCATTTCACACCTCCTTCAACTTCAGGGCTTTTTGTGCCAGACCTTGCAGAAGGAAGCGCTGCCAGGATCCGTGCTGATTGATGTAGAGCCCCTCATGCGTGAACTCGGTGCCGGTCAGTACCGGGTTGATGCCCAGAACCTCGCTGTTCGGGGTGGGGCCTTCGACCCATTTTTCACTGCCGCGGGATACTTCGTTCCAGCGCTCGAGGCGGGCCTGGAATCCACGTTGGGCTTCGCGAAACTCCACCAGGTCGTCGGGAGTGCCCATGCCTGAAACGTTGAAGAAGTCCTCGAACTGGCGGATCCGGTTTTCCCGATCTGCGTCGGACTCACCCTTGACGCCGATGCACTGGCTGGTGATCTCGGTCTTGTTCCAGGCCACTGGGCGCACGATACGCAGCTGCGAGCTGATCTGATCCATGAAGAACAGGCTTGGGTAGATGTTGAGATTGCGTAGACGATGCATCATCCACTCGGCTTGTTGCTGGCCGTATTCCTTCACCAGACGCGGCATGACGCTGGCATACCCGGCGCGTACAGTCGGGTTGGGCATGTCGCTGAACAAGAGGCTGTGGCCATTCTTGAACGAGAACCAGCCGTCGTCGGTTTCGGCATCGCCGGCGCCCAACTTGCTGTAGTCCAGCGTGTCGGAGCCGCCGCCCTTGGCCGAGTTGACTTGCTGGCGATGCTGCACCGTGGAGACGTAGTTGTAGTGCACGGTGCTGACGTGATAACCATCCAGGCCGTTTTCGTGCTGCAGTTTCCAGTTGCCGTCATAGCTATAGGTCGACTTGCCGGGCAGTACTTCCAGTTCGCCGGTCGGAGACTGCGCGACCATCATGTCGAAGAACACTTTGGCATCGCCGAGGTAGTCTTCCAGCGAGTCGCTGCCATTGACGTCCAGGCTGATAAAGACGAAGCCCTTGTAGCTCTCGATCCGGGCCTTCTTCAGGCCGCGGGTTGCTTTGTCGAAACCTTCCGGGTATTCCCCCGGAGCCTTGACCTTGACCAGGCGGCCATCACTTTTGTAACACCAGGCGTGGAACGGACAGGTGAAGGTAGATTGGTTACCTTTGCTGACGCGAGTCAGGGTCGCGCCCCGGTGCTGGCAAGCGTTGATCAGCGCGTGGAGCTGATTGCTTCCATCGCGGGTGATGATCATCGGCTGACGACCTGCGCGCATCGTCAGGAAATCATTGGGATTGGCGATTTCACTCTCGTGGCAGGCGTAGATCCAGTTCTTCTCGAAGATCAGCTCCATCTCCAGGTCGAACAGTTCCGGCTCTGTGAACATGTCACGGGCGACACGGTAAATACCTTCAGCCGGCCGAAAATCCAGGCAACCCTGAATGTAATCTTGCCACTGCGCAATGCTTCTAGAGCTGTTCATCAGGTACACCCTTTTTGTAGTTTTAGGCACGACCTGATTGAAAGCCTTTCTGTGCGGTGCATCTATCCGGATTCGAGGCGATATCTATCCGTTTCTGAGGGGGGGGGCGCTTTCCGTGAGGGCTATCAGGCGCGGTTGCTTTATGCGCTTTTCATTTCATATCCCTGGCCTGCACCCACAGCACCGCGTCTTGCGACAAGGGCTTGCCCTTGTGGGTTTTCGTTGTACCGATGTCGAGCGCTGCAATACCCCACCAGCCGGCCCGGGGCAGGCCGATGGTCACGACGCCCTGGGCGTCCGTGTAGGTGCTCAGGGACTTGAATGAAGCTTGAGGTGCCGTTACATAGTCTTGCTGGCCGAAGGCGTTTTTCTCGATATCGACGGAATGGTTGATGTATTCGATTTCGATTTCGGCGAACGGAACGGGCTTGCCATCGGCCAGCACCAAGGCGCGGAACACTCCGCCTGTCCAGTTTGCATAAGGCTTGTTCAGTGGCTGGATCTCAACCGGCAACCCTTGTGGTTCTGCCCAGTTGCCGGGTACTCCGCCCACATTCACGATCAGCTTGGTGAACTGTTGGATGTAGACGTCTTCCTCGGTTTCCAGGTAGGGCTCGGGCTCGAGTACGAAGATATGGTCACCCAGTGAGCGAACCAACTCCCGCGGAATCGACGCACGATAGGCAGTCGTTTGGTTATCGCGACTCTGCCACTGGACAGGGCGCAAGTATTGGCGCAGATCGATTTTTTCCCCGCCGTGCGAGCTGATGTGGCTAAAGGCGCGGGGTTCATCCATGGTCATGGTGGGGCCGCCGGAGAAGGGATGCGTGAACACCAGCGCGAACTCCAGTTTATCCGCACGTGGCAGCGCCGTTTCCTCAACATAGAGCATCTGGAAATGGGCCTGTGCAGCGCCTGTCAGGCAACCTAATGTAACGGCGGCAAGTGCCTGGAGCAGTCGTCGTTTGATCGGCATGGTCGATTTCACCTTGAAATGTCGGATGACTGAATCGTGGCTTGATGGTTGTCTCCGCCCATGAACACAACGGAGTATTTCCCGGCTGGGGGCTGGAATGCGTAGGTGTTGTCGGTGCCGACGTTTCCTTCGAGCAACACCTTGTTGCTAGTGTCCTGGACATGGACTTTTCTGCCAGCGGCGGAGCTGCCGTCGGTGTAACCCGCCTCGCACTTCACCAGATCATCGCTCTCGATGTAGCAGTCGAAGACGGGGCCATGAGCGAAGGCTGCCTGGCAGAACACCAGGGCGCCGGCGATCAGTATCCGATGTGCTGAGCCTAGGGGTTTCATAAGGTCTTCGATCTCCACGGTCGAGGTTGATCATTGGAGCGGCGATTTGTGATCGCCGCTCGTATTGGGGCCAAGTGGCGCGAAGGCCGTCAGTAAGGAATCCAGGTTCGAACTCAGGAGTGCTTCGTACCCGTTGGCCGCGTCGGTGAGCATTCCCGGGTTGCCGGCGTCCAGTATCAACAACCGTGCGCCGCCGTCCTCGATGGCCTTGGCAATCCTGGCGTCCGGTGCCCACTTGTGGACCACCACGTGGATGTCACGCTCGCGCAGGTATCGGGTCAGTGCGGTGCAGTCGGCGTCGCTCCAGTCGATGTCCTGTCGGACGAACCAGCCGTCGACAAAAATCCCGAACTCGCCGAACAAGTAGGTGAACTCATCGGCCAGCGACAGCACGCGCAGATCCGGCACTGCCAGCAGCCGGGCACCGTAGTTGGCCTTGAGCTGGCGCAATCGGCCTTCGAGTGCGGCGAGGTTGCGCTCTATCCGAGGCGCATCGGGGGGAGACAGGCGTGCCAGGTCGGTAGCGATAATCGCCGACATGCGCATGGCGTTGACGGGGCCGAGCCAGGCGTACGGCGACAGTCCGCCATCGACGTCGCGTTCGGTTGCCCAGGGAACGTCGTTCGATGGCACGCGGGCCACGGCCACTCCGGGCTTGACGGTGTCCCATGAGTGCGAGGCATCGATCTCGACGATTCGCAGATTGTGGCGACGTGCCGTGGTGTAAAGCGGATCCGCGCGCCAGAGGTTGCCCAGGGTAACCACGGCGGTGGCCTGCTGGAACACGGCGGGCTCCAGGCGCGACAGCGCGTTGGCCTGGCTTTCCATGGGCACGGCAGCGTCTGCCGGAAGGCGGACGACCTTGAGGGTTGTGCCGTCGCTGAGCGTCGAGGTGAGCGCATACACCGCCGGCAGTGCGACAAGCACCTGCTGCCTGCCGGTATCCGCGAAGGCAGAAAGCGGATTGCCCAGCAGCAGTACCAGCATCGCTAGCCAGGGTCGACGTGACATGCAAAGCCATTTCATACGCTGGCACCTCTGAACCGGGCCCCGGTAGCGCGGATGACGGTGGTGACGACGAACACCAGGGCGGCGACGATCACGATTGCGCCGCCTGTCGGTACGGGGATGTGGAATTGCATGGGTGCCAGGATGCCGACCACGCAGGAAAAAGTCGCGATCAGGATGGCGCGCACGACCAGCCCCGGGAGCGAATGGCTGATGTTGCGTGCTGCCGCGGCCGGTATGAGCAGAAGGGCTTCGACGAGTACTGCGCCGATGATTTTCAGGCAGGCTACCGTCACCAGGGTGACCAGTACGACAAACAGGTACTCGACGCTTCGCACGCGCACGCCGCGAGCATGTGCCAGGCTCGGATTGAGGCTGGCCAACAGCATGCCGTTGTACATCGGCAGTCCGAGCAGAGCACACGTCGCCGTTACCACAAGCAGCACGTTCATGTCGGTGTAGTCGACCGCCAGGATGGAACCGAACAGCACGCTTTCCATTACGTGCGTGTTGATCTTCGCCGACACGAACAGCAGCAACGAGGCCCCGACCGCCAGCGAGATGGACAAGAACACGCCGATCAGCGTGTCATTGGCCAGCGTGGTGCGGTGCTGCGTGTACTTCAGCGTCAGGGCGAACAGCAGGCAGAAGCCGAACATTGAGAAGTAGGGGGAGGTGTAGGACTCGCCGATCAGCACGCCAATGGCAACGCCGGTCATCGCCGCATTACCGACGGCCTGACTGAAGAACGCCATGCGCTTGATCATCACCATCGAGCCCAGCACGCCCAGTAGCGGTCCGATGAGCACTGCACAGAGCAGCGCATTGATCACGAACTCGTACTCGAACGGTTGCGGCAGGATGCCACTCGCGGCAAGCGCCTGGAGCTGGTTGCGAATCAATTCGTACAGGGCACTCATTGGGTAGCCTCCAGAGGGTAGGCGACCTGGTCGGGCGAACCATGGAACAGCACCCGCCGGTTGATAACGGTCACCGATTGCGCGATGCGCCTGACTTGTTCCAGGTCATGGTTGATCCAGAGGATGGTGACGCCGCGGCCGTTCAGCTCGGCCACCAGCGCCTCCACCAGTCGCACACCCGGTTCGTCGATGCCGGCGGTCGGTTCGTCAAGGATCAGTAGCCAGGGCGCCGGGCTGATCGCCTGGGCCAGCAGCACTCGCTGACGCTGGCCACCGGACAGGCTGCCAAAAGGTTTTGCGCCCATTCCGGCCACGCCGGTGCGCTCCAGTGCTTGGGCATTGGCCGCCTTGGCAGATCGGCTTGAGCCCAGGAAGGCCGGCCTGCGTTGACCGAGAAGGGCCATGATGTCGTTGACCGTCATCGGCACGTTGCGGTCGAAGTCCGGCAATTGCGGGACATACCCCATGGGTGTCGTGACCTCGCCTTCGAACCGGACCGTCCCTGAATGCGGCATCTGGCCCAGCAGCGCACGCACCAGTGAAGTCTTGCCGCCGCCGTTCGGGCCTACCAGGCAGTGCAGCGCACCGGCTTCTACCCGGAAGCTCACTTTGTCGAGCACTTGCGTACCTCCCAATTGCAGGGAGACGTCATCGAACACTATGGCGGGGCCGCGCATCGCTTGTTCCTCTTTCATCGCGTTCATCGCTGCGTAAACTCAACGGCTTCGGCCAAGGTCTCTAGGTTTTCGCGCATTGCTACCTCGAATTCGTCCGGGCTGTAGGTATTGCCGGTGATGTGAGACAGCGCGAACACCTTCACGCCGGTGGCTGCCTCGATAGGCTTGGCCAGGTCGAGGGAGAAATTCTTCTCGGCAAAAAGCACACGCACATTGGCCTTCTTGATCGCGTCGATGGTGTTGGCCAACTGGCGCGCAGTCGGCGCGACGCCGTGACGCGGCTCGATCACCGCACTCACGAACAGGCCGAACTCTTGCATCATGTAGTCGTAGCCAGCGTGCGTTGTCGCGCACCGGAAGGAAGACAAATCCAGCGCGGCGAAACGGGTCATGAAGCCGGCCCTTAGCGCCCGGATACGCGCGGCATACGTCAGGGCGTTTTGTCGATACGCCGCAGCGTTGTCCGGGTCCAGCTCCCCCAGCCGGCGAGTGATCTCGAAGACCTGTTGTATCGCTGCCGTGGTGGATACGAAGGTATGCGGATTGACCACCTTGACGCCGTCCTGGCCGCCGCCGATTGGAATGAGCGCAACCGAGGCATTGGCCTGGATGATCGGCAGGGTCGCCCCGCGGCCAGCGGCCTTGATGATCTGGAAGGCCCATTCATCGTGTCCGATGCCGTTGACGACCAGAACATCGATATTCATCGCGCGGGTGATGTCATCGGGCTGCGGCTGGTAGTTGTGCGGATTCGCCTCCGCTGGGATGAGCGCAACGACCTCCGCCCGATCTCCAACGATATTTGCCACGAAACTGTAGTAGGGATGCAGTGTGACGCCGATCTTGAGCTTCTTGCCCGAAGAGGGAGCCGGGCTGGCGAGTGCGATGGCGGGTATCAGCAGCAATAGCGCGATGCATCGGCGCCACAGTGCGCGGTGTTTCGTAGAAACGGTCATGGCTGGGTTCCTTTTACGCGTTCGACTTCGCTGGCACCGTTGTAAGGGATGACCTGGCGCCAGCCATCGCCGACTAGCGATTCGGGCTTGACGATGCCAGGGTAGGGCGCGTTCGGGTCGCGGTGGACCCAGATCGTCGCTTGGTTGGCCCACATGACACCGGCATGCGCGTGACCGATGACGAGCAGGTAGGCGCTCTGGCCCGGCGCGCGGCCGCCGGAGCCGTAATAGACCGTAGCGCCCTGGCCCTGGGTGGCTTGCGACACCTTGTTGGCGGTCTGGTCCGGCGGGGTGACAGGCGCATCGACGTGCACGTCGCCGGAAGCGGCATGCGGCTGGTGAGTGCCAGGCAGAATCAATTGCCACTGCACCTCGCCATTGGTCTTCCAGAAGGCGTCACGGTAGAAGGGCGGCAGCAAAATTTTCTGCGCATGCTCCAGCGTGATCCAGCCGCCGGTATCGTTGTTGAACCAGATGATTTCTTCACCGGCTGGCAGCAGAGCGCTGTGAATCGCCTGATCGACTGCACCCAGGCCATCGAAGGAACGCACCTGCCAGCTCAAGGTTATCGGTGGGCCGACTTTCTGGGGGCGCAGCGTTATATAGCCTGCCACGCTGGCGATGACTGCCAGGGCCGCAAGCAACAATGCCAGTGATTCCCATCGGCCGGATACCGGGCGCACCACCTTGATTGAGCTGTTTGCGTGATCGCTGGGCATATCTGCACCGGATGCGCGACGCGGCGATAGACGAGCCATCAGAGAAACGCGATCCAGCGGCCGAGGAACACCACGCCCGCCCACAATGCCAACGAACTGAACCCCGCGACACGCGCCTGGCTGGGAGGCGTTAGCGTTGTGTCCCATTCGGCAATGCGGCGAAAGACGCCCAAATGGAATACCCCCATGTTGAGCCCCGCCAGCAGTAACACGCCCATCTTGCACAAGAATGCGGTGTTCTCGGCATAGGTCGTGGCATTGGCGGCGAACATGAGCAGGCCGGTGATCACGCAAGCCACGAAAGCGACCCAGGTGAACGGCAGCAAATCTTTTATCAGCCGTAGCGCGCTGCGGCGATGGGAGGCAACGCCGAGCAGACGCAAATCGACGACGGCGATGGTCCCGAACACAAGAGCGATGCCGATCACATGTACCGATTCAAGGGCTGGAAAGACGGAGCCCGACTCTCGGATGAAGGTGGCGACAGAGGTGTCCTGGAGGGCTTGTAGTGTTGGTTGAATGTCCATGGCGAATACCTGGGAGCTTTCGTTGAAAACGCTTAGATCGCGTAGGCGATCCAGCGACCACAGATGATGACGACGCACCACAAGCCGATCGACAGCCAGGCTAGCGCCTTGACAAGAGGAGGCTTGTCATCACGTTGCGCATCGTCGGCAGGGCGCAGAAGGGGGCGCCGCAGAAGCAAGGTCAGCGTGAACGCACTCACGACCAGCGCCATCTTCAGCCAGAAGGTCGAGTTGACGAGTACGCGATCAGGCTCGGCGATGATCATGATCAACCCCGTGAAGAGCAGGACGAGGAGCGCATTGCGCATCCACGGGTAGTACCGGCGAACGACGCCACGCAAGGGCTCGTCCGTGGCGAACACACCCGCCAGCCGAAGATCGGAGATGACCGCAGAGCCGAAGAGCACTGTGATAGCGAGGATATGAATGCTCTGGACGGTGGGTATGATCCAGAGAATGTCCCGGATGGCTGTGCTCAAAGGTGACGCATAGATCCAGGCAATGATGAGTGATGATGACATTTGCTGTTCTTCCCAATGGGTTAGAAGTCTTGAGGCTTTGCGATCGAGCGCAGACCCGCCGCATCCTCCGGCAGTAGGTACCCTTCCTTGATCGAAAGGGCCTTGGCGTCTTCGAATTTCTGTTCGTAGTTGCTGAAGCTTCCATAACGCTGGCCAAGGACGTCCCTGGAGTAAGGCACCTTGGTGTCGTAGATCAGTCCGCAGCCGGTCTCCTGATCCGTGAGGTAGGTCGCACTGGGCACCTGGATCCACGGCGGGCGTACGCCCCCTTGCAGGTTGCCGGTAACAGGGTCGCGCGCGGCGGTCTTGCCATCGCGGGCGACCCGCGGAGCATTCGGCATGGGTTTGCCTTGGCGCACCCATTGGTCCATGCGATCCAGGAGCGCCGAGACGATCAGTTCCGCCGGTTCGTCGTACAGCGTCCGGCACCGTGGGTCGTCGCCCTTGCCGATGTCGGCAGCGAGCTGTTCGGTATGCTCCGTACCAAGGTCGGCCAGCCGCAGGTGTGGCATGCCGGTCACTTCGTAGTAGCGAATCTGCGGGCTGTCGGTGTCCGGCGGCAGGTTGATGCCTTCGATCACGTCGTGCATCAGTTCGGACTGGCTGTAGACGGTCACGAACGGCACGCCATCGGGCGTATGGCGCGGCACCCGGATGACGTCGCCGCCCACTTCTCCGTAGGCCATGCGGCCGGTCATGTAGGCATCGATCAGCGGCCTTGCGTCGGGCATGCGCCATTGCTGGTGCCGGCCCTGGTCGAGGTAGTCCATCCAGACTTGCGCGGTTACGGCCCAGCTATTGACGTAGATGCGTTGAACATCGAGACCTGCCAACGGGCTTTGCGCTGCATTGGTTTTCAGCAGCAACGCCAGTTGCGCCCCGATGCCCTGGGACTGTGGAGCGAACGGATCGGGAGCTTCACCGCGGGTGAAGTGTTCCGGGTCGTAATAGGTGCCCAGCGGCGCGTAGCGTGCAAAGTCGAAGCGGCGCATGAACTCGAAGTTCACGATCCGTCCGTACTGAGCGATCTGCTCGGCCTCGGCAGCCGGGGTGTCCGAGATGAACTTGGGATCGACTGGCGGCTTGTTCACATTCAGCGTGTACCCGACGTACGCGTAGCCGCGACGCAGCAAATAGTCGCGGGTCAGGATCCATCCCGCGGCGCGCTCGCCGAACCAACTGAACGGCTCGATCACGACCGTGCCATTGAAGCGCGCGGGGTCAGCCGGTTTGCGCACCAGAATGCGTGTGGTGTAAGGCGCCTCCAACAGGGTTTTGCCCGAGGCGGTAATGGCCGGGGCAACGCCTTGCAGGTAAAACTCCTCCTCGATGTAGCCGTACTTGTCGAGGTCGCTGTATTCGGTGCCCGGGCGTTTCGCCGACGAGAGCGGTGGCTTGCCGGAGGGCGGCACCGCGATGGCCGTGGGCATGCGCGGCACTTCTGCGAATGTGTTCGACGTGAGGATCAGCAACAGCAGGGCGCTTTGCAGCGTCGGCCGCAGGATGCTGAAGGTTGTCAGTCTTTCCATTTGGTCAGCTCCGATGGCGATTAATGGCGACTTCACTCGAGACTGAGGGATGCCTTGCCCTCTTTATCGATCACGATCTGATTGTTCTCGCAGACATACTCTTGAATGGCGTAGTTGGACCGTTTGTACTCGAACGTGAAGCGATACGGGGTCTTGAGCACCTGCGGGTCCTCGATCACGACCTGGTTCTCCAGGTGATCCGGCGCCGTCAGCCTGATGCGTTCGATGATCTTCATGTCTTTGCCGTGCGGAACGTCGTAGAAACTCACGTCCGTTCGCACTCGTTGTGTTTCCACGACGAGCGTGTCGCCTTCCCAATGGCCGCGTGAATGGCCTTGATATTTAGGGTCCAGGGTCTCTTTTGCAGGCATCGCTTCGTTCAAGAGAATCCGGCGGACCTGCTGGAGATACTCACCGAGGACAATCACTTGCTTGTCGTCGTGAATGATCTGGATCGGGAAGAGCGCCGCCATCAACGTTGGCATTCCCTCGGGCAGGCATCTGGAACTTGTTGTGGCCAACGGCGTTCCGGCCTCGTTCGCAGCGGCTTGCTTCTTCTTCAGCGCGACGTATTCGTCGGCATAGGGCGCCTTCAGGTCCATCGGCCCACCCGGGTGCACCGGGTTGTCGGGGTTCTCACCGAACCAGTCGTCCGGGGTTCGTTCCCAGGTGCCGCTGATGTTGGGGCGTGCGCTGACGCTGTGTTTGTCGCTTAGAGGTTTCGAAGGTGTTGCGGCGCTGCACATCCCGGCGGCAGTCACGAGGGCGATGCCCAGGAAGATCATTGCCGTGTTCAAGGTTCGTGTCGGTTTCATTGAAACGTCTCCACGCTGCTGGTCTGGTCGGTGAGTTCGTCAGGAAGCCGGGGAGGGACTTCTCATCCGCCGCCCGTGAGTACGACGTCTCCGCTCTTGATTTCCACGAGCAGCCCGCCTGGCTCACCGTTTTTCAACGGTTTGAAGGACACCTCGGCAGTCTCGCCGGCCTTGATCGACTCAGCGGTCCAGCCCGTGCGCTGTAACGCGTTGACACTGCCCGTTTCGATCTTGAATCGCTGGGCCGGCGGGCCGGGCGTATCGACGTAAATCGTGATGTGGGGATTGGTCCAGGCAAAGCGCTCGACGACACCCTTGATCGAGACGGTCTGGGTCTGGTCGAAAAGCGCGAACGAATGGTGAGCACTGGCAACAGGTGCCAGGGCACTGCAGGCGAAGAGGGTCAGAAGACAAAGCCCCTGACGTAACAGCGGGGAGGGTGACAAAGGGGTCATGACAGGTGCCTCGGTTCTTATGGTTCTTATGGGCCCAGCATAGGGGGAGTGCGCTCAGAGGCCGTAGCCCAAAACGGCAACTATTGAAGGCGCTGAGGATGTTTTGCAGTGGGGGAGGTATCGCGCGAAGGGATGGACGGCCAGCCCCTTGAAAGTGCTGATTTGGGTTACCGCTTGCGCGACCCAAGCCGGAACACTCATGGCTCGCCTCATAAATATAAAAACAGGAGAGACGTCATGCGCACCCTCAGTTACGCCCCATTACTTTCGCTGGTCGCACTCTGTACATTTGAGCCGCAGGTACACGCCTACCAGCTCTACAACGAAGACGATGGTGGAACCGTCCTGAACGCCGACCTGTCGGCGGCGTTTGGCTGGTTCGGCAGCGAGAAAAACTACATTGGCGACCCTGAGAGGGAGCCCGGCAGGATGCGCTGGCAAGAAGGCTTCGCCAAGTACGGTCTCAACGGCACGACAAACAAGATCAATGCCGGTTCCGTCTATGGTGGGCTCAGCTGGATCAGTACGGGATCATTTGGCGATGGGGACGCGGGAGGACTCACCGTCGGGGATGAAAGAAGAACGGCTGTGGAAGACGCCTACCTGGGCTGGAAGTCAGGTGATCTGATTCCAGCACTGGGCAAGGACGGCGTTGATTTCTCTTTTGGCCGCCAGCTCGTTACGGTGGACGGCTTCCTGATCACCGATGACGGGTTCGCCCCCGGGAAGGCCTTCAACCCTATCGAGGGCGTAAGGGATGGCCGGTTCAATCGCGGTGGCGCCTTTTACCTTGGCCCGCGGTTGGCGTTCGGGAATACGGCAGTCTTGAAACTGGGTGGTCTGGAGGGCCTGCACGGTAGCCTGATATGGCTCAAATCCGATAACCCGGGGCAGTCGAAGACCGAAGTGGCTGCCGCCACCCTCGACTACACGACGCCCGTCGGCTCGATCGGTTCGACGTACGTGCACGGCCTGGATGTTGACGAGCGATATGCCTTTGGTGATCGGCTTGAGCGCAAGGGAATGAACGTCTACAGCATTCGTGGGCAGGGCAATGCCGGGATCGAGAATGCCGACTTTGCGTTCGAGGTGGCACGTCAGGAAAAACGCTCGGGCTCACAGCGGGCGATGTTCTTTGAAGCGGGCTACACCTTTGCCGACACCCAATGGCAACCGACGGTGAGCTATCGATATTCGCGCTATTCCGAAGGCTACGACTTTCTGTTCCAGGGAGGTTTTCGCAAGCGATACCAGGGTGAAGTCGCCGCCAATTACGCAGGTTCAGTGACCTCGAACATGGCGATCAACGACGTGCTCCTCTCAGTCAAGCCGACCGATAAATTGACCCTTAACGCAATGGCCTTCAACTACCACCAGCTCTCCCGTACGCATGAGCAGGACTTCGCTGCACGTGAGGTCGACCTTTTTCTGGATTGGATGGTGACGGATAACGTCACACTCTCGCCTCTGGTCGGCTTCTACAAGCCTGAAAAGTGGCTCGGGGACGGTGGTCTGCAGAGCGGGAGCGCATCAACGAACACTTACTTCCAGTTCATCGTGTGGATGACGTTCTGAGTCGCCGCTCACGCCGTAACGACGAAGGTTTGTTGCCGGTATCTTGATCGGGGGCGCCACCCGCGGTGGCGCATTCCCGATGGGAGGTCGCCAGGCAACAGACGATCGAGGAGGGGCCAGGCTAGGTGGTTTTTTTGCCGACGAAGCCCATCTCGATTGGGGTCTTTATGTAGAACACAGAGATTTCCTCAGCCTCCAGCCTCTTGAGCAACCTTTCGGATTCGTCCTCGGTGATAGCCATGCGAATCTCCGTAGGCTGATCCGCGAGTTCAAAAAAATGCGAAGAGTGCAGTCGACCGGTGTGTCCAAAACCCTCGATAGCCGTAGAGAGAGTCGCACCACGCAGCCCCATCTCCTTGGCCACATCGACGATCCATTCGCCAAGCATCTTTCCCTGATAACGGCGGTTCTGTTGAGTGAAGAAAATCACCAGAAAACCTTTCATTTTCATCTCCTCATCGCATGCCAATGATTTGATAGGACAAAAGCCCGGCAGCGGTCATCACCAACGAGCCTACGACGTGCAATGAAATTGAGCCGAGCGCCCAGAGCAGTCTGCCTTCCTGGATCAGGGCAACTGTTTCGGCGGAAAACGTAGAAAAGGTGGTAAGCCCACCGCAGAAACCCGTGATGATCAGCAGGCGCCACTCAGGACTCAAGGTGGGTGAGGCGGCCAAAAACGCGATAGCCAGGCCAATGATGTAGCCCCCGACCATGTTCGCGACCACCGTGCCCGGGGGAATCGTGGGGAACAGGGCGTTCAGCTTCACGCCCAGGAGCCAGCGCAACCAGGCACCAAGTGACGCACCAACGGCGATAACAGCGAGTGATTTCAGCATGGCGGGCTCACCTCGTCAGACCTGGGCCAAACTGATAGCAGGTAAGCACAACAGAACTGAAGACTTCAAGAACCCCGTACGCAAGTGACTGTACCGGGCCCCCTCAGGTCAGAGCCACGAAGGCGTGGACATCTTGCGCCCACGCCTCATCAAGTTACAGCATGCGGCGCAGGACGTCGTTTCGAGGGTCCCGGTCGTAAAACCGATGTTTGAGGGCGCCTACGACATGCAACAGGATCAGCCCGAGCAGGGTGTAGGCGAGCACTTTGTGCAGCCATTGGAAGACGACGAACCAATTGTCATTTTTCGGAAGGAGCTCAGGCAGGTTGACCCCAAAAAAGAACACCCCGTCGCTCATCGTGTAAGTGCTCGACATTGAGTAGCCCATCAACGGCACGATCACGACGAGCGCATACATGACACGCTGCGTAAGCCTTGACAGGAACCTTTCATAACTTGCCAGCGTTTCCAGCGGCTGCGGAAGCACGGGGGTCCGAAAACGCAGGGCGATCTGAGTCAGGACAACCAGAAACACCAACAGTCCAAAGGATTTGTGCCACGGGTAATAGAGCTCGTACTTGCTCGCCACTTCGTCATTCAGACCGGTCATATGCCAGCCTGCCCAGAGGAGGCCCGCGATGAGTGCGGCGCGCACCCAGTGCAACATTCGCAGGGACGTCGGATACCGATCGGTTGTTTGTTGATCTATCGGGTTCATCGCAGTCTCTCCATTGATTATCAACGGCATCAGGGATGCACTTTTGAACGCTAACCCTCGCGGCACAGGGTCCGGAGGGTTATTCGGTCAGGACAGGGATCGTGCTCAGGAAGGTAGCAGCACGGTGATGACTTTCTCCTCGGTGTAGGCCACCGCGCCGGCGAACCCGCCTTCACGGCCGATACCGCTGGTCTTTACGCCGCCCCAGGGCAGGTTGGCGTCCAGCGGGCTCCAGCAGTTGATACCCACGGCACCGGCCTTCACCGCAGCGGCTACGCGGTGCGCTCGCACCAGGTCGGTCGTCCAGACCGTGGCCGCCAGGCCGTAGGAGGAGTCATTGGCCAGTGCGATAGCTTCCTCTTCGCTGTCGAACGTGATCAGCGTGCCGACGGGCCCGAAGATTTCGTCTTGGGCGATCGCCATGGCGTTGTTCGCGTTGGTGAAGATCGTCGGCCGGACAAACCAGCCCCGTTCTGGCGTCGATACACCGCCGGCCAGTAGCGAGGCGCCTTGGTCTATACCCAGTTGGATGTATCGGTTAACGCGATCGAATTGTGCTTTCTTGGCCACCGGTCCCATCTGTACACCGGGCTGGCGAGGGTCGCCCACGTTGACTGCCTGCGCGGCATCGGCCAGCGCTGCGCCGAAGCGATCTGCGATGCTGCGGTGCACCAGGATGCGCGAGCCGGCTGCACAGACCTGGCCCTGGTTGGCGAACAGGCCGAGCGCACACCCGCGCAGCGCGTCGTCGAAAGAGGCATCGTCGAAGACAATCTGGGGGCTCTTGCCGCCCAACTCCAATGCCACGCGCTTGAACAGTACACCGGCGGTGCGCTGGATTTCGCGTCCGGCCTCGGGGCTGCCGGTGAAGCTGATCTTGGCAACGAGCGGGTGTTCGCACAAGGCGCGACCCACCTCATTGCCGTAGCCGGTGACCACGTTGATCACACCGTCAGGGAAGCCCGCTTCCTGAGCCAGCACCGCCAGGTGCAGGGCAGACTGCGGCGTCTCTTCCGAAGGTTTGATGACCACGGTGCAGCCTGCCGCCAGCAACGCGGCGAGCTTCCAGACGGTGATCATCAACGGCGAATTCCAGGGAACGATGGCGCCGACCACGCCCACGGGCTCGCGTACCGTGTACGAAAGGGTCTTGGTGCCGAAGTAGCCACCGGTGGGAATGGTGCGTCCCTCAAGCTGGTTGGCCCAGCCGGCGGCGGCACGCAGGTTGGCGATTGCGTTGGGCAAGTCCATCCGGCGCGGTTCGATGGGTGAGCGACCGATGGCGTTGGCGTCCAGATCGGCCAGCAATTCGCTGTCGCGTTCAACCAGGTCAGCGAGTTTAGATAGCAGTCGACCGCGCTGGGCGCCGTCGAGCTGGCTCCAGGCGCCACCCTCAAGTTGGCGGTGTGCGGCCCCCACTGCGCGGTCCACGTCCTCAGTCGTGCCCTGTGCGGAACTGCCGTACACCTGTTCTGTCACGGGGTTGACGAGGTTTATGCGACGGCCGTCGGAGGCTTCGAAGGACGCGCCTTCGATGAAGTGATTCAAGTGCTCAGTCATTTTGCGGTCCATAAGTGATGTGCAGTGGTCGGGTCATGCCTCAAGGGAAGCCAGGGCGTCGCCGAAGATGTCCAGTGCCTTGAAGAACAGCGAGCGTGAGATCGTCAGCGACGGCATGACTCGCATCACGTTGCTGTAGCGACCACAGGGAATCATCAGCACGCCGTGGTTCAGCAGGTAACCCATGAGCTGGCCGATTTTTTCGGGCGCCAGGGGAGCCTTGGTGGCTGGGTCTTCAACCAGTTCGATACCGATCATCAGGCCGCGGCCGCGGACTTCAGCGACGAACGGGCTGTTGAAGCCACGGATACGTTCCTGCGCCTCCAACCCCAGCGTGTGCGCACGGTTGAGCAGATCGAGCTCCGGGTCCTGCAGGATGCTGATGTTGGTCAGCGCCACTGCCGCGGACAACGAGTTGGCGGCGAAGGTATTGGGCATTGATCCGTCAGGAATCGCGGCCGCCAGGTCCGAACGCATGATCAGGCCCGCCATTGGCAGGTCGCTGCCGATGCCTTTGCCGAATGTGAGCATGTCCGGCTTCACGCCCGAGTGCTCGACCGCCCACATCTTGCCGGTGCGCCCTGCGCCGGATTGCACTTCATCGACGATCAGCAGCGTGCCGCTACGGTCGCATGCTTTGCGCAACAGCTGCAGGAATTCTGGTGAAGGAGGCACGTAGCCGCCTTCGCCCTGCACCGGCTCTACGATAACGGCAGCCACATCATCGGCGGCGGTGTAGGGGGTGTTCAACAGGTAGTCCACGTATTCGCCGGCGATCTGCTCGGCGCTTTTGTGAGTGGTGTCGAAAGGGAAACGGTAGGCGTAAGGGTAGGGGGCGTGAATCACCCCGCCCATTTGGGCTCCGTAACCCTTGCGGTATGCCGTACCTGTCGTCAGGGAACCCGAGGCGTTCCATACGCCGTGGTAGCCTCCATGAAAGGCGATGATCTGGTGCCGCCCGGTGATGCGTTTGGCGAACTTGATGGCTGCTTCAAGCGCATCGCTGCCGCTTTGCGTGAAGAAGGTGATGCAGTCGCCACGCAAGCCGTCGGGCGCGATCTCGGAGAGCTTGGCCGCCAGCTCGGTGCGCCGGGTGCTGTTGACCTCCAGGGCATGCATCAGCACTTCGGACTGTTCGCGGATCGCCTGCACAACTTTCGGGTGGCAGCGGCCTACGCTGCTGACGCCCACGCCGGCGGACAAATCGATGTAGGTGTTGCCATCCGGGTCTTTGAAGGTAGCGCCGAAGGCACGGTCCATCGCCACGGGCATGCGTCCGCCGCCGCGCGCCATCGACTCGGTACGCGCCGACAACGCCAGGGCCTCGCTGGTTTTGGGGCCGGGAAGTGTGCTGGAGGTAATTCGCGGGGCATCCGCGAAGTGGAGGGATTCAAGTTTGGCTTCACTCATGACGTTCACTCTGGATGTCGATTTAAGTGTGCTGATCATCTCCGTGGTGTGTGTATGGCCGGTAGCCCGAATTGGCATATGAGTGGACCGCCCTGAGCGCACTGTCCAGTGAATTTAAAATCTCATAAAGAATTGTGCAAAATTCTCACTATGTGCGAATATCGCATAGGAAGGCGATCTAAAAACAAGAATATTGGCAGAGGCTTTCGACATCATGAAAAATCAGACTATCAGCCATTTCAGAGACGTCCATGTTCATGCGGCCACCGTCCAGGAGTGGAATCAGGACTACAGTCAGCTAACGGCAGGCTCGACTGAGAGTTCGCTGATGCAGTTGTCGACGGCGGGTGTCCACGTCTTTCTCGAGCAGATCAACCAGCGTGTCGTGCAGCACGGCGTGGCTCCCCGAGGCAAGATGTGCTTTGCCGTGCCGATCACCACCCCGGGTTCGATTCGGATGCAGGGACGGGAGGCGGACGATAGCAGCCTGTTCTTTCTTCACGGTGGCGAGGAGTTCATGTTCCATATGCCGATGGGCATGGAGCTGCTGTCGATCACCTTTGAACGTGAATTGTTCGAGCAGGCGTTGGCGCAAACGGCTTCGGCGAAGGAGGTCAGCCTGTTGCTGCGTCAGCCGGTGATCAGGGTTTCCACGCCGCGCTTTGCAGACGCTCGTCGCCGATTGCTGGCAATGTTCTCCCAGGCCCTGGTGTACGAAGAACTCGACAGCACGCGAGATCGGGAGCGGGAGCTGGCGCTGGAACAGGCGATGCTCGGCGAGTTGCTGCAACTCATGACCGACCCGGCTTGCGACAAGCAACAACGCTCCGCAAGCTCCACGCGCAGCTTCATTGTCGAGAAATGCCACCGTTTGGCGACCGCGGAGATGATCGACGTGCCCAGCGTGATCGAGTTGTGCCAGCGACTCCAGGTCAGTCGGCGTACCGTGCAGAACAGCTTTCGCTCGGTTGCCGAGACGACGCCGCTGAATTACTTGCGCTCTGTGAGGCTCAACGGTGTACGCCGGACCTTGATGTCCACCCGCGCGTCGCATCTCTCGATCGGCGATGCCGCTGCCCAATGGGGCTTCTTTCACCTCAGCCATTTTGCGGCGGAGTACCAGGAGCTGTTCGCAGAGTTGCCATCCCATACCCCCCGCGCTGCCATCACCGGTTGCGCTCATGCCTGAACACCCGCCCGCTGAAAGCAGTGTGGGGTGACCGTTGGCTTCACAAGGATGTAGAGAAAGATGAATAGCCTGCGCCGCCTGCTCATGGTCTTCGACCTGTTTCGCCCGGAACAACCGGTCATCGATGTGGACATCATTTGCCGGGAGCTCGGCTACACGTCCGCCACCGCCTATCGTTATCTGCGCGAACTGGGCGACGCGGGCTTTTTGAAGCGATTACCGCGCGGTTATGCGCTCGGCCCGCGAATCGTCACGCTGGAGCATCTGATGACGAACTACGATCCGTTGTTGGCATGCAGCCGGGACCTGGTCGACAACCTGGTCGTCGACACCGGCCTGGACGCGCTGGTCAGCGAGTGGCATGGCGACTCCGTGGTCAACGTGCTGATCCATCGTGGCTCCGATGCTGGACCGGTCGGTAGCGGCAGGGGGCGGTCGATCGATCTTTTCCACAGCGCGACCTCCCGGGTCGTACTGGCTTATCTGCTACCGCGCCAAATCCGACGTGTTTACGACGCGCACGTGAACCCATCCGAATTGCAGCATCTGGGGCTGGAGTGGAAACCGTTCATCAAGAGCCTGCTCGCCATCCGCAAACAGGGCTACTGCATCAGCGAAAGCGAGCTGCACCCAGGACGCAGTGGCGTCGCGGCGCCGATCTTCGACGAAAAGCAGCGCGTCCTCGGGAGCATGACCCTGGTGGGGCGCAGTGAGCGGTTCGGTGCGTTTCAGCAAGGCTATCTGTGCGACCTGGTGACCGGCGCGGCGTCGGAACTGACGGCGCGTCTCGCTTCGCAGTGAGGTCAGGCTGGCGGATGGCGCTGTTCAGGTGATGGCGTAACAGGTTACCGATTTGGGATACCGGGGCGTTCACGGTGAGGCATAGGATCGAATCCAGCGTGCGATAAAAGCGACAAGCTCTATCGGTGACGGTGAACGGCTTGCTGCACCGATCCTACAGCGACTGCCTCATACAATAAGGTCAAGAACATGAGCGTATCTATCCCGATCAACAGTTCGACGGAGTTGAAGCGTGGTGCCCTGGGTGTTGGTTTCATCATCTTCTTCGTGGTGTCGGCGGCGAGCCCGTTAAGTGTCATCGCCGGTGGCTTCCCGATTGGCATCATGCTGGGCAATGGCGCCGGCACGCCGGCGTTGCTGATCCTGGCGTTGCTGGTGTTGCTCGCGTTCTCGGTGGGTTACACCACCATGTCCCGGCACCTGACCAATGCCGGCGGTTTTTATGCGTTCACCTCCCGTGGTTTGGGTGGCCTGGCGGGCGGAGCGGCCGGGGTGTTGGCGATGTTTGCCTATAACATTCTTCAGGTCGGGTTGTATGGCATGTTCGGCGGGGTGGTCAGTGGCACCATGGAAAGCATGTTCGCACTGGTGCTGCCGTGGTGGTCTTACTCGCTGATGGCGATGGCGAGCATTGCGATTCTGGGCTATCGCAAGATCGACCTGTCGGCGCGGCTACTGTCGGTGATGGTGATCGCCGAGTACCTGGCGATCCTGATCCTGGATTTTTCCATCCTCAAATCCGCCGGCGACAGCGGCATCAACCTTGATGCGTTTGATCGCAGTCATGTGTTCAGCGGCACACCGTCAATCGGCTTGCTGTTCTGCTTCGCGGCATTTATCGGCTTCGAGGCGACGACTATTTACGGCGAAGAGGCCAAGAACCCGCAGCGTACTATCCCGATTGCCACCTACTGCTCGGTGTTGCTGATCGGTGGTTTCTACGCACTGTCGGTATGGTCGATGGTGGTGGGCGTGGGTGCGGACAAAATCGTGCCGATGCTGCAGTCCTTGCAGGACCCGACGACGTTTATCTACGGCATGTCCGACCACTTTGTCGGCCCCTGGCTGACTCAGATTATCCGGGTGCTGTTCATGGTCAGTATCTATGCCGGCCTGCTGGCGTTTCATAACGCCGCGGCCCGTTACTTCTACGCGATTGGGCGTGACGGCCTGTTGCCGCACCGCTTGGGTACTACCCATCGCGTGCACCAGAGTCCTCATATGGGGTCGGCGTTGCAGAGCCTTATCTCGGCGGTGGTGGTACTGATTTTCGCCGCCATGGATGCCGATCCGATCCTGCAGCTGTTTGCCTGGCTGTCCAACTTGGCCACGCTGTGCGTGATTTTGTTGATGGCGCTCACGTCCGTAGCGGTAATCTTCTTTTTCCGGCGTCACCCCGAACTCAAGGTGGGGATCTGGCGTGGGCGGATTTTCCCCGGTTTCTCTTGCATTGCCCTCTTGGCGGTCCTGGTACTCGCGGTGGTGCATTTCGATGTACTGACGGGCGCCAGCCTGGCCTTGTCATACAGTCTCTGCGCGATCATTCCCGCGGCCCTGCTGGGTGGCGTGTTCCTGGCGGCTCGACTTCGCAAGGCGTCGCCGCAACGGTACCAGGCATTGGGCAGCCACAAGCTTTAAGGCCCCCACGCAGAACCGTTCAACCAAATCTGCGTTTTGCTTACCAAGGATGGTCTGCGACCTCACGCGGCTGCGCCTGTCTGCTCAACTTGACCAGCAGCGATGCGATCAACAGCAGGACTGCCGACGCTGCCAGCACGGCAACGAAGCCTGCATCGAACGCCGCACGGGCGAATGCGCTCAGCATCGCGCGGCCTTCGGGTGACAACGTCTCGGCGACGACCAACGCGTCGTCGAGACTCTCGAATGTCGCGGGGTTCAGGGTCAGCCATGACGGAATCATCAGGCCCGCCGAATACGCATAAATCGCCGATGACAGACTGCCCGCCAGCGTCACACCCACAGCACCGCCCAGTTCAAAGGACACTTCCTCGATGGAGGCGGCCATGCCGGCTTTATCGGCGGGCACGCTGAGCATGATGGTGCTGGACGAAACGGTCAGTGCAGCGCCAATCGTCAAGCCCAACAGGGCAAGGCTGGCGACTTGCAGGTAAACCGCAGCGTTGTACAGCAAGAGATAGCTCAGCATCGCGGCTGACGACAGCAGCAACGTCCAGCACAGCATCCGCCGGTTTCCCAGGCGCGGCAGGTAGTAACCGGCAAGCGGCCCTGCGACGAAGGAGCCCAGTGGGAGGGGAAGGATGAACAATGCCGCCTCCAGCGGCGACATGCCGAGCACCAGTTGCAGGCGCTGGCTGAACACCAGTTCCATGCCGATCAACGCAGCGGCCGACACGACTGCTGAAATGACGGCATTTCTGAAGCCAGGCGTGGTGAACAGCGCCAGATCGAGCATCGGCTGTGCGGCACGGCGTTGGCGTCGAATGAACAGCGTCAGGAATAGCGCACCCAGCACGACCGCCACCAGCATGCCGTCGAAGGAGGGCGCCCGTTTACCGAGTTCCTTGACGGCATACGCCAGGCTGATCAACCCGATCATGACCTGCAGCGAGCCCAGCCAGTCCCATCGCTTTTTGGCATCCCCCGGGTGATTCGGGATCAACACCGCGCCGAGGACCAGTGCCACCAGCACAATAGGCACGTTGATCAGAAACACCGAGCCCCACCAGAAATGCTCCAGCAGCAGGCCGCCCACTACCGGGCCGAACGCAGCGCCCCCTGAGGCAACCGATGCCCAGATGCCGAATGCCATCGCCTGCTCGCGCGGGTCGGTGAACGTCATCCGCACGATGGCCAAAGTAGCCGGCATCATCATCGCTGCGCCGACGGCCAGGAAGCCACGGGCACCGATCAATACGCTGGCCGATGGCGAGAAGGCCGCGATCAGCGAGAACAGGCCAAACACACTCAGCCCGCCGATAAACAGGCGTTTGTGCCCGAGGCGGTCACCGAGTGTGCCCATGCCCAACAGCAGCCCGGCAGCGATCAATGCATAGATGTTGATGATCCAGAGCTTTTGCGAGGCCGAGGCATCGAGCTCACGGGTCAGTGTCGGCAGGGCGGTGTACAACACCGTCATATCAATGACGATCAGCAGCAATGCGCTGGAAATAATGGCCAGGATCAGCCAACGACGTGGGGGAATCATGGGGGACTCGATGAACGATGGTCGAAAGCCGGCAACTGTCACTCAGTCAAGACGTCAGCACCGGCAGGTAGCTTGCCGTGCCCCTTTACACTCGAAAATGGCCGACAAGCTGCTGTTGATGGTTGGCCATTTCATGGAGTGAGTCACTGGCCGTTGAGGCATCGCTCATCCGTTTGGTCAGTGTTTCGCTGATGCTGCGAATGCCACTGACCCGATGGCTGATATCTTCCACGACTGTGCTTTGCTCCAGGGCTGCGCTGGCGATCTGCTGATTCATCTGCTCGATCACATCCACGGCCTGGGAAATATTCTCCAGCGCCGTACGGGTCTGTTGCACCTGGATCACGCTGTTGCCGGCTTGCTCGCGGCTCAGCTGGGTACTGTGCACCACCTCCTGGCTCAACTGCTGCAACATTTCTATCACCGTGCGGACCTGTTCGACCGAGCTCTGGGTGTTGCTGGCCAGGTGCCTGACTTCATCGGCTACCACCGCGAAGCCGCGCCCCTGTTCGCCCGCTCTGGCCGCTTCGATGGCCGCATTCAACGCCAGCAAGTTGGTCTGCTGCGCGATGGTGCTGATGACGTCCAGCACCTGGCCGATCTGGGTGCTGCTATTGGCGAGGGCATGCACTTGCTTAAGGGTGGTGTCCAGACGCTGATCGAGGCTTTCGATGCTGCTTTCGGCGATGGAGAACACCGCTTGACCTGATCGGCTCGCGCTTTCGGCGGCTGTCGCTGCGTCGGCGGCACCGTGGGAATGGCGCGCCACTTGCTGGGCACTGGCACTCATTTCGTGCAGCGCGGTCGCGGCCAGCTCTACTTCGCGGTACTGGCGTTGCATCCCTGCGCTGACTTCCCGGGCAATCCCCGACGAGGTATTGGCGCTGTTGCGGGTATCCAGGGAGGCGGTTTGAATGTCACGGATAATCGGCTGCAACTTGTCCAGAAAACGGTTGAACCCATTGGCTAATTGGCCCAATTCGTCGCGTCGTCCGGCGGGCAGGCGTTGGGTGAGGTCACCATCGCCATCGACGATGGCATCAAGCAGACCCGCCACCTTCAGCAGCGGGCGTGTCACCCCGTAGGCGGCCAGCCAGATCAGCAACATGCCGAGGCAACTGGCCAATACCCCCAGGCAAAGGTTGAGCCAGTTGGCCTGGCGGCTTTTGTCGTCCAGTTCGCTTTGCATTTGCCGGGCGGGTGCCTGCACCAGGGCCTGGGGAACCTTGATCTCCAGTTGCCAGAGTGGATTGCCTGCCACGGGTTGCAGAGCCTGGCGTATATCGAGGGTGGTCCCGGAGACTTCGCCGCTGCGTCCTGCCACCTGGCCGGAGGCCGACACAATGGCCACTTCGCTGTTGCCTTGATACAGGTCCTGGCCGAGGTCGCCAGCCAGCTTTTGCAGAGTGTCGAGGCCAATGTCCATGCCGACCACGCCGAGGATCTTGCCGTTGGCGATCAGAGGGACAGAAATGCTGCTCATCAGGACTTTCTGGCCTTCCACCTCACTGGTGTAGGGCTCCACCACGCAAGTGCGCCTTTGAGCTTGAGGGCAGGTGTACCAGACGTTTGTCGGTTCGCTGCCGGGGAGGGCTGTGTTGGTGAAGATTTGCGCCTCGGTGAGCACATCCTGGACCAGGTGTCCCGGCTGGCTCTGTGACCAATACAGCGCAAAACGACCTTTTTCGTTGCTCGCCAGTGCACGTTGCCCGACGAAATTAGCGTCTGCGCCCGCCAACGCGTCAGGCAGAAGGATGACGTACAGGCCGAGCACTTTTTCGCGGTTGAGCAGTGTCTGACGGGTCACGCTGATCAGCGCTTCGCGCAATTGCCCAGCCGTGAGGCGTCCATTTAGCGTTTGATCGCGCAGTTGCAGAACCTGTTGCGCGAACCCTTCGCTATACAGCGCCGTTTCGTTGAAAAAGCGTTCGACCTGTTGGCCATGGGCAGCGGCCTGGGCTTGCAAGCGCTCCACGGCGGCTTGCCCGAGCAGGTGACTGCTCTGCTCCTTCAGCAATTTTGCACTTTGTTGGTTCTGGTACACCGAGGTGCCTACCAGCGCGCCGACGACAGCCAGCAGGCACAGTCCGCTCAGGAGTGTGATCCGCCATTGGATAGTGAGATGAGCTAAACGCATGACTGGGACTTCCTGCAGAGGGCTTTGGCTGCGATGGGCTGTGGACCAGGCCCTCGCTTTTATTATCGGTGCCGGCATCTGGGTATAGAGCGGGTGACGCTAGCATGCGGGAGGGAACGGCCAGCCGGTTATCCCGAATCGGCAAGGACTGCCTGATTGCGGGTGTCGCATCGACCTGTTTTGGGGCGGCGCCTCGGATGCTACCGATTTGGGATAGCGAGCGGTTCAGGGGCGGGCATAGGATCGAGTTCAGCGCGCAACTAAAACAAAACGCTAATTGGTGCCGATGGAATTCAATCGGGCCACCCCAACAGCGACTGCCTCATACAATAAGGTCAACAACATGAGTGTACCTATCTCGATCAACAGCTCCACGGAGCTCAAGCGTGGCGCCCTGGGCGTCGGGTTCATAATCTTCTTCGTGGTGTCGGCGGCGAGCCCTTTAAGTGTGATCGCCGGTGGCTTCCCGATTGGCATCATGCTGGGTAACGGTGCCGGTACTCCGGCATTGCTGATCCTGGCGTTGCTGGTGCTGCTCGCGTTCTCGGTGGGTTACACCACCATGTCCCGGCACCTGACCAATGCCGGCGGTTTTTATGCGTTCACCTCCCGTGGTTTGGGTGGCCTGGCAGGCGGTGCGGCCGGGGTGTTGGCGATGTTTGCCTATAACATTCTTCAGGTCGGGTTGTATGGCATGTTCGGTGGGGTCGTCAGTGGCACCATGGAAAGTGTATTTGGGCTGGTGTTGCCGTGGTGGTCCTACTCGCTGATGGCGATGGCGAGCATTGCGATTCTGGGCTATCGCAAGATCGACCTTTCTGCGCGGGTGCTGTCGGTGGTGGTAATCGCCGAGTACCTGGCGATCCTGATCCTGGATTTTGCCATCCTCAAATCCGGCGGCGACAGCGGCATCAACCTTGATGCGTTCGACCGCACCCATGTGCTCGGCGGTACCCCGTCCATCGGCCTGCTGTTTTGTTTTGCGGCATTCATCGGCTTTGAGGCGACGACTATTTACGGCGAAGAGGCCAAGAACCCGCAGCGTACTATCCCGATTGCCACCTACAGTTCGGTGTTGCTGATCGGTGGGTTCTACGCGCTGTCGGTATGGTCAATGGTGGTGGGCGTGGGCGCGGACAAGATCGTGCCGATGCTGCAGGCCTTGCAGGATCCCACGACGTTTATCTACGGCATGTCCGATCACTTTGTCGGCCCCTGGCTGACTCAGATTATCCGGGTGCTGTTCATGGTGAGTATCTATGCCGGCCTCCTGGCCTTTCATAACGCCGCGGCGCGTTATTTTTACGCGATCGGCCGTGATGGCCTGTTGCACAGTCTGTTGGGCACCACTCACCGCGTGCATCAGAGCCCCCATATGGGTTCGGTGTTGCAGAGCCTGATTGCTGCTGTGGTGGTACTGATTTTCGCTGCATTGGATGCGGACCCGATCCTGCAACTGTTCGCCTGGTTCTCCAACCTCGCCACCCTCTGCGTCATTTTACTGATGGCGCTGACGTCGGTAGCGGTCTGCGTCTACTTTCAGCGTCATCCCGAGCTTAACGTCGGGATATGGCGCGGGCGCATCCTGCCTGTTTTCTCCTCCCTGGCATTGGTGCTCGTGCTGGGGCTGGCGGTGGTGCATTTCGACGTGTTGACCGGGGCCAGCCAGCTATTGTCCTACGGACTCTGCGCCATCATTCCCGCGGCCCTGATCATCGGCGTCATGCTCGCCGCGCGCTTGCGAAAGATCTCCCCGCAACGGTTTCTCGCCTTGGGCAGCCACAAGCTTTAAGGCCGCACTCGTTACAGCTCGACTAACCAGACAATTCCAGCCTGCCGTTGCCCGGCATGGCTCGTCAGTGCGTGAAAGGAAGGTTTCAAATGCACAACTACAAGATGCTCATCAATGGCGTTCAGGTCGCCGGTGAACAGGGCCAGTTTGATGTGATCAACCCGGCCACCGGTGCTGCATTCGCCCAATGCCCCGCCGGCTCGCTGGCGCAACTCGACCAGGCGGTCGACGCTGCACAGGCGGCGTTCAAAAGCTGGCGGCACAGCACCCACGCAGACCGTTGCGAGCGCCTGTTGGCGGTTGCGGCGGATATCGAGCGGGAGGCAGAGTCACTGGCCCGACTGATTGTGCTGGAACAAGGCAAGCCACTGGAACTGGCGTTTTCCGAAGTCATGGGGTCCGTCGCCTGGACCCGCTATGCGGCCGGGCAGGAGATTGCGGTGGAGCTGGTGGAGGAAACCCCCACCCAGCGGATCGAGTTGCATCGCAAGCCTTTGGGTGTGGTGGCGTCGATCACGCCGTGGAACTGGCCATTCATGATCGCCGTCTGGCACATCATGCCGGCGCTGCGAGCCGGTAACTGTGTGATCAGCAAACCGTCGAGCCTGACCCCGCTGAGCACCTTGCGCCTGGTGGAGATCATCGCCCGCCATGTGCCTCACGGCGTGATCAATTGCCTGACGGGTGAGCAAGGTTTCGGCAGCGCAATCACTTCGCATACCGGCATTCAGAAGATTGTGTTCACCGGCTCGACCGCCACCGGACAAAGCGTCATGCGCGGCGCCGCCAACAACCTCAAGCGCCTGACGCTGGAGCTGGGTGGTAATGACGCGGCAATCGTTCTGCCCGGTACGCCGGTTGAGGCGGTGGTCGAGGAGATTTTCCAGGCGGCGTTTCTCAACATGGGCCAGACCTGCGCGGCCCTCAAGCGCCTGTATATCCATGAATCGCAGTACCAGGCCTTCGCTGATGCGCTGACCCTGATTGCGACGCGCCAAGTGGTGGGCGATGGCCTGGAAGCTGGCGTCACCTTTGGACCGGTGCAAAACCTTGAGCAATTGGAGCTTGTCGACGCGCTGGTCGCTGACGCGCGGGCACAAGGCGCACGCGTGCTGTGCGGCGGCGCGCGTCTGGATCGCCCCGGTTTCTTTTATCCGCCGACCTTGGTCGCGGACGTGACAGATGGCCAGCGTCTGGTCGACGAGGAACAGTTCGGTCCTGTATTGCCCTTGATCGCGTACCGGGATGTCGAGGATGTGCTGCGGCGTGCCAATGCCGGTGACATGGGGCTGGGTGGATCGGTCTGGGGGCCGGATGTCGAGCAGGCCCAGGCACTGGCCAGCCGCCTGGAAAGCGGCGTTGCCTGGGTCAATTGCCACGCGCAGATTCAGCCGAATACGCCGTTTGGCGGCAGCAAGATGTCCGGGTTTGGCGTCGAGTTCGGCCTTGAGGGGCTGCTGGAGTTCACTGGCCAGCAACTGCTGTTTGTCCGCCCCTTTAAAAGCGCACCACAAGGAGCTTGAGCCATGCGCAATCCGTCACGTCATCCCGTGTTTGGTGGCAGGCTTGTGTGCACATTGGTGCTATGCGCCATCAATCAGGCCCAGGCCTATGAGTTGTACAGTGATGAGGGCCGTCACCTCAACGCAGACATGACCGCCGTGTTCGGCCAGTTCAACAGTCGCAAGAACTACGACGGCACGCCCGGTGGATCTACCTGGCGCGAAGGCTTTATCAAATACGGCTTGAGTGGTGACCAGTCCCTGGCGGGCAATGGCACTGCATATGGGGCATTCGCCCTGGTCAGCTCCGCCACCTGGGGCGACGGCGACCCAGGCGGCAATTCCCTGGGAACCGAGCGCACAACAAAGATCGAAGACGCCTACCTGGGCTGGCGCTCCGGCGACCTGTTCCCTGCGTTAGGCAAGGACGGGGTTGATATTTCCGGCGGGCGCCAGGTGGTCAAGCTGGGCCGAGGGTTCCTGATCAACGATGACGGACTGAACCTGGGCGAGGGTCCGGCCAATGGCACTATGAACCGTGGGGGCGCTTATTACCTGGCTGCACGGCATGCGTTCGATCAAACCGCGCTGTTGCGCCTGGGTGGGCAAGATGGCCTGCACGGCAGTCTGGTGTGGCTCAAATCCGACAACCGCGTCCAGGCCGAAACCGAACTGGCCGCCGGCACGCTGGATTACACCACCCAACCGGGTACGATCGGGCTGACCTGGTTACACGGCATCGACGTGAGCGATCAATGGGCCACCGACGTTCAACGCCAGCGCAAAGGCATGAACGTCTACAGCGTTCGCGGTGAAGGCGATGCGGGCATCAAGAACGTCAGCCTGGCGTTCGAATACGCCTGGCAGGACAAGGACGCCGGGCCTGAGAAAGCCTGGTATGGCGAAGCGGGCTACACCTTCGCCGATACCGCCTGGGCGCCCAAGGTGACCTATCGCTATACCCGCTATTCACAGAAATGGGATCCGCTGTTCACTGGCTTGAGCATGGGCTACGGCACCTGGTTTCAGGGCGAAGTCGCCGGCAACTACGCCGGGCCGTTCAACAGCAATACCAGCATTCAGCACGTCGGTCTGAAGGCCACTCCGCTGGAAAACCTGACCTTGGGCGCGCTGTACTTCGATTTCGACACGGTGCGTAAAAACAACGCGCTGAACCTCAATGCCCGTGAGCTGGATATCTACGCCGAATGGGCAGCCAACCCGCACTTGATCATTACCCCGCTGATTGGCCTCTACAAACCCGATCAGGACTCAACCACGGGTGGCAATCAAGTCGGCGGCAATGGCACCAACCTGTACAGCCAATTGACGGTGGCTGTTCCGTTCTGACCGCATATCCGCCGCGTCCCTGGTAAGGGACCGGCGGCTTGTCCATAGGCTAGGGCGTGGTGGTGTTCGACTGATTACGCATGTTTTCGGCGATGCGCCGAGTGGTATCCATGACCATTTCGATCACGGTTTCCTGGCGCAGCAGCTTGAAGCTCTGCGTGCTGCCGACGGCGGACAGGCTGCCAACCACTTCGTCGATGTCCGTCTGGATGATCGGCGCGGCGATGCCGGTCAAGCCCAGGTTGAGTTCATCATGGGTGAGGCAGTAACCGTCCTTGCGAATCTTTTTCGCGGCCTTGGAGAAGCTTGACCAGTCATAAGGGCAGTCCGGGTCGTTGGCCATATGCTCGTCGAACAAGCGTTGCAAACGGCGACCTTTCTGAAAGGCGATCAACACCTTGGATTGCGCGCCGCGAAAGAACGGCAGCGGTTGCCCGCGCCCGAACGCAAAGTGGTAGGTGTCGGTGGGTTCGGCGATGTAGGTGTTGATGATGCGACCGTCATAAAAGACGCTCGCAAACACGGCCAGGCCGGTTTGCGCGGACAGCTCGTGCATCAACTCGCGCCCGGCAACGAGGATAGGGTCGTACTGACGCATCATCCAGTCCAGTTCGATGACTCGCGGCCCCAAGCCATAACTGCCGGCGTCCACGCGGGTCAGCAGGCCGGCGTCGCACAAATCCTTGACGTAGCGGTACACGGTCGCGCGTGACAGGCCCATGCGCTCGGCAATGGTGTCGGGGTCGATCTTCAATGTCTGTGGACCGAACAGGTCCAGGACACTCAGTAATTTGCTCAGGCTACTCATTTCGTTCCTAAAGACGGGGGGAGGGCGCGTGCTTCGTTCCGGCGTAGACCAGACATCCCGCAGAAGCGCCAAGCGCTGGCGCAACACTACCTCAGTGAGAGAAAAACGCAATCTCGGCAGTCTTTCTGGTGCAAATAAAATTGCATAAATCTCACTAAGCGAGACAAACATTAATTTAATGCTTGTTGATTGAGTGTTTGTGTGTGATAAATCTCATCACTGCAAATGCTCAAGCAAGAGGGCTGAAAATGAATGGTGCGCAACTGATAGTGAATGCGGCAGCGGCAAGCGGTATCGAATACTGCTTCGCCAACCCCGGAACCACCGAAATTCCATTGGTGGCGGCCATGGCCAGCGCACCAGCACTGAAGCCGGTGTTGTCGTTGTTCGAAGGGGTGTGCACGGGGGCGGCGGATGGGTATGGCCGGATTGCCGGCAAGCCGGCGATGACCCTGACGCACCTGGGCCCCGGGTTTGCCAATGGCATCGCCAACCTGCACAACGCGCGTCGTGCCAATACCCCTATCGTCAACGTGATCGGTGATCACGCGTCATGGCATGTCAACTACGATCCGCCGCTGGCCAGTGACATCCAGGCCTTGGCCGGGACTGTCTCCGGTTGGGTACGCACCTCGCGCACGGCGTCGGGTATCGGCGAAGATTTACAGGAAGCGGTGCGGTCGGCCTGGCAGGCCAAAGGGCAGATCGCCAGCCTGATTCTGCCCATGGACCTGCAAGCCAGCGCAGTGACGCACAACGGCGTGTTCGCTCCGATGCGGGCGCCGATTCGCCGGTTTGCCGGTGACCGGGTCGAGACGGTGGCACAGGCACTGCGTGACGGGCAGCGCCTGGTGTTTATTGTCGGGGATGAGGGGTTGTCGGTCGCCGGTCTGGAAGCAGCGGGGCGCCTGGCGCAACTGCCTGGCGTGCGCCTGTTTGCCGAGACCTTTCCACGGCTCAGCTACCGTGGTGGTGGTTTGCCGGATCTGGATCGCCTGCCGTACTTCCCGGAAGTGGCCATTGAAATCCTTGAGCAGTACGACCAGGTCGTGTGTGCCGGGGTGCCGGAGCCCATCAGTTATTTCGGCTACGAAGGCATCCCGTCGCGCCTCGCCGAGCGTGAGCGTCTGCTGACGCTGGCCGATGTCGGTGACGATGTAGCCGGCGCGCTGACGGCGCTGGCCGATGCCCTCAATGCACCGGCCTACGTGCCGACACCGATGGGCATCGAACTGCCGCCAGGCCATGCCGAGCTCACACCTCAGTCCATCGGCCAGGTTTTAGCCGCATCGCTGCCGGACGACAGCATTGTCTCCGTGGAAGGCGGCACCTGCGGCTATCCGTTTTTCACCGCCTCCGCTGGCGCCGCTCGGCACCGGGTGTTGACCAATACCGGTGGCGCGATCGGCCAGGGCATTCCGGTGGGGTTCGGCGCCGCCTTGGCGGAGCGGGGCAATCGCGTGTTCTGCCTGCAATCCGACGGCAGTGCCCAGTACACCATCCAAACCCTGTGGAGCATCGCCCGTGAGCAGGTGCCGGTGGTGATCCTGATTGCCGCCAACCATCGCTACGCCATTTTGCAGAACGAACTGCGCCGCTTCGGCATGACTGAAATGGGGCCTGAAGCCCTGCGCCTGACGGTGCTCGATAGCCCGCGGATTGACTGGAAGGCTCTGGCCAAGGGCTACGGCGTGCCGGCCTGCACGGTGCACACCAATGCCGAACTGCAACGGGCGCTGGCCAACGCCAATGCCGAAGGTGGTCCTTGCCTGATCGAAATGGCGCTGTGAAGGAGTCGATGATGAAACAGTTTGAAGTGCTACCTGCTGTGCAACACTTTCTGTCCCAGCCTGGCCGCCTGTTTATCGGTGGCAGTTGGCAGGACGCCGCCGCTGGCCGGCGGTTTGCCGTGGAAAACCCGGCAACTGAAGAAACCCTGACGGAAGTGGCCCAAGGTGACGCGCGTGACGTAGATGCGGCCGTTGCGGCAGCCCGCGCAGCGTTCAACGGCGCCTGGGCACTGCAGTCTCCCGCCCAGCGCGGTCTGCTGCTGTTTCGACTGGCGGACCTGTTGGATCAGCACCGCGAGGAGCTGGCGCAGTTGATCACGCTGGAGAACGGCAAACCCATCTCAGCCGCTCGAGGGGAAGCGGCCAGTGCGGCGACCATCATTCGCTACTTCGCTGGCTGGCCGACCAAGATCGAAGGCAGCACGCTGCCTGTATCGCCGGCCAGCGGTGCGCCGATGCTCAACTACACCTTGCGTGAACCGGTGGGTGTGTGCGCGCTGATCGTACCGTGGAACTTCCCGTTGAACATGTGCGTGTGGAAGCTTGGCCCAGCGCTGGCGACAGGCTGTGTCGCGGTGCTCAAGCCTGCCGAGCAAACTCCACTGGTCGCGATTCGACTGGTGCAGTTGATCGAGGCCGCCGGGTTTCCAGCGGGGGTGGTCAACCTGATCACCGGTCTTGGCGCGGAAACGGGCGGACCGCTGGCGCAGCATCCCGACGTGGACAAGATCGCCTTCACCGGCTCGACCCACGTCGGCCGGCTGATCGCTCAGGCGGCCACCAGCAACATGAAAAAAGTCTCGCTGGAACTGGGCGGCAAGTCGCCGAACATCATCTTGCCGGACGCCGATATCGTGCGCGCCGCCAAAGGTGCCGCCGACGGCATCTTCTACAACCAGGGCCAGGTGTGCACGGCTGCCTCACGTTTATACGTACACGCCAGTGTGCTCGATCAGGTGCTCGAAGAACTTGAGCGGCATGCCACCGCCCACGTGCTCGGTAATGGTTTGGACCCGGCTACCAGCATGGGCCCACTCGTGTCGGGCCGCCAATTGAGCACGGTCAAAGGCTACCTGCAACGTGGTCAGGAGGAGGGTGCCGAACTGATCTGCGGTGGCGGCCGTCCCGCCCACCTGGAGCGCGGCCACTTCATTGCGCCCAGCGTGTTCCTTGATCGCGCCGAACGTGCCTGTGTCGCCCGCGAAGAGATCTTCGGTCCGGTGCTGACCGTCATGAGCTGGACCGAAATCGACGACCTGGTGCTGCGCGCCAACGATTCGCCTTATGGCCTCGCAGCAGGCCTGTGGACCCGCGACCTGCGCTCGGCGCACCGCGTGGCAGCGCAGCTCAAGGCGGGCTCGGTGTGGATCAACTGCTGGAACGTGGTCGACGCGGCTTCGCCGTTCGGCGGGTACAAGCAATCTGGCTGGGGCCGGGAAATGGGTAAAAACGTGATCGATGCCTACACCGAGACCAAGAGCGTCTTCGTCGATCTCGCCTGAACCGAATAATCACAAGAGGAAATGCTATGGATCTGGAATTGAAAGGCCGCGTGGCCATCGTCACCGGCGGAGGTATGGGTATCGGCAAGGAAGTCGCACGTTTTCTGTCCGAAGAGGGCTGCAAGGTGGTGATCTGCGCACGCCGCATGGAGTTTCTCCAACAGGCTGCCGAAGAGATCACGGCTCAGACCGGCAACGAAGTACTGCCGCTGTATTGCGACACCAATCAGATGTCGGCCGTGTCTGACATGGTCGAAGCTGCGCACAAACACTTCGGCCGCATCGACATCCTGGTCAACGGTGCCGCAGCGCCGTCCGGAGTGGTGCGCAATGACATCGAACATGCCGGCGACGACGAGTTGCTGTCGGATCTCAACACCAAGGTGATCGGCTACTTCCGTTGCGCCAAGGCAGTGACCCCGCACATGAAGGCCGGCGGTTTCGGTCGCATCATCAACATCGGCGGCCTCACCGGGCGCAGCAGCAAAGTCCTCTCGGGGATGCGCAACCTGGCGATCGCCCACATGACCAAAACCCTCTCCGACCAGTTGGGCCCTTCGGGCATCACGGTCAACCTGATTCACCCTGGCGTGGTTGACACCCCGCACATCCAGGAGTTGTACGAGCGCGAAGCGGTCAAGCAAGGCAAGACCTCGGAACAGGTTGAGCAGGCCTACATCGACGCGACGCCGATTCGCCGCACCCTGGCACCGATTGAAATGGGCTGGCTGATTGGTTTCCTGGCGTCGCCAAAGGCTGGCGCGGTGACCGGAGAATCCATCGGCATCGACGGCGGTTTGACCCGCGGTATCTACATCTGAGGAGCACCAGCGATGAGTAACGGAACCCTGTTAGTGGCCACGGTAGGGCAGGCGGTGATCCGCAGCGCCGACGAGGGTCGGACCTGGCATCGCCTGGGCCTGGGCCAGGATCTGGAGTTCGACGCGATCACTCGATCCTTGAGCGTGCACCCCGGCGAGCCTGAGGTGATCTACGCCGGCACGGACGTAGGTTTGTGTGTCAGCCGCGACACCGGCGGCCATTGGCAGCGGGTCGATTCGCCTTTCAACGGGCAGACGGTCTGGAAAGTCGCCGTCGATCCGCAGGACGCGCAACGGATTTTCGTCGGCACCGGTGCACCTTCGCGCGCCGTACTGTGGAGGACTCTGGACGGTGGTCTCAGTTGGGATCGTGCGCCGGTTGAGATTCCGGAATTCTGCGACGGAGTCAGCCGCCCACGGCTGCTGGCTTTCGCCTATGACCCGACCGACCGCAACCAGCTATGGTTCGGCCTTGAAGAGGGTGGGTTATTCCACTCCCGTGACGGTGGCGACAGCTGGACGCGCGTCGATGATCGGCTGCTGTGGGACTACAACTCGGATGTCCACAACATTCTGGTACTGCCCAATCATGGTCAGAAAGTCATCGTGGTGGTCTGCGTCAACGCCGTCTACCGCAGCCTGGATGAGGGGCTGACCTGGACTGGCATTATCGGTCGAGAAGCGTTTGGCCTGTACTACATGCGCGCCATGAACGCGCCGTTGGGCACGCAAAGCGACCTGTACCTGAGTATTTCCGATGGCACGCCCGGTACCACCAGCAAGATCCTGGTGTCCCGTGATGCTGCGCTCAGCTGGGAAGTGCTGCCCCTGCCGCAACAACCCAACTCCTGCGTCTGGGCCATTGCCTTCAACCCGGAAAATCCGCGACAGATCGTTGCGGGAACCAAGTACGGGCACTTGTTCACCTCCGGGAATGGCGGTGATGGCTGGCAGAAACAGTGGCGCGAATTCAGTGAGATCGCTGACGTGCTCTGGACCCCCGCAGTGGCGCAGATCAAGGCAGGGCATCAATCCGTGGTCAAAAAAAGCTGAGGTATCACGCGATGAAAGTCGAAATCCTTCGTACTCACTTATCGCTCTCGGTAAGTGATCCTGATGTGTCGGCACGCTGGTACGCCGACATCCTGGGCATGCATGAAAGTGCCCGGGGCGAAAGCTGGGTCATGATGGCGTTTGGCACCAAACATCACGACATCGCCTTGCTTCGTGCAGAGCCCGGCGCCCATCAGGGCGGGTTGGGGTTGCAACACTATGGATTGGAAATCGCCGGGGACATGACCACCTTGCGCCAGCTCTACGGCATGTTGCTGGGCAAGGGCGTCGAGGTGGTGAAGATCACCGATCACGAAATCGGCCATGGTGTGTATTTCAACGACCCTGACGGTAATCGCATGGAATTTTTCCTTGAGACCGAACACGACGATGCGCGCGGCAAGGCCCGGTTCAAGGCCGCTGGCGCGCCAAGCCGACATTTCAATCTAGACCCACTAGACCCGCTTTGAGGCCACCCAGATGAAAACCGCGAATTTTGCTTCGTATCACATCCGCAAGTGGTACAGCTTTGTCGAAGAAACCCTGGCCAACGAAAGTGGCCAGTTAGCCGATGGCGAGCCGCTGTTCAAATATGCCGTCGCCGCCGTGATCGCCAACCCCTATGCCGGTCGCTACAGCGAGTCGCTGACAGAGCTGGTAGAACCGTCGCCGCTGCTGGGCGAAGAGTTCGGTCGTCGCATTCAGGCGCTGGCCGGCTCGCGGGATATTGTCAGCTACGGTAAAGCTTGCATGGTGGGCAGCCAGGGCGAATACGAACACGGCAATGCGTTCCTGACCAACCCGGCTGCCGATCCGGTGCGCCTGGCGCTGGGCGGGGGCAAATCCTGGGTGCCGTCCACCGGCAAACGGGGCGCCCCAGGTTCAACCATCGATGTGCCGTTGGCCCACAAGGATGCACTGTATGTACGCTCCCATTACGACAGCATGTCCTTGATGTTTGGCGACGGCCCCGCGCCGGATGAGGTGATCGTGATCTGGGCCTTCGCCACGCGCGGGCGCTTGCATGCGCGGCTGGGCGGTCTGCAGGCGGCAGACGTCAAAGGTATTGATGGGCTGCACTGATTTCAGGCGCATGGCTTTAGCGGCGTCGGATTAAAAACACAACAAGAAAGCGGTGAATAGCGATGAAGCAGGAGAAGACCCAAGTTGTCATTGTCGGCGGCGGCCCTAACGGGATCACGGCCGCACACTATATGGGGATGTACGGTATCGACTGCGTCGTCCTTGAGCTTGCCGACGGCGTACTGCCTTACCCACGCGCGGTGGGCATGGATGATGAAGCACTGCGCGTGCTGCAGGGGATCGGCATCGCCGATCTCGCTGTACGCGACATGATCTGCGATGTACCGCTGCGCTATTACAATGCACGCGGTGTGTGCTTCGCCGAGGTCAAGCCGAGTACCGCACATTACGGCTGGCCAATGCGTAATATTTTCATGCAGCAGTTGCTGGAAGGCACGTTGCGCGAAACCCTGGGACAGCGTGCCAGCGTTGTGTTGCGCCAAGGCCACGAAATGCTCGAACTCGAGCAGGACGGGCAGGGCGTGACATTGCAGGTGCGCGATGCTCAAGGCGAGATTTATCAACTGCGGGCTGACTATGTCATCGGCGCCGATGGCGGACGCTCCACGGTGCGTAAAAAGCTCGGTATCGAGCTGTCGGGGCTGACACATGCGCGCAAATGGGTGGTGGTCGATACGGCCAATGACACCCTCGATGCACCCTACACCGCACTGCATGCCGACCCGGAGCGGCCCTTCGTGTGCATCTATCTGCCGTACCAGCAACGCCGCTGGGAATTCATGCTCCTGGAGGGCGAAGATGAAGCGAGGATGTGTGAGGAAAGCACCATTCGCGACTTGATCCGTGGGCATATCGGCAACGCGGTCGATCAGTTGAACATCGTCCGCATCCGAGCCTATACCCACCACTCCCGGGTCGCGGTGCGGTTTGTCGAAGGGCGTGTGGCGCTGGTGGGTGATGCCGCGCATATTTCTCCACCCTGGGCCGGGCAGGGCCTCAATTCCGGGCTGAGGGACGTGGCCAACGTGGCCTGGAAACTGGCGGCGATCGTCCAGGGCCGTGCCTCGCACTCGATCCTCGCCAGCTACGACCAGGAGCGCCGTGGGCATGCCACCGAGCTGGTAGCCCTGGCCGACAACATGGGCGCGGTACTGGGAATGACCAACCCGCTGATGGCCGGCGTGCGCGACTGGCTGTTCCAGGCGGTGAACAGTGTCGACAACCTGCGCTCGCATCTGCTGGAGTTCAAATTCAAACCCAAGGCCACCATCACCAAGGGCTTGGTCTATCACGAGCGGGCCGAGTTGCGCGAGGACGACCTGGTCGGCCAGCTATTTGTACAGCCGCATATCGAAGACGCCCAGGGGCAGCGTCGTCGCCTGGACGAAGTGCTTGGTAATTCCTATGCGGTGCTGGGTTATCGGGTGAACCCGCGCGAGCAACTCAGCGAGGAAATGACCGCTTATTGGGCGCGCTGGGACACGCGTTTTATTCAGGTCAATCGTTCGCGCAGTGGCATCGGACGTGGCCAGCCGTTGACGGCCTCGGACGCCATCAGCGTGGAGGACGTGGATAATCGCCTGGGTGAATGGTTCTCCAAGGTGCGTGACTGCATCGTGGTGGTGCGTCCTGACCGGTTTGTCGCCGCCATTACCACACCAGAGAGGCTTGAAGGTGTGCTGCGCAAACTGGCGGAGCAACTGTCATGAACAGCGGCAACGCGTTACTTAACCGGCTACATCAGGCAACGCGCACGGTGCAAGCCATTGCGCCACTGGCCCCCGAGGCGATAGATCGGCTTGCGGGTTATGCGCTGCAACGCGAAGCGCTGGATCACCAACAAGCCGCAGGCGAGCGACTGAGCGGGTGGAAGGTCGCCTTCGCCGGCAGCGCCGCGCAAAAACGCTTTGGCCTTGACGAGCCGGTGTATGGCGGCCTGATGGATACCATGATTGTCGAGCCGGGTACGGCGGTGGCGTTCTCGCGGTTGATTCAGCCCAAGCTGGAGATCGAATTGGCGTTTGTACTCGGGCGTACCCTGGCGCCGGGGGACTACCGTGACGAGGATATTCTGGCCGCCATCGGCGACGTGGCGCCTGCGTTCGAGATCGCTGACTGCCGTTGGCAGGGCTGGAGTTTCGGAGTGGGCGCCTTTCTGGCCGATAACGCGGCGGCGGGGCTTTATTGTCTCGGACCGCGCATCCCGTTCGATCCTGTAGACCACGTCAACGTAGCGTATCGCCTGGAGTGCGACGGCGCGCTCTGCGGTAACGGTGATACGCGCGATCGGGAGGACAGCCCGCTGGCCAATCTGTGCTGGCTGATTCGGCGTCTGTTGGCCGACGGTCAACGTGTGGAGGCTGGGCAGGTCGTGCTGTCCGGGGCGTTGTTGCCGCCAATGAATATCCAGCCCGCCACGTACTGCCTGCACATGCTTGGCATGGAACTGGCTTTGGTTTTCACGGCGGACGCCGCCCCGGTGTGAACGATAGCTGCCGTCACGGATGACTGAGTCCCTTTCAGGCCGATAAACAAACGGGGCCACCGAGGAACGACGACCATGCTTGCTGAAGTTCGAACCTTCAATGACCCTCAACAACACGCTGGCTCCATCCAGGGCTGGCGGCAAGTGTATGACCAACTCGGCCGTGGCTGCCTGACCAGTGAGCTGCGGCAGTTGTCCTCTGACCGCTTCCAAATCTTCCAGGAAGTGCTGGACAAACGCGTGGTACAGCGCGGCTATGCGCCAAAAGGTCGGCTGTGCGCAGCCATGTCGTTAGGCTGCGCGCCGGTGGTGCAGGGGCAACAGGTGGGCACTCACAGCGTGGTACTGTTGCGTGACGGCGAGGAGTTTGTGTTGCACGCCCCTGAAGGCATGCACTTCTTCGCGCTCAATATCGACGCGGTACGCTTCGCCAAACTGGCGGCCTTCGAACTGTCTGACGATCAGCTCAAGCGCCTGAAGACCACGTCCCAACTCAGCGTGGATGACGCGTTACTGTTGCGAATACGTCAGCGTATCCACCCGCTGTTTCATCACCTTTTGGAACAGACGGACGCTATCAACTCAACCGCCGAGAAAATGCTGGAGGAAGAACTGCTCGGCGCGTTCCTCGATTTGTTCAGCCACGCCACCGATGAGGTACGTTGTCGTCGCGGTAATTTCGCCGTGAGTGCTTACCTGGTGAAGCGTTGCCAAGAGCTGATCGATGCCAGTGGTGATACACCACTGAGCATTCTCGACCTGTGCGAGCACCTGCGGGTGAGTCGCCGGACCTTGCAGAACAGTTTTCAGGCAGTGACCGGAATGCGTCCGGTCGAATACCTGCGCAATCTACGCCTCAACGCGGTGCGACGCCGCTTGATCACAACCTCTGCCTGCACTCACAACATCAGTGAGATCGCGATGGCGATGGGCTTTTTTCATCTGAGCCACTTTGCCGCGCATTACCGGCAATTGTTCGGCGAGTCACCGTCTGAAACGCTCAGGGCAATGCGCTAAAGACCTCATGTGCGGCTGACGCTTTCCTCCCACCCGATTTCCTTTTCCAGGCTGATATTCAAGCGCTCATGAAATTTTGAAAGGGAGGGTCAGGCGTAGTTGATCCGGTCGGTGTAGGCGTTCTGGGTCATTTGGCGTTGATAGTCGCAAGGCGTTGTACTGACCAGTTTCTTGAAGTCGCGCAGGAAGTGCGATTGATCGGAAAAGCCCAGGTCGAGGGCCAGCTCCGAAAACGATACATCGTGTTGGGTATTGAGGGTGTCCAGAGCTGCCTGGCAGCGGATGATTCGGCAAAAGGTCTTGGGTGACATACCAGTGTCCTGGCTGAACTGTCGGTGCAGCGTGCGACTGGTGTACCCGCTGAGTTCTTCCAGTTGCTGAATACGAATATCACCGCGGTGGCGCAGCGCCTGCTGAATGACCATGGCCGTGAGTGCTGACGTTCTCCCCATCAGGCGGGGGGCGAGGTAGTCGTTGAACAGCCGCATCTGATCGCCCAGCAGTGGTGCTTGAACGATATTTTCGAAGATGCGCTGGGCGAACCCCGAGACCTCCAGCAGGTCGAGTTCCCGTTCGGTCAATTCCTCGGCCAGCACATTGATAAATCCGGGAATGACGCCCGGTGAAAAGCGCACGCCGAAGTAGTGATGGTTCTGGTGTAACTCGACCGCTTGGGCAGCCAGCGGCGTGCCACAGATCCGGGCGGTAGGGCGTGTTGCATCACAGTCGAAAACAATATCCACGCAACCGTCCGGCACGGCCAGCAGGTTGGCTGACTGAGCCACATCGAAGGCATAGAAATGCGAGATCGCCGGGTGTTCGGAGGGCATGACCGAATACCGTGAAGAGTTGAGCACGAACCAGGGCTGTTCGTTCGCAGTGTGGTGCCTGGGAGGCGGCGCGCACTGTTTGATCATGGTTGCACCTTCGATGAGCAGCGATACGGAAGTTTTCACGCATTAATCACGCCAACTGTTGCGCGCCGGTCAATCGGGCATGTCCGAAATTTACAATACCGCCGAAAAACGCGCCCTGATACTCGAGGTCGACAGCGTGGAGCTGCGCCTACCGCAGCGATATCACCTTCAGCCCGAGAATAACTATGTCTACAAATACAAAAATCGACTTCATCTACCTCTCCGAGCAGGACATGATCCGCGCGGGCGTGACTGACATGCTGGCGTGCGTGAACACCATGGAGGAGATGTTCGGCCTGCTCTATGCCGGTGACTATCGCATGGCCGGTCCGAACAATGACTCCCATGGCGCGATGGTGATCTTCCCGCAGGATTCACCCTTCCCGAACATGCCCAAGCCCACGGCTGACCGACGCATGATGGCCATGCCTGCCTACCTGGGCGGCAGCTTTTGCACCGCAGGCGTGAAGTGGTACGGCTCCAATATCGCCAACCGCGAAAAAGGCCTGCCGCGCTCGATTCTGATGTTTACCTTGAACGACCCCGACACCGGCGCACCGCTGGCCCATATGTCGGCCAACCTGCTGTCCGCGTACCGCACCGGTGCGATTCCCGGCGTGGGCGCGCGCCACCTGGCACGCAAGGACTCGAAAGTCGTCGGCCTACTCGGCCCGGGTGTGATGGGCAAGACCACACTGGCGGCATTCATCGCGGTATGCCCGCATATCGACACACTGAAGATCAAGGGTCGTGGCCAGAAGAGCCTCGATAACTTTATCGCCTGGGTCAAGGAAACCTATCCGCAGGTCACCACGATCGAAGTGGTCGACACCCTTGAAGCGGTGGTTCGTGACTCCGACCTTGTTACTTATTGTAGCTCCGGTGAGGTGGGTGATCCCACAACCTACCCAATTGTGAAGCGCGAGTGGGTCAAGCCAGGTGCCTTCCTCGCGATGCCTGCATCCTGCTCCCTTGACGACGGGATGGAACAGCGCGACGTACGCAAGGTGCTGGACAACACCGGTCTCTACCAAGCCTGGTTTGAAGAACTGCCCAAGCCTGCGCATCACTGCGTGCCGGTGATTGGCGTGCGCTTCATGGACATGATTGCCGAAGGCAAGATGCGGCTCGAAGACGTCGAGGACATTGGCAAGATCATCGCCGGGGCCGCGCAAGGCCGTAGGAACGATGAAGAAATCATCATCATGTCGGTGGGCGGAATGCCCGTGGAAGACGTGGCCTGGGGCACGGTGGTGTACCGCAACGCCATCGAAAAAGGCATCGGCGTCACCTTGAACCTGTGGGAAACCCCGGTTCTGCGCTAAGCCAGCCATCACTAATATTGACGAGGCATTCCACATGACAAACATCATCAAGCTCAAGACCGGTTCCCCGTTTGAAGATCAGGCCAGTTATTCGCGCCTGGTGGTCGTGGACAACTGGATCTACGTGTCCAACACCGCAGGCCGCAACCCACAAACCAAGCTGATCCCGGAAGATATCCTCGAACAGACCCATCAGGTATTCGCCAACATCGAGGCGGCCCTGGCGGCGGTCGATGCGAGCCTGGCGGACGTGGTGTGTTCGCGGGTGTTCATCCAGGACCCCAAGGACGTACCTGCCGTGATGGCCCTGATCGGCGAAAAGTTTCGCGGCGTTGATCCAGCCAGCACCGTCACCTGTCCGCCCTTGGGGTCGACGGTCTACAAGGTGGAGCTGGAAGTGACGGCGTATCGCAACGCGTCGAAGGCGCACGTTGAAGTCATTCGACTGTCGCAGTAACTGTCACGCGGCCATGCGCAGGCGTGGCCTACCTCATTCGTTTACCGAGTCTTGATCATGGCACCCACTATAGCGCCCGTGAAAACGTCTACCGTGTTTCCCTCCGCAACCTCCGTCGTCATCATTGGCGGCGGGATTATCGGCCTGACTGCAGCGTTGACATTGGCCGAACGCAATATTGCGGTGGTGGTGCTGGAAAAAGGTCGTATCGCCGGCGAGCAGTCGTCACGCAACCTGGGCTGGGTACGCAAGACCAGCCGCCACGCGGCCGATATCCCCCTGGCCCTCGCCGCTGACCGTCTGTGGGCAAAGATGCCTGAGCGGGTAGGGGCGGATGTCGGGTATCGCCAGGAGGGCATCATGTTCGTGGGTCGCAACCTATCGCAGATGGCGATGCATGAGGGATGGCTCAAGTCGGTGGAGCATTTGTCGCTGGATTCACGGCTGCTCAGCAAGCGCGAGATTGACGCGTTGGTGCCCGGTGGCGTGGGTGAATGGGCCGGTGGCATCTTCACGCCGTCCGATGCGCGTGCAGAACCGACGCTGGCAAGCAGCGCTATCGCCAAGGCCGCCATGGCCCTGGGTGTGGTGATTATCGAGCAGTGCGCGGTACGGACGCTGCAGATGTCCGCCGGCACGGTCAGTGGCGTGGTCACCGAGCAAGGTGAGATTCGCTGTGATCATGTGCTGCTGGCTGGGGGGATGTGGTCACGGCGTTTTCTGGGCAACCTCGGAGTGTCGTTGCCGACCTTGCCCTTGACCTGCTCGGTGCTACGTACTCACCCAATGGAGGGGCCGACGGAAATTGCTGTCGGCGCACCGGATTTTTCGTTTCGCAAGCACAAGGACGGCGGCTTCATCATTACCCAGCGCGGCAAACTGGATGCCTTCCTGACCCTCGACCACCTGTTGCTCGCCAAGCAATACATGCCGCAGTTCCGTGCGCAACGCAGCGTTCTGAACGTGTCGTTGGGCAAGCCTTTTTTCAATGACCTGGCGCTTGCCCGGCGTTGGAAATCCGACAGTGTCAGCCCGTTCGAGCGCGTCAGGGTGCAGGACCCGGCCGCCAACCCGCGGCTCAATAACGATGCGATGAACAACCTCATTGCGGCCTGGCCGGTATTTGAACAGGCGCGGATTGCCCAGGCCTGGGCAGGCACTATTGACGTCACGCCGGATTCCAACCCGGTCATTGGGCCGGTCGCGCAGATTCCGGGGCTGACCGTGGCCACCGGCTTCTCGGGGCACGGCTTCGGCACGTCGCCGGCGGCAGGTCACCTCGCCGCGGATCTCGTCAGCGGTCATGCGCCGATCATTGATCCAAGCCCTTATCGGTTCGATCGTTTCTAGGTCGGTCGAAGCCACGCATATAAGGAACCAAACGATGCCTTCTGACAGCTGTTTCTTTACCAACCGATCTGGCTTGCGCCTGCACTTTTTGCGCTGGGGTGAATCCACCGGTGTGCCTCTGGTGCTATTGCATGGCTTGCGGGCTTATGCCCAAACCTGGGAATCGCTGGTGCAATCTCTGGGTGCAGGCTACTGCATCTATGCCCTGGACCAGCGCGGTCGAGGACTGAGTGACTGGGCCGCGCCCGGCAGCTACCACACGCAGTCGTATGTCGAGGACCTCGAGGACTTGGTCGCCCATGTTGGCTTGTCGCGTTTTGTATTGCTGGGGCACTCATTAGGGGGCGCCAACGCCCTTGAATATGCGCGGCAAAATCCGGGGCGATTGATTGGCTTGATGATCGAGGACATCGGCCCCGGCTCCTCAATCCAGGGCGATGGCGCCGCGCGCATTCGCCGCGAAATGAGCCAGACGCCTTTGCAGTTCGATAGCTGGGAGGCGGCCCGCACATTCTGGCAGGCTTCGCGCCCTGGGTTGTCGGAACAGGGCCTGGCATCAAGGCTCACTCATTCGATGAAAGAGAGCGATGGCGTGATCACCTGGCGCCATGATCAGCAGGGTATTGCCGAGGCGCGCCTGAGTATCGAGCCGACGGACCTATGGCCGGCGGTACGCGCGCTGGATTGCCCGACCCTGTTCATTCGCGGCGGCCGCTCGGACTTTCTGCCACCCGCGATGCTGCAGGCGATGAGCGCCAGCAATCCGCACGTGCGGACGGTGGAGGTCGCAGGCGCCAGTCACTATGTACACGATGATCAAGGCGAGGTGTTCAACGCGCTGGTCGCAGGCTTTCTCAAAAGTCTTGAGCTCCCGGGCCAATGAAACCCACGGCACGGTGAGAATCAAACCGGCGATGGAAACCCCATTGACCGCCTTGCGTCGGGTTGAATTGGCGATTGAGGCGGGCATTCCTGCGGGTGCACTGATTCAGCTGGCGGGTCTGGACTTGAAGACACCACTCAAGACAAAGGCATAACGTTCTGGGCGGATGTAGAAGGTCGTACGGTCGCAGCAGCGGCCGTCGGCAAACCAGGAGGTGCGCTCCATGACCAGCAGTGCCGCGCCACGTTTGATGTGCAAGGCACTGGCCAGGTGTTTATCGGCTTCTTGCGCGCGGATCGCCAGATCGGCTCGGGTGACCGCCATGCCAGTGATCGACTCGAGAATGGAGTAAATCGGTTGATGCTCGACTTCAGTCCAGACCACGCTGGCCAATTCGGCCGGTAAATGGCTGCGGCCCAGCGCGATGGGTTCGTCATCGACGAAATGCAGTCGTTCCAGAAGCAGGCAGTCGTCCGCTTCTTCAAACAAACCACGCAACGCCTCTGGAACCGGCTGCAGGGTATGGCTGATGACGCGCATGCTCGGTTCGAGCCCTTGCAGCAACAAGGCTTCATGAAAACTACGCAACGCGTCCAGGCCGTGCCGCACCTGTTTGGCCGCCACGAAGGTGCCTTTGCCTTGTTTGCGCTCCACTACGCCGTCGTCGCTGAGTTTGCCCACCGCCAGGCGAACGGTGACGCGGCTCACCGCAAAACGTTTACCCAGCTCTGCTTCTGACGGCAGCTTGCCGCTTGGCTCAAAGTCGCCGCGTTGAATCTCTTCCAGCAATTGCTGGGCGATCTGCTCGTAGAGTGAGGTGGTGCTGTCGCGAAGAATAGACGTAGACACTGTCGGTTTCCATGGCCTTGGAGGAGAGCGGTGCGCCTTCACTTCTAAGGTTATAAAAATAGGTTATTGGGACTACTTGTATTAATACGTATTATGTCAGGTAATCCCATTGTAAACGACCTGACGACACTTGCCATGTTCAAAACCCTCCCTTACGCACAGCAGCAAGCCGATGCGCTGACGGTCGATGACATCAGCTTCAGCTACCCCAATGGGCATCGCGTGTTTTCCTCTTTCAGTCTGAACGCCAGGCCCGGTGAGTTCGTCGCGATCCTGGGGCCATCCGGCTGCGGGAAAACCACCTTGCTGAACTTGTTGTCAGGTTTTGTGCAACCGCAAAGTGGTCAGATCTGTATCAACCAGACGGCGGTTCGTCCAGAGCGTTCGGAGTTGGGTTATGTGTTCCAGGCGCCGCAGTTGTTTCCCTGGTTGAGCGCCTTGGAAAACGTCCGTTTCGGCCTGCGAATGGCGGCTCGGATCAACGAATCGCAGCAGCGTTCTCAAGCCTTGCAGTACCTTCGCCTGGTCGGTCTGGAGAATGCTACGCATCGGTTGCCGCATCAGCTGTCTGGCGGCATGCAGCAGCGGGTTTCCTTGGCCAGGACCCTGGCATTGGAGCCCAGCGCGTTGCTGATGGATGAGCCATTCGCTGCACTGGATGCCATCAGCCGCAACAGCATGAACGAAGAGACCTTGCGCATCTGGGCTGAATTGGGTCAGACGGTGCTGTTCATTACCCACGATATCGACGAAGCGGTGTTTCTGGCGGATCGGGTCATCGTGCTCAACATCGCCCCCGGCGGTATCCACAGCGAACTGAATATTCATTTGCCGCGCCCTCGCTCCAACCTCGAAACCCGCCGGTTGCCGGCCTTTCTCGATTACCGCAATGAGCTGATGGAGCGTATTTCCCAGGTCATGGAAGTGCCTGCAGCCTCCGCTTACCCAACCCGCCAACCTGAGTTGACAGCATGATCAAACATTCGCTGCTTGCCCTTTCCTTGTCTGTTGCCGCCTTGGCAAGCAGCGTATTCGCCATGGCTGGCGAAGAGAAACCCTTGCGTGTGGGTTACGTATTCGCCATGGCCAACGCCCCGGCGTTGATCGCCGACAAACAGGGCTACTACCGCGAGGAAGGCTTGAATGTCGATCTCAAGGCCTTGGGCGATGGTCCGGTAATCCAGCAGGCGCTGGCCGCTGGCGAGCTGGATGTGGCCTATGTCGGTACGCCGCCGGTGTATCAATGGTTTTCCCGGGGGCTGCAAAGCCGGATTCTGGCCAAGGTCAATTACGGTCAGGCTGCGGTGATTGTCGACGCCAAGAGTCCGGTTACCGCCTTGGATGAACTCAAGGGGAAAAAACTGGCCGGGGTCAAGAAGGGCAGTGGCATGGATGTGCTGCTGCGCGGCTATGTGCTGAAAGAAAAGGCCGGTCTCAATCCTGACAAGGATCTGGACATCATCGACATGCCACCCGGCAATATGAACGCGGCGCTGGAGCGCGGCATTGTCGATGCGGCGTTTTCCTGGGAACCCTTTGTCAGCCAGTCGTTGTTGCGCGGGTCGAGCCGGATCCTGCTCGACGTCAATCAGGCGCTGCCGAATTACCCTTGGTACGTGGTGATCGCCTTACCGAAAACCTTGCAGGAGCGACCGGACGATGTGGTGAGGCTGCTGCGTGCGCACCGCAAGGCCATCGCCTTTCTCAACGAGCACCCCGATGAGTCGAATCGGATCATCGCCGAGGCGTTCAAGCTTGAAGCGGTGCAAGGCGTAGACGGCAAGACCATCGCCCCGCAAGCCATCGTCGCCCAGGCACGTACCCGGTTGGGCTGGTCAGCGGACTTGCAGTCTGCGGATATTCAATTCATCCAGCGCCTGATGAATTACTCCCACGACCTGGGCTTTATCGATACCACGCTCAAGACCGAACAGATCGTGGATACCTCCTACCTGCAAAAAGCCTCGCACTGAGTCTGTCATGTCCTTGCCAAAACCGAATTGGGGATGGGCGTCACTGCCATTCCTGCTGTTGATCTGGATGGCCCTGGCCAGCCGCTTTCCCACTTACATCCTGCCGCAGCCATGGGATGTTGCCCGCGAGGCTGTGCGCTGGCTGGGCGACAGTTCGCTGTGGCAGCACCTGCGGGCCAGCGTCCTTGAAGAGGTTGGCGGCTTTTGCGCGGCGGTGGTCGTTGCGGTGCTGCTGGGTACTGCCGGTGGCCTGTCCTCGCGTTTTCGCGATTTCATCTCGCCGCTCAACAGCCTGTTCATGGCGATCCCTCCGATCGCCTGGGCGCCGCTGATCATGATCATTTTTGGCTTGGGCTATGTCTCCATCGTGTTGGTGATTTTCATTGCCGCGATGTTCCCCATGGCCGTGACCATTCAGGAGGGCGTGCAGAGTATCCGCGGCGGTGAAGTCCGTGCGGCACGCACCTTGGGCGCCAACCGCTGGCAACTGCTGGCCCACGTTTACCTGCCGGCCTCGCTGCCCTTCGTGACGGCGGCGTTGCGCATCGGCTTCAGCCAGGGCTGGAGGGCATTGGTCGCGGCGGAAATGATCGGTGCGTCCCAGGGCATCGGCTGGATGGTGTCGACGGGTGGGCAGATCGGCAACAGCAGCCAGGTGCTGCTGGGCATTGTGGTGATCGGCCTGATTGCCTGGCTGATGGAGAGTTTTGTGTTCAGGCGTATCGAGCGTCATTACCAGAAATGGCGAGTGCAGTAAGCATCGTCATTTGACTTCAACCCCCTTCAAACCTTCAGTGGACCACTGCACGAGGTGTCATGTGAGTAACGTTTTCGATCCCCGCGAAGCCGGGTATTACATTGCCCCTCAAGGCCTCTACGAACGCAACAAACAACGCCCGTTTCTGGGCAGCATCCACTGTGATCGTGACACGCTGATTGCTGGCCAATGGGATGAAATCACCTTGGTCTACGAGGTCGGCGGCAGCGGCCTGGCGGACGGCGCCTGGCTGAAACTGGCCTTCAAGTTCTACTCCGACTGGGCCTTGTTCCAGACCTCGAATCCGACTGGCCCCAACTATGTCAGCGCCGAATATCAGGCAGGCGAGCTGGTCCCTGGCCAGAGCCAGGCCTCTGTGCAGCATCTGAAAGTGCGCTTCGACCAGAAGGGGCATGAACGGCCGTTTCAGAAAGCGATCATCATCGACATCATCGACGGTTACCTGAATCCGGGAGACAAAATAATCATTCGCCTGGGCGATCGTCGTCAGGGCGGCGCGGGTACGCGGGTGCAGAGTTTTGTCGAGAAGGACTTCCGTTTCCGTTTGTTCATCGACCCGCTGGGCAGCTCGAAATTTGCCGAGGTGCCGGGTGACCCGCTGCTGAACATCGTGCCGGGACCGGCGCAAAGCGTGCAGTTGATCGTGCCTCGCCTGGTCAGCGCGGGTGAGGCGTTCGACGTACTGCTCAGGGTGGATGATGCCTGGGGCAACACCTGCCGCAACTTGCCGCTCCAAGGTGTCCTGACTTTGGTTGATCCCGAAGGGGGGGAGCGACAACAACCGTTCACCCTGGCGGCTGAAGGTTGGGCGACTGCCCGGCTTGAGGGTTTTGATCTCGGTGCGGTGGGGGAGTGGCGCTTGTCGGCCGAGGTGGCGGCACCTTTTGTGCGTACCGCTCGGGCGTTTGTCACGGTCGATCCGGCTGGCACTGCATTGCGCCCGCTGTACGCCGACCTGCATGTGCACTCCGATGACACGGTGGGCACCAACGACACCTTGTACAACCTCAGCTACGGTCGCGATGTCGCCGGGCTCGATGTCCTCGGTTACACCGCCAATGATTTCAATATCACTGAGCAGCGCTGGGATCAGGCGGTCAACCTGATTCACGAACTCAATGAACCAGGACGATTTGTTTGCTATCCCGGCACCGAATGGTGCGGCAACTCTTGCGCGGGCGGCGACCGTAATGTGGTGTTCCTGCATGACCGCAAACCCGAGTTTCCCTTCGACAATCAAGGGCGGCTGGTGCGTTCCTTCGAATGGAACGAATTCACCGCCGGCACCATCAAGCCGGGTGCCTGGCCGGTGGATGAGTTGTATGCCGCCTATGCCAAGGACCCCGAAGGGCATTTGATGATGCCTCACGTCGGTGGGCGCCGTTGCAACCTCGACTGGCACCATCCGGAGCTGGAGCGCCTGATCGAGGTCGGCTCGGCCTGGGGGCAGTTCCATTGGGTCTACGCCGAAGCGCTTCAGCGTGGCTATCGAGTGGGTGCCGCGGCGAACAGCGATGAGCATCAGGGGCGTTGTGGCGGTGGTGTTCCGGCCACGGCGGTGTTCGGCTCTCGCGGCGGGCTGACTGGCGTGGTGGCCGAGGCCTTCGATCGAGCCAGTGTTGGCAAGGCACTTCGCGCCCGTCGCACTTTTGCCACCACCGGCGAGCGTTCATTTGCCAGCCTGCGCCAGGGCCAGCATTTCATGGGTGAAGTGTTCACCGCCGATGCAAATGCCACGCTGGACTATCGACTGCTCGGAGAGGCGGGCTGGGAGCAGGTCGATCTGTTCGATGGCGACAAACTGATCTGGTCGCGCAACCTGCACCAGGAATTGGGTTTTTCCAGCCAACGTATTCGTCTGCGCCTGGGCGGCGCAAGGATCAAGGACCGTTATCGCGGCGCCTACTGGACCGGCGAGATTCGCGTGACGGGTGCGGTCATCAACGGCTTTCGCGCCTTGGGTCTCGATCACCCCGAACAAACTGTATGGCGCAAGGATGCAACGGTTCTGGCCTTTCGCACCGACACCAACGGCGACACCGACAGCATCGAAATCGACTTGTCGCAATTGGCCGGCGCCACGCTGCAGGTTCATAGCCGCATCGATAACTACATCAAGGTCGGCGACCCGTCTGAACCGCAACCTTACGTGCATGCGCCGACGGTGGTGATGGAGTTGTCCGGCGATGAGTTGCTGGTGCAATCGCAAGTGACCGAAGAGCTGCCGGGCGCGGAGTTGAAGGTGTCCCTCGAAAGGACAACCGCTGCGCCGCTGCCTCGTGAACTGCAAGGGCAAATCGAGCTTGCCCGATTGAATCTGGAGCAGGGGCGTGAACATCCATTGTTCATCTGCGCCCGGCAGCGCGATCAATCCCGAGTCTGGACCTCGGCGCTGTTTCTAACGTTATAAACGGCCATAAAAAAGGGCAGCTCAAAGCTGCCCTTGTCCCAACCCATTCCTTAGGCTGCGGTAAACAGCCTGTGCGGATCCATGACGAATTTCTTCGGCGCCCCGGCATCGAACTCGTGATAACCACGCGGCGCGTCGTCCAGGCTGATCACCTGCACGCCGACGACCTCGGCAATCTTGATCCGGTCCCACATGATCGCCTGCATCAGCTGACGGTTGTACTTCATCGTCGGGGTCTGGCCGGTGTGGAAACTGTGGGACTTGGCCCAGCCGAGGCCGAAACGGATGTTCAGGCTGCCATGCTTGGCGGCTTTGTTGACCGCACCCGGGTCTTCGGTGACATACAGACCGGGGATACCGATATTGCCGGCGACCCGCACCACGCCCATCAGCGCGTTGAGCACATCGGCCGGGGCCTCGTGCTGCGCGCCGTCATGGCCGTGGCCACGGGCTTCGAAGCCGACCGCATCGACCGCACAATCGACTTCCGGCTCACCGAGCAGGTTGGCGATTTGCTCGTGCAGCGGAGTGTCCAGGGTCAGGTCGGCAATCTCGAAGCCCTGGGCCTTGGCATGCGCCAGGCGCAGCGGATTGACGTCGCCGACTATCACCACCGCCGCACCCAGCAGACGGGCGGAGGCGGCGGCAGCCAGTCCGACCGGACCGGCACCGGCGATATACACCGTGCTGCCAGGGCCGACACCGGCGGTCACCGCGCCATGGTAGCCGGTCGGCAGGATATCGGAGAGGCAGGTCAGGTCGCGGATTTTCTCCATTGCCTTGTCGCGGTCGGGCAGCTTCAGCAGGTTGAAGTCGGCATACGGCACCAGCACGTATTCGGCCTGGCCGCCAACCCAGTCACCCATGTCCACATAGCCATAGGCACCGCCGGGGCGCGCCGGATTGACCGTCAGGCAGACGCCGGTGTGCTGCTCCTTGCAACTGCGACAACGGCCGCAGGCGACGTTGAACGGCACCGATACCAGGTCACCGATCTGCACGTTTTCCACGTCACGGCCCTTCTCGATGACCTCGCCGGTGATCTCATGGCCAAGCACCAGCCCGACCTGGGCCGTGGTCCGGCCACGCACCATATGCTGGTCGGAGCCGCAGATATTGGTCGAAACCACGCGCAGGATCACGCCATGGTCAATGCGCTTGCCGCGCGGGTCTTCCATTTTCGGATAGGGGATGGTCTGCACCTCGACCTTGCCTGCGCCGAGATACACGACACCACGATTACCAGACATGATTTCACCTCGCTTTTGTTGTTGTGAGAACACGGCCCTTGTACTGCGAAGGGTCGCGCGGCCTTACAGTGCGGCGGTAAATGTCTTGCGTTTGCGCGTGAATGCAGATGGGTTGGAAGTCACCTTCCAACGATGCGTGATAAGCAGTCATCGTATTGATCCTACGCCTGGTATCAGCACCCTGCGAGGGCATTTAGCACCCAATTACCCCCCCGGTTGGCAGGGCTGTCGCAGGAGTAACGGGCGCTGAACGCCGTGTTTGCCCCCCCATCAAAGCACAGCGCTAAAAATATTTTTATCTGATAAATGTTTTATTGACTAAAAAATAATACCGGGTAATTATTTCCCTGCATCTGCTTTCACGCAGAGTCATTTTGCAGGGGAAACCCGATGAGTCAGAACACCGTGCCGTTGCTGGCCAGTCTTTACATCGAGACGAATGAATCGTCACTCCACAGGCGCTTGGCGCCTTTGTTTATGCAGGGTTTTCCGGCCGAGCCGAAACGCCGCGTCACCTGGAACAACTGGATGCGTCCACCGTTCAATCAGTGGGGGTTCCGCAATCTGGCGCGCCTGCGTCCCTCCATTGATGTGGAGGCGGGTGGCGGACCGGTCAGCGTCTTGAAGGAAGCGCCACAAGCGCTGGACGAACTGCACTTCGACAGTGAATGTGGCTTGAGCGTCAGTGTCATCGATCATCTGGTGGTCAGTCAGACCGACGCCTTTTTGGTGATGCAGGGCGACACCGTGCTGTTCGAGCGTTACTTCAACGGCCAGCGTCCCCGGGACCGGCACGTCATGTTCTCGGTGACCAAGTCGCTGATCGGCACCCTGGGGGAGCAACTGGTCTGCGATGGCATCCTCAATCCGGAGTTGCCGGCGGCGTTTTACGTGCCCGAACTGTTGGGTAGCGCGTTTGGCGATGCCACGGTGCGCCAGCTGTTCGACATGGCCGTGGGCATCGACTACAGCGAAGTCTATGACGATCCCAACTCCGAGAGCTCGCAGTACGGCTATGCCTGCGGTTTCCAGCCGGCACCTGCGCAGTACGCTCAGTTCGAGTCGCTGTATCAGTACCTGCCGTCGCTGAAAAAACGCGGCAGTCACGGCGGCTTTTTCCATTACGTGACCGCCACCACCGAAGCCCTGGCCTGGGTCATGGAGCGCGCTTCGGGCAAGGCTTGCAATCAATTGCTGCAAGACATCTGGAGCCAGTTGGGGTGTGAGCGCGACGGCTACTTCATGGCCGATCCTTGGGGGCGTAGCGTTGCCGGTGCCGGTTTCAACGCCACCTTGCGAGACATGGCGCGGTTCGGTCGGCTGCTGGCCAACGACGGTCGCCATGATGGGCTGCAATTGCTGTCGACCGAGACGGTTGCACGCATTTGCGCCGGCTCCGATCCAGCGATCTACGCCAAAAACTCCGAGTTCTCCCAATGGACTCCTGACGCTTCCTACCGCAGCCAGTGGTACGTCTTCAACGACCACAGCCAGGCGATCATGGCCGGTGGTATCCACGGCCAATACCTGTTCGTCGATAAGCCGTCCGGTGTGGTGATCGTCAAGCAGTCATCGCTGACCGAGGCTGTCAGCCCGTTCGATGCTGACAGCGTGCGCCTGCTGCGTGCCATCGCCGCGCACCTTACTCACTGAAACGCCTCATAACGACAAGAAGTTTGCGACCTATTCGCCTGGCTCGACCAGGTGTTGGCGGCGCTTTGCGCCGCCATTCACTGCCCTGTAACAACAATAATCACACAGGAGCTTCATATGGTTCTCATGACGCGTTTCTCTCGAACGCTCTTAGCGGTCGGCTTACCCCTGACCGCCCAAGTCGCGCTGGCGGGCTACACCTTCGAGGATGGCAACCTCAAGGGTGAGGTCAATTTCACTGCCGGCGGTGCGACCCTTTCCACCCGTAACGTCAACTTCGGCAGCGGCCGCGTCGATGCGCGCAGTGGCAAGAATGGCGGTACGAAAATCGACTGGCAGGAGTTCTACGTCAAGCCCGGCGTCAAGCTGGAATACGCCCTGCAGCCAGACTTCAGCCTGTTGGCCGGTGGCTCGCTGGTGGCGGCGACCACCTTTGGCGACGGCGATGCCGGCGGCTTCACCCGCAGCTCTGATGGTGACGTGGCCACCGAAGAACTCTACGGTGGTTTCCGGGCCGGGGAGTGGACGCTCACAGCCGGTCGCCAGAACTACATGATCGGCACCGGCTTCATCGTCATGGACGGTAACCTCGACCAACTCAAGGACGGCGCCTACTGGCTTGGCCCCAGAACCGCCTTCAAGGATTCGGCCATTCTGGCCTGGGATCATGGCGCATTGAAAACCCAGGCCTTCACCTTGCGGGTCGATGACGATCTGGGTGACTTCCGCATGACCGGCGCTAACCTGGACTACAACCTCGACGACCAGGTGACACTTGGGGCCATGGCGATGAAGGTCAATGCGCTGGGGCCCAAGGGCAGTACACTGCCACGACGCCGGGACGGGATGCAGGTGTACAACGTGCGTGCGTTGAAGGCCAAAGTACCGGGCGTGCCGGACCTGACCCTGAATGCCGAATACGCCGTGGAACGGGGCAGTGGTGACGGCGTGGATTACGATGCCAACGCCTGGTACGGTCAGGCGGATTACGCCTTCAACACGTTGCCGCTGACCCCGGTGATCGGCTATCGCTACGCCAGTTTTTCCGGCGACGACAACCTCGCCGACAACCGGCAGAAAGCCTGGGAGTCGCTGAGCAAGGGCTTCGTCGACTGGAGCACCTGGCTGGTGGGGGATGTCGTCGGCAACTACCTGCTGTTCAACAGCAACGAAAACGTCCAGCAGTTCTCGCTCAAGACCCACCTCAATGAAACGCTGACCCTCGGCGCGATCCACTATCAGTTCTGGCTGGACGAGAAAAACTACATGGGTGCGCAGGTCAGCGATCGGCGCTTTGCGGACGAGAGTGTGGTTTTCCTCGACTGGACCCCGACGCCGTCGTTCTATACGTCGCTCTCCTATAACTGGGTCAAGCCGCTGGCCGCTGCCAGGCAGGTGTTCGGCGATGACCAGAAATTCAGTGCGCTGGAACTGTACTTCACCTACCGCTATTAAGTGCCGCGAGCCTTCGCGGCCGCGCAGGAGTGCTTCACCATGAACACGTTTTTGCGTAACACCTTGTTGGGCGCTGTAGTGTCGTTGCTGGCCAGCGGTGTGTGCCTGGCTGAAGAGCGCACGGTGCGGATCTACAACTGGATCGAGTATCTGCCACCTGAGGTGCTCAAGAGCTTCCAGGAAGAAACGGGCATCCGTCCGGTCTACGATGTTTTTGACAGTGTCGAAACCCTGGAGTCCAAGCTGCTGACCGGCAATTCCGGGTATGACGTGGTGTACCCCGGCAGCGCCAACCTGAGTCACCTGATCGCCGCCGGTGCCGTCCAGCCGCTGGACCGCAACCAGTTGCCGAACTGGCAGCACCTGGACCCGGAGTTCATGAAAACCCTGGAAGCTGCCGGTGATACGGGCAACCGTTACGCGGCACCGTACCTATGGGGCACCACGCTGATCGGCTACAACGTCGACAAGGTTCAGCAAGTCTTGGGCGCCAATGTGCAGATGAACACCTGGGACATGATCTTCAAGGAAGAGAACCTCGCCAAGCTGGCCAGTTGCGGTGTCGGTTTCCTCGACGCGGCCAATGAAATCGTGCCCATCGCCTTGCACTACAAGGGCCTCGACCCCAACAGCCAGAAGCGCGAGGACTACCCGCAGGCCCAGGCGGCGATGATGAAGATTCGCCCGCACATCACCTACTTCAACTCCTCACGCTACGGCATGGACCTGGCCAACGGTGACATTTGCGTAGCTGTCGGCTGGTCGGGTGGCGTGGCGCTGGCCAAGCAACTGGCCGATGCGGCCGGCAAGGGCGTCAGGGTGGAGATGGCGTTACCCAAGGAAGGTGCGCCGATGTGGTCGGATGTGATGATGGTGCCGGCCAACGCCCCCCATACCAAAGAGGCCTATGAGTTCATCAACTACATCCTGCGCCCTGACGTCATTGCCCGGATCAGCAACAAGATCGGTTACCCCAATCCGAACAAGGACGCCACCGCACTGGTGAACGCCGAGATCCGTAATAACCCCAACATGTATGTGCCGGACGAAGCGCGCAAAACACTGTTCGCTCTGCAGCCCATGCCGGCAGCCGTGGAGCGGATCCGCACCCGCACCTGGACCACCATCAAGACCAACCGCTGATCATCGTGGCCCGGCGTCGTGACGCCGGGCTCGCCAGCAATGACGCGTCTGGGCTATAGCATGCAGCCAGTCTGGGAGGAGGCTGGCGTTCTCAGGCCCGCATTCCGTAAAAGAGCAGCTCGGTGATACGCCTTACCTGGGCGGAGTGTGACTCGATGTCCGGCTGTTCCTGGTTGACCAGCCTGAACAACTGCAGGTGTGAGTAGTCGTTCAACAGGAAGGCGGCCAGGTCGACGTTGAGGTCGGCGCGTAGCTTGCCGGCCTGTTGCAGTTCTCTGAGCAAACCGCTGATTTCGGCCCTGAGCGCATCGTTCATGGCGCGATAACCTTCGGGCAGTCCGTTATCACCACCAAATAGAATCAACGGCAGCAGTTCACGCCAGAGACTGGGATGCATGACTTCCAGGGCATAACCGGTCAGCAGGCGTTCCAGGTAGCACAGGGCCTCGACCGGATCTTCTATTTCAGGAATCTGGCTGCGGGTGTCCTTGAGGGCGCGCTGGTCGGCGTCGTGCAGGATTTCCAGGATGATTTCCTGCTTGTTGCCGAAGTACTTGAACACGGTGGGCGCCGACACCCCAGCCTGGTTGGCGATCTGTTCGATGGTGGTGTTCTGGAAACCTTGACGCTCGAACAGTTCGATCGCTGCCTTGCTGATGGCTTGGCGTCGTTCGACTTTCTGACGTTCACGCAGTCCGCTCACGGTTGATCCCTTGTCGCTATGAATAAAGGGGGCGCATGTCGCCCAATCATCCATGCAAAATACTTAATCGGGTAAAACTTTTAAAGCGCTAATTTCTGTAGTGCGCGTTTATCCCGGAAGCGAAAAGTCTCGTTGGCTGATGGCGAGAGTCCTCAGGTTTAATAGTTAATTTCATTAATCTTTTAAGCGCTGTTCACCATTCATTGACCCGCCTGAATCAAGCCGATGCCTGTCGGTATTTTTTCAGTCGATAGGCAAACTGCGCACGACTCAAACCCAGCAGTCGCGCGGCAGCGGCCAGATTGCCTTGGCTTTTTTGTAGCGCTTCATCGATCAGGCGCGACTCCAGCCCTTCAATGGAGAAGCCGTGTTCCAGGCGAGCCAGGGTCTCCAGCAAGGCCGGGCGAGGCTGTGTGCCGGTGGGACTCTGGTCGGTTGCGGCGAGGCTGCCATTGTCGTCCAGAGAGTACGCATCCTGCGGCATGGGTTCGTTGCGAAACAGGTGGACCAGATCGATGGCTTGGCCGTCTTCGCTGGCGATCAGGCCGCGCTCCACCAGGTTCTGCAGTTCCCGTACGTTGCCGGGGAAGTCATAGCGCAATAACACCTTGAGTGCGCGCATGGTCAGGCCGGCGGGTTTGCGGGCGTAGGCCTGACAGAAGCGCCGCAGGAACGCGTTGACCAGCAACGGAATGTCGTCGCGACGTTCGCGCAGCGGTGGCAGCACGATGGGGTAGACATTCAGCCGGTAGAACAAGTCTTCGCGAAATTCTCCGGCCGCCACGGCTTTGCGCAAGTCGACATTGGTGGCCGCCACCACCCGGACGTCGACCTTGATGGGCTGGCCACCGCCGATGCGCTCGATCTCTCGCTCCTGCAATGCACGCAGCAACTTGCCCTGACCCGGCAGGCTGAGGCTGGCGATTTCGTCGAGAAACAGCGTGCCGCCCTGGGCGCGCTCGAAGCGTCCGGGGCGCGAATGGGTCGCGCCGGTGTAGGCGCCGCGCTCGACACCAAACAGCTCAGCCTCGATCAGATTGTCCGGGATGGCGGCGCAGTTGAGCGCCACGAAAGGTGCTTGATGGCGTGGGCTGAACTGATGCAACTGACGGGCGAACAACTCTTTGCCGACCCCTGACTCACCGCTGAACAACACCGTGGCGGGCGTCGGCGCCACGCGCTGCAAGGCGAGGGTCGCGGCATTGAAGGCCGCGCTGGCGCCAATCGGTTTTGGTCCGCCGGGTTTTTCGCTGTCGTCATCCTGGGGGGCGGGCGCCGGGGCTTGAGGCTGTTTGGGTGCGGCACTTGAGGGCGAGGCGGTGAGATAACTCAGGTCCTGCTCGACATCGCCCCATTGCTCGGCGGTCTTGCCGATCACCCGGCAGCTCTCATGGCCCATGCCCCGGCATTCGGTTTCGCGGAAGATCACCAGACGACCGAACAGCCCGCTGACATAACCGATGGCATAGCCCAGTTCGGTCCAGCACACCGGATCCTGGCCGATCCCGTAGGCGGCGATATGTTCGTCGGCCTCACAGGAGTGGTGCCAGAGGAATTCACCTTCATAGAAGCCTGAGTCGGCGTCGAATTTGAAGTGCAGGGGTTCGACCTTGGTCATGCCTTCGAGTGTATGCAGACGCGTGCCGGCCGAGAAAACCGCCGCGGCGTCGGCGTCTGGCCAGCGCTCGCGGATCAGCCGCGCATCGCGCGCGCCGGAGAGATAGCCGGTGCGGGTAAACAGGCCGCGGCTCTGTTCCAGTCCCTGGCGCTCGATAATTTCTCGTCGCAGCGCGCCGAAGGATGAGCTGTGCAATAGCAGCATGCGCTGGTCGTTGAGCCAGATACGTCCGTCAACAGGGGAAAAGAACAGGCATTCGGTCAACTCGGCCAGGGTCGGTGAGTTGCCTTCGGCCAGTTGGGTACTGTCACCTCGGGGCGAGAAATGCTCCTCCTGCACGGCAAGATGAGGAAGCAGCGAATGGGGATTGTTCATTGTTATGCCCCTGAGCGAGTCGACTGATCGAAATGATCAACTAGCAAAACAGTTATTAAACATAACTTTATCATTTGGACAAGTGGCGAGCTGCCGGCTGTACGCCAAGCACCTTGTCCTATTCGCAAATGCCCCTCTAAAGCCCGCAGGCCAGAGCCTTCGCCAGTTGAAATGCGGCGCAATGCGGGAAGTCGGCACAGCCCTTGCTCTAGCGCTTTCACCACGCAGACGCCTTGCATCGTTTTAGCAAGGCCGCGTCAGGCAATGACAAACACAAGAGCCGGGAGACCGAAATGTCTGTAAGTGAACCATCTGATTTTCTGCGGGACGAGCCATGGCGTGAACGCATCTTCAATGGCGACTGGCTACGTCCATTGGGCGGCAGCCATAGCGTCATCGAACCGGCCACCGGCGAGGTGTTGACCGTCACCGGTTTGGCCGATGCAGCGGACATCGCGTTTGCCAGTCTGAACGCCGCTCGTGCTCAACCTGCCTGGGCGGCATTGGGACCACGGGAACGCGCAGAGATCTTTCGTAAAGCTGCCGCATTGGCTCAGCAGCACTTTGCCGAACTGGCGTTGTACATCGCCCGGGAAAGTGGCGGCAGCCTGTTCAAGGGTGAACATGAGGTCCGTGAGGCGATCGTGTTGCTGCATCAGGCGGCCGGGCTGCTGTCGCAACCCCATGGTCTGGTTCTGCCGAGCGAAGCGGGGCGCTTGTCCTATGCACGCCGATTGCCCCATGGCGTGGTCGGGGTGATCTCGCCGTTCAACTTTCCTCTGGTGTTGTCCCTGCGTTCGGTGGCGCCGGCGCTGGCGGCGGGCAACGCCGTGGTGCTCAAGCCCGATCCGCAGACCCCGGTCAGTGGCGGTTTCATCATTGCCCGGTTGTTCGAGTCGGCCGGTCTGCCCAAGGGCTTGCTGCAGGTGTTGCCGGGTGCGGCGCCAGCCGGAGAAGCGCTGTGCCGCGATCCGCATGTGCGGATGATCGCGTTCACCGGCTCCACCGCAGCGGGGCGCAAAGTCGCGGAGCTGGCTGGGCGTCATCTGAAAAAAGTCGCCCTGGAGCTGGGCGGCAAGAACTCGTTGATTGTGCTCGAAGACGCCGATCTCGAACTGGCGGCCAGCAACGCCGCGTGGGGTGCCTGGCTGCATCAGGGGCAGATTTGCATGGCCACCGGACGCATCCTGGCCCATGAGTCGATTGCACAAGAACTGGTCCGCCGGCTGGCAGAAAAGGCACGGGCAATCACGGTCGGCAATGCCGCTCGCGGTGAGGCGGTGCTGGGACCGTTGATCAACAAACGCCAGCTGTTGCGAGTGCATGAAATCGTTACGGAGAGTGTGACGGCCGGGGCAACTCTGCAAGCCGGCGGTGAGTATGAGCAGCTCTTCTACCAACCCACGGTGCTTTCCGGTGTGCGCCCGGGCATGCGTGCATTCGACGAGGAAATCTTCGGCCCGGTGGCCACGGTGGTGAGTTTTGCCAGCGACGATGAGGCCATCGACCTGGCCAACCGCACCGAGTATGGCTTGTCCGCAGGGATCATTTCGCCTTCGGTCGGGCACGCGATGGCGATGGGCGAGCAACTCAATTGCGGGCTGCTGCACATCAACGACCAGACAGTGGCCGACGAATGCATCAACCCCTTCGGCGGACGCGGCAGCTCAGGAAATGCCGGCAGCGTTGGCGGCCCGGCCGACTGGGATGAATACACCCAATGGCAATGGGTGACGGTCAAGGATAAGGCGCCGCGTTACCCGTTCTGACGGGCCGGTTTTTCCGGGCCGACAAGGTAGGTCGGCTCACCGAGTACACAAAAATAATAAGAGGACTCAACATGAAACTCGACAACAAGATTGTGCTGGTGACCGGCGTCTCTTCGGGTATCGGCGCGGCCACGGCAAGCCTGCTGCGCAGCCACGGCGCCCACGTGATTGGCGTGGACCTGAAGGCGCCGCACATGACCCTGGATGGTTTTGTTCAGGGCGATCTGAGCAGTGCCGAGAACATCGACCGGTTGCTGGCGCAGCTACCGGCACGGATCGACAGCCTGTGCAATATCGCCGGGGTGCCGGGCACTGCAAACCCGCAACTGCTGGCGCGGGTCAACTACCTGGGATTGCGCCACTTGAGCAGCGCGTTGCTGCCACGCATCAACGCAGGCGGCAGCATCGTCAATATCGCCTCGATCCTCGGCGCCGAGTGGCCGTTACGTCTGGAACAGCACAAGGCACTGGCGCGCATCGAAGGTTTCGCCGCCGGGCAGGCCTGGCTGGCCGAGCACCCGGTACCGGACCAGACCTGCTACCAGTATTTCAAGGAAGCCTTGATCGTTTGGAATTACCTGCAGGCCCAACCCTGGTTTCTCGAACATTCGGTGCGCATGAACAGCGTCGCGCCAGGTCCGGTTTTCACACCGATCCTCGGCGACTTCGTGAGCATGCTCGGTGAGGCCCGAACCCAGGCCGATGCCCATCGCATGAAACGCCCCGCTTATGCCGATGAGGTAGCGGCGGTGATCGCTTTCCTGTGTGCCGACGAGTCGCGCTGGATCAACGGCGTCAACCTGGCCGTCGATGGCGGATTGGCCTCCACCTACATCTGAAACCATGTGGCGAGGGGGCTTGCCCCCGTTCGGCTGCGAAGCAGTCGTAAACCGGCTGATTTTAGGGCCGCTGCGCGCCCCAGCGGGGGCAAGCCCCCTCGCCACAAGTGCAAAGCCATGCCAAAAAATAAAAATAATGAGGAGCGTCCATGGACAACGTTAAACGTTGCTTTCGTTTCAAGCATTGCGCCCTGTTTCTGGCGTTATGCAGCGCCGGTGTGATGGTCGAAAGGGTCGAGGCCATGCAAATGGACCTTGGTGATTCCGACTGGAAACTGCGTTGGGACAACACCATCAAGTACAGCCAGGCCTGGCGTCTTCAGGGGCAGGACAGCCGATTGGTCAACGCACCGACCGCCAACGGCCTGTACCCGTCGATCCAGAGTCAGGGCGATAAAAACTTCAGCAGTGGCCTGGTCTCCAATCGTCTGGACCTGTTTTCTGAAATGGACCTCAGCCGGCAAAACTATGGCCTGCGTGTGAGCGGCGCAGCCTGGTACGACGATATCTACAACCAGGGCACCGACAGCAGCGAGCAAACGCATTTCCTCAGCGAAACCCGCAAGCTCCACGGTCGCGACGCGGAAATTCTCGACGCCTTCGTGTTCCTGCGCGGTGACCTCGGTGAAGACTCCCAGGGCGTGGTGCGTCTGGGCCGACACAGCCTGATCTACGGCGAAAGCCTGTTCTACGGTGGCAACGGCATTGCCAATGCCCAGGGCCCGACCGATGTGGTCAAGTTGCTGAGCGTGCCGGGGACCCAGTTCAAGGAGATCCTGCGTCCGGTCAATCAGATCTCCGGGCAGTTGCAGATCAACCCGCAGCTGTCGGTGGGCGCTTACTACCAGTTTGAGTGGGAACGCTCCAATGTGCCCGGCGCCGGCAGCTACCTGAGCGATATCGATGCCATCGGTTACGGCAGCGGTTCACTGCGCGAAGTGTTCGGCAACGACACGGTGAATGGCGGCGATTTGAAACCGCGAAATTCGGGGCAGGGCGGTATGCAGATCCGCTTCAAGCCGACCGGCACCGAGCTGGAGCTGGGTTTCTACGCTGCGCAGTATCATGACAAAACCCCGACCGGCCTGTACGCCTACCTCGACGGTACGGCTGCGGCCGCCACCGGGTTGCCGATCCTGAGTTCCTATCGTCAGGTCTACGCCGAAGACATCAAGACTGCCGGCGTCAGCTTCTCCACCGCTTATGGGCCGTTCAACTTTGCCGGTGAAACTTCCGTGCGCTGGAACGCGCCGCTGGTGAGCAGTCTGCAAGTGGTAGCCCCTGGCGTGGCGGCCGATGGCGGCGATAACTCACTGTTTGCCAGGGGCAAAACCGCTCACGCCAACCTGTCGGCGATTTACCTGTTATCGCCCACCGCATTTTGGGATGGCGGCTCGGCACTGGCCGAGCTGGCCTGGAACCGCACCCTGAGCGTGACCGAGAACGCCGCCGCGCTGGATGCCAACACCACCCGCGATGCCACGGCGCTGCGGGTATTGGTGGAGCCGGCGTACTTCCAGATTGTCGACGGGATCGACCTGACCGTGCCGATCGGCATGGGTGTGGTACTCGATGGGCGCTCTTCGGCGGTCAACAAATCGGGCTTCGGCAATACCCATTCCGGCGACTGGAGTGTCGGGCTCAAGGCCACCTACCTGCAGCGCTGGGATGTCGGCCTGAACTACGTGAACTTCTTCGGTGCCCCAAAAGCCGGGCTGCGCGAGGACGGCAATTTCAGTTACGGGCAGTCGTTGGCCGACCGCGACTTCGTCTCGCTCTACGTGAAAACCTCATTCTAATAAGGTGGATTCGCCATGCAGAACAAAGCATTTCTCAACACTTGCGTCCTCACCCTGGCCCTTGCCGGCATGAGCCTGGCGCAGGCGGCCGTGTCGCCTGAGCAGGCTGCACGTTTGAAGACTGAACTGACACCCCTTGGTGGCGAGCGCGCCGGCAACGCCGATGGCAGCATCCCGGCCTGGCAAGGCGGTTACACCAAGGTCGCGCCTGGCTACAAGCCAGGTGACAAACGTCCCGATCCATTCGCCGGTGAAAAACCGCTGTATTCGATCAAGGCCTCGAACATGGAGCAGTACGCCAATGTATTGGCCGAAGGCACCAAACTGCTGCTGAAGAAATACCCGGACTATCGCCTGGACGTCTACCCGACCCATCGCTCGGCGGCAGCCCCGCAATGGGTGTATGACAACACCGGCAAGAATGCCACCCGCGCCACGCTGGACGTGGCGAGCGAGAAAGTCACCGGCGCCTATGGCGGCATTCCGTTCCCGATCCCGGAAAACGGTACGCAAGTGCTGTGGAATTATCGATTGTCCTGGCAGGGTGGCGACACCATCAGTTCGCCTTTCGATACCTGGCTGATGACCGCCGGCGGCAAGAAAGTCCAGGCGACCCGCGCCCAGTACACCTACCAGTTTCCCTACTACGTTGAAGGCGGCAGCCTGGAAAACTTTTCCGGCAAGTACCTGGTGGGCAAGCTGCTGACCGAACTGCCGTCGTCCAAGGCCGGCGAAGGCCTGATGACCCATTGGGACCTGGACCCGGCCAACCGTGCGGCCTGGCAGTATCTGGTCGGCCAGCGCCGGGTGCGTCGGGCGCCGAACATTGCCTACGACACCCCGGACTTCGTGACCTCGGGGGTCGGTCTGTTCGACGAAGCGTTCATGCTGTTCGGGCCTACCGATCGCTATGACCTCAAGCTGATGGGCAAGAAAGAACTGATCGTCGCCTACAACAATAACCGCGCCGCCCTGGCCAAGAGCGACGACCTGGTCAAACAGAACTTCCTCAATCCTGACTTGGTGCGTTGGGAGAAACATCGGGTCTGGGTGGTCGAGGCCACGCTCAAATCCGGCAAGCGCCATGTGGTGCCGCGTCGGACTTACTACATCGACGAAGACTCCTGGCAGATCCTGATGGCCGACGGTTATGACGCCCAGGGCAAGCTCGGACGGCAGATGTATTCGCTGACGCTGCTGGCGCCGGACCTGCCGGCCCTCACCGCGCAGGTCATGTGGGGCAGCTACAACCTCGACACCGGGGCTTACTTCCTCAACTCCTCGAGCAACGATCTGGCGGTCCAGTACCAGAAAGTCGCGAAACCTTCGGCGTCCTATTTCACGCCGGATGCCATGGCCAACGAAAACATGCGTTGAACCTGAGGGAGGCCGCGGTGGGTGAGGGTGCGCGCTGCGGTCGCCTGTGACTTTGCGAGTGGGATACCGACATGATGGGGCAAAAACGCTATGCGGGCTTCGGCCTGCGCCGGGGCGCGTGCGTCCTGGCATTGGGCTTGATGGCGTGTGTGTTCAACGCCCAGGCGAGCACGTTTGCAGTACTGCAGCAGCCGGCACTGTCGACCGCCAAGGCCCAGCGCGCGGCATTGCTCGGGCTGACCCGGGCCGGTGAGCGGCTAGTGGCGGTCGGCGAGCGCGGGATTGTGCTGCTCTCGGATGACGCTGGAGTCAATTGGCGCCAGGCCAGTGTGCCGGTCAGCGTCAGCCTGACGGCGGTGCAATTCGTCGATGCCGAGCAGGGTTGGGCAGTCGGTCATCTGGGCGTGGTGTTGCACACCGAGGACGGCGGTGAAACCTGGCACAAGCAACTCGACGGTGAGCGTGCCGCCGCGCTGGCGGTGCAGGCCGCTGAGCGCGAAGCCAATCAATCGGGCGGCGCCGGCAACCTGGCGCAGGCCCGGCAGATGCTCGACGACGGACCGGATAAACCGTTTCTCGACCTGTACTTCAGTGACCGCCTGCACGGCTACGTCGTTGGCGCCTACAACCAGATCTACCGTACCGACGACGGCGGGCGAAGCTGGCAGCCGTGGATGCGGCATGTGGACAATCCGCAGGGCCTGAACCTGTATGGCATCCGCGTCTCGGGCAACGATCTGCTGCTGGTGGGGGAGCGCGGTTTGCTGTTGCGTTCGACCGATGCCGGGCATTCATTCCAGGCCTTGAAGTCACCTTATGAAGGCAGCTTTTTCGGCTTGCTCAGCACTCGCGGTGGCGCCTTGATTGCCTATGGTTTGCGCGGTAACGCCTGGTGGTCCGATGACCGTGGCGGCAGTTGGCGACGCCTCGACACCGGCACCGAATCAACACTGGCAAGCGCCATCGAACTGCGCGATGGCAGCCTGCTGTTGGCCAGCCAGGGCGGCGAACTTTTATTCAGCCATGACCAGGGTCGTAGCTTCGACAAACGTCAGAGCCGCAGCGGCGGGACGGTCGCGGCCGTGCAACAGGCGGCCGACGGCAGTCTGGCCAGCGTCGGTTTGAGCGGTGTGGCCGCTGACCAGGATCCACGAGCCTCTGGCAAACCTTGAATCTTCGCGGTGTAGCGCTATCGGGCCACGGCCCGTGCAACAGGAGTCAGACTTGAAAGACGACAAAACCCAAACCGTGATCGGCCGCCTGGCAGACTTCGACCAGGCGTCGGGCAACTTCGCCGAGCGGGCGATCTTCAACCATCGACCGTTGGTGATCCTGCTGTGTCTGCTGGTGACGCTGGTGCTCGGCTGGCAAGCCACGCGCATCGGCATCAATGCCAGTTATGAGAAAACCATTCCCACGGGGCATCCCTATGTCGCCAACTTCCTGGAGAATCGCAGTGAGTTGAGCGGCCTGGGCAACTCGCTGCGGATCGCCGTGGAGGTCAAACAAGGCAGCATTTTCACCAAGGACTATCTCGACACCCTGGCCAGCCTCAACGATGAGCTCTATCTGCTGCCGGGTGTCGACCGGCCCTACATGAAATCGTTATGGACCCCGACCACGCGCTGGACTGCCGTGACTGAGGAAGGGCTCGATGGCGGTACCGTGATCCCCGACGACTACGATGGCTCGGCGGCCAGTATCGAACAGGTGCGGACCAACGTCGCGCGTTCCGGTGAGGTCGGTCAATTGGTGGCCGGCAACTTCAAGTCCAGCGTGATCTTCGTGCCGTTGCTGGACATCAGTCCGCAGACCGGCAAGGCTCTGGACTACGGCGAGTTTTCCCGGCAACTGGAAGCCCTGCGGGACAAGTACCAGAGCGACGACCTGCGAATTCACATCACCGGTTTCACCAAGATTGTCGGCGACCTGATCGAGGGGCTGACCCAGGTGCTTCTGTTCTTCGTGGTGGCGGTACTGGTGACAGTGTTGGTGCTGTTTGGCTACACCCGTTGCGCGCGCAGCACGCTGGTGGTGGTGACGTGTTCGCTGGTGGCGGTGCTCTGGCAGCTGGGTCTGCTCGCCGTCCTCGGTTATGAGCTGGACCCCTACTCGGCGCTGGTGCCGTTTCTGGTGTTCGCCATTGGCATGAGCCACGGCGCGCAGAAGATGAACGGCATCATGCAGGACGTCGGTCGCGGCACCCACCGGGTGGTGGCCGCGCGTTATACCTTCCGCCGACTGTTCGCGGCCGGCATGACCGCCTTGCTCTGTGATGCGGTGGGCTTCGCGGTGCTGCTGCTGATCAATATCCGGGTGATTCAGGATCTGGCGATCACCGCCAGCCTCGGCGTGGCGGTGCTGATTTTCACCAACCTGATTCTGTTGCCGATCCTGCTCAGCTATATCGGTGTCAGCCCGGCAGCGGCGCAACGCAGCCTGAGTTCGGAAAACGCCGAACTGCAGGCACAGATCAAGCATCCGTTGTGGCGCGTGCTCGATTTGTTCACCCAGCGGCGCTGGGCTATTTGCGCCATGCTGGGCGGTCTGCTGCTGGCAGCGTTCGGTTTTGCCGTGAGCCTGCACCTGAAGATCGGCGATCTCGATCCCGGCGCCCCGGAGTTGCGGGCTGACTCGCGCTACAACCGCGACGCGCTGTTCATGACCCAAAACTATGCGGCCAGCTCGGATATTTTCGTGGTCATGATCAAGACTCCGGAAGATCAGTGCACCCGTTACGCGAGCCTGTCGGCAGTGGATGCGTTGGCCTGGCGGCTGGAGCAATTGCCCGGCGTGGAGTCGACCACCTCGATGGCGGCGCTGAGCAAAATCGCCACGGCCGGTTACAACGAAGGCAACTTCAAATGGTATGAGCTGATCCCCAATGACGGTGCGCTGGGCGCCGTGCAAACCCGTGCTCCGCGGGAGCTGTTCAATCAGGGCTGTTCGATGTTGTCGCTGTACGTTTACCTGGCCGATCACAAGGCCGATACCCTGAATCGGGTGGTGCAGGCCAGCGAGAAATTCATCAGCGAGCATCAGATGCCAGAGGTCAAATTCATGCTCGCCGCCGGCAGCGCCGGGATCGAAGCCGCGACCAATATCGTGGTGAAAAAATCCATGCGCGAGATGCTGTTCTGGGTCTACGGCGCGGTCAGCCTGTTGTGCCTGCTGACCTTCCGCAGCTGGCGCGCAACCCTTTGCGCGATGCTGCCGCTGATGCTCACCTCGATTCTTTGCGAGGCGCTGATGGTGGGGCTGGGCATGGGGGTCAAAGTCGCGACCCTGCCGGTCATCGCACTGGGCGTGGGCATTGGCATCGACTACGCGCTCTACGTCTTGAGTGTGATTCTGGCCCGCATGCGTGCCGGCGACACCCTGGCACAGGCGTATTACCAGGCGCTGCTGTTCACCGGCAAAGTGGTGTTGCTGACCGGCATGACCCTGGCGGTCGCGGTGTCGACCTGGGCGTTCTCACCGATCAAGTTCCAGGCCGACATGGGGATTCTGCTGGCGTTCATGTTCCTGGTGAACATGCTCGGTGCCCTGATCCTGCTGCCGGCCCTGGCCTGGCTGCTGCTGCCGCAGAAGGTCTTCGCAAAAAAGCCTGAAGCGAGCCGGCATGGGCTGTTGCTCAAGGAGGGCTGAGGACTCGGCAAGCGCTACACGAGGACGGGGACAGTGAGGACCGACTAGCCGTTTTCGGCACAATTACGCCAATGCCTGTTACGGCGGAATGGAACTTGCCTCCCCAACGGCCTGCAAGCCTTGTGTGCCCAACAGGAAAGGTCCATGAATAACAATAACCCAAGCGTGGATGGCGCCACCGGTACGCCGGACATGACTGCGGCGATTCATCGTTATCGCACCAACGACATCGATCAGCACGCACAGAACATGGACGGCTGGCAGGTACGCTATGACCAGCTGACGCCCGGGCGCTTTGAAGGCGAGTTGATCGAGTTTCGCGCCGGATGGATGCAACTGGCGCGCGACCGCTCTAATCAGGCGATGCTCAAGAGTGGCAGCGCCTGGAAGGGAGCCATCACCTTCAGCGTGCCGCTGAGCGCTCAGGGGGCGGTGTTTTGTGCGGGGCATCCGATTCATGAGGCGAGCCTGTTGGTGGCCCATGGTGATCACTTGCCCGATCTGCGCACGCCCGAACATCTGGATCTGTTGGGGGTGGCGGTTGATGTCCAGGCCCTTGAACATGTGCTGGAGCGCCAGGGCGCCCGGTTTCAAATTACCGATCTTCCCAAGTGTTACCGTCTGGGGGCTTCCTCGGTGCAGGCTGAGTTGGCGGCGCTGTTCGACGAGCTGGCCGCTGCCGATCAAGGCCACGACAGCCTGCTGGGCTATGAGGCGATCCGTCATGGCATTCGCGATGCCGTGATGGTGCAACTGCTGGAACTGGTCGCGCCGGATCAGGCCGCGCCCCTTAACCCGACGGCGCGCAAACGCATGGTCGATCGTGCCAGGGAATATGCGTTGGGGCATCTGGACGAACCATTATCGATCCTCGATCTGTGCAATCACATCGGCGCCAGCCGACGCAAACTCCAGTACTGTTTCCAGGAAACCCTGGGTATCAATCCGGTGGCGTATTTAAGGGCGTTGCGCCTCAATGCAGTGCGTCGTGAACTGCGTGACAGCCCCCATGAACATGGAGTGCAAGAGGTGGCGGCGCGTTGGGGCTTCTGGCACCTGAGTCGCTTTGCCAGCGATTACCGCACACTGTTCGGAGAGACGCCCTCACAGACCTTGCGTCGCCATTAACTGTGCTGAAAACGGATAACCCGCCTACCGGAGTCGTTACTAGGATGGCCCACACCATTTGGTTGGGAGGGGCATTCGATGAATCACAAGAACAACAACTCAAGCATCAGCCGCGTCACTGTATTCACCCTGGGGCTGTTCGGCCTGTGCGCTGGCGCACAGGCCACTGAAAACGGGGCGCCGACCACCGCAGTGGGCGTCTATGACTTCGGCGCCGGGATGATGCCGCCGGCCACGCCATTCGGCACCCTGGGCCTGCGCACGGCCTTCTATTCGGCCAACGTGCAGAAGGACCGCCACGGTCGTTCTCTGGACAACAATCTCTCCCTGGACGTGCTGTCCATCGGCCTGGCCTATATGCGCATGACGGACTACACCGTCCTCGGCGCCCAATACGGTTTCGGCACGGTGGTGCCTTTCTTCAAGATGGATGCTTCCCTGGAGGTGCCGACGCCGGGCGGTCCGTTGAAACTTGAGGCCGATCCGTTCCGCCTGGCAGACGTGCAGTTTCTGCCGCTGATCCTGCAGTGGAACCTGTCGCCCAACCTGTTCGTCAACACCCAGTTTCAGATCCAGACCCCCACCGGCGACTACGACAAGAACCGGCTGATTTCCCCCGGGCTCAATCACTGGACTTTTTCCCCCATCGTCAATGCCACTTACATCAGTGACACCGGCTTCGAGGTGTCATCGAGCTTCGAGGTGGACATCAACACGCGCAACCCGGCCACTGACTACAAGAACGGCGTGGAGTACCGGCATGAGTTCGCCGTGGGCCAGCACTTCGGCCCCTGGACCGCCGGTATCGGCGGGTACTACTACCGTCAGTTCACCGATGACGACGCCCCGGGCCTGACGAGTGGCAATCGCGCCAGGGTGCTGGCCGTGGGACCGGCGGTGAGCTACGTCAAACCGGGCCTGCCGCCGGTCTGGCTGCACCTCTACAAAGAGCAGGGCGCGAGCAACCGCGCCGAGGGCTACACCGTCGCCTTGCGCGTTTCCCAAAGTTTCTGAGGACCGGACCATGACTTCTGTGCATTGCGCTTCAACCCTGGCGACGCCTGTCGTGCGTCAGGCCACGGGACGCCGCGAAGGGCTGGTGCTGGTGCTGGGCAGCAGCCTGACCATCATGGGCTCGGTGATGATCGCGCCGATCCTGCCCAAACTCGGTGCCGAGTTCGGGCCGCTCACTTCCCGGGCCGACCTGCTGGTGCCACTGGCGGTCACCGGACCGGCGCTGGCGATTGCCGTGTGCGCGCCCTTGGCCGGTTGGCTCGCCGATCGAGTCGGGCGCAAGGCGTTGCTGGTGATCGCCACCTTGCTCTATGCCTTGCTCGGCGCGTTGCCGGCGGTGCTGGGAGACCTGCAGTCCATCGTCGCCGTGCGCCTGCTGTTCGGGGTGGCCGAGGCGGCGGTGATGACCTGTTGCGCGACCCTGATCGGCGACTATTGGCAGGGCGAGGAACGGTTGCGCTACATCAATCGTCAGGTGGTCACCATCGGTTTGGTCGGTGCGTTGTTCTTCGTCGTTGGTGGCGCTTTGGGCGAGCACTCCTGGCGCTTGCCGTTCCTCCTCTATTTGCTGCCGCTGCTGCTGGTGCCGGCCATGGTGAAGGTGCTCTGGGAGCCGGTTCGTACGCAGCCGTCCGTTGAGGTTCAGGGACCGGAGCGGGTGGCGATTCTGCCGCTGGTGTTGGGTTATCTGCTGATCCTCGCGGGCATGGTGCTGAGCTTTGTGGTGCCGGTACAGACGCCCATTTTGCTGGTGGGTCTCGGGGTCACATCCAGCACCCTGATTGGCCTGTCCGCCGGCTTGAGCCTGCTGGCCACCCTGGGCGGTTCCCTGGCCTGGCCGCTGCTGCGTCGACGTTTGGGGATCGCCGGTACCAATGCGGTGTTGCTGCTGTTGCTGGCGCTCGGGTTGTGGTTGCTGATGCGCGGGCAAAGCTACAACCAAGTGGTGCTGGCGGTGGTGATCCATGGCCTGGGCGCGGGATTGCTGGTGCCCAATGTCATGGCGCCGATGATGGAGGCCTTGAGTGCTCGAACCCGTGGTCGGGGATTGGGAGGCTTCACCGCGTGCCTGTATTTCGGTCAGTTCGTCAGCCCCTTGGTGGTGGCGGTGCTGGGTGCGTTTGCCGGCGACCTGCGTCACGCCATCGAATGGCTGGCCTTCGCCAGTCTTGCTGCCGCGCTGCTTTGGGCGATCGTCGGGTTATCGCGCCGCCGCTCGAACTCTTCCGTGCCATCCACCCATTCGTCATTGAAATAGATCCGGAGTATCAAACATGCAAGACATCCATCAGTTGTTGGACAAGGAAGACGCCACCGGCCTGGCCGCTTGGGTCAGGCGTGGTGAAGTGCAGCCCGTGGAGCTGGTCGACGCAGTGATCGAGCGACTGGAGCGGGTTGAACCGCAACTCAACGCAGTGGCCGAGCGGCTCTACGACAAGGCCCGCGAGGCAGCGCTCGAACCTCAGGTTCGGGACGGACTGTTTGCCGGTGTGCCGACCTTGATCAAGGACCTGTTCGCGCCGGTGCAGGGTGCCGCAATGACCAATGGTTCGCTGGCGCTGGGCGGGGCCCGCGCCGATTTCGAATCCGAGGTGGTGATCCGCCTGCGCCGCGCCGGTTGCCTGATCGTCGGCACCAGCACGGCACCGGAGTTCGGCACATCCTATTCCACCGAGTCGACACGTTTCGGCGCCACCCGCAATCCGTGGAACACCGAGCACAGCGCTGGCGGCTCCAGCGGCGGGGCGGCGGCCCTGGTGGCGGCGCGGGTAGTGCCGTTTGCCCATGGCAATGACGGCGGTGGTTCGTTGCGGGTGCCGGCGTCCTGCTGCGGAGTCTTTGGCCTCAAACCAAGCCGTGGCTTGCTGCCCTCCGGGCCAATGATAGGCGAGGGCTGGGCGGGCATGGGCACCAACCACTGCATCACCTTATCGGTACGTGACAGCGCGGCTTTGCTCGACGCCACGGCGGGAATCGATTTGGGTGCGCCCTATGCTGCGCCGCTGTCGGCGCAACCGTATGTGACTGCTGTACAACAGACTCCGCGGCCAATGCGTATCGCCCTGGTGGAGCAGATCGGGTCTTGGCCGACTTCCACACAAAGCCTGGAGGCGGTGCGTCAGGCTGCGAGCCTGTGTGAGTCGCTGGGGCATCGGGTAGAACCCGCCCGGTTACCGGTGGTGCTGCCTGAGTTTCTTGACCAGGTGTTCACTATCATCGGTGCCAGCACGCGAAACTACGTCGACCTGTTGGGCCAATTGCGTGGCGCGCCTGTACAGCCCGAGGAGCTGGAAGCCCGCACGCGGATCATTCTGCGCGACAAGGGCGGGGCCAGTGGCGCGCAATACGCGGCAGCGGTGGAGTGGATTCATGCCCTGGGCCGGCAACTGGCGCTGTTCATGCAGGATTACGACCTGATCCTCAGCCCGACCCTGACCCGTGAACCGGTACCGATCGGCGAACTGGACCTGCGGGACGACCGCTTGAGTCTCGATGAATTGATCGAGCGCTTCCACAGTTACTCGCCGTTTACCGCGTTGTTCAATGCCAGTGGGCAACCGGCAATGTCGGTGCCGCTTCACTGGAGCCCGAAAGGCTTGCCCATGGGCGCGCATTTCGCTGGCCGCTTCGGCGAAGAGGCGACCTTGCTGAGCCTGGCCGCGCAACTGGAGCAGGCTCAGCCTTGGCGGCAGCGCGTACCGCCGGTGAATGCGTGCCTGCGCACCTCGCCGTAACACGATCTGTAGCAGCAGCCACGCAGGCTCGGCAGCTGCTACAAGGAGGGCGCCCCGGTCAGGTTTTATCCGCAATCGGGTTCGCCGTACGCAACGGCGGCTCGGCCGAGCGGGCAATCACGCTGATGATCGCCAGTGCTGCAATCAGCAGCCCGGGCGAGGTCGCCAGCAAAACTCCGGTGGTGCCGGCCCCGGCCGCCAGAATCTGCCCGGCGGCCAAGGGCCCGGCTACTGATCCGAGGCGACCGATCGCCACCGCAGCGCCGACGCCGGTGGCGCGCACCGAGGTCGGGTACGACGGCGGTGCCAGGGCGTAAAGCACCAGCTGCGCGGCCATCACAAACAACCCGGCAGAAAAACCGGCGATGGCCATGGGGACGATGCCCACCGACAGGCCGACTCCAGCCAGCGCCGCCAGCAACCCGGCGTAGACAAACAGCACCACTTTGATACCGTTGCAGCGATCCAGCAGCAGCCCGCCGAGCAGGGAACCGAGGGCGCCGCCAATGTTGAACAGCATCTGCACCAGGCCTGCCTGGGGTTTGCTGAAACCCTGTTCCAGCAACAGCGATGGCAGCCAGTTGAGCAGCATGTACATCACGGTCAGGGTGAAGAAGTAGCTCAGCCACAACGCCAGGGTGACGCGGGTCCGGTCTTCGCCGAACAGCGCCTGGCCGGTTGACGCACGCGCCACGTTGACGCTGCCTTGTTGCTGGCGAAAGGCGCTGGACTCAGGCAGCAGCAGGACCATCAACGGCACCACCAGCAAGGGCACGAGACCACCGATGATGAAGGTCATCTGCCAATGCTCGGCGAACAGCATGGCGACCACCGCCGCCAGTGCGCCGCCCAACGGCACGCCGGCATACATGATGCTGATCGCGGTGCCGCGACGTTGCTCACCCACGGCTTCGGCACACAGCGCGATCAGGTTGGGCAGGGCGGCACCCAGGCCCAGGCCCGTCATGAAGCGCGCCAGCAGCAGGCCGGAAAAACTGCTGACATAGGCCGTGTTGAGGGAGAACACGCCGAACAGCAGCACCGCGCCGATGAGGATTTTCTTGCGACCGATGCGATCGGCGATCCAGCCGCCGAAGAAGGCGCCCGGCAGCAAACCGATGATGCCGGCGCTGAATACCCAACCCATCATTTTAGGGTCCAGGGCAAAGGTCTGGCGCAGGCCTGCGGCGGCAGTGCCAGCGGCTTGCAGGTCGAAGCCTTCGATCAGTGCAACGATAAAACACAGGGCGATGGTCAGCGTCGTGCGACGTGATGGGGTGTCCATGGCGAACCTCATTATTGTTTTTGTTGGGGCTTACGGGGGAACGCGAGCCTGATTGCTGTAGGCGATAACAGGCTGAAATTAAGATTAACAAAGATAACTAAAAAATGAATGACCAAGGTTTTTTACTGAAAAATGCCATTAAATTCATTTAAATCAATGTGATGACATAAAGTGGAAGATGTATTTAAGAAATAGATAATAATATTAATGTTCGATTATCGGTCATTGTGGATTGACGCCACCCTCAGGCGTTTCCATTCTCTGACCGGAGATCCTTGGGGCAACCCGACGATCCCGTTCTAAAAACAACAACAATAAGTGGACATCGAACATGCCAAATCTCCCTCGGGACGCCCTCGCGGCGATCTCAACCTTACCTGTTCGCGCACGTCATCTGGCCCTGTTGGGTTTGAGTGTGATTGCCACTCCGGCGCTGGCCGAAGGCTTTATCGATGACAGTCACGGCACCTTGACCCTGCGCAATTACTACCTGGATCGGGACTACAAGGACGACGGGGCGAAGACCGCGGCCCGGGAATGGGCTCAGGGTTTCATCATGAATATGGAGTCGGGCTTTACCCCGGGGACCGTCGGCTTCGGCCTTGATGCTCGCGGCCTGATGGGGGTCAAGCTGGATTCGTCGCCGGACCGCAGCGGCACCGAGTTGTTGCCGGTGTCCGCCAGCGACAAGCGTGCGGCGGACGAGTATTCGCGCCTGGCCATGACCGCCAAGATGCGTTTTGCCCAGACCACGGTGAAGACCGGCGATGTGTCGATCTTCCTGCCGTTCGCTTTCGCCAGTCCGTCACGGCTGCTGCCGCAGACGTTTCGTGGCACCACCCTCAGTTCAAAGGACATCGACGGGCTGACCTTCAACACTGGCTACATCGATCGCATCAACAAGCGCGATTCCACCAACTACCAGCCGATGAGCATCGCCTCGCCGAACCGACGTTTCAACGGTGCGGCCACCTCATCGCACATGGCCTATGTCGGCGGCGATTACCAGGTGAACAAGGATCTGAGCCTGCGTGCCTATCACGCCGAAGTGGCGGACCTTTACCAGCAGAACACCCTGGCCTTGCTGCACACGCTGCAGGTGGGCGAGGGCACGCTGACCACTGACTTGCGCAGTTTTTTCAGCGACGAGGACGGTAGCGCGAAGGCCGGCAAGGTGGACAACCGCAACCTCTCGGCGTTGTTCGGCTATCGCTTTGGCGGCCATCGCCTGAGCTTGGGTTATATGCACTCCAGTGGTGACACCGCGACGCCTTATGTGTCGGGCACCGAGTTGATGGGCATGAGTGAGCTGACCATGAGCTCGGACTTTCTCAATGCCAAGGAGCGAACCTGGCAGGCGATCTACGACTATGACTTTGCCGCCGCCGGGGTGCCCGGCCTGAAGAGCCGGCTGCGTTATGTGCGCGGTGACCATATCGAACTGGCGGCGCTGAATGCCGATGACCGCAAGGAGCGGGAGTTCCAGATGGAACTGGGGTATGTGATCCAGAGTGGCCCGCTGAAGAACGTCGGGCTGATGGCGCGCAAGTCGATCTATCGCAATGACTTCCCCACCGGCGCGGCGTTTCGCGATGAAAACCAGACCCGCTTTCTGGTGCTCTACACCGTGCCGATCTGGTAAGTCGTTTCAGGCCTGATAGACCTTCTTCAGCAACCTGAGCAGTTCTTCGCGTTCCTGACTGTCGAGGGCGGACGTGGCATCCATGTCGCTCTCGGCAGCGATCAGTTTCAGCTCCTTGAGCAGGGTTTCGCCGGTCTTGCTGAGAAAAATCCCGTAGGAGCGTTTGTCCGGTTTGCAGCGCACTCGCACCGCCAGCGCCCGGCTTTCCAGTTTGTTCAGCAGCGGCACCACTTGCGGTGGCTCGATGGCCAGCGCCTTGGCCAGGTCGGCCTGCATCAGCCCGGGGTTCTGGTCGATGATCGCCAGGGCCGAGAACTGCGCCGGGCGCAAGTCGTGGGCCGAGAGCCGGCCAATCAGGTTCTGGAACAGTTTCAGTTGCGCCCGGCGCATGGCGTAACCGATCAGGTCGTCGAGGGCTGCGTCCAGCGACGCCTGGGTTTCGGGGCTGTCGGCAGGCGCCTCGGGGGCGGCGGCGATCTTGGAAGACTTGGCCATTGCAGGGTGAATCCTCGGGCTGGCGGTTAAGAAGGCTATCTAGTTTGCCGAGATTGGCAGGGGATAGCCACGACCTCTTTCAGATTTATGGGCGTTGCGCCCGTTTCAGGCACGAAAACAACTCGGTTAATTTTATTAATAGTTAATTGACATAACTATATTTGCGGTTTAGTTTTTACCCATCGTCAAGCCAAGAACAAGAGAGCATCGCCATGAGCAATTACGAAGGTCGCTGGACAACGGTCAAAGTGGAAATCGAGGAAGGCATCGCTTGGGTCATCCTCAACCGTCCGGAAAAACGCAACGCCATGAGCCCGACTCTGAACCGCGAGATGATCGACGTTCTGGAAACCCTGGAGCAGGATCCGGACGCCGGTGTCTTGGTGCTGACGGGGGCGGGCGAAGCCTGGACTGCAGGCATGGACCTCAAGGAATACTTCCGCGAAGTGGACGCCGGCCCGGAAATCCTTCAGGAAAAAATCCGCCGCGAAGCCTCTCAATGGCAATGGAAACTGCTGCGCATGTACGCCAAGCCGACCATCGCCATGGTCAACGGCTGGTGCTTCGGTGGCGGTTTCAGCCCGCTGGTGGCCTGTGATCTGGCGATCTGCGCCGATGAAGCGACTTTCGGCCTGTCGGAAATCAACTGGGGCATTCCGCCGGGCAACCTGGTGAGCAAGGCCATGGCCGACACTGTGGGCCATCGCCAGTCGCTGTACTACATCATGACCGGCAAGACCTTCGGCGGGCAGAAAGCCGCCGAGATGGGCCTGGTCAACGAGAGCGTGCCGCTGGCGCAACTGCGTGAGGTGACGATCGAGCTGGCGCGTAACCTGCTGGAGAAAAACCCGGTGGTGCTGCGCGCAGCCAAGCACGGCTTCAAGCGTTGCCGCGAACTCACTTGGGAGCAAAACGAAGATTACCTGTACGCCAAGCTCGATCAGTCGCGTCTGCTGGACACCGAAGGTGGCCGCGAGCAGGGCATGAAGCAGTTCCTCGACGACAAGAGCATCAAGCCCGGTTTGCAGGCTTACAAACGCTGAGCCCTGGCGTTGAGAACAAGGCGAGCTGGCCGGGCGATCGAGCGTCCGCCAGCTGTTCGCCCCGGCGCCTCGGCGCTACTGTGAGCCCCTCGAACGTATTCCCGATAAAGACAATAAAGAGGAATCACCATGCTGGACGTGCCCCTGCTAATCGGCGGCCAGTCGTGCCCCGCCCGAGACGGTCGAACCTTCGAACGGCGTAATCCGGTGACCGGCGAAATCGTGTCGCGGGTTGCCGCCGCCACCCTGGAAGATGCCGACGCCGCCGTGGCTGCGGCCAAAGCGGCATTCCCCACCTGGGCGGCCCTGGCCCCCAATGAACGACGCACCCGGTTGCTGCGCGCCGCCGAGCAGTTGCAGGCCCGCAGCGCAGAATTCATCGCCGCCGCCGGCGAGACCGGCGCCATGGCCAACTGGTACGGTTTCAATGTGCATCTGGCGTCGAACATGCTGCGTGAAGCGGCATCCATGACCACCCAGATCACCGGCGAAGTCATTCCCTCGGATGTGCCCGGCAGCTTCGCCATGGCCCTGCGTCAACCGTGTGGCGTGGTGCTCGGCATCGCGCCGTGGAACGCCCCAGTCATCCTCGCCACCCGCGCCATCGCCATGCCGCTGGCCTGCGGCAACACCGTGGTGCTCAAGGCGTCGGAGTTGAGCCCAGCGGTGCACCGGCTGATTGGCCAGGTATTGCAGGACGCCGGCCTCGGTGATGGTGTGGTCAACGTCATCAGCAACGCGCCCCAGGATGCTGCGGCGATTGTCGAACGGCTGATTGCCAACCCGGCGGTGCGTCGGGTCAACTTCACCGGCTCGACCCATGTCGGGCGCATCGTCGGTGAACTGTCGGCGCGTCATCTCAAGCCGGCGTTGCTGGAACTGGGCGGCAAGGCGCCGTTCCTGGTGCTGGAAGATGCCGACCTGGATGCGGCAGTCGAGGCCGCAGCCTTCGGTGCCTTCTTCAACCAGGGACAGATCTGCATGTCCACCGAGCGCTTGATCGTCGATGCCAAGGTGGCCGATGCCTTTGTCGCCAAACTGGCGGCGAAGATCGCCACCTTGCCCGCCGGCAACCCCAATGCGGAAGGTTCGGTGCTCGGATCCCTGGTGGACAGCAATGCTGGTGAACGGATCAAACTGATGATCGACGATGCTCTCGACAAGGGCGCAACCCTGGTCGCGGGTGGCCGGTTGGAGGGCAGTATTCTGCAGCCGACTTTGCTCGATAGCGTCACCGATGCCATGCGCCTGTACCGCGAAGAATCCTTTGGCCCGGTGGCGGTGGTGCTGCGCGGTAAGGGCGATGAAGAGCTGCTGCGTCTGGCCAATGATTCCGAGTTCGGCTTGTCGGCGGCGATCTTCAGTCGTGACACCGGTCGCGCGTTGGCTTTGGCTCAGCGAGTCGAGTCGGGCATCTGCCATATCAACGGCCCGACCGTGCACGACGAGGCACAGATGCCTTTCGGCGGGGTCAAGTCCAGCGGCTATGGCAGTTTTGGCGGCAAGGCGTCCATCGAGCACTTCACCCAATTGCGCTGGGTGACCTTGCAGAACGGACCGCGGCACTACCCGATCTGAGCAGCTGTTGCAGCGTCGGGCGACGTACGCTTGAGAGCGCTCATCGCCCGCGTGCAGGCCAGATATAACAATAACAAGGCTGCCATGCCCCCAGTTGACCGCTTTCCAGCGGACCGGTGGCGTGCCTTGATGGAGAACAAGCACGTGAGTTCCGAATTCAGATCGCCAGCCCAGACCGAAGCCAGTGCGCCGCGCTATCGCCAGGTATCCATAGGCCGTCCTGCGGTCGAGGTCAGCGAGGAGCAGGGCATATTGCATATGCGTTCCCTGGAACCCTTGGCCGAGTTGCCCGTACGCTTGCTCGATCGCTTGGTGCATTGGGCCCGGGTGCGTCCGCAACAGACCTTTATCGCCGCTCGCCAGGACGGTGGTGACTGGCGCCGGGTGAGTTACGCCGAGATGCTGAACAGCGTCCGCGCCATTGCCCAGAGCCTGCTGAGTTACGGGCTCTCGGCCGATCGACCGCTGGTGATCCTCTCGGGCAACGACATCGAGCATTTGCAGATTGCCCTGGGCGCTATGTATGCCGGCATTCCCTATAGCCCGATTTCCCCGGCCTATTCGTTGTTGTCCCAGGATTTCGCCAAGCTGCGGCATGTCTGCGATCTGCTGCAACCGGGGCTGGTGTTCGTCAGCGACGCCGCGACCTATCAGCGGGCGATCGACGCGGTGCTGCCGGCCGAAACGCCGCTGGTTACCGTGCATGGCCAAGTACCGGGCCGCCGTCAGGCGAGTTTTGCCAGCCTGCTGGAACGGCCCGGCGGTGCCGAGGCCGATTGCGCCTTCACGGCTACCGGGCCAGACAGCATCGCCAAATTCCTGTTCACCTCCGGTTCCACCAAACTGCCCAAGGCGGTGGTCACCACCCAGCGCATGCTCTGCGCCAACCAGCAGATGCTGTTGCAAACCTTCCCGGTGTTCGGTGAAGAACCTCCGGTGCTGGTGGACTGGCTGCCGTGGAATCACACCTTCGGCGGTAGCCACAACGTCGGCATCGTGCTGTACAACGGCGGCACTTTTTACCTGGACGACGGCAAGCCGACCGTTCAGGGGTTTGCTGAAACCCTGCGCAACCTCAAGGAAGTATCGCCCACCGCCTACCTGACCGTGCCCAAGGGCTGGGAAGAGCTGGTCAACGCTCTGGAGCAGGATGGCGAGTTGCGCGAGCGTTTCTTCTCGCGCATGAAGCTGTTCTTTTTCGCTGCCGCCGGTTTGTCGCAACGGGTTTGGGATCGCCTGGACCGGGTCGCCGAACAGCATTGTGGCGAACGCATTCGCATGATGGCCGGGCTTGGCATGACCGAGGCGTCGCCGTCCTGCACGTTCACCACCGGGCCGCTGTCCATGGCCGGCTACATTGGCCTGCCGGCACCCGGTTGCGAAGTGCGGCTGGTACCGGTGGACGGCAAGCTGGAAGGGCGTTTTCGCGGGCCGCACATCATGCCCGGTTACTGGCGCGCGCCGCAGCAGACCGCCGAGGTGTTCGACGAACAGGGTTTCTATTGTTCTGGCGATGCGCTGAAACTGGCTGACCCCCGTGATCCGCAACTCGGGCTGATGTTCGACGGGCGCATTGCCGAGGACTTCAAGCTCAGCTCCGGCGTGTTTGTCAGCGTCGGTCCGCTACGCAATCGTGCGGTGCTCGAAGGTTCTCCTTATGTTCAGGACCTGGTGGTGGCCGCACCGGACCGCGAGTGCCTGGGGGCGCTGGTCTTTCCCCGGTTGTATGAATGCCGACGTCTGGCGGGTTTGAGTGCCCACGCCAGCGATGCCGAGGTTTTGGCCAGCGCGCAGGTGCGTCAGTGGTTCGGCGATTGGCTGCAGCGGCTCAACCGCGACGCCACCGGTAATGCCAGCCGCCTGGAATGGATCGCGCTGCTTGACGAACCAGCTTCCATCGACCGTGGTGAAATCACCGACAAGGGCTCGATCAATCAGCGTGCGGTGTTGCAGTGGCGTGCCGACAAAGTCGAGGCGCTGTATCGCGGTGAAGAGCCTTCCATCCTGCGCGCCGGACCTCTGCCATGAACGGTGCGGGGCAGTATTCGAGCTTTAGCGATGTGGCGATTTTCGAAGCCCTGCGCACGCCTTGGGTCGACCTTGGCGGGGCCTTGGCTCAGGTCTCGCCGATCGATCTGGGGATCAAGGTCGGGCGCGAGGTATTGGCTCGCGCTGCTCTCGATCCGTCCTCGGTGGACAGCGTGCTCGCCGGCTCCGTGGCCCAGGCCAGTTTTGATGCGTACCTGCTGCCTCGACATATCGGCCTTTACAGTGGTGTGCCGCAAGAGACTCCGGCGCTGGGGGTGCAGCGCATCTGCGCCACCGGTTTCGAACTCTTGCGGCAGGCCGCCAGGCAGCTGGATGACGGCGTGCAGCTGGCCCTGTGTGTGGCAGCCGAATCGATGTCACGCAACCCGATTGCCGCTTACACCCACCGCAGCGGTTTCCGGCTCGGTGCCGAGGTGGCGTTCAAGGACTTTCTCTGGGAAGCCCTCTACGACCCGGCCCCAGGCGTAGACATGATCACCACCGCCGACAACCTGGCCCGGCGGCATGGCCTGAGCCGCGACGAAGTGGATCGCTACGCTCTGTGCAGTCATCAACTGGCATTGCAGGGGCAAGCCGATGGCTGGTTCGAACCGGAACTGGTAGCGATCGGCAATGAGCGTTTTGAGCTGGCTGGCTATCAACCACGGAGTATTCAGTTGCCACGGGGCGTGGATCGCGTGACGCGCGATAGCCATCCGCGACCTACCGAGCTGAGCGCTTTGGACCGTTTGCGCGCGGTGCATGCCGGCGGTGTGCAAACGGCCGGCAACAGTTGCGCGGTGGTCGATGGTGCGGCGGCCGCGCTGGTGGGGCGAGCTTCTGCGGCGCGGCGTCCGGTGTTGGCCCATTTGCTGGCCAGTGCCGTGGTGGGCGTGGCACCGGAGTTCATGGGCATCGGCCCGGCGCCGGCGATCCAGTTGCTGCTGCAACGCAGCGGTCTGGCCCTTGAGGACATCGGCTTGCTGGAAATCAACGAAGCCCAGGCGGCACAAGTGCTGGCCGTGGCGCAGGTGCTGGAACTGGATGGCGACCGCCTCAACCGGCGGGGCGGCTCCATCGCCCTGGGGCATCCCTTGGCCGCCAGCGGGTTGCGTCTGGTGCTGACCCTGGCCAGGCAACTGCGCGAGGGCAATCTGCGTTATGGCATTGCCGCCGCGTGTGTTGGCGGAGGGCAGGGTATGGCGCTGCTGATCGAGAATCCTGCCTATCAAGGCTGAACACCGCGACCTCTGCCCAAACCTGGCGTCTCTCTCTTGCGTTACTATGCAGGCCCACCTTTCTGGAAGTTGCCTGGATGAGTAAGCCCGGTCAAACGGTGTTGGTCGCATTGCGCAAGATGATCGCCTCGGGCGAACTGGCGGCGGGCGAGCGGTTGATGGAAATCCCCACGGCGCAGCTGTTCGGTGTTTCGCGGATGCCGGTGCGCATGGCGTTCCGCACGCTGGAGCAGGAAGGCTTGCTGGTGCGTTTTGGCGGGCGCGGGTTTCAGGTGCGTTCGGTCAGCCCCGATGACATTGCCGGTGCGGTCGAAGTACGGGGCGTACTCGAAGGCCTGGCGGCGCGTCAGACCGCCGAGCGCGGGCTCTCAGACGAAGCCCGGGCGACCCTCGAACAGTGCCTGATGCAGGGTGATCAGCTGTTCGATAAAGGGTACGTGACCATAGAAGACCTGGAGGTCTATCACGACCTCAACATGCGTTTTCATGAGGTGATCGTCGAAGGCAGCCATAACCCGGCGATCACCGATGCCCTGGCGCGCAACGATCATTTGCCCTTCGCTTCGGTGACCGCCCTGGCTGTGGACCGCAACGATATGGTCCGGGAATACCGACGCTTCAACTATGCCCACATGCAACACCATTCGGTGTTCGATGCCTTGGTCAACCGCCAGGGCGCGCGTGCCGAAGCGATCATGCGCGAACACGCCAACGCCACGTTGCGCTACGCCGAGGTCTTCGGCTCAGCGACGGCCGAGGAGCGGATGAAGGTCATTCTCCGCTCGGAATAAGCGCGGTTTATCAGATATCCAGTACCAGCAGCGGCGTTTTCGAGCGCGAGCAGCAAGGGGTGAACTGGTCGTTGCAGGCCTGTTCATCCTCGGTGAGGAACAGGTCGCGATGCTCCGGCACCCCCTCCAGAACCCGAGTCAGGCAAGTGCCACAAATGCCTTGTTCACAGGAAATGGCGATCTCGATGCCTTGGTTTTGCAACACCTGCACCACGCTCTTGTCGGCCGGCACCTCGAAGACCTGACCGCTACTGGCGAGCTTGATCGAGAAACTGCCATCGGCGCCAGTGTCGACGGGCGCGGCGGCGAAGTACTCGCGGTGCAGGCATTGCTCCTGCCAGCCCTGCTTCCTGGCCGTGTCCAACACGTGCTGCATGAAGCCACCGGGGCCACACACATATAAATGAACGTCGCTCTGCGGCGTGGCCAGAACCTTGGCCGCGTCCAGCGCGGTGTCGGGTTCCTGATCGAAATGCAGGAACACCCGGTCGGCAAAAGGCGAGCGTTGCAGGCGTTCGACAAAGGCTGCACGGTCCCGTGATCGGGCACAGTAATGCAGCTCGAAATCCGCGCCACTGTGTGCCAGGCGTTCGGCCATGCACAGGATCGGCGTGATCCCGATACCGCCAGCGAACAGCAGGCTGCGCCTGGCCTCATGGACCAACGGGAACAGGTTGCGCGGTTCACTGATCGGCAGGCGCGTGCCGGGGTGGATCTGCTCGTGCATGGCCAGTGAACCACCGCGGGAGGTTGGGTCCTTGAGCACGCCGATCAGGTAGCGATGGCGTTCTTCGGGGTGGTTGCACAGGGAGTATTGCCGGATCAAGCCGCCGGGCAGGTGCACATCGATATGCGCACCGGCGCTGAAGGCCGGCAGCGGTCGGTCATCGACACTGGCCAGCTCATAGCAGCAGATGTCGTGGGCTTCGTTGTTGCGCGATACCACCAGCACTTCGATCATGCCATTGACTCCAGCGGGGCTTGCTCCCTGGCGATCAGGCGCTCCAGAACGCGACGCGACTGCACGCCGCCAGCGTCGATGTTGAGCTTGAGCAAATTGCGCGCGGGATGGCTGAGCAGGTTCTGTTGCTGGCGTTCGAGCATCTCCAGGTCCTCGCTGAAAATCTTGCCCTGTCCCTCGCGAATGCTCGCGGTCAAGGCTTCATCCTGCGGATTGAAGTTGCGCGCCATGCCCCAGAAGTACCAGATCGAGGTCTCGGTTTCCGGCGTGATGAAGTCGACGACGATGCTCGACGCCTTGAACTGCTGGGGAGCCTGATAACCACCATGGCCGGCATGGGCCACGCCGACTTCGATCAGCACATGGCTGGGCGGGGTGAAGCGGCAGATCTGCCAGCGGTCCACCGGCACATCGTCGGCCAGGTTGTTGCCGCGCAGGGCCATGCGCCAGAAGGGCGGGGCCATGATGTTGTCCATGTGGCGGGCGGTGACCACCTCATCGCCTTCGATCGTTGTGACCGGCGGCGCTTCGTCGATTTCCTTTTGGCCGATGCTGGACGCATGAACGTAGGTTTCATGAGTCAGGTCCATCAGGTTGTCGATCATCAGGCGGTAGTCGCACTGGATGTGGAACAGGCCGCCGCCATAGGCCCACTCGTCACTGACGGCCCATTCCAGGTGATGGATCAGCGCCGGGTCGGCCAACGCCTGATCGCCGGGCCAGACCCAAATAAAGCCGTAGCGCTCGACCACGGCAAAGGTCTTGTTGCACGGGAAGCCGCGAACCCGCTGCCCGGGCATTTCCACAGTCTTGCCGTCGCACCCCATCACCAGGCCGTGATAGCCGCACACCAGATTGCCGTTTTCCACATAACCCAAGGACAGCGGCGCGCCGCGATGAGGGCAGAAGTCCTCGACAGCCGCCACCTTACCCTCGTGGCCGCGGTAAAAAACCATCTTTTCACCGCAGATCTGACGGCCCAATGGCTTGCCAGCGATTTCATCGGGCGTGCAGGCGACGTACCAGGTGTTCTTGGGGTACATGGAGATTCTCCAAGGTTGTTTGTTGTTATTTAGTGGATCCATTAATGGTGATTTATTGAGGTTTTGTCAAACTGATTCTGTTTATTAACGATTTAGTGGATCCACTGGTGACTTTGGAATCCTCCGAATCAATAGCGGATCATCACGGATTTCAGCTCCGTGTAGTCGTCGATAAACGCGCCGCCGAATTCACGGCCGATGCCTGAAGACTTGATGCCGCCGAACGGTACTGCCGGGTCGAGGAGGGTGTGCATGTTCACCCAGACGGTGCCGGCTTCGATGCTCGGGATCATGCGCATGGCTTTGGACAAATCGTTGGTCCACAGGCTCGCGCTCAGGCCGTATGGTGTGTTGTTCATCAGTTCGAGCAGCTCGTCTTCGGTGTCGTAGGGGTAGAAGGTGGCGACCGGGCCGAAGGTTTCTTCGTTGAGCAGGGAGTCGTTGACGGTGTTGGCGAGGATCACCGTCGGTTCGACATAACAGCCGGGGCGGTCGATCAGGTTGCCACCGCAGATGATGGTGTTGTTTTCAGCACGAGCCTTGTCGAAAAACGCGCCGAGCTTGAGTTGATGCTGGCGGTTGGTCACCGGGCCGAATTCGGTGCGCTCGTCCAGGGGCGAGCCGATGTTCAGCGTGCTCAAACGTTGGGCCAGTTTGTCCATGATTGGCTCGATCTGTGAGCGATGGGCGAAGAACCGTTCGGCAGCGGCGCAGATTTGCCCGGAATGCAGGAAGCCGGCTTCGATGATGCCGTTGACCGCTTTATCCAGATCGACGTCGCGCAGGAACCCCGCCGAGTTTTTACCGCCCAGTTCCAGGGTGGCGCGGGTCAGGCCGGCACCCATGGCGCTCTGACCGACGGCAATGCCGGTCGGCACCGAGCCGGTGAACGACACCTTGTCGGTGCCCGGGTGTTCGATCAGCCCTTTGCCAACCAGCCCGCCCCCTGTCAGTACGTTCAGTGCGCCGGCCGGGAGACCGGCTTCAATGGCCAGTTCGGCGATCCGCAGGATGGTCAGCGGGGTGAACTCACTGGGTTTGATGATGATGCTGCAACCGGTCACCAGCGCCGAGGCGAGTTTCCAGATAGCGATCATGGTGGAGAAGTTCCACGGCACGATGCCGACCACCACCCCGACGGGTTGGCGCAAGGTGTAGGCGGTATAGCGTTCGCCGGCGAAGGAGGGCAATGACGGGGTGATGGTCTGGCCGCTGATCTTGGTCGCCCAGCCAGCGTAGTAACGCAGAAAGTGAGCGGCCTGATCGACTTCGAAAGCCCTGGAAATCTGGATGATCTTGCCCGATTGGCAGGTTTCGATCTGTGCCAGTTCTTCGCGGTTGCGCTCCAGCAAGTCCGCCAGTTTCAGCAGCACATTGCCCCGCGTCGCCGGTGTGGCCTGGGACCATTGTTTGAAGCCACGTTTGGCCGATTCCACCGCCGCGTCGATATCGGCTGGATCGGCATTGGCGACCTGGGCAATGACCTTGCCAGTGGCAGGGTTGATCACTTCCAGTGTCTGGCTGGAACGGCTCTGGACGTAGCCGCCGTCGATAAACAATGCATGGCTTCGACGGAGGAAGGCTTCAACTTGAGGCAGCAGCGCAATATCGCTCATGGGGGTTTTCCTGATCGCGAACAAGAGAAAAACCCGAGGTTAATCCGTGGGGGCATGCGTGGCTTGACTGTGCCTGCCGTGCTACATGCCCGTGGGTGCCAGAACGGCTTCAAGTGTGGGCAGAATGATTGGATCGTTGCCTTTGAAAAGTACAATCTTGGCTCTGGAAGGTGCATTTTCTACCGCGATGGCGGGTTCCATACTGGCCCTGTATCCGGCGCCGTGCCTCGATTCGGGGCACCGGGCGGACATCCAATAATAAGCAGGGCCGTCCATGAAAAAGCCAAACCCGCTCCTCGAAGACCTCAAGTCCATTCTGCCAACCATCGCTGCCAATGCCTTTGAGGCCGAGCGGAACCGCAAGGTCCCCGACGAGAACATTGCGCTGCTCAAAAGCATCGGCATGCACCGTGCCTTTCAGCCGAAGAAGTTCGGCGGCATGGAAATATCGCTACCGCAATTCGCCGACTGCATTGCCTTGCTTGCAGGCTCTTGTGCCAGCACGGCTTGGGCCATGAGTCTGCTGTGTACTCACAGTCATCAACTGGCCATGTTCTCAGCCAAATTGCAGCAGGAAGTCTGGGGCACTGACCCGGATGCCACCGCCAGCAGCAGCATCGCGCCTTTCGGCCGTACCGAAGAGACCGACGGTGGCGTGCTGTTCAGCGGTGAAATGGGCTGGAGCAGTGGCTGCGATCACGCCGAGTGGGCGATTGTCGGTTTCCGTCGCAAGAATGCCGAGGGGACCCAGGATTACTGTTTCGCGGTGCTGCCGCGCAGCGACTACCAGATCCGTGACGACTGGTTCGCCGCTGGCATGAAAGGCAGTGGCACCAAGACTTTGATCATCGACAATGTGCTGGTACCGGAACATCGCATCCAGAAAGCCAAAGACATGATGGAAGGCAAGTCCGCCGGTTTCGGTCTGTACCCGGACAGCAAGATCTTCTACTCGCCATACCGTCCTTACTTTGCCAGCGGTTTCTCCACGGTGAGCCTGGGTGTCGCCGAGCGCATGCTGGAGGTGTTCCGTGAAAAAACCAAAACCCGCGTGCGTGCCTACACCGGTGCGGCGGTCGGTGCCGCGACCCCGGCATTGATGCGCCTGGCCGAGTCGACCCATCAGGTTGCAGCGGCCCGGGCCTTTCTCGAAAAAACCTGGCAGGAGCATGCCGAGCACAGCGAACGACATGAATACCCAAGCCGCGAAACCCTGGCGTTCTGGCGCACCAACCAGGCTTACGCCACCAAGATGTGCATCCAGGCAGTGGACCGTCTGTTCGAGGCCGCCGGCGGCAATGCCTGGTTCGAGCACAACGAGATGCAACGTCTGTTCCGCGACTCGCACATGACCGGGGCCCATGCCTACACCGACTACGACGTCTGCGCGCAGATCCTCGGCCGCGAGCTGATGGGGCTGGAGCCCGACCCGAGCATGATCTGAACCAGATCGTCACCGCGTCCCCATAACAACAATCAGGACTGCTCCTGAAAGCAGTCCGGGAGTCTTGCATGTCTGATAACAGCGTTTGTGCAGCTACTGAAACGACCTTCGACCCACGGGCCTTTCGCCGGGCGCTGGGCAATTTCGCCACCGGGGTGACGGTGGTGACTGCCGCCAGCGCATCCGGGCGCAAAGTCGGGGTGACCGCCAACAGCTTCAACTCGGTATCCCTCGATCCGCCGCTGGTGCTGTGGAGCATCGACAAGCGTTCCAACAGCCACGAGGTGTTCGAGCAGGCCAGCCATTTCGCGGTCAACGTGTTGGCGGCGGACCAGATTGACCTTTCCAATAATTTCGCCCGGCCCAAGGAAGATCGTTTCGCCGAGATCGAGTTCGAACCGGGCGAGGGCGGGGCACCGGTGTTCGCCGATTGCTCGGCGCGTTTTCACTGCGAGAAGTACCAGCAGGTGGATGGCGGCGATCACTGGATCATGATCGGCAAGGTGGTGGCGTTCGATGATTTCGGTCGCTCGCCCTTGCTCTATCACCAGGGCGCCTATTCCATGGTCTTGCCCCATACCCGCATGACTAAACGCGATGAAAGCCAGCCGCCGAGCAGCCATTTTCAGGGGCGCCTCAGCCATAATCTGTATTACCTGATGACCCAGGCGGTGCGGGCCTACCAGTCCAGCTACCAGCCACGGCAACTGTCCACCGGCCTGCGCACCAGCGAGGCGCGCATGCTGATGGTGCTGGAAAGTGACGCAAGGCTGAACCCCAACGATCTATTGCGTGAGGTGGCGATGCCTGTTCGGGAAATCGATGAGGCCGTCGCCAACCTCAAACGCAAGGGGTTGGTGAACGACGATGACAACGGTGTACGTCTGACGGCTGCCGGTATCGAGCAGACCGAAGACCTTTGGGCGATCGCTCAGGCGCAACAAGAGAAAGTCTTTGCCGAATTCAGCGAGACGCAGATAGAAACGTTCAAAACCGTGTTGAAACGACTGATCAGCAACTGCTGACCGTTTGATCTTGGGGTAAAAAAATCCGATGCCGGTAATGGCATCGGATTTTTTTTTTGCGTCACGCTCGGGCCGTTGAACTGCGCTGCAACATTGTCAGCGCCAAGGCTCAGCGTGCTACGGCCAACTCATCGATCAAGTGCCGTTGAAATGCCGCAAACGCTTCCTTCGGTTGCTGCAGCTGCACAAACTCCAACATGGGGTCGGTGACTTCAGTCCTGATGCCAGCCAATTCCTCAATGGTCGCTAACCCGCAAAACGGCACATACGCTTCGGAGTACCCGCCTTCATGCACCAGAACGAGACGGCCTTGACACAACCGTTCGGCGGCTTCGCGCACGCAGCGAGTCATCTGCCGGTACGAGTCGCTGTGTAACAGCATCCGGGCGAGGGGATCGACGGCGTTGGCGTCGTAACCGCAGGCAACGATGATCAACTCGGGCTCGAAGCGCTCCAGCGCCGGAATCACGATACGCTCCATCGCATAGAGATAAGCCTCATGACCGCAGCCTGGGGGCAACGGAATATTGATATTCGCTCCCAATCCCGCGCCGCGGCCGCGATCGGCTTCACCGCTGTAACCGGCGGGGAAACAGCTGTCTTGATGCAGCGAAATGGTCAGCACATCACCGCGTTCCTCAAAGATTGATTGAGTACCGTTGCCGTGGTGCACATCCCAGTCGATCACCGCGACTTTGCCCAGGCCACGGTGTGCTTTTGCGGCTTCAATGGCGATGGCGATATTGGCCAGGAAGCAGAAACCCATGGCGCTGTCGGCCAGGCAGTGGTGACCCGGTGGGCGTGACAGAGAGTAGGCATTGTCGACCTCGCCGGACAGTACGGCATCGACCGCTGCCATGGCCAGTCCGGCGGACAGCCTGGCTATTTCATAACTGCCGGGCCCAATGGGAGCGTTCGGCCCCAATTCGCCGCCGCCGGCATCACTCATGGCCTTGAAGCGTTGCAGGTAGTCAGGCGTATGAACCCGTAGCAGATCCTCATCTGCTGCCGCATTGGCGCTTCGTACCTGTAAGTGTCGGGTCAGGCCGGAAACGTCCAGCAGGCTCTTCAGACGGCGCTTGGTTTCCGGCGATTCTGCGTGGCCGGCAGCGGCAGGCGGTTGCACCCAACCTCCCACCGGCAAGGTCAAGGCGTGCAGTCCGGCGCTGTGCCAGAGGCTGAGTTCGTCGAAGAAAAACGCACTTTTTCGGCTCATCGTTCTTTCCATTTTCTTTAGGGTAAAAGGACCACTCACGCGCTAGGGCGGCAGCTCAGAATCAACACCAGGGACAGCAAAGTGATGCAGGCCCCTCCGATAAGCAGCGATTGGAAACCGCCGCTGGCTTCGATCAGCCGGCCAGCCACTGTCGGGCCGATGGCGAGGCCACCACCGATCACAAGGTTGGAGGCATTCATCAGTTTTCCGGAACGGTCGAGGTCGGCCAGGCAGGCCAGAATCAACGGCAGAATGAAGGTCCAGGTGAACTTGAAAAGCAGCGCAGCCAAAGCAAAGCGCAGCATTTCAGGTTGGCCCAGCAACAGCAGCACCGAGCCTGCCATCAGCCCGTAACCCAGCAGCAACAACAGCAGGCGTGGCAGACGATTGCCGATCAGCGAGGCACAACCCGCACCGACAATGCCTGTCACCGTAGCAACGGCAAGAATCTCGCCGCTGGACTCGACAGAGAGGCCGGCGTGGGTGCTGATGGAACCGATAAAGGTCCAGACGCCGCTCAGGCTGATGTAAAAACTCAGGATGGCAAGAATGCCTAGTGCCGCCTTCCACTTCGAGGCGAGGGCTACTCGCTCGGCGGTTTTCTCAGTCGGCGGGCTGCCTTGGGGAAAGTAACGGGCCATTGGCAAAAAGACCGTCATCAGCCCTGCAAGGATCAAGTAGCAGGCTGACAGCCCGTAGTGTTCGAACAGGCGTGGCAGGATGCTCAAGCCAATCGCCCCGACCACCAGTTGCCCCATCACCCATAAGCCATAGACGCGATCGGGGTTGGACGTCGAGGCGGCGCTGGACAGACAGATGATCATCAGTGAACCGCCGGCCAGGGCGCTGCAAAAGCGCAATGCCAGGAGTAGCGAATAATCGTGGGCAAGCATCGAGAGCAGGTTGGCTGCAATGAACAGTATCCCGGCCAGCAATGCGGCGCGGCGCCAGTCGATACGTTTGAGCCACCAGAGAGCGGGCAGGGTGGCCAGGCTCATGGCACCGAGTTCGGTGGAGAACAGATTGCCTATCTGTGACGGGCTCAGCTGCCATTGAGTTGCCAGTTGCGCCGCCACAGCCGGTGCGGTCATGAGGATGGTCGGGGTGATGGCGGCGAACAACACAATGGCTGCCAGCAATGCCAGTTGGGATGATGCGAGCGAGCGGTGATTGGTCAGCGGTTTGGTCTGGGTGTTCATGTTCAAGCTCCGATGAATGAATTCAGAACACATGGACCAGACGCAGCAATGCGTCGGTACCGTGGTAGCCGTTGTCGGTGACGACGTTCTGCGAGAGGCTGAACATCAACTGATTCTGTTTATCGAGCCAGTGACCGACTTCGAAACCCACCTGGGTGTAGCGCTTGTGGGTGTCATCGATGCGTTGTTCATTGATCCGCAACTCGCCGCCATCGGCGTGGATCAGTCGCAACGCGCCATAGGTGCTCGACGTGAAGTCATAAGAGGCAAAAGCTTGCAAGCGATACAGAGGGTCCTGTTTGAGGTCATTGCTGAAGTAGTCGTCGTTCTTGCCATAGAGCTGGGCTTCGAGGTTGGCTTCCAGCACCCATTTTTCACCGATGCCCTGGGTGTAGTTGTAAACGAAGGTTGCCCCCCAGCGATTGGCACCGGGTGACACATCGGGATTTGTGCTGTGGTACTCGCCCACCGGCAGGGTAATCAGGGTCAGCAACCCGCTGTAGGTGCGCGAGGTGGGGTCGTTGATGAAGAACAGGGTGCCGCCGACCTGAGGGTCACCGAAACCGCTTTCTCCGGTGTGCTGACTGGCACCTGGCAGGTGGGCGCTGATGTCGGCGAAGGGCACGATGAATTGTGGGGTGCAGAGGGTGCCGCAGATGTCGGTGAAAAAGACCTGGCGATAAGCCACGGCGTTGACCTTAAGGTCGGCCTTGCCCGTGCTGTCGGCGGGGCCGTGGAAATCATTGGCGCGGCTTGCCGGCAAATACAGCACGCCCAGGGTGGTGCCCGAAGGGGCGCCGAAAAAATCCCGGGCGTTGAGGTCGGCGGCGCCAGCATGCAGGCTCGACAGACCACTGATAAGAGCCAGTGCAGTGTTGCGGTTGAAGGTACTGGTCATGGGCATTGCGTCTCTTCTTTGAGTTGTTGTGCGGCGAACGGATCGCCCCTACGTGGCATAGGGAAAAAAGGGCAAAAGTGTCCCGTGGCTGTCAAAAAGGCAGCTAAAAAGTCAGCGCGAGTCAGCGGGGTAGATCAGTCAGGCGGGGCGTGCAGCAGATGGGCAATTCGGGCTTTGTCCTTGACCCCGAGTTTGCTGTAGATGGCGCGGATGTGGTGGCGCACGGTATTGGGTGACATGCCCAGATCGCGGGCGACTTCCTTGTAGGTCTTGCCTTCGCCGAAGCCTTGAGCCACATCGTTTTCTCGTGGACTCAATTGCATCAGCACAGTGCGGCTGCGGGCTGCCAGCAAGAACAGATCACCGACCGTCGAGGCCTCGATCTGCAGATACTTGCCTTCATACCCATTAGCGTCCATTGCCACCGGCAGGCAAGGGCCGGTCCAGTCCGTCCACTCGGTCAGCAGCAAGTCGACGAAACCACGTTCCGCGCAGTGCAGTGTGCCGCGCTGGTCGCATACGGCGAGCGCCAGATTGCGCGGGCGGGTGAGGGTTTCGCGCATGGCCACAAGGGTGCGGATCTGGTTGGCCGATACCGCAGCAACCAGATGAAGCATGAGGTTGTTCAGCAACCGACAATCCTGATCGGAAAAGCGCGGTGCTTCGGGAGCGCGATACACCGTGAGGTGATCGCTGAGGTGGGTTTGTGGGTCGACGTACACAATGCACAGCAATTCGCCAATACCATAGGATTCGCCGAGCCAGTTGAGTCCGGAACCGTTGGAAGGGTCGCGCATGTCGACGATGACCGCTTGCCCGGGGATGTCGTGGACCCTGCCGACGGTCACGTCGATGTGGCGAATCGATTGCCAGTCCGACAGATAGCTGCGGGGCAATTTGTAGAGATAGGAGTTGTGTTCTTCAGGCAACCCTTCAATCAGCGCCGCACGCCCCCACCAGGCACTGTCGAAGGGTAACAACTGGTTGATGCAGCCCAGCGCGGCGTGGTGGAAATGCTCGATGTCTTTGTCCTGTGCCAGGCGCTGAAGCTCCAGTGTCATTGCACTGAACGCCTCTAGGAGGCTGGCGTGACCATGATCATGACGGCTCATTCGTATGTACCTCTGTGCGACATTTTTATTGTTTTCGTCACGAAGTCATTAAGGACCGAAACGTCGTTTTGACGTGGGCAGGGCCTGAGGACGAGTATCGGCGGGTTGAGAGAGTATCGCTATCCTACAGATGCACGATGGCTGCTACAGGAAGGCCTTTTGTGTGTGGCAGACAGGAGCAAACGCCTCAGCAGCCACGTACAAGCAATCATCTCCCGTTTGCTATCAGATCCAGTGTCTCGACTCGATGAACAAAGGACAGGCTGATGTTCTTCAAGAAACATAAACAGCAGCAGGCGCTCACCGAGGCCTTGCAACTGGAACGGTTTACACAAGAAAAAAACCAAATCGTGCAACGTCTGCGGGTCGCCGAGGAGCTGTCCAAGGGCCAGGCCTGCCAATTGGAGCGCAGCGAGCAGGCGCTTGAAACGCTTCGCCAACAGCTGGAACAGACCCGGCTCCGCGAGCAGGCGCTGGAGGCCGAGTTAAGCCTGCACGTGCAGTTGTCCCACCAGCACCGGCAGGAGGAGCAGATCTGGGAGCTGTTGCAGTCGACGCTGACCGAGGGTTGCTGGGACATCACCGTGGTCAACGGTGATGTGCAGGATCCAGCCAGTTGCATGCGGTTTTCCAGTCAGTTCCGCCTCCTCATGGGGTATGCCCCGCACGAGCTGCCCGACGGTTGGGATGCTCAAGTCAACATCACCCATGCTGACGATCTGCCGAAGATCATGGCGATCTTCGATCGGGAAATCCTCGCAACCCACGGCAGTGGTGAATACGTCTTTGAATACCGGATGCGCCACAAGACCCGAGGTTACATCTGGTGTCGCGAGCGTGGTCGCGCAGCCCGTGACGAGCAGGCCCGCTTGACCCGAGTGATCGGCGCGGTGCGCGACATTAGCGATGAGCGTTCAGCCGAGGCCACCCATCAACGAATGCTCGAGCAGAATCAGGCGACCTACGGCCAGATCGCGACGGTGGTAGGAGTCATTAAAGGCATCGCCGACCAGACCAACTTGCTGGCCTTGAACGCCGCCATCGAAGCGGCCAGGGCGGGGGAGGTCGGGCGCGGGTTTTCAGTGGTGGCCGATGAAGTGCGCAAACTGGCGGAAAATACCCGCCAGGCGACTCATCAGATTCAGACGATGTTGCATCAGCACAAACAGTAAACCGCGTCAGGAGCTGCGCCAGGCAGCTCCTGACATGGATTAGAAAGGCACGGCCACGGTCAGTTGGCTGTAGACATTAGTGCCGTTGCCACCAACCTGATTACCGCCGTTGCTTTCATCCTTTTCCGGCTTATACAGGCCCACCAACGGGGTGACGATCAGGTGCTCGTTCACCGCCCATTCGGCATACAGGTCCAGTTCACGACCATCGAGGTCCAGCGCATTGTTCTTGTGCAGGGTCTTGTAGTCGAAAAACAGCACGCCAACGGTCACTGGCTCCAGTGGTTTGACTTTGAGCGCCACATGCTGGATCGCGGTGTTGCTGTTGAACGGGCCCGAATAATTACCGGCCACTTCGCCCTGGAACCAGGTGCCGTAGCCACGGTTGACACCGTTGAACATCGAATCCCAATCTTTGGAATAGCGGCTGTAACGGTACGTCAGGTCCGGCGACCATGGCAGGTCGGCAAAGGTGTAGCCGGCTTCGGTGTACCAGGCTTTTTCCGGGCCGGCGTCCTTGTCCTGCCAGGCATATTCGAAGGAAAAGTGAGCGTTCTCTATTCCGGCATTGCCAGCGCCCCGCAGGCTATAGATGTTCATGCCTTCACGTTGCTTCTGGAAGTCGCTGGCATAACGATCATCGACGTCAATGCCGTGAATATACGTCAGCCCGAGGGTACCTGGCGCGGCGGTGTATTCCAGGGTGCTGGCGGCCATCTCGGTCTTGGCCTGGGCGCGGTTGTCCGACTTGATCCACATCAGGCTGCCGTGCACGCCTTCCTTGCCGCCCAGGCGCAGGACGGCCGTTTCGTCGAATGCGTGGCGCGCCGCGAGATAATAGGCACCACCTCGGTTGAACTCACCATCCGCCACACCTTTACCCAGGTTCAGGCCGTCGTCGTTGATGATGAAACCGTCACCGAGAGTAATGACCTGGCGCCCAAACGACACATCCACGCCATCCTTGCCAAGTACCGGGAACAGGTCGCCGGAACGCCAGCCGGCGAAGGCTTCATCAAACTTTGTGGTTCGTTCGGTACCGTCGGTGATGCCCGCGGCATCGCCATCGCCCCAGGTGCCGGAACTGACCAGATTGGCCGTGCCGTAGGCGCTGCCCAGGCCGCCGAGCGTTTGCTCGACACTCAAGCCATACTTGATAAATCCTTCGCGCCAGCTAGACCCGCCTGTGGTGCCGTCATAGTTCTTGCGACTGTTGAACATCCCATAGACCGCGAGGAAGTTGCCCGTGACCTTGGTGTCGTTATCGGCATACAGCTCGTACGCCTGGGCCGACGAGTCGGCGATCAAGAGCGCGATCCCCAAACCAACGGCCTTGGGCAGCGCTCGTGCTTTCAGTGTTTGCTCCATTGTTGTTTTCCCCAGCTTTTGTTGGACAGTTCGATAGGTCGAGTGCGCATTAGGGCGACTGGAGATGGGGGAAGTCTTTCACCTGCGTGCCAGGCATTTGATCCTGTCAGCCACGCGGTGAAGCATGGCAGGGAGCAACAAGACCGGCGGCAGACATGGGCAAGACGATCTGGGTGGCAGAGGAGCACAGTCACTCTGCACACGGCGCCGTTTCGCTCAGGGACTGGCTGGGGAGGGCTTTATCGCCAGCTCCTTGAACGGCTCGATACATCCACTATAAAAATCCGCTTTCGAGGATCTGCACTATGTCGATCAATGACAGACTCACCGAGCATTTGAACCGGGGCACGGTCGGTTTTCCCACTGCGCTCGCCAGTACCATTGGTCTGATCATGGCCAGCCCGGTGATTCTCACCGCGACCATGGGCTTTGGCATCGGCGGCAGCGCCTTCGCGGTGGCCATGCTGATTGCCGTGGTGATGATGTTGGCCCAGGCGACCACCTTCGCTGAAGCGGCATCGATCCTGCCGACTACCGGTTCGGTCTACGACTACATCAATTGCGGCATGGGCCGCTTCTTTGCTATCACTGGCACGTTGTCGGCCTACCTGATCGTGCATGTGTTCGCAGGCACTGCCGAGACCATTCTTTCCGGGGTCATGGCCCTGGTGAACTTCGAGCACCTCAATACCTTGGCAGAATCTGCCGGTGGTTCCTGGTTGCTTGGGGTTGGGTTCGTCGTGGTGTTCGGGATTCTCAATGCCTTCGGCGTCAGCGCCTTCGGCAGGGCAGAGATCATTCTGACCTTCGGCATGTGGACCACGTTGATGGTGTTTGGCGTGATGGGGTTGATCGCGGCGCCAGCGGTGCAACTGGATGGCTGGTTCGGTGTATCCCTTGTGGGTACTGACCTGATCACCATCCTGTCGCTGGTGGGCATGGCCATGTTCATGTTCGTCGGTTGTGAGTTCGTCACCCCTCTGGCGCCGGACTTGCGCCAATCGGCCAAGGTCATGCCCAAGGCGATGATTCTGGGGTTGTTGAGCGTTGCGTCGTGCATGTTCATCTATGGCGCGGCAATGAAGCGTCAAGTGGAGAACGTGTTGCTTGATGCCGCCGGTGGCGTGCATCTGCTCGATACACCGATGGCCATTCCAAAGTTCGCCGAGCAGGTGATGGGCAATATCGGTCCGATGTGGCTGGGGATCGGCTTTCTGTTTGCCGGGGCGGCGACCATCAATACGCTGATGGCGGGTGTGCCGAGGATTCTTTACGGCATGGCAGTCGACGGCGCATTGCCCAAGGTCTTCACCTACTTGCACCCACGCTTCAAGACGCCGCTGCTGTGCATTCTGGTGGCGATGCTGATTCCTTGCCTGCATGCGCTGTATCTGGGCGGTAACACTGACAACATCATGCATCTGGTGTTGGCCGCCGTTTGTGCCTGGAGTTTTGCCTATCTGCTGGTGACGCTGTCGGTGGTAATGCTGCGCATCCGTCGTCCCGATCTGCCACGGGCCTATCGCTCGCCCTTCTTCCCGTTGCCACAGATCCTTTCCAGCGTCGGCATCCTGCTGGGCATGTGGTTTATCACGCCGCCCGGCATGAACCCCGCGGATATCTATGTCCCGTTCGCGGTGATGCTTGGTGGCACCGCGGTGTACGCGCTGTTCTGGACGTTAGTCGTGCAGAAGGTCAATCCATTCAAGCCTGCTTCGGTGGAAGAAGTGCTGGCCAAGGAGTTCTCCAATGAACCGGGGCACCCTCACAACGGGTATATCGACCATGCTGCAAAAACTGTCTGAGCTGTTCAGCGCCAGACGCGCCCCAGCCGGTTATCGACCTGGGGTGACGCTCGAGCACCTGCGGCGCAACCTCGGTCTGGCCAGTTTCGAGCAGACAGAGCCGACAGCGGCCCGGGCTTCGCTGGACGATGGCAGCCTGCAATTGGAGATCGTCGAGCGCACCGAGTCGCAGCTGTTGATGCACCTGGTCATGACCGAGTTCGTGATCCGGGTGCCTGCCTCGACTGAGGGCACGGCGAGCTTCGAACTGCACCATAGCGGGGCTGTTCGACGGACCGGGATCCGCTGTCGGCAGCGTGCTGGAGACGCCGCGCTATTAGCCAGGTTGCAGGCCAGGTTGCAGGAGGACAGTGCGCTGCACCAGGCCTTGATGCCGTTGGACTTCAAACGCTTGCGCATCGATCTGCAAGGGCATCAGTGGTGCGTACGGCTGGAGCATATGGGTGGCAGCGAGGTGGTCAACCGCATGCCGGCCTTTCGTCGCTACATCGCTTTGAGCCGTGATCAACGCACTTGGCTGCTTGACACGTTGACTGGATTGCAGCGCCTGTTGCGCACGTTCTGATTCGCGATTTTGGCATCATTAGTGCTACCCACTTTGGCAGACACGTACTTGTTGCGCGCATATAGATAACATGTTAACTATTGCGCAACAAAAACAAAAAGCCATTGTGGAGAGCCCCATGAGCATCCATCAGTCTGTGCAAGACGGGTTGGAAACCTGGACCCGGGATCTGCGAGCAGCCTGTGGTCATTTCGACACAGAATTGGCCTACAACCGTTCGCTGTTCATTGGTGAGGTTTCCGAGTGTTCCCGGGGCGGTCTGTCCTTGGCGAACTTGCGTACCAACGCAGGGCTTATCAAGCGCGACAAGCCCAACGCCGATCACGACAACGAACAGGATTGTTTCCTGGTCAGCCAGCGCAGCGGTTACTGCCAGATCACCCAGTACGGACAGAGCATCCAGTTGGCTCCCGGGGACCTGCTGCTGATGGACTCGGCAGGTTCCATTGAAATAAGCCCATTCGGGCTGATCGAGCATGTCTCGGTCTCCTTGTCCCGCAACGAAGTGTGCAAACAGCTTGGCAGCCAGTCCCGGACGTTCGGCAAGATTTCCTCGAGCAAGGCCTGTGGGCGGATGCTGCATGTGCTGGTGGATCAGCTGTGCAAGGACGCGTGGGTGGGCGAGGGCGCAGTCGGTGAGGGTGAGGCGTTGCAATCGGCTTTTGTATCGTTGCTGGGTTCGGCATTCGATCAGGATCAGGTGTCGGGGGATGACGTTACTTCGTTGCAGGGCAACAACCTGCGCAGTTATGTGCAGAAAGTCATCGACGAGTCCCTGACCCAGCCGGGCTTGAGTCCCGTCGGGCTGGCCAATCGATTGAACATTTCAGTGCGGCATTTGTATCGGTTGTTTGAAGAGCAGGACGATAGCGTCTGTCGCTACATTCAACGGGCGCGGCTCAAGCGCAGCGCCGATGACCTGACCAATCCGTTCTTGCGTAGCGAATCGATCACCTCCATCGCTTACAAGTGGGGCTTCACCGACTCGGCGCATTTCAGCCGCTCGTTCAAGAAGCAGTTCGAGTTGTCACCCAAGGATTTTCGTTCCAGTCATTTGCAACAGGCGGTGGGGGCGGCTTGACTCTCTGGATGAAAAAGGGGGCTTTTCAAAGCCCCCTTTCAGCATGAAAAAACGCTATATCAAACCTCTGGCAAGGTCGAGCCGCCATCGACCACCAGCGTCTGTCCGGTGATGTAAGTTGCCAGATCCGATGCTAGAAACAGCATGGCTCCGGCAATATCCGCCGCCTTGCCAAGCCGTCCCAGGGGCACTCGACTGGCGATATTTTCGTTCAGTTGGTCGTCCCCCAGATTGCCCATGGCTGGCGTCGCGATCATGCCCGGCTCGACGCCATTGACCCGCACGTTGTGTCCGGCCAGTTCCAGTGCCGCGTTGCGGATGAAACCGTTGACCCCGGCTTTTGACGCCGCGTAATGGCTCAGCCCCGGGTAGGCTACTCGTGGGCCGGTGACCGATGAAGTCACCAGCACGCAACCCTGACCCTGACGGCGGAACATCGGCAAGGCCGCCTGGGTCAGCCAGAACAGCGCCGAGAGGTTGACCGCCAGAGTTCGGTCGAGAATGGAAGGGGTAATCTCGGCGAACGGTGTCAGCGGAAAATACCCGGCGTTGTGCACGAGAACGTCCAGTTGCCCCAAACGCTGTTCAAGCGCCTGAATCAGTTCGAACACCGCCCTGGATTCGGCCAGGTCGACGCACACGGCTTCAACCTGACACGATTGCGCGGACAATTCGACAGCCAGCGACTGGGCCAGCGGCAGTTGAAGGTCGGCGATTACCACATGAGCACCTCGCACGGCGAAAGCTTCGACGATCGCCCGCCCAATGCCTTGTGCTCCGCCGGTTACCAGGACGGTTTTTCCGCTGAAATCAAGATCTTTGAAAGCGCAGCCTTCAGACATGAGTTTGCTCCATGTGGGTGTAGGCCAGGGTCGGCACATCGACGATGCTCGAGCCGCCGTCGGCCACCACGGTTGCGCCCGTGATAATCGACGCCTCGCTAGAGGCCAGGAAGCGGCAAACCCTGGCAATTTCCTCGGCGCTGGCCGGTCGTCGCAACGGCACGTCGGCGCAGACCCGGTCATAGGCTTGCTGCAGCGTTTCGTCATAAAAGTCCATCAGCGGCTGCATCTCCTGATCGGCCATGGGCGTGCGCACCCAGCCGGGGCAGACGGCGTTCACTCGTACACCGCGCGGGCCGTAATCTCTGGCCAGCGAACGATTGAGGCCGAGCAGCGCATGCTTGGCGGTGGTGTAGCCGCAGACTTCGGGGCCCGCCGCCAGTGAGGCAATGGACCCGATCAGCACGATGTTGCCGGTACTTTCCAGCAGCAGAGGCAGGCAGGCCCGGGCACTGTAGAAGGCACTGTCCAGGTTGCTGCGCAACGCCGCTTCCCAGGTCTGCGGGCTGGTGTCGGTGGCGCTGCCCAGGCCAAGGCCGCCGGCACAGGCCAGTAGTACATCAAGGCGCCCGTAGCGCTGACGAATCTGCGCCACGAATCCTTCCCAGGTGTCCGGGCAGGCGGCATCGCCGACCAAAGCCAGCCCGCCGGTTTCCCGGGCAATTTGCTCCAGGGGCTCGCGGCGGCGGCCGATCAACACCAGATTGACGCCTTCGGCTGCGTACAGCCGGGCACAGGCAGCACCGATGCCCGTCCCGGCACCGGTGATTGCAACGGTACGTGGCTCAGGCATTGGGATACTCCGTCCGGTTGAGAACCTGGCAGTAAGAGCTGATCGGAAAGTTTGACAGTTCATCGAAGGACGACCCGGCATAACCGAAGATCTTGCCGTCGCTGCGGTGCTGTTGCAGGTCGATCAGCACCAGGCCGAGGGTCGGGATGATCTTCTCGCGCCAGACGAACAGGTACAGCTGATCGGCGATCTTGTAGTAGTGGCAGCGGTCGGTGTCGCACAGGCCTTGCTCGACGCCCTTGAGGCACTGCCAGGAATAGAACTGATCGTTGAGGTAGATGTGTTCGTAGACTTCACTTGGGCTGTAGCGATACAGGTTGCGCAGGCCGGTCAGTTCGCTGGTCGGTGCGTGAGGGCATTGGCCTTCCTGCCACGGACGATCAAGGCTGCCATGCAAAAACTCGACTTCGACCGAGGTCAGGTGCTTGCCCGCCAGCGCACGGCTGTAGAGGCCTTCACGGGTTTGATCCTGGGTCGGCATGCGGCCGATCACGGCGGTGAATGCAGCGCTAACGGTGTCGAGCACCAGGCTGATCGACCAGGCTTGACCACCTTCGTGCTTGATGAAGTCCACCAGGTACAGACCTGGACGCACTGAGGTGGCTCGATAGTTTGCAGTGCCTGTGGAGTGCCCATCGGCAGCGGTCCAGGATAGGGCTTCGGTGTCGAAACGATGTTCGATCTGCCAGCCATTGGCGAAGTTCAGCGTGAAGGCCTTGCCGTTCAGGTCGGCCAGGTTCGGCAGGATGAAGGCTTCGGGGGCGAAGCCGTCGGCCAGGGCGCCAACGGTGATCCAGTCGGATGATGTTGTCATTGCAATGCTCCAGTTGAGTGAAATAACAATCTGGAGCATGCGGTTCGCAAACAAGCTCGCCTATCAACCGGATGGTTGAGCCGGGCTAAAAAATCAGAGCTGGAGAAACAGGGTTCCGACCAGCTCGGTGCGGCTGCTGACGCCGGTCTTGCGAAACAGGTTGATCAGGTGGGTCTTGATGGTCGGCAGACCGACTTTCAGTTCCAGGGCCAGTTGCTTGTTGCTGGCGCCCTGGCGCAGTAACAACGCGATCTGCCGCTCCTTGGGCGTCAGGCCGGTCAGCGGATCTTCGCAGGGCTGTATGTTCGCGACGGCGAGTTGCAGCAGGGACTGCAAGGCATTGAGCTGGGCCAGTTGGTCGGTGGTGAAGGCGCCTTGTTCGGCGGTGCGTAACATCGAGATCGCGGCCTGAGGCTGGCCGGCGCGATGGGCGAGGATTTCCACCACATCGACAATGCCATAGCGCTGCAGAAAGTCCCGATAGCGCCGACTGTCCCGTGTCGGCTGTCGGGCCATGGCAAAACCCAGAGGCACCACGGCTCGCCCGCTGGACAGGCAATTTCGCGGTTGCAAAGGGTCGAACCGACGGTAGTTGTCCAGATAGTCGCGATGCATCTCATCGCTCATGCAATGCAGCCGGAAGTCACGGGCTTGCAGTTGCCGGTCGACACAGTAGAACGCCGCCTGACTGGCAGGTACAAGTTGAGTGAAAGCTTGCAGGCAATGGCCGGCGATTTCCTGGGTGGGGAGGGCATTCATGTTCGGTACCTCGCCAAGGGGCTACCGGCTGTTCGCCGGCAACCCGAATCGGTCAAGCGACAGCGAAGTAGTGTTTGACGAAACTTTCGCTGACCACTTCCCACAGCACGGGAGTGCCTTTGGTCACGAACCAGCTGTCGCCGGCCTTGTAGCGAGCACTCTGGCCGGTGGATTCGTTGGTCAGGACCACTTCGCCGGTAACCACCGTAGCTTGTTCGGCGAACGGATAGACCATGCGGAACTTGCCCTGGGTGGTGCCGAAATAGGCACTGCTGACCGGGTCGGTCGGTGCGCCGAAAGTCATTTTGCCGAAGGCTTTGACTTCGCCTTCGAGGATTTCCGAGCCGAGGTCGGCAACGGAGCCCCAGGCGTCCAGTTCGGACAGCTGGATGTCTTTCTTGAGGGTGGTAAGGGTCATGGCAGTTGCTCCTGATGAGTAAAAAAACAGAAAAGGGAAGAGCGCCTTGGCAGTTACCGACGCCCGTTCCAATAACCTGACAGCTGGTGCCAGGACTTGCCGGCGGTCAGCAACAGTGGGCGAAACGCATCTTTGCCAAGGATGGTAGGGCGGTGGATCGAGCTGACCAGGTCATAGCGCGCCGAGCCTTCACTCATGCCTTCGGCCAGCACCTTGCAGATGATGTGGCTGGGGGTGACGCCGAAGCCCGAATAGCCCTGAACGAAGAAGGCGTTGCTGCGACCGGGCAGGGTGCCGATCTGCGGGAACAGATTCGGGCTGCAGGCCATCGGACCGCCCCAGGCCAGATCGATTTTCACGTCCTTGAGGTACGGGAAAATCTTCAGCATCAGGTTGCGGTTCCAGGCTTTCAGGTCCAGGGGAATGTGCTCGACCAGCGGTGTGGCCGCACCGAACAACAGACGGTTTTCGTTGGTGACGCGGTAGTAGTCGATCACCGGACGAATGTCGCTGTAGGCGCCGCGAATCGGGCTGATGCGGTTGATCAACTCGTCCGACAGTGGCTCGGTCATCATCTGGAAAGCGTAAGTGTTTATGGTCGAGCGGTGCAGCTCAGGTTCCAGCTTGTTGAGGAAACTGTCGCAGGCCCACAGAAGCTTGCTGGCCTTTACTGAACCACGGCCGGTGCGCACGGTGATGCGCTCGCCATAGCTGACTTCCAGCGCTGGACTGTTCTCGAAAATCCGCACGCCGTGCCCAACCAGTGCCTTGGCTTCACCGAGTAGCAGGTTCAACGAATGGACGTGACCGCCGCCCATGTGCAGCAATGCGCTGCTGTAGGCATCGGAGCCGATGATTTGCTTGACGTCCGAACCACCGAGAAAGCGAATCTCGTGTTTGCTGTTGATCGATTTGAAGTCTTTTTCCCAGGCGCGCAGGGTCTTTTCCTGGCGAGCATTGAAGCCCATGTAGCCGTAGCCGTGGCAGAAGTCGGCATCGATGTTGTACTTGGCGATGCGGTCCTTGATGATGTCCGCGCCCAGGTCGCTGATCTCGAAGACCTGGCGCAGACCGTCCTCACCCACGTCCTTCTTGATCTTCTCCAGGTCGTGACCGATGCCGGCCATGATCTGCCCTCCATTGCGCCCGGTGCCACCGAAACCCAGGTAACGCGCCTCCAGCACAACGATGTTGGTGATGCCTTTTTCGGCGAGCTCAAGCGCGGTATTGATGCCGGAGAAACCACCGCCAATGACCACAACGTCGGCTTCCACATCCTGTTCCAGGGTCGGGAAGCTGAGATTGTATTTTTTGGTGGCCGTGTAATAGGTGGGCGTTTCGATATTGATCATGGCGCAGCCTGAAAAAGTGAAGAAAAACTCAACGCAGGGCCTTTGATTAGCTCTGTACCGGATGACTCCTATTAAGAGCCTTGGCTCGGTGGATGTCTTGATTCTCTATGCCGGGATTTTTGATTCAGCGCGCCAGAAGGCCTTTGCGATAAGAAGTTATGGCGCGTTCGGGAGGACAGGATGATAGAGTTTCGTTAAATTATTAACTAAATCAACCGTGATCCTGACTCCGATGCTCAAACCCCGGCAATCCCTGACCTTGACCCTGCTGCAAGCACGTGAAGCAGCCATGAGTTTTTTTCGTCCCTCGCTCAACCAGCACGGGTTGACTGAACAACAGTGGCGGGTTATCCGCATTCTCAGTCAGCACGGCGAGCTGGAAATCTACCGGCTGGCGGAACTGGCGTGCATCCTCAAACCGAGCATGACCGGTGTGCTGGTGCGCATGGAGGCGGCCGGCATGGTCCATCGGCGCAAGGCCGAGCAGGACCAGCGACGGGTGCTGGTGACCCTGGCCGAAAAGGGCGAGGCGTGCTTTGAGTCCATGAGCCAGTGCATGGAAGAGAACTACCAACGGTTGCAGGCACAGTTGGGAGAGGAGAAGTTGCAGACGTTGCTCGGGCTGCTCAACGAGTTGAAGACCATCAAGCGCTGACAATATCGGAGCGATTTCGCGAGCGAGCTTGCTCGCGAAATCGAATGACGCGTTGTACAGAGATTATTTGATGCTCAGGCACATGTACTTCTGCTCGATGTAATCATCGATCCCATACTTGGAACCTTCGCGGCCCAACCCTGACTGCTTTATCCCGCCGAACGGCGCCACTTCGGTGGAGATCAGTCCTTCGTTGACTCCGACCATGCCGTACTCCAGCGCCTCGCTGACGCGCCAGGCCCGGCCCAGGTCGCGGGTGTAGACATAGGACGCCAGACCGAACTCGGTATCGTTGGCCATGGCGATTGCCTCGGCTTCGGTGTCGAAACGGAACAGCGGTGCCAGCGGGCCGAAGGTCTCATCCCGGGCCACCAGCATGACCGGGGTGACGTCGCCGAGCACCGTGGGCTCGAAGAAGTTGCCGCCCAGTGCGTGGGGTTTGCCGCCGGCCAGCAGCGTCGCGCCCTGGGCCAGTGCGTCGTTGATGTGTTCCTCGACCTTGGCCACCGCCTTGGCGTTGATCAGCGGCCCTTGTTGCGCGCCTTCGGTTTCTGCCCGGGCGACCTTGAGGGTGTTGACCGCCAGCACCAGGCGGCGGGCGAACTCGTCATAGACACTGTTTTGTACCAGCAAGCGGTTGGTACAGACACAGGTCTGGCCGCTGTTGCGGAATTTCGAGCCGATCGCACCTTCCACGGCGGCATCCAGGTCGGCGTCTTCGAAGATGATAAACGGCGCGTTACCGCCCAGTTCCAGGCTGACTTTCTTGATGGTTTGCGCACACTGGGCCATCAGCAATTTGCCGATGCCGGTGGAGCCGGTGAACGAGAGTTTTTGCACTGCCGGGTTACCCGTCAGCTCTGCACCGATTTCCCGGGAGCGGGTGCCGGTGACGACGTTCAGCACACCCGCCGGAATGCCGGCGCGTTCGCCGAGTTCAGCCAGGGCCAAAGCCGACAATGGGGTTTCTGAAGCCGGTTTAAGCACCACGGTGCAACCGGCGGCCAACGCCGGACCGACCTTGCGGGTGATCATCGCATTGGGAAAATTCCACGGTGTGATGGCCGCCACCACCCCGATGGCTTGTTTGATCACCACCAGCCGCCGACCTTGCTTGTCATGAGGAATCACATCGCCGTAGACCCGCTTGGCCTCTTCGGCGAACCACTCGATAAAGCTCGCGCCATAGGCAACTTCGCCACGACTCTCGGCCAGCGGTTTGCCTTGTTCCCAACTGAGCAGGCGAGCCAAATCTTCCTGATGGGCCATGATCAGCTCGAACCATGTGCGCAATACCTTGCTGCGATCCTTGGCGGTTTTGCCGCGCCAAGCGGGCAGGGCAGCTTGGGCCGCGGCGATGGCGCGGGCGGTTTCGGCTTGGCCGAGGGAGCTGATTTGGGCGATGACTTCGCCATCCGCCGGGTTGGTCACCGCGAAGCGTGAACCGTCATCGGCGTCGACCCATTGGCCATTGATGTAAGCCTGCTCGCGCAGCAGTTTCAAATCGTTAAGTTTCATCGGGCTTCTCGAAAAATCAGTACACGCCGCCGGAGCTGGTGGGCACCGGAGCATCTTTGAATTTGCCGGCGAGGGTTTGCAGGCCACGCATCAGCACGGTGGTGTCGACACCCACGGCAACGAATGCCGCGCCCAACTCGATATAGCGCCGGGCGAGTGTCTCGTCGGCGCTGAGAATGCCTGCGGCCTTGCCGGCCTTCTGAATCCGCACGATGGCGTCCTCGATGGCCGCCTGCACCTCGGGATGCCCCGGATTGCCGCGATGGCCCATGGACGCGCTCAAATCCGCCGGGCCGATAAACACCCCGTCCACGCCCTCGACCGCCGCAATGGCATCCAGGTTGACCAGGCCTTCGCGGTTTTCGATCTGTACCAGCAGGCACATTTGTTCATCCGCTTTGTCGAGGTAACCGGGAATGCTGTTCCAGCGTGACGCACGGGCCAGCGCACTGCCGACACCGCGTATGCCCTGGGGCGGATAGTGAATCGCACGCACCAGTTCCCGTGCCTGTTCGGCACTTTCAACCATCGGCACCAGCAGGGTCTGGGCGCCGATATCCAACACCTGCTTAATCAGTGCGATATCGCCGATCACCGGGCGTATCACCGGATGACTGGGGTAGGGCGCCACTGCCTGAAGCTGGCCGAGCAACCCGCGAAGATCATTGGGTGCATGTTCGCCGTCGATCAGCAGCCAATCGAAACCGGCATTGGCTGCCAGCTCGGCACAGTAGGCGTCGGCCAGACCGAGCCAGAGGCCTATCTGAGCTTCGCCGCTTTTGAGGCGTTGCTTGAAACGGTTGATGGGCATGTCCATGGAACAGTCCTCCAGGGATCAAACAAAGCGGCAGGAGATGGAACCCAGCATGTCGTAATCGACATGGAAGGTATCACCGGGGTTGGCCGCCACCGGGCGGGTGAAGGAGCCGCCGAGAATGATTTGGCCCGCTTCCAGGGTGACGTCGTAGGCGGCCAGTTTGTTCGCCAGCCAGGCCACGCCTTTGGCCGGATGATTGAGCACGGCGGCCGACACCCCGGACTCCTCGATCACGCCGTTGCGGTAGAGCACCGCAGGCACCTTGCGCAGGTCGATCTCGGTCGGCCGCACGGCACGACCGCCCATGACCACGCCAGCGTTGGCGGCGTTGTCGGAAATGGTGTCGAACACCTTGCGTGTCGCCTTGGTCTGCGGGTCGATTTGCTGAATTCGCGCATCGATGATTTCCAGCGCCGGGATCACCCATTCAGTGGCGTCGAGCACGTCGAAGATCGTGCAGTTCGGACCTTTGAGCGGCTTGCCAAGGATGAACGCCAGCTCCACTTCCACCCGCGGCACGATGAAGCGCTCGAACGGAATGTCCGTGCCCTCGTCGAAGAACATGTCATCGAGCAAGGCACCAAAGTCCGGCTCGGTGATGTTCGAGGACACTTGCATGGCCCGCGAGGTCAGACCGATCTTGTGCCCGACCAGTTTGCGCCCGTCCTTGATTTTCTGGGCGACCCAGGCGCGCTGGATGGCATACGCGTCTTCGATGGTGATAGCCGGGTGATCGAGGGAAAATTGCCGGACCTGCTCCCTGGAGCGTTCAGCCCGATCCAGTTGTGCGGCGGCGTGAAGGATTTGCTGTTGATCGAGCATGACGAAGATCTCTTATTGTGGATTGACGATGGCCGCATTGGTGCGCAGCACCAGGAAGCCGCCGAGAGCGATTAACAGCGCCAGGACATACAGGGCCAGGCTGGCGCTCTGAGTGGTGTCGCGCATCCAGCCGATCAGGTAAGGCGCGAGGAACGAGGCGATGCTGCCGAACGAGCTGATCAGGGCAATGCCGGCGGCTTGTGTGCAGTTGGAGAGAAAGGCCGGAGGCAGTTGCCAGAACATCGGCAACGCGGCGCTGGCACCCATGCCAGCGACGGTCAAGCCGCCCATCACCAACAGCGGGTTGCCCGGCGCCAGGCCCGCCACTGCGATACCGGCGGCGGCCATCAGTAGCGGCACACACAGGTGCCAGCGGCGTTCGCGGTTACGGTCCGACGAGCGTCCGCAGCCGATCATGAAGAAACAACCGGCCAGATAGGGCACTGCACTGAGCAGGCCTACCTTGCCGTCGCTGCCAATTCCCGCGCCGTGGATCAGTGTTGGCATCCAGAAGGCCAGGGTGTTGACCGCCAGCATCACCGCAAAATAGATCGCCACCAGCAGCCAGACCTGCGGGTCGCGCACAATCCCACCGAAGGAGGTGATGGATTTACGCTGTTCTTCGCTGCTCAGTTGCGCGCGCAGTTGCTGTTTCTGCGCCGGGTTCAGCCACTTCACGACTTCGAAGTTATCCGGCAAACACTTGAGCACCACCAGGCCCAGCAAGACCACCGGCGCTCCTTCGATCAGGAACATCCACTGCCAGCCGCGCAGTCCACCGAAGTCATGGAGGTTTTCCAGAATCGCCCCGGACAGCGGTCCGCCGATGACTCCGGCCATCGGCACGGCAATGGCAAACAGCGCGGTGACTTGAGCCCGGCGCCGGGCCGGGTACCAGCGATTGAGGAACACCAGGATCCCGGGAAAGAAGCCAGCTTCGGCTACGCCCAGCAGAAAGCGCAGGACATAGAAACCGCTGGAGCTTTCGACCCACAACATGCTGGCAGAAAGTACGCCCCAGACCACCATCAGGCTGGCGATCCAACGCCGTGGTCCGACCCGGTCAAGGGCCATGTTGCTCGGTACCCCGAACAGCGCGTAGGCAATGAAGAACAGTCCGGCTCCGAAGCCGTAGACGGTGTCGCTGAAGTGCAGGTCGGTACTCATCTGCATCTTGGCGAAGCCGATGTTGATCCGGTCCAGATGGGCGAACAGGTAACAGATCAACAGCAATGGCATCAGGCGCCAGGTAACGGTGCTGTGGGTTCGATCGTGCTCGGCAAGGGTGATGCTGTCAGCGGTATTGGCTGTGCTCATGATGTTGTACTTTTTGTTTGAGTGGCCGTTGGCGGAAGGAGGGCGTGAATCAGCCCGCCTGGTTCTTCAAGAAGGCATGCACGTTGTTCTGCTTGAAATTCAGTTCGGGGTGCAGCTCGATCATCTCGAACGACAGCGCCAGCAAGCGTTGCGACTGCAGCTCGGCGAAGTGCTCGGTGATTACGTTGAACAGTGTTTGTGCGACTGTCTGCCGGGTCGGCAGATCTCGTCCGTGACCGACCTTGAGGGTCATATGGACGAAGGCGTAATCGTGCTTGCCATCCGCCATGCGCCAGGTGTCCAGGCGCACGCCACGACTGCGGATGCCGCCCAGGGGGAACACGCCGCTGTCTCCCAGGACGGCGTGGACCTTTTCGAATAGCGCGGGCAAGTCCGCCTGCTGTTCGATGTTGTCGGTGTATTCGGCGATGAAATGCGGCATGTGAGTCTCCCGTAACGTTGATGTTTCGCATCGCGTAGCAGCTGTCGAGCGGAGCGAGGCAGCGTCCGGCTGCGAAGCAGTCGTAACCCCATACACCTCTGTGTTTCAGGTAAATCGAGAGCACCGGTTTTACGAGGACTACGTCCTCGGACGCCGCCTCGCTCCGCTCGACAGCTGCTACGCCAGTTCCTGTCTGGTACCTCAGAGAGGGAAAATGGCGTTGATCTGGCCGGTGCCGGAACTGCCGAACGGCGGGGTGATGATCTCGGCTGGCTTGTTGTATTCAGGCCCGCCCAGCAGTCCAAGGAGCATCGCGGTGTCGTGCATCTTGCCTTCGCCGAAGCAATGCTCGGCGTAGTCCGGGAGCATTGCGCAGAACTCCTTGAAGCGACCTTGCTTCCACATCTCTACCACGTGCAGGTCCATCTGCTTGTCGAATTCACGGGTCCAGTTGTGAATGTTGGCTTCGGCTTCACGGTCGTCGGAGAAACGGTGGGACAGCGAGCCGGAGGCCAGTACCAGCACCTTGCGGTCGCTCTTCTCGATGGCCCGGCGCACGGCGGCGCCGAAGGCGAAGCTGTCTTCCAGGCGATGCCAGGCGCACCAGGCGGCGATGGAGATCACGTCAAACTTCTGCTCGTCCGGGACGCCCATGTGCATGTAGCGCATAGGTACCAGAGTGCCGTATTCCAACTCCAGGCTCGGGATGTTATGGGCCATGGTGCGCACTCCGGCCTGATTGGCCTCGGTGGCGATCAGCTCGCCCAACGCTGGGCAACCCGGGTACTCGTACTCCATGTTCTTGATGAAGTGCGGCAGTTCGTTGCTGGTGTAGATGCCCTTGAAATGCTCGCCGCAGTTGACGTGATAGCCGCTGTTGACCAACCAGTGCACGTCGAACACCACGGCGGTGTCGGCACCGAGCTCGCGGGCGCGACGGCCGATTTCCTTGTGTCCGGCAATTGCCGCCTCGCGACAACCGTGATGCTTGCCGGGCAGTTCCGACAGGTACATCGAGGGTACATGGCAGATTTTCGCGGCCAGGACGACTTCGCCCATGATGATTCTCCTGAAATTGTTGTTATTCGATTCAATCTGGTGGCCAGTGAAGGCTGCGATGAGCCGATGCGCGGCCCATCGCTGCCTTCAGCAGCGACCATCGGCTGTTCAGAGACCCCAACGCGGGATGTGATGACTGCCCATGGAAATGCAGATGTTCTTGATTTCGGCGAACACCTCAAAGCTGTACTGGCCGCCTTCGCGTCCGGTACCGGAACCTTTCACACCACCGAACGGCTGACGCAAGTCCCGCACGTTCTGACTGTTGATGAACACCATGCCGGCTTCGATGCCGTAGGCCAGGCGATGGGCCTTGCCGATGTCCTGGGTCCAGATGTAAGACGCCAGGCCATACTCGGTATCGTTGGCCAGTTGCAGGGCCTCGGCTTCGTCCTTGAACGGAATCAGGCACACCACCGGACCGAAGATCTCTTCCTGGGCGATACGCATCTTGTTGTTCACGTCGGCGAACACCGTCGGCTGAATGAACTGGCCTTTACTCAGGTGCGCCGGCAAGTTGGCCGGACGTTCCAGACCACCGGCGAGGAGGGTGGCGCCTTCCTCGATGCCGATCTTGATGTAGCCAGTGACCTTGTCGTAGTGGGCCTGAGTGATCATCGAGCCGACCTGAGTCTTCGGGTCCTGTGGATCGCCGACGATCAAGCGTTTGGCGCGGGCAGCAAACTCGGCGACGAACTGAGGGTAAACGCTTTCCTGAATGAAGATCCGGCTACCAGCGGTGCAGCGTTCGCCGTTCAGCGAGAAGATGGTGAACAGTGCGGCGTCGAGGGCGCGCTCCAGGTCCGCATCTTCAAAGATCAGCACCGGTGACTTGCCGCCGAGTTCCATGGAGTATTTTTTGAGGCCGGCGGTCTGCATGATTTTCTTGCCGGTGGCGGTACCTCCGGTGAACGAAATTGCGCGCACATCCGGGTGCCGAACCAGCGCGTCACCGGCGGTGGCGCCGTAACCCTGGATGACGTTGAGCACGCCATTGGGAATGCCGGCCTCAACAGCCAGACGACCGAGTTCGTTGGCCGTCAGTGGGGACAGCTCGGACATCTTCAGCACCGCAGTATTGCCCAGTGCCAGGCACGGCGCGGTTTTCCAGGTGGCAGTCATGAACGGCACGTTCCACGGTGACACCAGACCGCAAACACCCACCGGCTGATACAGGGTGTAGTTGAGCATCTGGTCGTCGACGGGGTAAGAGTGACCGTCCATGCGGGTGCAGACTTCGGCGAAGAAATCGAAGTTGTGCGAAGCGCGGGGGATCAACACATTTTTGGTCTGATGGATCGGCAGGCCCGTGTCCAGCGTTTCCAAATCGGCCAGACGCGGGACATTCTGCTCGATCAGCTCACCGAGCTTGCGCATCAGTCGGGCACGTTCCTTGGCTGGCGTATTAGCCCACTTGGGGAAGGCTTCCTTGGCCGCGGCTACGGCCTGAGCGACTTCTTCGGCGCCGCCGCTGGCGACTTCACCGATGGCTTCGCCGGTGGCCGGGTTGTAGTTGACGAAAACGTCTTTGCTTTCGACCTCACGGCCGTTGATCCAGTGTTTGATCATGCTGCTCAAGCCTCTTTACGGGCGGAGAAAAATTCCGCTTCGCTAACAATTCGATTAACCAGGCGACCCACGCCTTCCACTTCCACAATCACTTCATCGCCGGGAACCACATCGGCCAGACCTTCCGGCGTGCCCGTAGCGATCATGTCGCCGGGCTGCAAGGTCATGAAGCTGGACAGGTATTCGATCAGGTAAGGGATGTCGAAAATCATGTCGGAGGTCGAGCCTTCCTGACGTAACTCACCGTTGATCCAGGTGCGCAGTTTCAGGTTGCTCGGGTCCGGCACGTCGGCGACGTCGACGATCCACGGACCGACCGGCGTCGTGGCATCGCGGTTCTTCACCCGCAGGTTGGGCCGGTAGTAATTTTCCAGGTAGTCACGGATCGCGTAGTCGTTGCACACCGTGTAGCCGGCCAGGTACTGGAGGGCGTCTTCACGCTTGACGTTACGCGCGGGCTTGCCGATGACGGCGACCAGTTCGCACTCGTAGTGCATATAGGCGACGTTGTCCGGGCGCCATGTAGCCTGGTTATGGCCGGTGTAGGTGCCCGGGGACTTGATGAACGCCAGGGGCTCGGTGGGCGGCTTGAAGGCCAACTCGGCGGCGTGGTCGGCGTAGTTCAGGCCCAGGGCGAACATGCTGCCGGTGGCCGGTGGCAGCCATTGCACTTGTTCTTCGGCCAGCAGGCGGCCGTCGGCCAGGCGCACGGCGTTGTGCTCTTCGACATGGACGAGGTGGACTTCACCTTCAAAGCGGATACGGGCGTGTTTCATGGAAGCTCCTGTTACTCGGCCACGATGTGGTTGACGAGGCGGCCCAGGCCGCTGATTTCGACTTCGACGGTGTCACCGGGCTGGACATCGACACGGCCTTCAGGGGTGCCTGTGATCAGCACATCGCCTTCGTGGAGGGTCATGAATTCGCTGATTTCGGCGATCAACTGGGGAATGCTGCGGACAAAGTTGGCCGTGGAGTTTTCCTGGCGCAGTTCACCGTTGACGAACAGTTTCAGACTCAACTGATGCGGATCGGCGAGCTGGTCACGGCCCACCAATTCCGGGCCCAGCGAGCAGAAGCCGTCACGACACTTGGCTTTCACCGCCGGGCGGTAGTAGCTGTCTTCCGGCAGGCTGAACTCATTGACGATGGTGTAGCCGGCCACATGTTCCAGCGCATTCTCGATGCTGACCCGGCTGGCGCTCTTACCGATCACCACACCCAGTGCAGGCCCCGGTTGCAGGCGTTCACCTTGCGGATGAATCACCGCGCGGTCATGGCCATTGCGGGTGTTGGGCGTCTTGATGAACAGCACCGGTTTAACCGGCGGTTTCTGGTAAGGCGCTTGCCCGAATTCGGCGATACGTTGGTTCAGCAACCCTTGATAGTTCAGCGCAACGCCGAACAGGGTGCCGTTCGCAACATCATGCAGGGCACGGCTCATGCTTTTTCTCCTGGCAATGGCGGAGCAGTGACTGCTTCGCGAAATATTCGTTAACCTGTTAACGTTATAATTAATATGTTAACAATCGTCAAGCGTGGCAAAATGCGCTGGCAGTGGTTAACCGCCGCAAACCGGCGCAGGATGAAAGTCCTTGCACTGCCAACACGCAAACAAGAAAGAGAACCGAGCGATGATCGATCGTCAGCCGATCCCCAATATCAACATCGGTCAGGTCTACGACCAGCGTTACAGCGATGCCGAAGTGCACTACGACAAACTCGGCAATCTGGCTGAGTTCTTCGGCCGCAATATGCCCGTGCACCGACACGACCGGTTCTTCCAGGTGCATTACGTGAAGAGCGGTGCGGTGCGGGTCTATCTGGATGACCAGCAATACCTCGAGTCGGGACCGATGTTTTTCCTCACGCCACCGACGGTGGCCCATTCCTTCGTCACCGAAGCGGACGCCGACGGGCATGTGTTGACGGTGCGCCAGCAACTGGTCTGGCAGTTGATCGATGCCGATCCGAGTCTGGCGCCGGGCTCGCAGTTGCCAGCGGCTTGCGTGGCATTGGCGGGGCTGGCACCACAGTTCCAGCCCGAGGTCAGGAGACTGGAGTTTCTGTTCGAGGAACTGTGCAACGAGATCAACGGCGACAAGCCAGGGCGGGGGGCGGCCTTGGAGAGCCTGACGCGATTGATCGTGATCAGCCTGCTCAGGCTGTGCGCCAATTCCCTGGAAGCCCGCCCGGCACGCCATGAAGACTTGCGGATCTTCCACCGCTTCAACGAATTGATCGAAGACCATTACCTGCAGCACTGGCCGCTGTCGCGCTATGCCGATGGCATTGGTGTTACCGAGGCACGGCTCAATGATGTCTGCCGGCGCATTGCCGACCTGCCGTCCAAACGTTTGATCCTTGAACGGCTGATGCAGGAGGCCAAGCGTCTGTTGTTGTTCACTGGCAGTTCGGCCAATGAAATCTGCTACCAGCTGGGCTTCAAGGACCCGGCCTATTTCAGTCGGTTTTTCCAGCGTTATGCGCTGGTGACTCCTGGGGAGTACCGCCTGCGGCAGTCGGGTTTGCGCTGAGGTAGCCATGTTTGCTTCTCGATAGGCGTCGAGTGTCTGTCGAGCAATAATGGTCGCAGCCGGTGCCCTGAAAAATGGCTTTTACAGGGAACCGATTGCACTTTTCATGGGCGGCTCACCACAAGGCCAGGCTGTAGCCGATGATGATCCGGTTTTCGTCTATATCGCTGGTCAGGCCGTTGCTTGAGCGAAGAGTGGCGTTGCGTAGCCGCACATTGACGTTCTTCAGCGGACCACTCTGCACCGTGTAAACCAGGTCGGTGTCACGCTCCCATTCCCGACCGTTACGCACGGTGGAGGTTTGCACATGAGAGCCGTCGACATAGCGAGTCATGAAGGTCAGCCCAGGCAGGCCCAGGGCCGCGAAGTTGTAGTCGTAACGCGCCTGCCAGGCGTCGGTCTCGGCCTTGGTGAAGACGTTGATGGTCACCAGGTTTACTGAATATGGGTCCAGGCCCGGAAAGGCGAAGTCGCCGTCTCCGGAGAGATTCTGGTACCCCAGGCCGAATTTATGGGCACCCATCGACAGGCTTACCATGCCGTTGAAAAAACGGTTGTCGATCTTGCCGCCATCGACCCTGGATGGACTGCGCAATTCATGGTTGCCTTGTTCGCGAGTATCGAAATAGCGCAAATCGCTGCGCAGATTCACACCTTCTGCCAAGGGCAATTCATGCACCAGACCGATGAAGTGCTGGCTGTAGATGTCCTGCATCCGGGCGTAATAATAGGTCGCTGCCAGGTGTGGATTGATCGCGTAGGTGCCACCGGCCAGATCGAGATGGCTGCTTTGCACACCGGCGTAACTCATCTCGTCATTGCTGGAGGAGTCTCGTAGGTTCTGCTTTTCCAGGCGGCCCAGATTCAGGGTCAGGCCGTCGACTTCCTGGGAGGTGACCAGCTCACCGCTGTAGGTTGAGGGCAGCAGTCGGGTGTCGTTATAGGCGGCCACGGGCAGTTGCGGCTGTAGGGTGCCGAGTTTGAGCACGGTCTTCGATGTTCGCAGCTTGGCGGTCAGGCCCAATTCGCTGTAGCTGTCCTCTGGTTGCTGGCTGGCGCCAAAGGGCAGCAAGCCGGTGCCTCGACGATCGCGACTGGAGTCAAGTTTCACCCCGAGTTCGCCCAAGGCATCGACCCCGAAACCGACCATGCCGTCGGTGTAGCCCGACTCCAGGCGTAATACAAAACCCTGAGCCCACTCTTCGGCCTTGTTCTGTGGTGCGTTGCTCTGACGAAAGTCTCGGTTCATGTAGAAATTGCGCAGGTCCAAACTGGCTTTACTGTCCTGGACAAAATCAGCGTGAGCGCTAAACGGGCAAAACGCGGCGCACAGGGCAACGCTTGCCGCCGTGCGAAGGAGGCACGAATGCATGAGGGGGGTCCTTTTGTTGTTTTTGTAGGTATCACCCCCTATTCGGTAAGGGGTGTCATATAGTTAACATCTTATCTATTATTTGCGTAGCGTTTTTTTCAGTTTTTTCAGGAGAAATAGGGGGTGGTGGCGATTATTTTTTATCTGAGATCATTGATTTGTTTATAAGTTAATGATGTGCTGCAGAGGGGATGTTGCATGCACTCTGTGCCGACTCTAAGCTTTGACGCTTCGACCTCTTTTTCCGCGTGAACCATGCCGACCCCCAGACCGTCCCTTACGCTCACCTTGTTGCAGGCCCGCGAAGCAGCCATGGCATTTTTCCGGCCGTTGCTCAACGAACATGATCTGACTGAACAGCAATGGCGGGTGATCCGTATCTTGCGTCAGCACGGCGAACTGGAAAGCCATCAACTGGCTAATCTGGCATGCATCCTCAAACCGAGCATGACCGGCGTGCTGTCCCGGCTGGAGCGCGACGGTATCGTCCGGCGCAGGAAGTCGTCCGAAGATCAGCGCCGGGTATTCATCGCCCTGACCGAGCAGGGGCAGCAGTGTTTCGTCGACATGAGTGCGGGGATGGAAAGCAACTACTTGAAGATTCAGGAGCAGTTCGGCGCGGAGTCGCTTGAGCAGTTGCTGGAACTGCTCAATAAATTGAAGAACATCAAGCCCTGATTGACGCAATGTCCTGTATTTGACATCCCCTCCGAGCAAGTCAAAAAAGTCCATTGCCACCATCCGATCACCAGGAAATTGAGCGCACGCTAAGATTGCCTGCAAACGTTTCGATACCAATGAGGCAACCTCACGGGGCTCCGTAGTGAACATCGACACCCGCATCAAATTCCGTCACCTCGTGTGCTTTCTCGAAATGGCTCGTCAGGGCAGTCTGGCGCGGGCGGCGGATGTGTTGGCGGTGAGTCAGCCAGCGATGTCGAAGACGCTCAAGGAGCTGGAGGAGCTGCTGGCGGCAAGTCTGTTTATACGCAGTAAAAGTGGTGTGAACCTGACCGAAGCCGGGGTTGCCTTTTTGCGTTATGCCGGGCCTTCGGTGCAGGCGCTGCGCGATGGGGTGAACACCTTGCGCGGTGGCGAATATGCGGCAGGCACGGTTCGACTCGGCGTGTTGTCGACAGTGGAAAGTTTGCTGGTGCCTGAGGTTGTACGGCGCTTGCACGAGCGCCATTCGGCGCTGGTGGTGAGTGTGGTGACCGGGCCAAGCGCCTATTTGTTGTCGCAGTTGCGGGTGGGCGATGTGGACCTGGTGGTCGGCCGTATGACCGATAGCCCGGAGATTCAGGGGCTGACCTTCGAGCATCTGTACAGTGAATCCATGACGTTGGTGGTGCGTCCCGGTCATCCCTTGCTGGCCGAGCCACTGGAGCGTAGCGCCCTGGAAGATTTCCCGCTGGTGCTGCCGCTGGCAGGGACGACGATTCGCAAATATGCCGACAGCCTGTTCGTGCAATGCGGCATCAGCCAGTCGCGGCAGCGTCTGGAAACCTTGTCCGTGACCCTGAGCCGTCGTTATGTGTTGTCCAGCGAGGCGATCTGGATCGCGCCTCTGGATGCCGTGCGCCTGGATCTGGCAAGCGGCGAACTGCTTGAGATCAACCTGGGGCAGCGCGAACCGGGTGGTTCGGTGGGGATTTCCAGTAACGCCAGCTTGCCGTTGTCACTGGCGGCCCAGTGGTGCGTCGAGGTGCTGCGCGAGGTAGGGCAGGCGTATCGCGAAGGGTCTTATCCATAACCATTTGGTTATGTATTGAGGGTGGCTTTTCAATATTCCCCAGCCTTCTGTTGTTTGAAACTGCGCAGGTAGTGCTCCATAAATCAAACAACAGGAGATCGACATGTCTGATGCAGACAGCAGTCGTTTCGTTATTCGTGACCGTAATTGGCACCCCAAAGCCCTGACCCCTGATTACAAAACCTCTGTCGCCCGTTCTCCACGCCAAGCCTTGGTGAGCATCCCCCAGTCGGCCAGCGAAACCAGCGGCCCGGATTTCTCTCACCTGAAGATGGGGCGGTTCGATAACGACCTGCTACTCAACTTCAATAATGGTGGGCTGCCGGTGGGCGAGAGGATCATCGTTTCCGGCCGGGTCTGTGATCAATATGGCAAGCCCATCCCGCATACCCTGGTGGAGATGTGGCAGGCCAACGCCGGTGGTCGCTACCGGCACAAGAATGATCGCTACCTGGCACCACTGGACCCGAATTTCGGTGGTGTCGGCCGGGCTCTGACCGACCGTGACGGCTACTACAGCTTCCGCACCGTGAAACCCGGTCCGTATCCTTGGCGCAACGGTCCGAATGACTGGCGCCCGGCGCACATCCATTTCTCCATCAGCGGGCCATCGATCGCCACGCGCCTGATCACCCAGCTGTATTTCGAAGGCGATCCACTGATCCCGATGTGCCCGATCGTCAAGTCGATCGCCAATCCAGAGGCGGTACAGAGCCTGATCGCCCGGCTCGACATGGGTAATGCCAATCCGATGGATTGCCTGGCCTATCGTTTCGATATCGTGCTGCGCGGCCAGCGCAAGACCCACTTCGAAAACTGCTGAGGAGTCCGTCCATGCCTATCGAACTGCTACCCGAAACCCCTTCGCAAACGGCCGGCCCCTATGTGCATATCGGTCTGGCCCTAGAGGCTGCCGGCAACCCGACACGGCCGGAAGAAATCTGGAATCAGATGGCCAAGCCGGGTGCCGAGGGCGAACAGATTCTGCTGATCGGTCATGTCTATGACGGCAACGGTCACCTGGTGCGAGACTCGTTTCTGGAGTTTTGGCAGGCCAATCATGAAGGTGTCTACGACCCGGTCTTCGACTCGGAAAAAACCTTCAACAGCTTCGGCCGAACCGCCACCACCTTCGATGCGGGGGAGTGGACACTCAATACCATCAAGCCGGGCGTGGTGAACAATGCCGCCGGGGTGCCGATGGCGCCGCACATCAATGTGTCGCTGTTTGCCCGCGGGATCAATATTCACCTGCAAACCCGGCTGTACTTTGCCGATGAGCCACAAGCCAACGCGACGTGCCCGGTGCTTAATCTGATCGAGCAACCGCAGCGTCGCGAAACGCTGATAGCGCAGCGTTGCGAGGTGGATGGCAAGGCGGCTTATCGTTTCGACATACGTATTCAGGGGGAGGGTGAAACGGTGTTCTTCGATTTTTAAAACCCGCTTCGCGCCGAGCCAGCGAGTTCAACGGGCCAAGCGTGCAGACAACAAAAAGCCGCTGCCACCCTCACAGGGCGGCAGCGGCTTTTTGTTGTTACGGGTTACTTGCTATCAGGCAGCGCGTAAGCGATCACATAATCGCCGCGATCGGGTGACTGACGCGCACCACCCGCGGTGATGACAATGTACTGCTTGCCTGTTTTCGGCGACACATACGTCATCGGGCCACCCTGGCTGCCCACGGGTAGCCGGGCTTTCCAGGCCTCTTGTCCGTTGGCGGAGTTGAAGGCGCGCAGGTAGTAGTCCTGTGTACCGGCGATGAACACCAGGCCGCCCTGGGTGGAAAGCGTACCACCCAACGTCGGCATGCCGATCGGCAACGGCAGATGCATCTTGATACCCAATGGGCCAGTGTCCTGGACGGTGCCGACCGGCACTTGCCATGCGACTTTCTGGGTTTTCATGTCGATCGCGGTCAGTGTGCCAAAAGGCGGTGCCTGGCAAGGGATGCCGGCAACCGACAGGAAGCGGTTCTTGTTCACTGCATACGGGGTGCCTTTGAGCGGTACCGCGCCCATGCCGGTGTTCAGTGCCTCACCACCGGAAGAGGTTTTGGCATCTTTCTGCGCCGCAATCATCTGGATCCACAGGCCCAGACGCATGTCGTTGACGAAGATAAAACCGTGTACCGGGTCAGTCGAGATACCGCCCCAGTTCATCCCTCCCAGCGAGCCCGGGAAGCTCAGCGAGATATCGGTGCCTGGTGCGGTGTACAGCCCGTCATAACGCATTTTCTTGAACGAGATACGGCAGAGCAGTTGATCGAACGGCGTTGCCCCCCACATGTCTGACTCGGTCAGGGTTTGCGCGCCGATCGCTGGCATGCCCACCGATTTCGGCTGAGTCAGCGAGTAAGGTTCGTTCGGGATGTTCGAGGTTTTGACCGGAACCTCTTCAACCTTGGTCAGCGGCTTGCCGGTGGCGCGGTCAAGCACGAAGATCTGGCCGGCTTTAGTGCCGATCACTACGGCGGGCACCTTGCTGCCGTCGGCTTTGGTGAAGTCGATCAGGCTTGGCTGCATGGGCAGGTCGAAGTCCCACAGGTCGTTGTGGACGGTTTGGTAGACCCACTTTTCTTCGCCGGTTGTTGCGTTCAGTGCAAGAACGGAAGCACCGTACTTGTGGTTCAGTGCCGTACGTTCCACTCCGTAGATGTCGGTGGACGAACTGCCCATCGGCAAGAACACGGTGTTCATCGCCGGGTCGTAGGACATCGGTGCCCAGCTGTTGGGCGTGCTGCGCACGTAGGTGCTGCCGGCCGCCGGAGCCTGCTTGTCTTCGGGGTTGCCCGGGTCGAATGCCCAGCGCATCTCGCCGGTGACGACGTCGAAACCACGGATCACGCCACCTGGCATGTCGGTCTGGACGTTGTCGGCGACACGGCCGCCGACAACCACGGTGGTCCCGGCCATCAGCGGTGCCGATGACAGCTGGTAATAGGAGTCAGGGACGTCGCCGAGACCGGCTTTCAGATCAACCTGGCCGTTGTTACCGAAGCCCTGGCAAAACTCCCCTGTGTCGGCGTCCACTGCGATCAGGCGCGCATCGATGGTGTTGGTCAGCAAACGGCGCTGGCAGTTGGCGCCGGCCGGTATCGACACGGGTTTGACAGGTGTGCTGCCGTCAGCAGGCTGGGCGAGCGCAGCGGTAGCGTCGAAGTAGGCGATACCGCGGCAACGCTGCCAAACACGGGTCTTGGCGTTGATCTCGTTTTTCCACAGCTGTTTACCGGTGTCGGCATCCAGTGCGATGAGGTTGTTGTGCGGGGTGCAGATGAACACCTTGTCGCCAACCTGCAACGGTGTCATCTGATCTTCGGCGCCATTGCCGTCGCTGATCGCGATGTCCCCGGTATTGTAGGTCCATGCCGGCACCAGCTTCGAGACGTTGCTACGGTTGATCTGGTCCAGAGCGGCGAAGCGGCCGCCGCCTTCGTCGTTACCGTAGTGTTCCCAGTTTTTCTGCGCCTTGGCAGGTTCGACCTTTGTCAGCCCTGGGCCGTCACCGGTCGGCGAAACAGGGGCATGGGGTACGAACATACCGGCACCACCTGCAACGATGGCGACTGCCAGCACACCGCTCAGAGCGTAGCCACTGCGGCCGCTGGCCAGGCTATTGGCCTTGCGCAGATGGGGGTAGACCAATGCCACCAATAGGCTCAGCACGCCCAGGGCGAACAAGCGAGAGATCAGTGGCCAGAAATTCAGTCCGACATCGGCCAGCGCCCAAATCACGGTCAGCACCATCACCGCCGCGAACAGCCAGGCACCCTGCAGACGCTGCTTGAAGAGCAGTACGGCAGAGACGATCAAACCGAAACCGGCGAGCAGGAAGTACCAGCTGCCACCCAGCGTGGCGAGGTAGCCACCACCGGTTGCGAAGAATAATCCAAATACCAGCACACCGAAGGCGACGACCCAGATGGGCCAGCGGCTGACGGATGCCGAAGGTCGAGACTTAGTCATGTTGCATGATCCTACTGACGCATGAACGTTTGTGGGGAGGGTTAAGAGCAGTGAAGGCAAGTCTGAAAATAGTTGTTAACTATTTGGTTAATTGCGCAAAGATATCAAAAAAAGCGAGCCCTGCGACAAATTGTCATTTGCCGGAAAGGAGAAACACTGTTGCGAAGATGGTAACAATCGAGAGAAATGCCCCTGAACACACGGGGCGAGCTGGCGAAGATTGCCTTCAGCCAGGTGTGATTGGCCTACCGCAAAGAGCGATAGGCAATGGGGTCGACGTACGCCGATTGCAGGTCCCGCTCCGGGATTTCCCAGATGATTTGCTTTGGCGGCGTTTCTTTGGCGGCCGGGTTGCTGAGGTAGCTGTTTGCAGCGCCAGAGAACGCTCCACCGTCTTTGGCGAAGTTACCCACGGGGGCGCCCAGTGCCTGCTGCAGAAACCCTGCGAAGTTGGAGTTGCGTGAGAATGAAGTGCCGATGAGCGCGGTGTTGGGGAGGTCGGCATCGCCAAAAAGGTCTGCCTCAGTGTCAGGGTTGGCGGCTGACGCAGCGGGAAGTTCGTGGGTGCTGGTTTGGGCGACCATGTCGGGTGCGGGTTGCCATTTGAGCGGCAGCCAGTCGATGCCCGCCAGATGGACCAGATCGCCAGGTCGAACCGCGAGCGGGGCATGATGCTCGTTGAACGACCTGCTTGGCGTGGCGCTGATGCCCAGGGTCTTCAGGCGCTGTGTGATGGCATCGGCCGCCGCCTTCGCGCCGGATTCGCTCCAGTGCGTATCGGTGCGCAACCAGGCACTGGCCCCCAGTGGCGTCAGCGCAGCGGTCAGGTCCAGATTCGACACGCCACCCGCATCCAGCTTTGAGGTCCAGGCCTGGATGCGTCCTTCGAGAGCAGCTGGGCGGTGCAGTGTGCAACGCTGCTCGGAAGCGATGCGGCTCTTGTCTGGAACGATGACCACCAGCAGGCTGATACCACGCTGGGAGAGCTGCTGCTTCAGGTCAATCACGGCCTGGGCTTTTGCATCGGCATTGCGCTGCGCTTGATGATTAACCTTGAGCTCATCGGCCAAAAACAACCAGCCAGGACAGCCTGAGCGAACCCTCGGCCCGGTGTCGTTCAGGAGCAGCCAACTGACTCCGCGCTCCAGCTCGGCGAAGGTCGTGGGGAGGTGAGCGTTCGACAGTTCCTTGGCGAGTCGATGAGTGATATCGCCATCAAGAATCTGCGAGGTCAGCACTTCACCGGGTAACAGTGAGATCTGCCCTGAAACGATCAGACGGCCAGAGGACAGCAGTCCGACGAACAGGAATATCAGCAGCGCCACGCCTGCCAACCGACTGCTGCGAATCGCCAAATCATCTGGCTGAGTAGGGAGCGGGGGAGGCTTTAGGGTTGTCATCAGAATTGGAAGTACAGGAAGGGTACGGTTTCGCGACTGGCGATCAGTGCGAACGACAGCATGAAACCGGCGATGGGCCAAAGGGCGGTGGTGTGGAGCAATAGGCCGCCCAGTCGTTTCTCACAGTAAGGGTGCAACAACGGTGCAACGACACCGAACACCCCCAGCAAACCCGCAAGGCCGTGTACCGGGCGTAGGGTCGCGGACAGTTCGTCACCGAGGGCAATACCTTGCAGCCCGAACTGTCCGGCATACAGGCTCAGCGCGCTGTGAAAGTCGGGGGCGCGGAACAGTGTCCAGGCCAGGCAGACGAACAGCAGGGTCAGCCCATGGGAAAACACTGGCTGTAACGGGGGCAGGGTAGAGCTGTTCCAGACACGATTCACACACAACGCAATGCCATGGGCGCTGCCCCACAGCAGATAATTCCAGCTATCGCCACCGTGCCAGAGGCCGGCGATGGCCATGATCAGGAACAGGTTGCGATAGGTTTTCCAGGTACCGTTGCGATTGCCACCCAGCGAAATATACAGATAGTCACGCAGCCAGCTGGACAGCGACAAATGCCAGCGGCGCCAGAAGTCCTGGATGCTGTTGGCCAGATAGGGACGGTTGAAGTTCTCGGGAAAGTGGAAGCCCAGCATCAATCCAAGGCCAATGGCCATGGCGCTGTAGCCGGCGAAGTCGAAGAACAGTTGCAAGGAGTAGGCAAGGCAGCCGATCCAGGCGTCAGAGAAACTTGGGTTCTGCACATTGAACGCCACATCGACCACCGGCGACAGGGTGTCGGCCACCAGGACCTTCATGCTCATCCCGACCATGAACCGGCGTGCGCCCAGCGAGAAATTCTGCCAGTTGAAGTGACGCTGATTCAGCTCACGCCGAACCCAGTCATAGCGAATGATGGGACCGGCGACCGAATGGCCGAACATCGAAATATAGGTGGCGTAATTAATGAAGCTGCGTTCGGCCGGCACGGTACGGCGGTGTACATCCACCAGATAGGAAATCGCCTGCAAGACGATAAACGATAGCCCGGCCGGCATGATGACTCGCTGCCAGTCCAGCGGCATGGCGCCAGACCAGGCAAGGGCATCGATCAACGTACCGGCGACGATGTTGGCGTACTTGTACCAGCACAGCACCGCCGTGTTGAGCACGATCAATGTCACGAGTAGCCGCACGCGGCCCTTGTCTTTTTCCCGCAAGGCGTCAATCAGCAAGCCGCCGGCCCACGCTGTGATCGTCAGCACCACATGCACTGCGAGGAACCGAGGGCTCAACCAGCCATAGAACAGCCAGCTGCCGATCAGTAACGTGACGTTGCGCCAGGCGGCTGGGCACACTGCATAGCTGCACAAGAACAGCGGCAGGAACAACGTCAGAAACTCGAGAGAGGCAAAAACCATGGTGGTGGTGCGATCCGATCAGTGGGCCAGGACGTCAGTCGCGAGCAACAGGTGCGGGCCATTTGCACCAGGTAGCAGCACAACACTGTAGCGTTCGCCGGCCTTGAGCTGGCCGAGGTCAAGTGGGGCGCCGACGTTGGTTTGGGCGCAGACCAATTGAACCGACAGGCTGACCGGGTTGATCGCTCGGCGTTGCACGCTGCCGTCGGCCACCTCCTTGAACAGGTCGGTGTTTTTCCCCGCAGCACGCAAACCGGCCTGGGTGCACGCTGGATCGGCGCTGATAAACGCCAGCGAGGCTCTCAGGCTATTGAAATCGTCGGGTTGCTCACGGATGACGACCTGGCGGATACCTTTAGCGCTGTCTGGCAAAGCGATCACACTGGCGAATTCGCCTGCTGCCACCTGGATGTCCAGCGGCTGGCTTTTGCCGTTGCGTTCCAGGGTGCCCTTGATCGGCTGGTTGGCGGGCACGGGCAGGTAGTCGGACACGGCATTCGAACCCGCGAGCCTGAGGCTGGCCCGCGAGCCTTCGGCCAGCAGCTGCAAGGGGCGGTCGGCGGCGTTGATAAAGCGCAAGAAGGCCGAGTCCTGATCCGGGCCCGTCGGGTACAGGGCAATGTCGGCGGCCTGGGCGTTCAGGCTCAGCAACAAGGGCGCGAACAGCGCCCAGCCACATGCGGATCGAGTCATTTGCCGGCTCCTGTGCTGCTGACAGTGTCGGCGGGCAACTTGGCCAACGCACCACCAATCGCAGTGCCCCAGGCTTGATAACCGGCGACGGTAAAGTGCTGCCCATCAGTGGTGATCCACTGCCCGGGTTTGGAGAACGTCAGCGAATCGATGTAGGTGCAAGGCGCCACGTTCGCGGCTAAAAACTGCGACATCAACTGGGTACGGGCATCATTCTTCTGGTACATGCCACCGGCTTTGCCCCAGGCCGGGCCTACCCAGGCACAACGGGTCCCGGTGGCCGCGATAGCCTTGGCCAGGCCGGTGACGCTTTGCCATGCCCAGGCCTTCGGAAATACGGGCTTGTCATAGGACGCCATGGTGTCGCCGATGACCAGTACCACCAGGTCGGGCTTGTCGGCGGCGATCAGGTCCTGGATCGGTGTGGTGGTGGCGTCACGGCCCTTGATCACCATCTTGTCGTTGCCTTTGCGCTCGGCACCGCAGTCGACCTTTTTACTGATCAGCCAGTCGCCGGCGCTGGCGCCACAGGCACCGATGGAGTGAACCAGGGCGCCTTGGCGAGTCAGGTTGTCGTGCAGCGGCTCCAGCAAGTGGTCCGCGAGGCTCATATGGCTCTCCCCAAGAACAAGGAGCGTCAGGCCGGCAAGGGCAGAAGTGGGCATCGGAAACTCCAGAATGATCAGTTGGAATAAGGTGAGGCGTACGGACTGACCGGCAAGCTCATGGGGCCGCTGATGTCCTCGAACAGGTAACGCAAAGACAGGGCGCCGCTGAATTGTTGGTAGTCGTGGGCGTTGTCCAGGCCCAGATTGGCGCCCAGCAGGAAGTTCGAAGCGACCTTGTATTCAGCGGCCGCGGCGACGCTGTAGCCGATCCCGGTTTTGTTTTGCCCGGCGTAACGCAGGCCCGAGGCCGCCTGCTGGGCTTTGTCGGTCGGGAAATAGTCGACACTGTCTTGCTCGAAATGCTGCACGCCGACCGAGCCCTTGACTTGATACGTCAAGCGCCCGGTGCGTTGTGCCCAGGTCACCGGTACGCCCAGGGCGAAGAACGTCTGCGGGCTGAAATAGCCGCCGTGGCCATAGGTGAAATAGTCCTGATTGTTCGCGTAGCTGATGCCGGTCATGCTCAGGCCGACGGTCAGCTTGCTGTCCGTTGCATTTTGCAGGTACCAGTAGACACCGCTGCCCAGTTCACTGCGGCTGTTGGATTCGACATGGTTGCCCAATAGCTGGTGCCAGGAGGCGTAGCCATAGGCGCCGACTTCGTTGTCGTCATAGCTCAACTGGCCGCGCCCGCCGTTGGCGGTCACACCGCCCCAGGACTGCCCGCTGCGTTTGTCCGTGGTGCCGGCAAACGAGGTGACGCTGTCAGTCACCGGACGCCGGGAAACGCTCACCCCATAGCGGACATTAGAAGAGTCGCTTATGGGGCGATCAACGCTGATGCCGCCCGTGGCAGTGGTGTATTTGAAACCGAGCGGGGTGGTGCCGAGATCGGCCTTGAGCCCATCCGCGGGCCGTTGAATAGCGACGGAAAGACCGACACCCTCGGCTTTTTGCGAGTCGGCGCCTTCGCTCTGCGCACCGCTACCGAAGCGCTGCAGTGCTTCGCCGCTGGCACTGCCGGCGTTCAGCGAGACCGGTGTCACGCGCAGGGCGACGCGGCTTTCATCCAGCGGGATATTGATTTCCAGCGGCGTTTCAATATCGGTCAGTTTGCTCAACCCCGACTCACTGTTGTTGCTGCGAATGCTCACGCCCTGGGTGACGTAGGCACTGCGCTGCTGAAGGATTTTATTCAGCGCCAGTTGCGCGGGGCTGATGTCTTCACTCACCAGTGCTGCGCGCGGCAACTGCGACTCGAATGGATTGCTCGCCTGCTGGGGCCTTGGCAGGGCGTCGATGCCAAAAGGGCTGTTAGACCTCACGCCGCCCGGCATCTCCTGAGCCGGTGGCGGGATCGCTGCCAGCAAGGCGTCGCGACTGACCTCGCTACGTGGCCCCGACACCCCCGCAAAAGGGTTGGGCGCCACTGTCGAACCGGCCAGTTGGCCGCTCTGGTTTCTGCGTTTCTCGCTCTGCTCGATGGCCACTGCCTTGCGCAGCAGATCGGTCGCCGTGCCGGTCTTGCCCATGTTCTGGTAGAGACGTGCGGCCTCGGTCAGCGTTTGAGGGTTGCCGGATTCGGTCTTGAGCAGCTGTTGCAGTGCCTGTTCGGCAAAGCCTGTGTCATGTGCCAACACCGCCGCATCGGCGGCACCCAACAGCAGCTGTGGGTCGTTTGGTTGACGCTGTAACAGCGGTTTGTAGAGTTCGAGGGCTTTTGCCGTGTCGCCGTTGGCCGAATACATTCGCGCCAGCGCCGCGACGGCGGCGCTGTCACCGGGACGTTGCGCCAGTGCGGGCGCCAGCGTGTCATAAGCGCTGGCCAGATTGCCTTGTTCGCGTAGATGGTCAGCCTGGCGGATGCGATAGAGATGGAGCAGGTCGTCGAAACGCTTGCGAGTCGGTGCGTTCAAGGGCTTGTTCTGAAGGTCGCGCAGAATCTCGTTGACCTGCGCGTCTTCTCCGGACTCAAGCAGGACCGCCGCGTATTGCAGGATGAAGTCCGCCGAGGGCGCAGCGGTGTGTTGCAACTGGCCGCGCATGAGGGCCAGCGCCCGGGTCGGCTCGCCGATGTCGACATAGGCCGAGGCCAGACTCGCCGTGCGATCTGGACTGTTTTTGGTCATCGGCTGAATACGATCGAGCAAGGTCAGGGCTTCCTGACGCTGTCCGCGCTTGCCCAACCCGATCGCCTGGCTGAGTTGCAGGTTGAGGCTGACATCAGCGGCCAGTGCTTCCATGTCCGGGGTGCGCTGGTCGGGGCGCAAGCGTCCCAAGGTTGCCTGGGCGGCTTTCCACTCACCCATCTGGACCGACAGCAAGGCGCTGACGTAAAGCGCATCGGCATTGTCGGGGTGGGCCTGGAGCATGGTGTTGATCAGGTCCCGAGCCTTTTGCGGTTCGCCCATTGCCAGGTTCAGGCGGGCCAGGGCGAAACGTGTCCAGACGTTGTCCGGTTCGTAGCGCAGCGCGTCTTGCAAGGCGTTACGCGCAGCGGGCAGGTCGTTGCGTTGTTCGGCGAGGGCGGCCAGTTGCGTCGCGCGCAAGGCTTGCAGGCGTGCGGACTGGCCGGTCTTTGCCTGTCCGGTGGCTGGCAGGCTGTTGATCAGTTGCAGGGCTTCATCGTTCTTGCCGCTCTTGAGCAGCACATTGACCAACCCTTCCTGTGCTCGAGGGTCGTCGCGGCGCAGATTCAAAACTTGCCGATAGTTGCGCTGCGCGTCATCGAACTGGCCCGCGCTGGCCTGAATATCCGCCAGGGCGAGGAGAGCATCCGCCCCGTTTGGATTCTGCCGCAGCGCCTGGTTCACCAAGGCCTGTGCCTGGGCTGTCTGGCCTTTGGCCTGGGCATCGCGGGCTTGCTGCAACGCAGACCAGTAGCGCACTTCGTTCAGTGCCACTTGCCAGTGGCTGCCGTTGTGTTGTCGCGTGGCCTGACCCAGGAGCTTTTCCGCTTCGGCCAGTCGCTGTTGCTGCTGGCGAATAACCCCAAGGCCGCCGAGCGCGTCAGCGTCATCGGGCTGGGTTTTCAAGCGTGCTTGAAACGCCTGCTCGGCGGTGGCCTGATCGCCTGCTTTGAGCGCCTTCAGACCGCGCGCGACTTCGGCGGGCGGTTGCCATTCCTTGCTGGCCGTCGTTGCCGCCTGTTGCTTGCCCTTGTTCATCTGCGCGCGGATTTCCACGTCATCCGGATGCGTCTTGAGGTACGCCTCGAACAACGGCACTTGTGCCGGATTGGGCGGACCGATCCAGGTCAGCGCCAGGCGCCAGCTTTCGTCGGCATCACCGGCAATGTCGGTACGCTGGGTCAGCGCGGCCAGTGCACGAATGCCCTCGGCACGGCTGTCTTCACGGCGAACCAGATGCTTGGCGTAAAACAGCGCGACGATCGAGTCGTTGGGCATCTCGCGTTGCAGGCGCTGGAATCCGCTGCGTGCTTCAGTCCAGTCAGCCTGATTGAAGGCAAGGTTGTTGTAATACTCGCGGCCGATCGTACCTTGAGGTGGGCGGCCATCGAACAGCGAGCGAAACACGGCGGTCGCCTTGTCACGCTCACCGGCATCGACGAGGCGCCGAGCCTCTTCCAGGCGCTGCTGGTTCTGCGGTTGGGCCACGCCGATGTCCTGCGCCAATTGCAGAGCCTGCCGAGGCGTTGGCTGGATGGCTTGCAAGCGGGCGAGGTATTGCTGCGCCTGTTGTGGCTTGCCCTGTTGCACGCCGATCAAGCCCAGGCCATAGAGTGCGTCAACCTGGACCGGGTCCAGCAGCAGGACTTTCTGCCAGACTTCCGCAGCGCGTTGAGGGTTGTTGTGCGACTGCCAGTACTGCCCTTGCTCGACGAGTAACGTCTGTGGCGTCGGACTTTGAGCGTGTGCAGCCGCCGTCCAGGCGCTCATGACGGCGATGGCTAGCGTGCGGTGGTGCGCGTGCATGCGGTCTCCCAGGAGAGTTTCAGCGTTCCGTCTTCCCGGAATCGGTAATGTTTATCTGCCCAGCCGAGCGCGAACAGGCTAAGCATGAAGTTGTAGTAACGCGGCGGACTGGCGTCGGCATCAGGCCTGGCCAGCGCCTCTTGCAAGGCGAGCTCCACGCGCTGGCGTTGTTGATCGGCCAACCGGGGATGCCCCTTGGCCTCAAGGTAGGGAATCAGTGCAGCCCAGAATCCGAACGGGCTCTGACCCTGGACACTGCCGTGGAGAATCCGGACTGTTTCCGGGGGGGAACCCGTCGCGACAGTGCTGCGAGCCATGCCGTCCAGCCGTTTGAGCAGGAGCGCTGCCAGCGGTTCGGAGGTGTCGCTCATGCCCAGCCAGAGGTACGCGCGAATGGCATCGTAGCTGCCCGTGTCGCCGTTGATCGGGTCGCTGACGAAGACACCCGATTGCGCTGAAGTGCCTTGATAACCGACCCAGTCAGCGACAAAACCGTGGTGGCTTGATTGGGCAATCATCGTCGCGGTGTTGTTGGCAATCGCTTGCCAGGGCCCGTTGGGAGCTTCCTTGGCCAGCCGCCGTAACAGTGGCAGTGGCAGGTAACTGGGGTTCAGGCGCCAGAGAGCATCCGGCAGGACGAAGCCCTGTGGTCCAGGCAATACCATCGGACCCAGCCCGGGCAGCGTGACGACCAATTGCGCTTCAATCGTCGCCATCAGGTGCAGGGCATCCTGGCGATAGTCTGACCGATGCCACAGGCGTGCGGCTTCGAGCAGGGCGTAGGCGATCCACAGGTCGGCGTCGGCAGCCGAATTGGCGTCCTGCAGGCGCCACTGACCGTCCGTGCCTTGCCCCCATAACCAGCCTGGCAGGCGAGTGGCGGTGGCGGAGCCTGCGAGGTTGGCTGATGTCCAGCGCCAGAGTTTGTCAAAGCGTGCCTGATCGTTGCCGATCAGTGCGAAGAGCATGCCGTAGGATTGCCCTTCAGAAGTGCTGTGATTGTTCTCCAGGCTCGATTCCAGAACCCGGCCGTCGGCCTGGACGAAGCGCGTTGCATAGGTTTGCCACAGTGGCCAGGCCGGCAACTCACAGGGAGTTGTAGCGGCTATCGCAGGCACCGGCAGGGCGAGCGCAAGCACAACGCTCAACCTGCGCGCGTTATCGCGCAGGCATTGGCGAAGTGAAACTCTCGGGCTGCTCATGGACGACACAGGCATGCGCGGCTTATTGACCAAGACGACGTTTGGCCCGTAGGCGCAGGGCCAGGTAGGTCATCGAAGCAAACAACAGGACCCCGAGGAGCGTGAACAGCATGAGCGCCAATACGTTTTGCGAGAGGTACCACTGCAGATAGCGCAATGGCCCCAGGCTCCCGACGTAGTAGTCCTGTTCGGCGACCAGCGATTTGACATGCTTACCCTTGACCACCACCAGACTGCCTTGCAACTCGTGGGCGTTTTCTTCGCTGCTGAGCAGGGCGTTGGTCACGTCGGCCAAGCCGTTGGGCCTTGCGCTGGCGATAAACACCACACTGCGCCCACTCTTGAGCGGCGATTCGAATCCAGTCAGATAAGCACTGCCGTCGTCAGCACTGAACCTGAAGCTGTTGCGTGCTTCACGCAGATTGGTTTTCGTATCCGGGCTGATCCAGTTGCGCAGACGCAAGGGCAGGTCAGACAGTTCAAAGTACTGCACAGCAGCTTCGTCCTTGGCCGGCAGCAGGCTTTGCCATTGCTCCAGCAGCGGCTGATTGTTGCCCGAGGCGAGCACCAGCAAATCCCGGTCGCGTTGCTCGGCCACCTGGTCGGCGTGGACCACCTTTACGCCGGTGGCCGGATAACCGGTGGAGTCGCCGAAGCGGCCCAGCACGGTCAGATAGGCGCTCAGATCGGCCGGGCCTGACTCGTTGGGCAGGATCACCGATGTTTCAGAAAGGTCGGCCATGCGGGTGAACGGGAAGCCGCTGTCCTTGAACACCCCGAGGTTGGGCATGGCCATGAAGTGTTCGTATTGGCTGAGGTCCAGGGTCGAGTCCGGGTCGATCACACCGCGCATGTTGTCGATGATGATGTCGCGGCAGTCGCCCTGTTTGATGTAGTCATACATAAAGCGAAATTGCAGGCGTGATTGCAGCGCTACGGAATTGAGCGGCAATAGCATGCGCGACGTGCGGGCCAGGCTGTCGTCGGTTTTGAGCATCGCCAGCAGGCTGTCGCTGTTGCCGAGTTTCTCGATCGAAGGCAGATCGATCGACTTGATGAAGGTATCGTTGAAGTTGACCAGCAACGAGGAATTGGTCGAGACCGGCTGCGGCGTATAGCGGTATTTCAGGTCAAGTTGTGCGCCGGGCTCACGCCAGTTAAACAGGTCGGGTGGCAAGCGCAGCGCAACCGTCATTTGTCCCGGGTTGTAACCTGACACATTGAGTTCTGCGGGGTTCGCCAGTTCACCCAGGCGAACCGGGCGGTCGGAGGGCAGCCAGTTAGGCGCGTCGTACGGTCGGCGTGGCTTGAGCGAGTCGATCCGGTCGATCACCACGCTGTGCCCGGAAAAAGCCGAGCCACCGAGGGCCAGTGCTGTCGCGGCGACCTTGAGGTCGGCGCCATCGCGCCCGGAGACGATCAACAGTTTGCCCTGAGCATCATTCGGGTTGCTCACGAGTGTCAATGTCGGCCCCGTGGCTTCTTTGATCGGTAAGCCACTCAAGGCCGTTGATTCGTTGCCGCTGACAAACACCACGGCGTTGCCTTTGGCCGGCAGGCTGGTGAGGCTGGCGGGGAAGGTTGCGCCGCGGTAGCTGGCCAGGGCGCCAAACCAGGACGACAGGATACCGGCGGCCTCAAGCTCAGGGCCACCCGGACGCGCAGTGAACACGAAGGGCAGCTTCAGGGGCGAAGCATCTCGACGATCGAACAAGGGCAGAGGCAGAGCGGACAGGTCGTTGGGCTGCTTAATCGAGGACACCTGGAGGCTCAGCTGGCTCTCGTTGCCAATCTTGGCCCACAGGCTGGAGTGCAGAGGGTCTTCACATTGCATCGTGTAGTGACCGATGAACTGCAGGCTGAGCCGGTTGAATTCGGTGATGGTCTGCGGCGGAATCTGCACGGTCCGGGTCTGCAATTTACCGGCCTCTTCCTTCGGGAGGGGCAGGCTGGCGGCCACTTGATCGTTGATCAGCACGTTGATTTGCGAAAGATCGGCCAGCAGCGCCGGTGAATAGCTGTACTGCAGTGTGACCTGCGCAGCCGTGACGACTTCATCGGCGCGCACATTGAAATTCACACTGTCGGTAGCCTCCACGCCTTTAAGGTTCATCGAATAGCTTTTGCCCAGCTCCTTGAGGGTGCGGGTATAGCTATTGCTCGGGGCATCGGTCCCTGGCAACGATGCGACCGGCATCACCGCCGGCTCTGTGGCGCTGATTGGGGTGGTAGCACTCAACGCCCAGTCGCTCCAGCCCACTAGTGAGCAGGCGAGCAGCATGAGTGAGCGACGAGGAGGAAAGGTCCGGCGAGTGGAAGGCTTCAAGATCGTTGCGTGTCCGCGGTGGGGTCGATGGGTGATGGAGTGGCCGGGCGTTTGCGCAGCAGCGCCTGGCTGTCCTTTAGGGTGGCAACGAACAAGCGCAGGATGGCGCGCAAGCCAATGCTGCTGACCTCGCGCAACGCTGACATTGGCGCGTCGAGGCGGCCGTTGCCCCACGTGTTGGCCCAGGTGTCGGCCCGTGAAAAGGTCAGTCGCACCAGTTCACTTTGCTGGCGCAGGGTCAAACCCTCGAATTTCACGCCTGCCACGTTGTCGTTGCTGAAGATCGTTGTTGCGGGAAAGAGGCTTGAGGGAGGTGTGCGCAGAATGCACAGCCGCAGCTTCTCTTTGGCGTTGAGCTGAACTTGCGGTGGCAGTGCCAGGCCCACGCCGTTTTGTGAGAAATCCCGGGTTATGCAATCGAACGATGTGCCGTCTTCGCGATAGACGCGCACGGGCAGATCCGCGGGCACCCTGGGCTCGTTGCGCACCTGAGAGGACTCAGTGGCCACCGCCACGGCGGTGCTGACGATGATGATGTTGTACACGGTCCAGACCAGGTTGATCAGCAGGGTAGTGACTTCGGCCGAATCACTCCCGACCAGTTTCACCACGCCGATCGCCAGACCGATCATGTTCAAGGTCAGCAGGACGATGTAAGGCCGCGCGAGCTTCCAGTTGAAATAGTCCTTTTCGACGGTGCCGCCCTTGTCGGTTACGTTGAATTTGCCCAGCGAAGGGCTGATCAGGGCCAGGAGTACCGGGCGCATGATGTGCCAGGCCAACACCGACTCATACACTTCGTTCCAGAAGGAATGGCGGAAGCGCCCCTGGATGCTGGAGTTGGTCAGGCTGGAATGGAAAATATGCGGCAGTACATAAACCGTGACCATCAACGCCGAGGCATGGAAAATCTGCGCGTCGAAAAACAGGTAGGCCAATGGTGCAGTCAAGAACACCAGGCGGGGCAGGCTGTAGAAAAAGTGCATCATGGCGTTGAGGTAGCAGATGCGCTGCCCCAGGTTCAGTCCTTTGCCAAACAAGGGATTGTCGGTCCGAAAAATCTGCACCATGCCCCGCGCCCAGCGTATGCGCTGGCTGATGTGTCGGGAAAGGCTTTCGGTGGCCAGTCCCGCCGCTTGTGGAATGGCGAGATACGCGGTGTTGAAACCACGGCGATTGAGCTTGAGTGCCGTGTGCGCATCTTCGGTCACGGTCTCGGTGGCGATGCCGCCGACTTCCAGCAAGTGAGTCCGCCGGATGACCGCGCAGGACCCACAGAAAAATGCCGCGTTCCACAGGTCGTTGCCGTCCTGCACCAGGCCGTAGAACAGCTCACCTTCATTGGGTACCGAGCGAAAGGTATCGAGGTTTTTTTCGAACGGATCGGGTGAGTAGAAAAAGTGCGGCGTTTGCAGCAACGCCAGATTCGGGTCCTTTAAAAACCAGCCCATGGTGATTTGCAGGAAGGAGCGGGTGGGCACGTGGTCGGCGTCGAATACGGCAATGAACTCGCCATCGGTGACTTTGAGTGCCTCGTTGAGGTTGCCGGCCTTGGCATGTTGATTGTTGTCGCGGGTGATGTAGTTGACACCAATCTTCTGACAGAAAGCCTTGAATTCCTCCCTCCGTCCGTCATCGAGCACGTGCACCCGCAGTTTGCCCTCGGGCCAGTCAATGGCCTGAGCCGCGAGTACCACCAGTTTGACGATACCCAATGCTTCGTTATAGGTGGGAATGAACACATCCACCGTCGGCCATTGCGCGGGTGGCTGCTGCAGAAACTGCGGTTTACGTTGCAACGGCCAGGCGGTCTGTACATAGCCGAAGACCAGGACGAGCAAGGCATACAGTTCGGCCAACACCAGCCCGTAGCCAAATACGGCATCCTGCCAGTTGTCGAAGTCCAGGGTATCGGACAGGCGCCAGTACATGTAACGCAACGAAGCGATCAGCGAGAGGGTGATCAGGGTCAGGATCGCCAGACGCCCGGTTTGCTTGCGGATGATCAGGCTGGCGGCAAAACAGACGGTGGCAAACGCGGCCTGGGAATACAGATTCTGCGGTGCAGTGAGGATACCCAGCACCAACAATGCTGCAATCAGCCCGCCTGAGATTTTCAGGCCCAGGCGCCAACGCAGGGGCCATTGGCTAAAGCGATCCTGGAAGCTATCCAGCAGCTTCTGCAACCACCAGGTCTTTGCAGGTAGCTGATTCAGCTGGACGGTCATGGCGTGCCCTGCTGGCTGGAAGCATCCGCGAACAGCAGGGCATGGACCGCGCCTGATAGCGACAGAATGTCCTGACAGCCAATGCTCTCAGGTGCGTACTGCAACAGGTCCCGACCATAGGCCAGCGACTCGTTGAACTGGTGATCGAGGCGAATCGTCCCGATCAGGTTAGCGCCGAGCCGTCGCTGAAACAGCACGCCCATGTCCCTGCTGAACGCACGGGAGTCATCCCGTTGGTTGAGCACATACCGCTGCCGCTGTGCGCGTCGCGGGCTGGTTTCCAGCCACTGGGTCATGGTGTCCAGTGCCAGGTAGGAGGCCGCGTCGGCCACCGTCATCACCAGCACCAGATCGGCGGCGTCGAGTGCCTGTTGCGAATAGACGGTCGCACCCGAAGGCGTATCCAGGATCACGGTATCGTTTTCGCTGAGGTTCATCGACGCAAGGTGCTGATTCAACCAGTCAGCATCTTCAAGCAGCATCTGCCTGAGCAAGCGGCGTTCGTTCAGCTCGCCAGTGCCGAAGGGCAGGCACTCACTGTCGCTAAAGCCCGGCAGGCGATGAGCGCTCCAGTCGGCGTCCTGTTCTTTGAGCTGGATCAGCCCGGGAGCCGGCCGGGTGATACCCAAGTGGCTGGACAGCGCGTTCTGAGGGTCCAGATCAATCGCGATGACTCGCCCGCCAGGGTGCCGAAGGGTTTTCGCGAGGCCAGCGGCGACGGTGCTTTTACCCACCCCACCATTCGCTGAAACGATGGCAATGACCTTCGCCTTGGTCCGCTTGCGAATCGTTTCTGGCAGACCGTCTCGGCGAACCTGGTTGAGTTCACGCAACAGGTCGCTCAAACGCTGACGGTCACCCGTAGCAGAATTCGCAAGTGGTTCGGTCAGGGGAGGGGACTTGGGCGATGGTGGCGAGGGGGCAGTATTTTTCACCGGCTCGACCGGCGGTTCTGGCTCAGCCACCGCAGGTATAACCGGGTCGTCTTTGAAATCTTTATAGTTCGGTTGTATTTCCTGGTAAGTCTCTGCATTGGCGCCAAAACGTGTAAAGAGTTTCGTAATGTCGTCTACATATTTCATGCGTTGTACCAGGAATGAAATAACTTAGAAACTCAGCATTCCATTAACTTAACAAAGTTGATGCGTCGTCTAGGCGTTGGCAGAGTGCCATTAATTTAGGGTTTCCATGTAGGTGTGTCAATGATTGTTATAAAAAGTCAGCGAGTCATGTTGGTGTTTGTCCAAGTGTTATTTGTGTGTTGTGATATTTGTAGAGAGTGCGAATGTTAAAGTGCGCCCAAATAATAACTATCCAATGAGGTGTGGTGCGGCAACAGGTAATAAATGCATTTATCGGAAGAATAATTTCCGAGTATTCCTGTTTCGGGGATAAAAGGAATCTCTTCGATTTCAATGGGGCGGAGTGTGAGTCGCGTTTTTCACTAAAGTTGTTGTTCTATTGGCTTACGGTGAAGCCTGTGAGAATTGGAAAAAGAAACTTCGGTCTCTTTTTTATGTTCGCCAAGTTTCACCACTTCTGACGCAAATGTATCTTTGTGTATCCAGGCCGCATGTCGATACGGACTGTTTCTTTTATGGGCGGTTGGTGACACATCCGGGATACCTGATCGGCGTCAAATGAACTCCATCGAGACATCGCTCAATAGTTCAACCACCCAAGGAGTTTCCAATGAAAAAAGTAATGGCCGCTCTGGCCTGCACCGCCAGCCTGATCATCGGCGCCAACGCGTCGGCGCAAGCTGAAAAGCCTACTGTCGTCCTCGTACACGGCGCCTTTGCCGATGCTTCGAGTTGGAATGGCGTGGTGAAGATCCTCGAAAAAGATGGCTACCCTGTTGTGGCCGCCGCCAATCCATTGCGCAGTGTGAAGAGCGATGGTGCTGCTGTTTCTGCGTTGCTCGATGGCATCAAGTCGCCTGTTGTGCTGGTCGGCCACTCCTACGGTGGCAACGTCATCAGCGAAGCGGCCAACGACCATGCCAATGTAAAGGCACTCGTTTATGTCGCCGCCTTCGCGCCCGAGGCGGGCGAAACGGTCGCCGGGCTAGCCGGCAAATTCCCGGGGAGTACCCTCGGCCCAGCCCTCGCAGCGCCTGTCGCACTGGCTGATGGCGGCAAGGATTTGTACATCCAGCAGGACAAGTTTCACGATCAGTTCGCCGCTGACGTCCCCGCCGCGCAGGCGGCATTGATGGCGGCGACTCAGCGCCCGGTCACCGAAGCGGCGCTGAACGAGCAGTCAGGTTCTCCTGCCTGGAAGCACATTCCGTCCTGGTACATCTATGGCGACAAGGACAAGAACATTCCACCGCAGGCCATGGAATTCATGGCCAAGCGAGCCGAGGCCAAGGTGGTGAAAGTCGTTAAAGGGGCTTCCCATGTCGTGATGGTTTCAAACCCGGAACCGGTAGCCCGGCTGATTGAAAAAGCGGCTACGGCGATGTGATTCCTGCGCTTGTGAAGTGCAGTTAGGCAGAGGGTCAAGTATCGAATCAAGGCATCAAGTGAGGAACTCATTTGTGCCTTGATCGATTTTTGAACGGGTGGTCGTCAGTCAGTTAATCAGCCGGTGAGCCTCTGCGCCGAAGCGTTTCACCGGCTTGCCGTAGCGACGCCTTGCAAGGCGCCGATCTGTTTAACCCCTTAGAACCAATAATGCAGGCCGAGCATTAATGACTGGGCGCTGTAGTCAGTACGCACATCGCCTTGGGGCAGGCCCTGAATGTCACCGAAGTGAGCATCGCGAGTCTTGAGGTATCGATAATCCAGGGACATGGACCATTGTTCGGTGAGTTCGTAACCTATACCGGCGCCGAGTTGATAGGCCGATACGGTGTCGCGATGAGTGCCGCCGAACTGGACGCCGCCGGCTTCCAGGCCACTGACCGACAGCGTGGTGTAACCCAGGCCGCCGCCGATGTAAGGGGTGAACCGACTGAAAGGTGCTGGCAGGTTCAAGACGTCATACCAGAGGTTGGCCATGACGCTGGTGGCTTCCTCTTCGCCTTTACCGTCGATGCTCCCGCCGCCTTCATAGACCCGGTTATTGAATTGGGTCAGGGTGTTTTTGCGGTAGCTGAGTTCCACTTCAGGTCTGAGCCCGATGGGGAATCGCCAGCCCAGTGCCAGTCCGGTGGCGTAGCCTGAGTGTAACGGTTGGTTGAATTCCATCTCGACAAAGTCGAGGTTGTTCTGGTTAAGGTCCTGCGCAGCCACCCAGTTCAGACCACCCATGACACTGACATAGGGGCCGAGCGTGTCGGCGGAACTGGACTCAGGGGCAATAAGGCCCATGCCAATGACGCCCATCACGAGATACTGAGGTTTTTTAAATAGGTTCATGCTCGGTCCGAAGTGTGCCGTTATCGATAAGTAAGCGGGGGGGTGTTCGGGAGCGAGCGTTCAACACGCTCCCTCCCGGGATATTTCATACACGGTGCAAATGCTTTCCAGGCTTTTCGAGCCCTGGGGTACTGATGGCATTCGCTCGTTGTTCAGCCAACGTGCACAGGTTGCGGAGTGCGGTGGTCATTGCCGCGGTGAGCATTTTGCGTAGCAGCCCGCGGTATAAAAAACTCAAGGGGCCAGAGATCTTCGCGCTATGGATGACCTGGGTTTCATTCGGGGAAAGCCTGCGCATCTGGTGATCGAACTCAAGGTCGATCCAAAGCAGTCTTGCCGTGTTCCGATAGCTTTCATGCAGCTTCACTGCTTCCAGTTTCAGCGGCATGTTCAGGCCATTTTTGAGGACGCATTTGCCTCGCGTTCCAGGTTGAAACGGGCCATTGAGTTCACACTGGCGAACGTCGGTATCCCATAGCGGCGCTTCTGAAAAATTGCTCCAGATATTCCAGATTTCAGCACGCGGCGATTTGACTATGACTTGCACTTTGACATCGTTCACGGCGACACCTTGATTGTTGGGGGCACGGTCATGCGGGAGAGTGGGATCAATTGAGTGCCTCAGGCAGCGGGTGCGGATTGACTCAGCACTTGAGCTGTAATGCTGGCTTGACCGATTTTTTCGCCCCGGTTGAACAGGTCGATATAGATGCGGTTGGTTTTGAACGGCTGCTGTGCGTCAAAACCCGCTTGCGGTGCCAATGACAGCGGACTGTTCCTGGGGATTGGCCGATCCAGGGTGAAACTCAAGGCCAGCAGGTTCATCGGAGTGTTGAGTGGAATCCGCAGATGGCTGTGGGCAATCTGCATGTAGCACTGGCGGGCAACTTCGAGGAAATACACCATCGAATAGTGCTCGGGGTCGCCCTCCTGGAAGAAGTGCTCATCCGGCAGTTTGAGCGTGTCCACGCTCAAACCCTGAGCGATGCCGCTCATGTCACTGACGATGACGTTTTCTTCCCTGGCCTTGTGCAGCAAGGCTTTGTCGCGGCAGCGAGTGGCCGTGAACTCGCCGGCGGGCGATTTCTCGAACGCCGAGCTGTAGGCCATCCCAAGGACGCAGGTGCACATCAGCTTTCCGGCTTGCATGACCTTGGCATTGAACACCTGCGGGTCTTTACCCTGTTCCAGATGCAGATCGATCACACCCTCCTTTTGTACGTATTGCTGGAACTTGATATTCAGGGTTTTGACATAGGCGACCCGTCCACTCAGTGGCGGCATGGCAAGTTCAATCAATTGCAACACGCCCTCAAGCAATAAAATGCCGGGGATGTGATCAAGAGGGTGATCGAAGAAATAAGGGTGCGCTTCATTCACCACGAGCTGGGCACGCAGTGACTGGGGGCCGCGCTGGACGTTGGTGATTACGACGTTTTCCGGGCGACGTTGCCAGTGCGCCGGGCGCTGGGCTTCAGTGCCACGGTGCAGGGCGAAAAGACTCTCCATGGCGCGAACCCGGACACGCAGCCCTGAGAGCAGGGTGTTGGTCAGCATGTCGCTGAGTTGCAACACATCGACGCCGTCGTTTTGTGGTTCGCGGACAAGGCTGACAGGACGGGCAGGCGGGATCACCGGCTGCAGTTCATGGTGGGCCGAGTGAGCAAAACGCAGGGTAAAGGGATGCTTGATGGCAGGAGCGGGTTCGGCCACCGTGCTCCATTCCCGAAGCTTTTCAGTAAACAACCACATCACTGCCTTGCCGGCTTCGCGAACCTCGATCACCGTGTGAGCCGATGCACTCAACATCACCGCCAGCAGGGTTTCGACGCCACTGGCTTCAGCCAGGAAGCCAGTCATTTCTTGCAGGGATCCGCTGGCATGAGTCGCATCAGGTTGCAGCTCGCAGACTTCAATGCTCTGGTATTGACTGCGCTTTTTGCCCAGCAGTTGGCAAGCCTCTTCCAGCGAGTTCGCGGCATGGGCGAGGACCGCTGCGCGGATCACCAGTAAAGGTTTGTCGCTGGCCTCTGGTTGATAAGGACGCAGCGCAATCAGCCCCAGTCCTTCACCTTGCACCGTCGCTGAATGCCGGGCACGTTCGATCTCGATTTCACCACTGATAAAGCGCCCTGCACCGAGCAACAGCGTGGTTATGCCGTTCTTGAACCATTGCTGCGACGCCAGCAAGGTTTGCCAGAACAGACCCGGGGTGCCGACCAGTGTTTGATGGAAACCCTTGAAGTCAAAAATCTGCGTCGGGTAGCCGGACAACATGTTCGGCAACATGGTTGCCACGTCCGCTACCTCCACGCCCGGTGGCGTGCCTTGAGCCTGGGAGTAGAAGCTGTGAGCGCTGCTGTACGCATTGCTGAAGCGTTCCCCACCCATGTTGCAGCACATGACCATCGCCGTGCCGGGTGAGCCGGCCACACCCGGCAGGCGTCGCAGCAAATGATTGACGCGATCGGTGATCAACAACTTGAACGGATCGACATGGGCCAGAGGTTTGGGGCCCATGCCGAAACCGTCGATATCAATGACGCGATCCTGCGCCAGGAATTGGCCCAGTAACGGCTGACCTGGGGCAGGGGAGTAATCAACGAAACGCCCATAAGGGAAACTGACCGATGGCGCTGCCGGCCGATCGAGCTGTTGCTTGAATGACTGCAATGAACCGTGACTGCCGATCGCTGCTTCAGCCTCGACAATCGCGAGGTCCAGCATCAACACGCCGGGGGCGCTTAGAGGGACGGCAGGGCGGTTATCGGGAATATATTCATCCACCACCAGATGCGCATTGGCGCCGCCAAAGCCAAAACTCGAGATGCCTATACGGATCGCCGACTGACGATCCGCGAGGGGTTGTATCTGCTTTGTGGCCAGTCGCAGGCTGGTCTCGTCGACTTTTGCGCTGGTTCGGTAGTCGGGCTGAGGTGGAATCCCTTTGTGACGCAAGATCATCAGCGCTTTGGCGAGCGAAGCGCCTCCAGCGGCGGCCAGTGGGTGGCCAATGACGGACTTGATCGAACCGATGGTGATTTTTTTGCCGTCTGTGCAATGGGGGGCGAAGAAGCTGTTCAGCGAGTCCAGCTCTGTCGCATCACCCAGCGGAGTACCGGTGCCATGGGTTTCGATGTAGTCCACGTCATTGGGATCCAGACCGATATAGGCACGCTGGTAAGCCGTGTACTGGGCCTGTTTGCCAGGCGCAAACACCGAACCTTCGGCGCCATCGGCGGACATTCCCAATGCCCGTAAAACACCCAGGGGACGGCGCTGCGCAATCAGGGCCTGCGATAGCGGTTCGACCAAAAAGGCGACTGCACATTCGCCCGGCACAATACCGTCAGCGTCCTGACCGAACGCCTGCATTTGGGCCCGGGCGGAAAAGGCGGTCAACTGCGAGAAGCCCAGAAACAGCGCCGGTGGCAGCACGGTGTTCAGTGCCATGACAATCGCGTTATCCGCCTGTCCGCTGTTGACCAGAGCCTGAGCCATGTCGATTGCATAGGGAAACGAACTACAGGCAGTGTCGACGGACAACGCCGGGCCACCGAAGGCAAAAGCCGCAGCCAGTTCAGCCACTTGTTCACCCGGCGTGTAGCCCTGTGGTGCTTCGGTTTTTCCGGACATGCCTGTGACGAAATAACTCTCGTCGCTCCAGGATGTTGCGACCACCAATGCAGTGCGTTCCTTGATCAGTGTCGAGCCTTGTCCGGCAAGCTGGGCGAGGAGTGTCTGCAGTACTTTCTTACCGATGGCGACCTGCCGTCCTTCATGCCGTGAAGGGATTGAAGCGTCATCCTTCAGGCAAAAAGCACTGTCCAGGTAAACGCGATCCTTTTCACCTGTCTTTGCTGAATAGATTGACGCCTTATCCAGTTCCCAGCGTGTCAGCATCGAATTGATAGGCGCTATCTGTCCTTCCGACAGCAAGTGCCAAAGCGCATCCGTTGACGGTGCCCCGGGAAACTCGCCGGCCATTGCGCTGAAGCAAAAGTCGCCCTCTGTTGTTACCGCGCCATTCATACCCTGTCTCCTGATTGCCAAAATGCTGGGTGATCTGTCCGATCACCCGGATTCCATGCCATTTTTTACAGCGGCTCAGTGCTTCAGCTCAGTCGTGCCAGAAGCGACAAGGCATCCTGCGGCGTACGACGCGACATCAGTGCTTCACCGGCAAACTCGCTGGCAGAACACTGTTGCGCCATTGATTGGCAGAGTGCTTCTCGGGCAAAACCATTGAGCCCCAACTGTGCAAAGGGCGTCTCAATGTCGATCGACTGTGGCGCGTCCGGGATCAGGGGTGACAGGGAGTTGAAAAGCAGGTTGCTTGCCTGCCCTTGGGCGTCCGTTGTGGCAGGTGCTTGCACTTCGGTAGCGGGTGTTGATGTTGACTCGGGGGCGGCCAGGGCGGCTTTAATCAGGGCGATTGTTGCCTGCGGATACTTGGCGTTGGCCAGCTCAGTGCTGTTGGCCTTGAGTTGCGGCCACAATGCGACGACCGACTCCAGGAAGTCCAGCTGCACGAGGGAGTCCAGGCCCAGGCTTTCATAGCTTTGTTTTTGGTCGATCTGGTCAACCGTAAAACCGGTGATATTCGCCAGTTGTTCCAGTACCCATGCTTCAACATCCACGGCAGGTGCCTGCGGATCGGCTTCAAGTCGCGCCAGCAAGGCGGTAGGAGTGGGGGCATCAAAGAGCTGCGAGGTGAGCTCTTTCTTTTCCGGGAAGTGCTGGGCCAGGGATTCGAAAATATCGACCATGCCGAGAGAGTCGATACCCAGACTTTCGAAACTTTGATCGAAGTCGATTTGTTCCTTTTTGAATCCGGTGACCGTACTTATTTCGGCGCGTAACCATTGCCCGTAGTTGAGTGCAGGCGTTTGTTCCACTACAGGTGTCGATTCCAGTATTACCGGGTTCGAGTGTACGGGCTCCAGCACCGCAAGGTTTTTATTGACGGGGGCTTCAATCCCATTGGCATAAACGCCCTCGAGGACTTGTTGGTGAGCATTGAAGTAATGCGCGGTGACGGATTCGGCCTGCTCCAGCAAACGCATCAATATTGATTCTTTTGCGATATTGGACTCGCACAGTGAATCAATGATTTTTTCTGAAAGAGAAAAATAGCTGTTGGCTATTTTTCCATTGGACACGATGAATTCCTGCACAACATCGTTGAGTTGGAAGCGCATGAGGTTCTCCTAACCAAAGTCGGTATATATTTTCTACAAACAAGAAATAACAAGTCTTGGCCCAGGGTTGGGCCTTGTGTGAATCAATGAACCAAGTTGGCAGTAGCCATATAGCGACTTAAAGTTGGAGTTCCACTGCGTCGATCTCGGAAGATGTTGTTTTTCTGGCTCCCTTGAGCAGCCCGGATCTTACGTTCAGATAAGTGAAGAGCGTTATTGCATCGGCTCCCTGGAAAGCGATGTAGCCGTCAGGACGAATCAGCATCAACGTGCCCGCTTTGGCATGGTAACGCTTGTGCAGACGCCAATCGGGGTCCAGCAACGTCGAGTGCCAAGAAGGCAGTTCGGCGCTGCTCAGGGCATCAATAACACAATAAGCCTTGATGCCCGGGTAGTCCTTCTCCACCGACTCGGCCAGCGAGTAATAGCCCGGCAACAACGGGGAAAACTGATCGGCTGCGCTGAAAATCAACAGCGTGAACGTTCCGTGGAACAAGTCGATCAAGCGCTTTGGCGGCATACCTTGCAGTTGCCACAACTCGACATCGGGTGCCAGTTGCCCGGCGCGAGGCACCGACGTCTGGAATTCAGGTTTCTTGCCTTTTTTATCCCAATTCATGCGCTGCTTTTTCGTCAGCGATTCCTGGATGTAATCACTCTTGCCGTAGTGGTACTGATGACCGGAAATCATCGACGGCAGTTTGCGCTGAACCTTGCGCCGGTTGCTTATCAGTGGCAGAACATTGTCGCGCAGCCAAACGAGGGCGCGATGCTTGACGGTAATCAGTCCGGTCAGTCGATGTGCTGTGTTCTCGACTTCCAGGGCCACCGGGTAGCGCTCTTCGTTGTAGCTTTCCAGCAACGATGGATCAGCCAGGCCCTGATCGACATAGGCCATTTTCCACGCCAGGTTATAGGCCTCGGAAACCCCCAGGTTCATCCATTGGCCACCGATCGGGCTGCCGATATGAGCCGAGTCGCCTACCAGAAACACAGAGCCTTGCTGCAACGACTGCACGCGGCGATGTTGGAAAGAGGCGATGGTGGTCGATGAAATATTGGACAACGTCATCTTTTGCCCGCGTCCTTCGCACAACCGCTGAAAGTTCTCCAGGCTCAAGGAAGGGCGCTCACCTTCTGGTGGCAGGTTGTAGGGCATCTCGATGAAAAGTCGATAACGGGATTGGGCGCTGATCGGCGCGACCGCGACATAACCGTCCTGTGCACCCAGGAAGAAAGCGCCTTCGTCCTTGCTTCCAGACCACTCGATATCGGCATCGGCGAGCATGAAGAAGCGGTCGTAGGACGATCCTTCGAAGGTCATATCAAGACGTTTTCTGATGTTGCTGCGAGCACCGTCGCACGCGACCACCCAGCGGCTGGAAAAGGACTCGGCGCTGCCGTCCGCATGCTGAAGCGTCATCTGCACCGAGCCCGGCTGGTTTTCTATATCGACCAGCTCGGTATTCCATTCAACATCTGCTCCCAACTTGTTCAGTCGCTCAAGCAGAATCTTCTCTGTCTGCGGTTGTGGCAGGCTGAGGAGCAGGGGGTAGGTGGCGTCCAGGTAGGAGAAGTTGTAGTTCAGCACCCGTTTGGCGTTCGATTGCACCGAAAACTGGTTGATAGTGAATCCGTCACCGATGGCCTGATCGGCAACTCCCAGATCTCGGAAAATTTCCAGGGTTCTGGAATGGATGGCCATCGCTTTGGTAGCGGTCGAGGGACCGGCATTCTTTTCAATGATGCGAAAAGAGACGCCCCACTTCTTCAGCATGATTGCCAGGGACAGGCCAATCGGGCCGGCGCCTACGATCATGACTGTCGGGGTATTACCGGGTTGGCTGAAGTGCTTGGGGGCCAAAGTGCTCAGAGTGTTCATCGGTTAGTACCAGTTTCTGTAGAAGGGAGAGTTGGCAATGCCGAGCAGGGCATCGTCACCGGATGAATCCCCGTAGGCATAAATGTAAAAGTCATCAAGGTTGCTCAGACAGCCCTTGAGCCGTGTGACTTTCTCTCTCTCAACACAGTTGGTACCTGATATTCCGCCGGTCAGTTTGTTCTTCGCAGTCGCCAGGCGGGTGCCGCAGACATAGTCAAACCCCGCTGCCTGACCCCAGGGAATCAGGTAGTTTTCCGGCGAGTTGCTGACCAGCGCAGTGACATGCCCCATGGACTGATGCCATTGCAGCCGGCGCAGGGCCTCGGGCCTGAGCCAGAGCGGTAGCAGCTCGCTGATGAAATACTTGGCATGCTCGCGTTCTTGCTCAACGGACAGACCGCCCAGATAACAGGCAATGAATGCCAGTCGGGCTTGCATCAATGGCGTGATGCCAACGATTACACTGAGCATTTTGGGCAGCAGGGGAATGATCCTGAGCCAAAACGTTCGGGTTCCCACGATATAACGCATGTAGCGCCAGAACGTATGTCTGTCGGTCAATGTGCCGTCAAAGTCAAACACGGCCAGTACCGGTTGTGTGCCATTAGCTTGCATGAATCTCTTCCTTGAGAGAGATGATCTCGATGGTTTTGGGCAACTTGAAGCCCGAGAGGTAGCGCGAGAGCAGGGTAGAGACAGCGCTCTGGGTCAGGTCGCCGCCCCCTTCAACGCACAGGTGCAGTACGTTGACTTCCTTGTTGTCCGGGACGATGTAAGCTTTCGCGCGCACCACATCCGGGTGCTTCAGGGCAATGGATTCGATTTCAGTCAGATCGACCATTTGCGCTTTGATCTTCGAGATTCGCAGGCGTTGGCAATAGAAGAACACATGCCCGTCGTCGTCCCGCCAGACCAGATCACCCGTGTGTAGCCAGCCATCACGGAAGAACCGGGCATTGGCGTCCTCTGCATCGTTATAGCCGTCAATCACCATCGAGCCGCGAATCAGCAGTTCGCCAATGCGTCCAGGTGCGACATCCCGCCCTTCGGCATCGACGACCCTTAGTTCTACGCCTCTGATCGGTTGTCCCATGGCGCCGCGATGGACCTTGCCAATCGAGCTCTGGACAATCACCGGCATGCTCTCGGTTAATCCATAGCCTTGCAGCACCGGATTGCACCCCAGCAGCCTTCCCAGCTTCTCGGCTTCGTCTGCGGGTAAATGGCTGCCACCTGAATAAATCATCAGGTGAGGGTGCAACGGCAACAGCGCGCCCTTGCGTTTGGCCAGTCGTGTATTGAAGTAGCGAATGACGTCGGGCACCAGGCAGGCAAAGGTGACCTTATGCTGGGACAAGACTTCTGCCAGATCCCTGTTGAGCAGGGTGTTAGTCATTAACAGTGTGGCGCCCACACTCAAGGGGAAAACCATCATCACCGACAGGCCGAAGATGGCATACAGCGGCAGCGTCACCAGATGAACGGAACCGACACCTTGAAGATGAAACTGCTCATGCAGGCCATCACTCGATTGCGTCAAATCAAGGTAGCGGTGAGAAACGGCCAGCGGTTTACCGATGCCCCGGTAGGTGAACTGTACCGAGACAATCGGATTGCCTTCGGGCAGTAACAAGGGCTCGGTCTGTCGGGGAAGCCGAGAGTCCGCCGTTGCGTTGTCGGGCAGGGGCGATGACGGCTCGCTTGCGGCGTTCAACACCAAGGAGTGCTTAACGCCGTAGTCAGGCTGAAATGTCTCGCTATGCTGCTCGAACAGCGTTTCGGTGGTCACTACCAGCGTCGGTCTGGCGATGCTGATGACGCTGTTCATTTCGAATGGCGTCAGTTTGTAGTTGAGAATGACCGGAACCGCACCGCGACCGATGATCGCCAAATAGTAAGCGATGAACTCCACCCCATTGGGTAGAACGAGCGCTACTTTGTCGCCAGGCAATACATTTAATGCTGAGAGTGCGCCATTGCACTCTTCAGCCTTTATACGCAACTCACGGTAAGTGACGGTATCTTCTTCCGCGTCCAGATTCCTGATGGCAATGTGATCGGGGAACGACTCTGAAAAACCGACGAAGCGATGCAGAAAACCTTCTTTAGATGAAAGGCTTTTCATTTACCAACCTCTCTCAATCCTTGAATTTATGGTTAGACAAAAAAGTACTACAGAGGCAGGCTATATTTAAAATGTTTCAATTAAGCATCAATGTAGTTATTTTTCCGATACCAATCCAGGGTGTCGGTCAATGTTTCCGTCACGGGGCGGAACTTGCACTGCAATTCTTTCAGGCTTTTGTTGTGGCTGAAATGGGTGCGCCCTTGCTCTTGCTCCATGAGTTTGACAGTAGAAGTACTGATGAGTACCGGCTTTTTCGTGATTCGGTAATAACCTTCATAGATCAAGGCAATTATACGCAGCATGAACAGTGGCACTTTGCGCTCCGGCGCTTTTACGCCGCTGACACTGGAGAGCGCCTGGAAAATGCTTTTCATGTCCATGTGATTGCCGGCTGCCAGGTAGCGTTCTCCGGATCGGCCGCGAGTGATCGCCGCGAGTTGATGCTCTGCTACATCCCTGGCATCGACAACGGAAAAACTTCCAGGCAGTACGCCGGGCAATTTCTGTCCGACAAAGTCGAGCAGGAACTGTCCTGATGAGGTCGGGCCGATGTCCCCAGGGCCAAACATCCAGCCAGGCAATACCATGGCAACGAACATGTCAGGATGCCGCGCCAGGAATTCCTGAACTTTCTGTTCAGACAATATTTTACTCAGGTAGTAATCGTCAGCCTCCGATTCACTGCGAGACATTGTTTCATCGATCACCTGATCTTTATCGCCCTTCAAGACGGCAATGGAGGAGGTATGGACTGCACGACGAATGCCTGCGGCATAAGCGGCCTGCAACAGGCGCTCGGTTCCGGTCACGTTAGTGTCATACAGTTTCTGCCAGTGCTTTCCGCCTTTGTAACTATCGCGGAAATAGGCGGCTGTATGAAACAAGGCATCACAGCCTTGCAAGGCATGGCTGAAGGCGTCGACATTGAGCATGTCGCCTTCGACAAATTCGACAGGCAGATTGCCGAACTGCTTCTTGGCTTTTTCGACGGAGCGGACCAGCGCTTTTACTTTGATGTTTCGTTTTAAAAGCGCATGAACCACATTATTACCGAGCAGGCCTGTAGCGCCTGTAACAAAGGCATATTCCATTAAAATCCAGCTCCTGTGGGGTAACCTGCTACTGCATTGAGATTGATGTCACCGCGCTCGATGCTTTGATCAGGCGGGGGGCGTCAACGGCGGCAAGTAAAAACCATTCGGTATCTGGAAATCAAGCGGTATTTAACAGTCGCCACAAGGTCGACGTCCTTGAACCCGACCTGAAACACGAAAATCCTGCGATTTAGAGCGTTGTCGACAACAGACATTCACCGGAATCGAGCGGATCGAGGTCATCGCACGACATTTTCGCCGTCCGTCGCCTGCCTTCTGGGGGGAGTCAAAAGACACCCTCGCTGACTCGATTCATCAGGGCGCGCGCGTCAGGCTGGATACCAAGGCGCCTGAACGTGCGGGGCCCAATACATGGCATTTACATGGCACTCCTTAAAAGTTTAAATGCAAAGTGATTAAGAGGGCTTAGTATAAGATATGATAGTTAAAACAGGTTTGCGCAGTGAGTGGCAGATCCGTTGCATCCAGTTACAAATAGATTTGTTTGGCCAAAGGAGCCGAAGGCGTGATTAAAAAGAGATTAGGTCGAGAAGAAAGTCAGCAAATAACAAGGGATAAGTTATTCGATACCGCCGCTGACCTTATGGTGAGAAAAGGTTTTCACGCCACCAGTGTCAACGCTATTTCCGAGGAGGCCGGTTTTTCGAAGGGGGCCTTCTTTTCAAACTTTACAAGTAAGTCGGACTTGCTTCTGCAGTTAACTCAGAGATTCAAGGGGGTTGAGATTGATCGATTGAGTGTCACCCTGACTTCAGGGTATTCATCGGAAGAGCTGACCCATGGATTGAATGCCTATATTGACACGCTTAAAAATAATACCAGTTGCGCGATTCTTGATGCTGAGTTGCAACTGATCGCCTTGCGTGATGAAGAGTTCTCAACGCATTACTACGATCTGCATCAGGAAAATAGTGAAGCCTTGGGTAAGTTGATTACCATCATATTTAATCATGCAGGCAAGAAGCCTCCTTTGGCGAATGCCGCTCTTGCAAGGACCTTCACCGCTTTGTCGGAAGGTTTGATACTGCAAGGGCATAAAGATCCGGCCTCTGAAATAAAACTGGTGTTGAACTCGCTTATCCAGACAGCAGAGCCCTTATAGAACGCTGCCATTCTTGTGATACATACGATATTCGCATGTCCGGGGCTCAGACCTCGGGCAGGATGCGAGCTGCCATGCCCATCTTTAGCGCACACAATAAGGTCTGCGCAGTAGCGCTCAGTGATTCTGGAACACTTTCAATCCTCGCTGTACGGCGGGCCTGGCTTCGATCGCGTCGAACCAGCGTGATAAGCGTGAAAGCACTGCCCAATCCAGCCGATCACGAAATGATGCCGCAATGGTAAAAGCGGAGATGTCCGCCATGGAGAACTGATCTCCGGCCATAAAGTCGTCAGTAAGAAACCGTTCTGAATAGACGAGTTGTTCAATGACGCGTTGATCGATAACTGTGGCCGCATCATTAAATCCTGCCTGGCGCAGGGAAAATGCAGCATGACTGGGCCCGATGACGTCCGTTACGAAAAAGAAATAACGATCAAACACCCGGTCGCGTTTTGGTCCACGATGCGCTGGTGCGAGCCGACCCGGAGCTTTTGCATCAGCGAACTGAATGATTGCGTTCGATTGGTTAATGACCAGCGGGGGTGTCGATGAAAGGTCGACCAGGGTTGGGACTTTTCCTGCCGGATTAAGCGCCAGGTACGACAAGTCGCGTTGCTCATTTGCCTGCAAGTTCAGTCTTCGTGCGGTGTAGGGGATACCTGCTTCCTCCAAGGCTATTGCAGCCCTCAGACTGTTGCCAGTAGGCGCGCCATACAGCTCTATTTTCGGGTTCATCAGACACTCCCTGAAAATGAATGGATGATTATTGGATGCTAAGTGAAAAGCGGCATACGCGCCTGCCTACAAGGAGTACGCACAACGTTTCGCGCCAGTTAACCAGCCCGCTTAGGTATGCCCATTCGACGAGCATGGCCAAGTAGAATGTGTACGCTGCTCAGCACTAATGTGACTTGTGATGGTCAATAAACCCCGCGCGACCGTCAGCGGTCGTACTGCCCGGCGCCGACCGGATCCGCATCGGCAATTTGATCAAGGACAGTGAAAGCATGCTCACCGCAATATAATCCGCAACCGCCTTCACCTGGTTCCGTAAATCGGGACTCGCCGTACGTTTACCCCTCAATCCAATTCGAAGATTTAAAGCATGCACCTACGCAAAATTGCAGTTGGGCTGTCGGCCCTTGTTTTGCTCTCGACCGGGGCACAAGCCCGCAGTCTGCTGGATTTCATCAAGCCGCCCACCCAGCATCAGCAACAAACCTCCCACTCGGGCTCGATCAGCCAGAGCGCGGCGCTGGAGCTCTATTCAAACAAACAGAAACAGGCATCGTTTGACGGCTGCACGGATCTGTTCCCGGCCGCGAAACCGATCAGCATGGCCACTGTGCCTGCCACAATGAAACCCTTGGCCCTGTGTTCCGACAACTTCGCGGTGCTGTACTCGCAAACCAGCAAGACACCGCTGGTAGTGGTCGAACGCCTTAATGCCGCCCAGCTGCAGGATGCCAAAGGGGAGGAGCGTACCAACCAGTTCTATCCGGACCCACGCATTCCCAAGAGTGGGCGGGCAGAGTTGAGCGACTACCGTAGCCAACATCCGGCCGTGGACCGTGGCCATCAATCCCCGGCAGCCGATGCACCGAACCCCAATGCAATGGCCCAATCCTTTGCGCTGTCGAACATGGTGCCGCAAGACCCAACCAACAACCGGAAGATCTGGAGTAAGGTCGAGTCCGATGTCAGAAAGTTTGCCAAACGAGCCGATGGCAATGTCTTTGTCTTCACCGGCCCGCTCTTTGACTCAGGCCACGCCACCGTCGGTGACAACAAGGTCTGGGTGCCGACCCGCCTGTTCAAACTGGTTTACGACGCATCGTCCAAGCGTGCCTGGGCTTACGTACTGCCCAATGCTGAAACCCGTATCGAGAGACCGATGGACTATGACGCTTTCGTGAAGAGTACCGGGCTCAACTTGCTGGGAAATCTACCGGTCACAGGTTCCGTGGGGCGCTCTTGATGGCTTGATGGATTAATCCGTAGCAGCTGTCGAGCCGGGGCGAGGCTGCGTTCGGCTGCGCAGCGGTCGTAAAACCAGAACTTACGGTGCGTCAGGCAGACCGCGTCAGCCGGATTCACGACTGCTTCGCAGCCGAACGCAGCCTCGCAGGCTCGGCCGCTGCTACAGAGAGTGCGTCGCGGCTAGCGCGCCGCCCAGGCGTTGAAGTGCTCTTCCAACTCCTCGCCATGGTCCACCCAGAACTCCGCATCTACCGACCGGGCCTTGGCCAAGTTGGCTTCGGCCGTCGGCAATTGCTGGCGTACTGGCTCCGGCAGCAGCGCCAGGGCCTGGCGGTGGACTGGGCCGTAAGGGATGTTTTCCGAGAAAACCTTCTGGGCTTGCGGCTGGCTGGCAAACGCGATGAAACGCTCGGCCAGCGCCTTGTTCGGCGACCCTTTGACCACGGCCCAGTATTCCGGGTCGTACAGGCTCTGGGGCCAGACGATGCTCAGGTTCATGCCTTCTTTCTGCGCCGAGGCGATACGACCGTTGTAGGCGGCAGTCATCACCACGTCACCGGCGATCAACCACTGCGCCGGTTGGGCTCCGGCCTCCCACCACTGGATGTTTGACTTGATCTTGTCGAGCTTGGCGAAGGCTCGGTTCACGCCCTCAGGGGTACCCAGCACTTTGTAGAGCTGGTCAGGCTTGACGCCATCGGCCAGCAGAGCGATTTCCAGGGTGTACTTGGCGCCTTTGCGCAAGCCGCGCTTGCCCGGAAAGTCGGTTACGTTCCAGAAGTCCGCCCAGGAAGTCGGGGTCTTGGCCAGCTTGTCCTTGTTGAAGGCCATGACCATCGACCAGACGTAGGTGGCCACACCACACTCGGTCAAGGTCCCCGGTACGAACTGGGCCTGGTCGCCAAAGCTGGCCTTGTCCAGTCGCTCGAACAAGCCGGCATCACAGCCACGCAACAGTTCCGGACTCTCCACCTCGACCACATCCCAGGTGGCATGGCCCACATCGACCATGGCCTTGATTTTCGACAGTTCGCCATTGTATTCGCCGGCGACGATATGTCCCGCACCGCTTGCATTGAAGGGCTGGAAATAGGCCTTGTCCTGGGCCTGCTTGGTGGCGCCGCCGAACGAAATGACGGTCAGGGCCTGGGGCTCGGCGAGCACGCCGGTGCACAACAGGGCCAGAGAAATAGGAACACAGGTACGTAAGGATAAAGACATGGAACGCTCCCACAGCTGGTTTTTAGAATGGTGTAAAGCCGGGCAGTGCTGGCCAGAGGCCGATAAAGTTCCACCGTGCCGGGCTCTTGGGGCCGGCATCGTTATGAAAAAAGCTTTCATCCGGGAAAGCCGGACCAGAGGTGCTCAGTGCGGTTTGATAGTGCGGCATCAATCGGAAGAGGAAAATTATTAAAAATATGCTTGGGAGCTATAAAAAAGCTCTTCAGCAGTGCAATGCTGATCCGGGTTGTATTCAGATGAAGCGGATCAACCGGTCACTGGGTCTTCTACCGACCTGTCACCAATAAAGGCTCGAACTGGGCGTGGCCGCCCAGGGCGTCATGTTTCATCTGGCGGCTTGATTCGTACTGATTTCGAATGGTCCTTCAGCGCATTTCAATCTGCGCCTGCAACTGGCCGCCGACGATGGATATTTCTTTGAACTGTTCACCGTCGCGCAGCACGAACAACGCGTCCATCCCGCGCTCTTGTGCCAGGCGTGGGCCTTCGGTTTCGCCCAGCACCATCAGCGCCGTGGCCCAGGCGTCGGCGAGCATGCATGAGGCCGCCACCACTGTGACGGCTGCGAGTGCGTTGCACAGTGGTGCGCCGGTGGTCGGGTTCATGGTGTGGGCATAGGACTGCCCCCTCACATCGACCCAGTGTCGGTAGTCTCCGGACGTGGCGATGGCAGCGTCGCTGAGTTCCATCACACCCATGACTTCACGCACACCCCGGCAGGGTTTTTCAATGGCTACGACCCAGGGTTGAGCATCAGGCTTGACGCCGCGGGCGCGCATCTCGCCATCGATGCCGACCAGATAACGAGTGATGCCAAAACTCTCCAGACAGCGGGCCAGCTCATCGACAGCAAAACCCTTGGCGATACCGTTCAGGTCGAGGTTCAGCGGCGCGCGTTTGCGCACTTGATTACGTTGCGGGTCAACGCTCAGCGCCGCACTGGCGGACAGGCGAGCTTGCGGCGGCAGCGTGTCGAGCATCTGCTCCGTGACGGTCTGTTCGCCGGGGCCGAACCCCCAGGCATTCACCAGATCGCCGACTGCGATGTCGAAGGCGCCGCCGGATTGCTGACTGACACGCAGCGCGGCAGACAGCACCATGGCCAGTTCCTTGGGTACCGGCACCCACTCCTGCTCGGGGGCGGCGTTGAGGCGGTTGAGATCGGAGTCGGGTTTCCAGGTGGACATTTGCTGGTCCACCCGGGCCACGGCGCGTGCCAGGCTATGGTCGATGTTGTCGGTATTGATCCCGGCTTGCGCATAGAACAGGGCGGTGTAACGGGTGCCCATGGTCTCGCCATTCAGGCTGTAGCGTTGCAAGTCAGTAGACATCTTCACGGTAGCGTCCTTGTGCCTTGAGGGTCAGCACACTCAGGTTGATCGGCGCCAGCACTTCATCCAGGGCCTGCATCACGCCCTTGGCCATCTCGCGACCGCCACACACCAACACTTGGGCGCCTTTCTCAATCAACCGGCGCAAGACCAGCGCATCGCTGATCAACCGGTCTTGCACGTAACTGCCATCCATGACCTGGGAGAAGGCGGCACGCAATGCCGTGAGGCGCTGGTCCGCCAGGTAACGTTTGAGCTCTGATTCATAGAGAAAATCCGAAGCCGGGTTACGCCCGCCCCAATACAAGTGCATGGGGTGTCGGGCCTTGTTGTTGCGAATAAAACCGGTCAAGGGACCTATGCCGGTTCCGGCGCCGATCAGGATCACCGGATGCGCGCCCGACGCCGGACGAAATTGTGGGTTGGGCTGGATAAAAGCTTCGATCGACGCACCGAGGTCCAGGTTGTGAAGGAATTGCGAGCACACACCACCTTCGTGTTTACGTACGCAGATTTCCAGCACACCGTCCTGCGAACTGCTGGCCAGCGAGTAGAACCGCGGGATCGCGCTACCAGGGGGCAGAATCCCTGCCAAGTCACCGGCCAGAAACTCCGGCAGCTCGCTGGCTGCCTTGAAGCGTAGTACGTGAGTCGGCGCATTCACCTGTTCGCCGTAGGCAATGCGCTCCATCAGAATCAGTTGATGGGTACGTGGCTGCTCCGGGGTGTGAACCAGTGTCAGGTCCTGCCCCAGTACTTTTCCCAGTGCGCGGCCCCAGCGAGCAAATTCCTGTGCGGACTGGCGGTTGACGGTTTCCAGCTCCAGCAGCGGTGAGCCACCGGCCTGTAACATCGCGTCCTGCACCTGATGGGCGTACTGACAGAACTGCGCAAACTGCCGATCACCCAGGCCCAGCACGGCAAACGGCAGGCCGGGTTTGAGGCCGACCCTGGTCAACCGTGCCAGGAACTGCGAAGCCGAGGCCGGGGCATCGCCGTCGCCGTGGGTCGCGGTGAGGATGAACATGCGTTGGGCATTGCCGTATTTGCTGGTGTATTGATTCATCGCCGCGCTATGTACCCGGTGTCCAGCCTGGTGCAAGGCGTCATGCAAGGTGTTGGCAAAGCCCCAGGTGCTGTTGTTTTCACTGCCGACCAGAATCACGCTGTCGGCGGATTGCGCGGTGCAGTTTTCACGGATGTTCGGAGCGGCCTTGCGGCGGCGCCACCACAGCAGGATGCCGGTCACGCTCATCAACGGCACGCAGAGGGCACAGAGCCCCAGCGGCAGACCAAGCCACCAGAGGCCTTCACCGGTGTGCAATTGATAAATCAATTCGTAGACGTTGCGCATCGAATCGTGGGCTTGATAGGACAGCAAAGTGCCGCTGGTCTGGTCCACGTAACCGTCGCCCTGGGCCGTGCGCAGGGAAAACACGTCTTGCGGGTTATTGGGGGTCGGGTAGACCAGCTCGCGCAGGTCATTCAGGTCTGTGGCCTGCAAGGCTTTCAGGTTCGCCACCGGCAAGGCCGGGCCGGCGCTGACGTGGGCGGGGAAGGTGGGCTCATTCTGACTGCCGTCAGCGATAAAGCCGAAAGTCGTGGCGCACATATAGAGCCCGCTCAGTGCCGACAGCAGCAGCCCAAGCAATGCCAGGCGTCCGACTTCAGCATGCCAGCGCTGGCTGAAGGAACCTCGCAATGGCCGCAACAGGTTGCGCCAGCCGCCCAGCCGCCGGGCCAGCAACAGCGCACCAGACACCGACAGCATCAGCATAAACAGCGCGCCGACTCCAGACACCCCGTGGCCAGGTGTGCCAAGGAACAGCGAGCGGTGCAGTTCTTTCATCCAGCGCGAGAAGGCGGATGGCTCGTAAGGTGTGAGGCCTTGACCGGTCAGTGGATCGACCTTTTCGGCCCCGGCCTGACCGTCCTGGTTGTAGTAGACGATGACCGTCCCGGACGCTGTGCGCTGGATCTGTTCCACGCCCTGGAAATGGCTGGCTATGCGCCCGGCCAGTTGACTGACGTTGACTTGCCCGGCAGCGGTGGACGTGGTGTGCAGGCGTTCCAGGGCGGGGTCGACTGATAGAATCGCGCCGCTGATGGCCAACAGCATGACCAGCAGGGCGGCGATCAGGCCGGGCAGGGAATGGAACTGGCGAAGCATGTTCAGCCTCCAGAATGGCCAGTGCTACAGATCGTAAGTAAAGGACTCGACGTAGGCGCTGCCGGTCGCCGGCTTGCCTGTGCCCTTGGACGTCAGGGGCACGCTGACATCGGCGCGGGCATCACGTTTGTCCTCGACGGCGCTGTCGATGCGGATTTGATAGCCGGCATCGATCAGGGTGTCTGCCAGTTCGACACTGACTTTGAGGGTGCGCCCACTGCCGACGCTGGCGCCGCTGACCCCGTCAAACTCGCTCGGGTTCATCCCGCTTCCACGGGCCCAGTCGGCCAGATGCTTGTAATACTTGGCCTTCTTGCCGGCCACCCAGAGGGTTTTCTGGTATTGGCCAGTGGCGTTGGTGACGTAGATCGCCAGATACGCATCATTGCCGCTGTAGTCCTTGAGCTGAGTGGTCAAGGTCACTTCACGGGCCTGGACCAGCCCTGGCAGGGCAACGGCGCCGGCGAGGCAGGATGCAGCGATAATTTTTTTCATGGGATTGTCCTTTTGATCGTTGGGTCCAGATCCTGGACTTGCTTGCTGACAGCAACCTGAAGCGCAGTAAAAATCATCGATAGATGAACTCACCTGAATCTTCAGATTCACGTCAGGTAAGACGATTAAGGTGCTGCACGATAACCATCAAGGAGGTGCCAGATGCGGGTTTTATTGGTCGAGGACGCACCGGGGTTGGGGGAGGCGGTGCGCGAACAGATCGCCGATGACGGCCACGCCGTCGATTGGGTGCAGCGCCTGGAGCATGCGCGCAACAGTGTGCGCACTACCCCTTACGACCTGATCCTGCTTGACCTGATGTTGCCGGACGGTGGCGGGCTGGATTTTTTGCGTCAGCAGCGTTCCGCAGGGGATGCAACGCCGGTGATCATCCTGACCGCCCAGGATCAGATATCCGATCGTATCGCCGGCCTCAATGCCGGGGCCGATGATTATCTGGTCAAACCGTTCGACCTGTTTGAACTATCGGCCCGTGTGGCTGCAGTGGCTCGCCGCTATAGTGGCAACCCCAACCCGCAGATCAAACTCGGCGAATTGCAGATCGATATGAGTGCCCGTACGGTGCAGCGGGCCGGTGCGACTGTGGACCTCACGGCGCGGGAGTGGGCGCTGTTCGAGGCATTTCTCCAGCGCCCCAGCGCACTGCTGTCCAAGGCGCAGCTCGAAGAACGGTTGTACGCTTTCGGTGCCGAAATCGAGAGCAACACAATCGAGGTCTATATCAGCCGGTTGCGTAAGAAACTCGGGCGCGACCTGATTGAAACCGTGCGCGGCATGGGCTACCGGTTGACGTCCGCATGAAGTCGTCCAGCCTGCAAAAACGTCTCGGCCTGGGCTTGACCCTGGGCATGACCTTGCTTTGGCTGGGGGCGACCGTCGGCGCATGGCTGGTGGTGCAACATGAGTTGAATGAGGCATTCGACAGCGCGCTGGAAGAGACGGCGCAACGCATGCTGCCCCTGGTCGTACTGGAAATCAGCAATCGGGAAAAGCCCGATGAGACACACCACGTGGCCCCCCTGACAATGCACAAGGAATACCTGACCTATCTGGTGCGCGATGCGAGGGGCAAGATCCTGATGCAATCCCACGACGCCAACCCGAACATCTTCAACAAACAACCGACCGAAGGTTTCTCCACCACTGAAAAATACCGTCTGTATGGCGCCAGTGCGTTGCGGGAAACGCTGTTCATCGAAATCGCCGAGCCCCTTGGCCATCGCCGTGAGGCCGCGCGGGAAGCCTTGTTTGCCTTGCTGATGCCGCTATTGGCGCTGATTCCCATCAGCCTGTTGGGCACCTGGTTATTCGTGCGCATCAGCCTGCGCAGCGTATTGGCCTATCGTCGAGCGGTGGAGGCCCGTGGGGTGGGTGATCTGTCACCGATCAAAACGTCGCGCCTGCCGGCCGAAATCGATCCGCTGGCTGATGCGGTCAACCATTTGCTGGAGCGTTTGCGCAAGGCCCTGGAGGCCGAACGTAGTTTTACCGCCAATAGCGCTCATGAACTGCGCACGCCACTGGCCGCTACCCTGGCGCAGGTCCAGCGGCTGCGTCACGAAGCGCCCGAAGGTCCGCTGCGAGTGCGCGCGGCAAAGATCGAAAACTCGTTGCGCGAGTTGGCGCGGCTCTCGGAAAAGCTCATGCAACTGGCCAAGGCCGAGGGAGGTGGGCTGCTGTCCGAAACGCCCCAGGATCTCGTTCCGTTGCTGGTCCATGTGGTTGATGAGTGGAACCATAGCAGCGCTCGCCACATTGAGCTGCAGCTGCCAACCCAGGCCTGCGTGTACTCGGTCATTGATCCAGACGCTTTCGGTATTCTGTTGCGCAACCTGATCGAGAATGCGCTGAAGTACGGTGCGATGGATCAACCGATCGAAGTCAGCCTGACCGACCAGGCGCTGCTACGGGTGGTCAACGGCGGCCCGGTGGTGCCGGAGCCCGTGTTGCAGCACCTGACCGAGCGTTTTGTGCGCGGTCACAGTGAAGCCAGCGGGTCAGGGTTGGGGTTGGCGATTGCCAAAACCATTGTGCAGGGGGTCAACGCGCGAATGATGCTGGTGTCGCCGGCAACAGGTCGACAGGAGGGATTCGAAGTCTGCGTCTGGTTACCGCTAGTTTCCGCTGTCGAAGGCTGAGGGCATGCTTGGCACGTGCTAACTGTTCGCCACTATTTTCCCTGGCTGCCCATGGACGAGGAGAGTCCGGGCAGAATTACAGCACCGATCTCAGACCAGGTTGACAGGTGTAAAAGCGTTATCGCTCAGCCACCAACAACAACGACTGCGGCACCGGACTTTGCGGGTGCTGCGGCTCTTGCAGGCTGGCCAGCCGAAAACCGGCCATGTCCAGGGCATTGAGCCAACTGGACAAGGTGCGCGAGTACCACGGCATGGGTTGCCACTGCCCCTTGAACCCGGCGAAGGTCTCTTCACGCCAACCGTCCTGATAGTCGCCCGCCGCCGCAGTCCACGGATGCAGCGTCTGGATTACCAGCGCGCCACCGGGGGCGAGCAGGGCGTTCATGGCGGCGAGCAGGGGGATGATGTCCTGGTGCAGCAGGGCGAAGTTGGCGCAGATCAGGTCGTAGTCGCTGCCGATGTCCACCTTGGCCTCTACCAACTCTTCATAGCTCGCCAAATGCACCCGCGAAGAGCCCGCCGCCCGCGCTGCCTCGACCAGTGTCGCATCGCCATCCACACCGACCGCCTCGATGGCCCGTTCAGCCAACGCACGCAACAGCCAGCCCTCGCCGCAGCCCAGGTCGAGCACGCGCTCGGGTTGGCGGCCCAGTATCGCCAGCAGGATTGCCTGGTCGGTGACCTTGAGGCGGCTTTCGATGGTACCGGTGCGGATAGCCTCGATCCAGGGCTTGGCGTTGTGGTGCCAGCTCTGGAGGAGGGTGGATTCGGGGCTGGGCATTTCGATGTCCGCAGTGATGAGTTGGAGGGAAGGATAGGACAAGTACTGGCGGAACGGATCTTGTCGGTGACGCTTTACTTGCGTCCAGTCGAAATGACCGTCAACCCGGGATAAAACTCGTTGCCTGAAGCGATCTGGCCAACGGCTGCGCACAGTCGTTCGGCATGATCTAAGCTCCTCAAGGTATGACTTCCCGAGCAGGGGTTTCCATGCGAAACACACCTGAAAACAGTCTGAAAATAGCGTTGAAAGCCTGTAGAGACAGCTTTGTTTCTGTTGGCTTTTTCAGCTTTTTCATCAACGCGCTGATGCTCGTTCCTACCTTCTATATGCTTCAGGTGTATGGACGAGTGGTCACCAGCGGCAGTCTGACCACCCTGGCCATGTTGACGCTGATCATGACTGGGCTGGTGGTCACGCTCGGCGCGCTGGAATGGGTCCGTTCGCGCATCATGGTTCGGGTCAGTACCCGGCTGGATGTGTTGCTGGGTCGCCAAGTCTATAAGGCCAGTTTCAAACGGGCGCTGGACAGTGGCGGCATGGATGCCTCGGCCCAGCCGCTCAACGACTTGACGGGCTTGAGACAGTTTCTCTCCGGTAATGGATTGTTCGCCTTTTTCGATGCGCCCTGGTTGCCTATCTACGTCGCTGTGATGTTCATGTTCCATCCCTGGTATGGCTGGGTAGCGGTGGGCAGTGCGTTGTTGTTGTTATTTCTCGCATTTCTCAACGAGAGGTTGACGGGGCCGACACTTGCCCAGGCTAACAAGGAACATATTGGCGCGACGCTCCACACCACGAAAAATCTGCGCAACGCTGAAGTCATCGAGTCCATGGGCATGCTAGAAACCCTGATGGACCGCTGGGGGCGTCGCCAGAGAAATGTCCTGTTGCTGCAATCCGGGGCGAGCGATAGAGGTGGCATCATCAGTACGCTTTCCAGGTCCATCCGGATCCTGGTGCAATCGCTGATCCTGGGTCTGGGGGCGTACCTGACCGTGGACCACCAGGTGGGGCCAGGCATGGTGTTTGCCGGGTCCGTGCTGCTAGGGCGCGCCTTGGCCCCCATCGATCTGATCATCGGCAGCTGGAAGGGCTTTATTGCAGCCCGCTCGCAGTACCGCCGTCTCAACGACATCCTCGACAAACAACAGGCTCAGCCCGAGCGTATGTCATTGCCTGCGCCTAAAGGGAACGTGCAGGTGGAGAGTTTAGTCGTCGCTGCACCTGGCTCGAAAACCCCAATCATCAACAACATAAGTTTCAGCGTACCTGCTGGCTGCGTTGTCGGAATCATCGGTCCAAGTGCCGCGGGCAAGTCCACCCTGGCCAGGGCACTGATGGGGGTATGGGCGCCGCAGCATGGGGTGGTCCGGCTCGATGGCGCGGACATCAGCGCGTGGGACAAACATGAACTTGGGCCGTACATAGGTTACTTGCCCCAGGACATTGAGTTATTCGAGGGCAGCATCAGCGAGAACATTGCCCGCTTCGCCGAGGTCGATTCCGAGAAAGTCATTCTGGCGGCCAAGACTGCTGGCGTTCACGAAATGATTCTGCAGTTACCCGATGGCTATGACACCGTCATTGGCAGCGATGGCGTCATGCTGTCGGGAGGGCAGCGCCAACGCATAGGCCTGGCCCGCGCCCTGTATGGCAACCCGCGGCTGATTATTCTCGACGAGCCCAATTCCAATCTCGACGAAGTTGGTGATCGCGCCTTGGCGGCGGCCATCCAGCAGATCAAGCTGACAGGGGCAACCCTCTTTGTGATTACCCACCGAACCAACATCGTGTCCCAACTTGACCGGCTGATGGTGATGATCGGTGGCACCATCAGTCACTATGGACCACGCGAGCAAGTGCTGGCCGAACTCAATGCGCAGCAGGCGCAAAGGCACGCCACACAAGCAGGTGCAAGCGTGGCTTCGGTGGCTACTCGTAAGGGCGATGCCGATGAACCGTACGATGCTCAGTCGTCAAATGGATAACTTCGCCGATCTGGCGGTATCTGATCGAAAGATCCGTCGCCTGGGTTTTGGCATTGTATTGATGACCTTCGGGGTGTTCGGCACCTGGGCGGCGATCGCACCGCTCGATGGCGCTGCTTACGCGCCTGGCGTGGTCACCGTGCAGGCTTACCGAAAAACGGTACAACACCTCGAAGGTGGCATCGTCAAAGAGGTGCTGGTCCATGATGGTGACATCGTCAAGCGTGATGACCCGCTGATTATTCTCGATGATGCCCAGTTGCGAGCCGAATACGAGATGACCCGAGGCCAGCTCATTGCCGCCAAAGCCATGGAGGCAAGACTCAAGGCTGAGCGGGACAATCTGCCGGTGATTGACTTTGGCGTCATGACCGATCCCGACAGTCTGCGAGGTGCCGAAGCCCGCCAGGGTGAGACCCAGGTATTCAATGCACGACGGGGGTCACGACTGGGCCAGATATCGGTGCTGCAAGAGCGCATTGGTCAGTTGAATCAACAGATCAAGGGGCTGGAGGCGATGATTGGTGTCAAGGGCCAACTGAATAAATCCTACAGCGGTGAAATCGTTGAATTGACCGACATGTTGTCGCAAGGATTCGTCGACAAACAACGCCTGCTTGAGCAGCAGCGCAAGCTTGAAATGGTCAAGTCCGAATTGGCCGACCACCGTTCCACCATTACCAGGACTCGCCTGCAGATCAACGAAACACAGCTGCAGATTCTACAAGTCGATAAAGACTTTAATGCCGACGTCGCCAAACAATTGGCCGAGGTTCAGACCAAAATCTACGACCTGCAAGAAAGAGCTTCCGCCTTGGAGGACCGGCTCAGCCATATCATCATCCGCGCACCCGAGGCGGGTATGGTGATTGGCATGACGGTGCATACGATTGGTGGCGTCGTGCGCCCGGCGACGCCGCTGCTGGACATTGTTCCATCGGTTTCCGAACTGGTCATAGAGGCCCAGGTGGCACCGGTCGATATCGACCGCATCGCCATCGGCAAGCGTGCCGATATTCGTTTCGGCGCGTTCAAAAGCTCGACCACTCCGGTGATCGAGGGCGTGGTCAGTAGCGTGTCGGCAGACCGGCTGACCAACGAAAAGACCGGTGCGGGCTATTACCTGGCGCGGGTTCGGGTAACCGAAGCTGGTGTGCGTACCTTGGGTGAGCGCAAGTTATTGCCGGGGATGCCGGCGGACGTGTTGATCATCACCGGGGAACGCACGCTATTGCATTACTTGATGCAGCCGGCCCGTGATGTCATGTCTCAATCAATGATCGAGGAATGATCATGCGAGCGTCGACAGTTCTGCTGGGCGGGGCGTTCATGTTTGCCGCGGGTCCCGTTCTGGCGCAAACCACTGAAGCAAAGCCGACCGGGGTCAGTGCCTCGACGTATTCCACCGACCTCATGCAGTTATATCGCGAAGCCCGGTTGGAAGATCCGAAGGTATTGGCCTCCTTTGCGCGAGCGAAGGCGGGCCAGGAACATCAGCGCGAGGCCCTGGGTTCGCTGTTGCCACAGGTATCGCTCAACGCCGGGCAGAACCGGATTCATCAGGAGAACGACCTGGTGCAGCGCAGTTACGATAGCGAAATCTACAGCCTGGTGCTGCGTCAGTACCTCTACAACAAGGCCGCGTGGGAGAACTACCAAAAATTCAAAAGCCTGGCCAAGCAATCAGAATCGGAAGCGCTGGAAACCCAAGCCGAGGCCACAGTGGAATTGGCGCAGCGTTACTTCGCCGCGTTGGCGGCCGAGGATGAGCTGGAGTTGGTGAAGGCGGAGCGTCAAACCACGCAAAAGAGTCTGGACAGAGTCAATGCGTTGTACGAAAAGCAGCTGGCAATGATTACCGATCAGCTCGACCTCAAGGCCCGGGTGGATTTGCTGGCGGCGCAGGAACTGGATGCACGGAACCAGGCCAGTATCACGCGCGAAGCACTGGCGGAGATCGTCGGCCGGCCGGTCAAGGAGAAGCTCAACCGGATTCGCGATGACGTGCAGCTACAGGTGTCGGCACAGAGTCTTGATTCGTGGGTCCGCGAGGGTATAGAGCAAAACCCGGCGCTCAAGGCCAACCAAAGCGGTGTCGAAGCAGCAGGCGCTGCGTTGCGCAGCGGCAAGGGCGGGCACTATCCAACCGTGAGCCTTACGCTGAGCGCGCAGCAGACCAACGAGGGCTACAACAACTCCCTGGCGCCCCGTACCGACAGTTATGTCGCCGGTATTGGCGTGCAAGTGCCGATATACAGCGGTGGTTCAACCTCGGCGCGGGTGCGTGGGCTCTATCAGGATCAGATTGTGGCAGAGCAGCAACTGGAATCGGTCCAGCGCCAGGTGGTCAAGGAGATCACCACCGCCTATCTGACTGCCAACTCGAGTGCAGAAAAAATCAGTGCGAGCCGGCATGCCTTGGCCTCGGCACAGCTGTCCAGAGTGGCGGCAGAGAAAGGACTCAGTTACGGAATGGTCAATGCCGTCGATGTACTGACCAGCGTACGCAACGAATTCCGGGCTCGTCGAGATCTGCTCAAGACGCAATACGACTTCGTCACCAATGTCTTCACGCTCAATCGCTGGGCGGGAAAACCGCCTGTCGAGGGTGTCGAAAACGTTAATGCCTGGTTGGGCCCGGGCAGCTCCAGCCAAAGCCTCACATCCCCCTGATCCTGCCAGCAATACCGATCTTGTATTCCGGCCTGACTGGACGCTGCCAGGCTGGTTTTTCAATGCGTGCTCGACAGATTTCGACGATAAATTGACGCCATTATTACTTCTGTACTTGTTCGTGCGCCATTCGTCGGTTAATTGACGATTTGGTCGGGGTCAGACTTTGGTTTCGAGCCGCCAAGTTCGAAGCTATTACATTGATTTTAAAGAGTTTTATATCTATTTTGAGCGTCTCCCGTGCTATCCGTATAAGGCTTGAGTCGACGACTGGCAGATGGGCGGGCCGGCAGCGTGCTGTGCTGGCCTAGACTCAGTTGAGCGGCTGGCAGTAGCACATCATCATGCGCAAGCCATTGATGATTATTCCTATTTATGTCGTTTCGATGGCTTTGCCCGGCGAGTTGCTGATCCAGAAAGGCCAGCGGGTGTAAGGCCATAGTCCATCTTTCAAGGGAGTCAGGAAAGTAATGACGGCCCAAAGAAATCCAATACGCGTGATGCTGATCGATTGTCGTCCCCTCGTGCTCATGGGTCTTCAAGACGTGATCAATGCCCGAAAGCCTCAGATGGAAGTGAGCGGCCAGGCCACCACCTATACCAACGCGCTGGACCTTGCCGATCAGTTGCATCCCGATGTCATTTTTTTCAGTTTCTTTCCGGATGCGCTGAACCCGCTGTCGGTCATCACCGGACTCGCCCGTAGCGCCGAAATGAAAGTGCTGGTGCTCAAGGGCCTGTACGAAACCGTCCCCGTTGCCCAGGCGATAGAAGCGGGCGCACGCGGCATCGTGCTGGCGGAAGACCCGACGGAATCGATCATTCGCGCCATCATCCAGGTCCACCATCGCGACATCGGACAGAATAGGTCTTGGGCCGTTGGGCTTTCGGGTTATGCCGCGACCGGGCATATGCCCTTGAAACGCAATTCGGAGCAGGCGAAACAGGCGCAACTGACACTGCGCGAGAGGGAACTGATTTGCGCCATCGTGGGGGATCCGTCCGCCAAATACATGTGCATCGCCGGGCGCCTGGGCATCAGTGAACACACTGTGCATAACCACCTCAGCAACATCTATCAAAAGCTTCATCTCGTTAATCGCATCGACTTGCTGATGTACGCGCAGAAGCATGGGCTCACCAACAACAACGAAGACCCGCCCGAGTCCACTCGGGCACAATCGGACTGACGGGTGCGCGCCACGGTGTGGCGCAGGCAGGGGACAAACGGGCTCCTGTACCCCCTCCAATCCCGTCAATAGCTTCTACCCAACCCCCAAATACCCCTGGACCCATCGTTTTGCTGTGCAGCAGCGTCAGAGGCTGTTTGCGGCGTTGGCGTGCGTGGTGTCAAAGACTTTGCACCCCTTGAACCCGGGAAGCTCGTCTGGCCTCGTTGGCTCAGGAACGAAGCGACCCAAATGAAAACGGCCTGGCCCCTTTCGGGAGCCAGGCCGTTTGCCCTCAGTGATGTTCAGACAATGTCAGTGCTTGCGATGTGGGTCACACCGACCAACTCGATGATGGTGGTAATACCATTGCCATCGGCATCAAATGCCAGGTAGCCGTCGCCTCCAACGACGCCGAAGTAGTATTTCGTCGTGCCGTCCAGCGCGGTATCGGCGGCGGCGGTGAACGCCGCCAGGTTGGTGGCTGGTGCCGGCACTTCGGTAAAGTTCGTCACCGAACCCGCCACTGTGAAGTCCAGCTTGTCAGTGCCAGTGGCAAAGCCGCCATCGACGACAGTCAAGACCGTGGAGAGCAGCCCGTCGACGTCGGTGTCGGCGATCACAAACGTGTTCACCCCCGTTGAGGCCGTCACGCGGTTGTCGCCAACAATCGTCACGTCCAGGGTTTGCGTGGCCGTTGTGTCAGCGTCGGCATCCGTCAGCGCCACATCGAAGGTCAGGTGGGCGTCCGGTGTAGTCGTGGACACGAAGCCGATGTTGACGATCTTGATGGGTTCGTTATTGCCCTCAGTCGTGTCGCCGCCGAAAGCTGTCAGGCTGGAACTGAGCGTTGCGCCCTCAATCCCCGGAGTCGCGGGATTGTCGATGGCCCCATTGAGCTGGTACCCGTTTCCGCTTGTGTTTTGGGTCGATGTCACCACTTGCGCGCCCTGGATCGAGTAGTGTTCTGTGCCGAAGTTGTAGTCATTGCTCTCGAAGACCACGATGCCGTTCTGTGCCTTGGCCACGAAGCCGTAGGCGGGCACACTGTCATTGAGAACGTCGTCGTTACCGACGGAGTTCCCAACAATGAAGGTCCGATTGATGGTTGCCCCGGAAACATCATCAACCAGCTTCAATACCACCACCATGTCTTTGCCGGCGCCAATACCGGCTTGTGTGAACTCGATAAAGATTGCCTTGCTCGTGGCCCTGTCCAGGAGAGAATCGGTGTGCCCTTTCGGATTTGCCTTGTAAAAGTCCAGATCAATCACCTCGTCCGATTGGAGTGTGTCGCTGGCAGCGCCAATCGAATCCGATGAGACCGTGACATACCGTCGATCATTCGAGAACAAGCCTGTGCCGGAGTCATAAGCGAAGGTTTGCGGCGTCCCATTATTCACGCCAAATCCTTCGAACTGCACAAAGAAGTTGCTGGCAAGCGTCATCACCGAGACTGGCGGATTCGATCCAACGGTCGTGTCTGAGTTAAGCGCATAGCCCTGCAGGGGGTTTCCAGGCGTCGAGGTGTTCAGGATGCTGAAGCTCTGAATCTCCTGATCCAGTTTCAAGGTATAGGTGTCAGCCACCTTGTCAAAGATCAGCGTGCCGGTGGCGTTGCTGGTCGCTCCCTGCGCCGGATTGTTGGACACGTAGGTGAAGCCCACGTTGAACGTCGCCTGGCTATCAGTCTCCGAGACCCAACTCACCGATTTGTTGGTGATGGCGTTCGTACCGACCGTGACGCCCGTGAGGGCCACGGACAGGAAGTCGGAGTTCGAAGCGCTGTAAGGTGTCGCGTGGGTGTCCGCGCCAATCGAGTAACCGAAGACACCCGTTCCACCGTGATCCGTCACAAGCGACCCGTTGCTGCTGTTCGCATAGATCAGGTTCGACTTGGCCGTCACGATTGGCGTGTCGTCGTCGACGGTAATGACCAGTTTCTCGGCTGCGGCCGTCACCGTGTCGCCATCGTAGTCGGTGGCTTGCAGCAGCGTGCCCAGGTTGATGGTGATATCGTTCTCATCGTTGCCAGCCGCGTGATCCAGCTGCTTGAGCAGCGTGAAGGTGTAGGCACCCGCTGCGGTGAGGCTGAACGTGAACACGTCGGCACCGGCTACGCCGGCCTTGGCGGTGAGCGTGTCGCCTGCGACGCTGTACACCAGCGCCACCCCGCCCGAGCTCAGCGCCGACAAGCCGCTGGTGACACTCGACAAGGCATAGGTCAGCGGCGTATCGGCGCCGGACTGGAAGATGCCGGTCACGCTGCCGGTGGCCGTGGTCGCCTCGCCAGCCACGTCGCCCGTACCACCGGGAATGCCATTGGTCAGGCCGTCCTCGTCGACGGTTCCCGTCACGGCGGTCCCGGTCGCCGTTGGCGTGTCGTCGTCGACGGTGATGACCAGTTTCTCGGCCGCGGCCGTCACCGTGTCACCGTCCTTGTCGGTGGCTTGCAGCAGCGAGCCCAGGTTGATGGTGATGTCGTTCTCGTTGTTGCCTGCCGCGTGATCCAGCGGCTTGAGCAGCGTAAAGGTGTAGGCACCCGCTGCGGTGAGGCTGAAGGTGAATACGTCGGTCGCGCCGGCCGTGGCGGTGAGCGTGTTACCCAAGACGCTGTATACCAGCGCCACCCCGCCAGAGCTCAGCGCCGGCAAGCCGCTGGTGTCACTCGACAAGGCATAGGTCAGCGGCGTATCGGCGCCGGACTGGAAGATACCGGTCACGCTGCCGGTGGCCGTGGTCGCCTCGCCAGCCACGTCGCCCACACCACCGGCAATGCCATTGGTCAGGCCGTCCTCGTCGACGGTTCCCGTCACGGCGGTCCCGGTCGCCGTCGGCGTATCGTCGTCGACGGTGATGACCAGTTTCTCGGCCGCGGCCGTCACCGTGTCACCGTCCTTGTCGGTGGCTTTCAGCAGTGAACCCAGGTTGATGGTGATGTCGTTCTCGTCGTTGCCTGCCGCGTGATCCAGCGGCTTGAGCAGGGTAAAGGTGTAGGCGCCCGCTGCGGTGAGGCTGAAGGTGAATACGTCGGTCGTACCGGCCTTGGCGGTGAGCGTGTTACCCAAGACGCTGTACACCAGCGCCACTCCACCCGAGCTCAGCGCCGCCAAGCCGCTGGTGTCACTCGACAAGGCGTAGGTCAGCGGCGTGTCGACGCCGGACTGGAAGATGCCGGTCACGCTGCCGGTGGCCGTGGTCGCCTCGCCAGTCACGTCGCCCACACCACCGGCAATGCCATTGGTCAGGCCGTCCTCGTCGACGGTTCCCGTTACAGCGGTCCCGGCTGCCGCCGGTCCGTCGTCTTCGAAGATCATCTGGGAGCCGACTTCGGCTTTCGTAATAGAGGCTTGGAGCAGGTGAAGGCCGTCGATATCAAAATCGGCGTGGGTATTGCCCTTGGCGTCGAGGGCCGCCCCGTTCTCGATGAGCACTCGGTTGTGATCCAGCGTTGTGGTGTATTCAATCTGATAGCCGGCTTTAATGCCGGTGAGGGTTGCAACCCCGGCCGCAAAGCTGATGGTAATGGCCGGATCATTCTCCGGTCCGTTTGAATTCTCGATCACTTGCCCGGTGCTGAGGTTGATGACGCGAACACTGACGATGTCAACCTTCGTATCATTCGCATATCCGTCGATGAATTGCGTGCCAGATTCAACGGCAGTGCTGAATGCGCTGATTTTTACGACAGCACTCTTGCCGCTTTGCAACTGCACGACGTCGAAACTGACCGTCTTCACATTGACGACGCCGGTAAAATCGATGTTGGACTCAAGATCGGCTTCATTCTGATCCAGGTTGGGAATGGTCACATTCTGCCTGGCACCCGAGACGAACGAAAAACGAATGCCTTCCTGTTCCGTAATCATCTGGTTGTTGGTGCCGAAGGTGGTCGGCCCGCCCGCCTGGCTGGTATTGATCGTGTCGCCAGTCGTTATATTGATGTCGTCGGCCGTGCTATTGGGGTCAACCCCGGACTGATTCGCCGGTAGCTTGCCAGTGGCAATGACGGCGGGATCCGTGATCCGCACGACACCATTGACCGTTTCAGTTGCCGGGGTCGCTGTCGTGAACATCAGAAAGAGGTTCTGACCGGAAGGAGCATTCTGGAGGCTGAACTCCAGGTTCTGACTGGCTCCGATGAAAACCACACCCGACAGATCGACCGGATCATCGGGGTCCGTAGCGTCTGGATTGCTGAGCGGTTGGTACTCCACGGTCCAGATCTTGCCGCCCGTGACTGGCGATCCGGTTTCTTCAATATAGGCAGCGAACACGATCGCGCCACCTGCCCCAGCTCGGCCCACAAGGATATTGTTGTTCACCGTATCGGTATAGAGAAGGATGCTGGTGCCATCGAGGGTATCCAGTCCGCTGTCCACGCCATTGAGTGGCGCGCCATTGCTGCCAACGAAGCTGACATCGGTAGCGCTTGTCGCGCCGCTGATGGTGAACGCATCACTGCCGGTGTTGCCCACGGCACCGGTATAACCACTCAAGGCCGCATCCATTGCGGTACCTACCCCTAGGGCGGTCAAACGAGTAGAGAAGGCCGAGGGCAGGGGTGTCGCCGTGTCGTTGTCGTTAGCGTCTTCCGCAGGGCTTGACGTGGCGGTGGCGTTCTGCAACCCGGTCGTTTCGTCCAGCGTAACGTCCACGCCGGTGGACACGACGCTCAGAGTGCTAATAGTCATGACTTTTCCTGTGCAGTTGCGGTCATCGAGGCCTGACCGTTGGACCGTTGATCTTCGCGCAACTATGGCAAGGCGCCGGGGTACTGCGCATCGACCGATACTCCCAGACGGGCTGGGAGTTTCAGACTACTTGGGAGGGGGAAACGGGATGAGGACGCGAAGGCGCGGCGCCGCCTATTCCGTTTGGGGCATGCCGCCTGCGATTCGTGCGAATTTCATATCAGAACTGCAAAAGACAATGTGAGGGTGGTTTTCACCACCCTCGCATTGTTTTACATGCGCGCTGCCTCAGGCGCTGCCATGGACAATGTCGGTATTCAGAACATCAACCCCGACCAAGGTGATGGTCGTGATTTGTCCTCCCGTTTCGGCAACCGTCACGATGCTGTCTGCGCCGCTGTTGTCGATCGACTGGACAACGGCGTTCTGGTCGCCGTTGAGCACCAGCGTGTCGCGCAGTCCTGCGCTCGCATCGAAGCCGGTGACCTGATACTTGTTCTGGGTGAATGACAAATCGACGTTGAAGGCATCCCGCTCACCGGTCGTGCCCACCAGTGTGAAGTCGAAGGTGGTGCCCAAGTCGTTGGCGAACAGGTTGGCGTCGAACGTACTCGTCGCCGAGTCCCCATCCTTGTCCGTCAGCGTCGCGTTGAACGCCAGCTTGACATCGCTGGCCAGGCTCTCGGTCTCATGAGTGAACTCGATCGTCGGGATCTTGATCTCGCCTCGACCCATCGTGAGCTGAACCGCGTCGATCAGCTTCGTGCCCTGCTGCTCAATGAGGAAGGACACCTGTCCACCGGCCTCCGGCGTCAGGGTGTTCACCTCGGTGAGGTTCGAGAACGTGCCATCGTCATAGTAGGCCCTGTAGTACAGGTCCTCGGTCGCCGTGTTGTACCCCCCCACGGAGTTGTCGATGAAGACCTTCACGCTCGTCAGCAGGCTTTCCGGGTTGATCACGAAGCTTTCATCGGCATTGCTGATGGCCGCCAGGTTGTCTCCCTGGAACAGGTTATTGGCGATACCGATGCCCGCCGTGCTGACGTTCATGGCCGCCGGGTCGATGTACGACGGCAGCGGGTTGGTCTGTAGCTGGGCTTCGGTGGGGTCGGGGGCTCCAAGCCCGATACCGGTCAGGATGTCCGCAGTCGACGCCGTTGCCTTCGCGGAAAAGAACACAATCTCCTCAGATGGCGAAGGAATAGTCGGCGGATTCTGCGGCGGGATTAACAAGGTGCGCACCGGATCCGGGCCGCCGGCACTGAGCGAGCCGTCGGCACTACTGAGCACGATCTGCGAACTGAAGCCTTGCACCAGGTCCAGTGCATAGGTGCCATTGGCAAAGGCGGTCAGCGTGTAGTCAACGGTGGTATTCGCGGTGGCGGCGTTGTTGTCGAAATCGCCGGTCAGAGTCCCTGCGAAGTGGAACGCGCCATTGACGTCCGGTGAGGGCGATTGCTCGGTGAGCGTGCCGGTTCCGGTCGTGGTCGTGTTGTCTGGCCTGACGAGGGTGAATTGGTTATTCACCAACGAAATATCCAGACCTGTTGCACCCAGTCCGTCGGCTCCGGCCGAGTGATCCCAGTACCCTTGTTGTGGAAGGATGCTACCGGTGCCGATCAGGTTGCCAAAGGCGAGTGTAGGGCCGTCGTCCTGGAACACCAGGTTTTGTCCGATGTTCAGGGTGGCATGGGCACTGTCGCCGTCCTTGTCGGTGATGGTTGCGGTCAGGGTCACCAGATTGTCCGAGCTCAGACTCGTCGAATCATTCGGATTGGTTGGGTCGGGATGCACCACGGCCCGTTGCTGGTCGAGGGTGACATCGCCATTAGCCGCCACGCTGACGGTGAACACCAGCAGGTTGGTGATGGCCGTGCGGCCTTCGACCACGCTGCCGTTGAGCGACAGGTTGACCGCCTCACCGGTGGCCGTATCGGTCAGTCCGGAGCCTCCGGCCACCACGCCCAGCGCATAGGTCAGCGTACCGGCACCGTCGGCGCCAAACGCCGAGGTGAAGTTCGCCGCGAAGTTCTGGGTGTCGTCGGTCGTCAGTACCGTTTCGTCAACCGTCAGGGTTGGCTCCGTGCCGGTAGTGCTGATGCTTGGCCCGTCATCCTTGAACACCAGGTTTTGGCCGATGTTCAGCGTGGCATGGGCACTGTCGCCGTCCTTGTCGGTGATGGTGGCGGTCAGGGTCACCAGATTATCCGAGGTCAGCGTCTTCGAATCATCCGGATTGGTTGGGTCTGGATGCACTATGGCGCGGAGCTGATCGAGGGTGACGTCACCATTTGCGGCGACGCTGACGGTGAATACCAGATCGTTGCTAATCGCCGTGCGGCCTTCCACGACTGTACCGTTAAGCGACAAATTCACCGCTTGGCCGGTAGCGGTATCGGTCAGCCCGGAGCCGCCCGCGACCACGCCCAGTGCATAGGTCAGCGTGCCCGCACCATCAGCGCCAAACGCCGAGCTGAAGTTGGCGGTAAAGCTCTGGGTATCGTTGGTCGCCAGTACCGTTTCGTCGACCGTCAGGACTGGCTCCGTGCCGGTGGTGCTGATGCTTGGCCCGTCATCCTTGAACACCAGGTTTTGGCCGATGTTCAGCGTGGCATGGGCGCTGTCGCCGTCCTTGTCGGTGATGGTGGCAGTCAGGGTCACCAGATTGTCCGAGGTCAGACTCGTCGAATCATCCGGATTGGTTGGGTCTGGATGCACCACCGCCCGTTGCTGGTCGAGGGTGACGTCGCCATTAGCCGCCACGCTGACGGTGAACACCAGCAGGTTGGTGGTGGCCGTTCGGCCTTCGACCACGGTGCCGTTGAGTGACAGGTTGACGGCCTCACCAGTGGCCGTATCCGTCAGTCCGGAGCCGCCCGCGACCACGCCCAACGCATAGGTCAACGTACCCGCACCGTCAGCGCCAAACGCCGAGCTGAAGTTGGCGGTAAAGCTCTGGGTGTCGTTGGTGGCCAGCACCGTTTCATCGACCGTCAGGATTGGTTCCGTGCCGGTGGTGCTGATGCTTGGCCCGTCGTCCTTGAACACCAGGTTTTGCCCGATGTTCAGCGTGGCATGGGCACTGTCGCCATCCTTGTCGGTGATGGTGGCGGTCAGCGTCACCAGATCGTCCGAGGTCAGACTGGTCGAATCGTCCGGATTGGTCGCGTCGGGATGCACCACGGCCCGTTGCTGGTCGAGAGTGACGTCACCATTGGCGGCGACACTGACGGTGAACACCAGCAGGTTGGTGGTGGCCGTGCGGCCTTCGACCACGGTGCCGTTGAGTGACAGGTTGACCGCCTCACCGGTGGCGGTATCCGTCAGCCCCGACGGGCCGGCAGTCACGCCCAACGCATAGGTCAGCGTACCCGCACCATCAGCGCCAAACGCCGAGCTGAAGTTAGCCGCGAAGTTCTGGGTGGCGTCGGTGGTCAGTACCGTTTCATCGACCGTCAGGACTGGTTCCGTGCCAGTGGTGCTGATGCTCGGTCCGTCGTCCTTGAACACCAGGTTCTGTCCAATATTCAGCGTGGCATGGGCGCTGTCGCCATCCTTGTCGGTGATGGTGGCCGTCAGGGTCACCAGGTTGTCCGAGGTCAGACTCGTCGAATCATCGGGATTGGTTGGGTCGGGATGCACCACGGCCCGTTGCTGGTCGAGAGTGACGTCTCCATTAGCCGCCACGCTGACGGTGAACACCAGCAGGTTGGTGGTGGCGGTGCGGCCTTCGACCACAGTGCCGTTGAGTGACAGGTTGACGGCTTCACCGGTGGCCGTATCGGTCAGTCCGGAGGCACCCGCTACCACGCCCAGCGCATAGGTCAGCGTGCCCGCACCGTCGGCGCCAAACGCCGAGCTGAAGTTCGCCGCGAAGCTCTGGGTAGCGTCGGTGGTCAGTACCGTTTCGTCGACTGTCAGGACTGGCTCCGTGCCGGTGGTGCTGATGCTCGGTCCGTCATCCTTGAACACCAGGTTTTGCCCGATATTGAGGGTGGCATGGGCACTGTCGCCGTCCTTGTCGGTGATGGTGGCGGTCAGGGTCACCAGGTTGTCTGAGGTCAGACTGGTCGAATCATCGGGATTGGTTGGGTCGGGATGCACCACCGCCCGTTGCTGGTCGAGAGTGACGTCACCGTTGGCGGCGACACTGACGGTGAACACCAGCAGGTTGGTGGTGGCGGTGCGGCCTTCGACCACGGCACCGTTGAGCGACAGGTTGACTGCCTCACCGGTGGCCGTGTCGGTTAGCCCGGAGGCACCCGCGACCACGCCCAGCGCATAGGTCAGCGTGCCCGCGCCATCGGCGCCAAACGCCGAGGTGAAGTTAGCCGCGAAGTTCTGGGTGGCGTCGGTCGTCAGTACCGTTTCATCGACCGTCAGGACTGGCTCCGTGCCGGAGGTGCTGATGCTCGGTCCGTCATCCTTGAACACCAGGTTCTGCCCGATGTTCAGGGTCGCATGAGCGCTGTCGCCGTCCTTGTCGGTGATGGTGGCGGTCAGGGTCACCAGAGTGTCCGAAGTCAGACTCGTTGAATCATCGGGGTTGGTGGCGTCGGGATGTACCACCGCCCGTTGCTGGTCGAGGGTGACGTCGCCATTAGCCGCCACGCTGACGGTGAACACCAACAGGTTGGTGGTGGCCGTTCGGCCTTCGACCACGGTGCCATTGAGCGACAGGTTGACGGCCTCACCAGTGGCCGTATCGGTCAGCCCGGAGCCGCCCGCGACCACGCCCAGCGCATAGGTCAACGTACCCGCACCATCGGCGCCAAACGCCGAGCTGAAGTTGGCGGCAAAGTTCTGGGTGGCGTCGGTGGTCAGCACCGTTTCGTCGACTGTCAGCGTTGGCTCCGTGCCGGTCGCACTGACGCTCGGCCCGTCGTCTTCGAAGATCATCTTGGAGCCGATTTCGGCGGTGGAGGTGGAGGCTTGGCGCAGCGAGAAGCCGCCGATATCAAAGTCGGCGTGGTTATCTCCCCTGGCGTCTAGGGCCGCGCCGTTCTCGATGAGCACGCGGTTGTGATCTGAGGTTGTGGTGTATTCAATCTGGTAGCCGGCTTTAATGCCGGTGAGTGTTGCAACCCCACCCGTAAAGCTGATGGTGATGGTCGGATCATTCACCGAGCCGTCGGAGTTTTCGATTACCAGCCCGGTGCTATTGTTGATGACTTGAACATTGGTGATGGCAACCGGCGTGTCATTCGCATAGCCGTTGACGAAATTCGCGCCAGGTTCAGCAGCGGTGCTGAATGCGCTGATTTTTACCACCGCACTCTTACCGCTTTGCAACTGTACGACGTCGAAATTGGCCGATGTCGAATTGTAGACGCCGGTAAAGTCGATGTTGGACTCAACATCGGCTTCGGTCTGACTAAGGTTGGGAACGGTCACATCCTGCCGGGCACCGGTGACGAACGAAAAGCGGATGCCTTCCTGTTCCACAATCATCTGGTTGTTGGTGCCTATGGTGGTCGGCCCACCGCCCTGGCTGGTATTGATCGTGTCGCCGGTGTTTATGTTGGCGCCACTTGACTGGTCTGCAGGGTCCTTACCGGTGGCGATGATGGTGGGATCGGTGATCCGCACAACACCATTGACGGTTTCAGTTGTCGGGTTCGCTTTCGTGAACATCAGGAAGAGGTTCTGACCCGAGGGCGCACCGGCCAGGCTGAATCCCAGGTCCTGAGTGACTCCGACGAACACCTTATCCTGCAGATTAAGCGAATCATCGGGATTCGTCGCATCGGGATGCTTGAGCGGTTGGTACTCCACGGTCCAGATCTTGCCGCCCGTGACCGGCGATCCGGTTTCTTCGATATAGCCAGCGAACACGATCGCGCCGGCTGGGCCACCGGCTCGGCCCACAACGATATTGTTGTTGTTCGTATCGGTATAGAGAAGGATGCTGGTGCCATCGAGGGTATCCAGTCCACTGTCCACGCCGTCGAGCGGTGCGCCAGCGCTGTCGACGAATCTGATGTCGGTAATGCCGGACGCGTCGGTGAGGGTGAACGCATTGCTGCCGGTGTCGCCCGCGGCACCGGTATAGCCACTCAAGGCCGCACCTGTTGCGGTACCTGCACCCAGTGCGGTCAAACGGGTAGAGAAGGCCGAAGGTAGAGAGGCCAGCAGAATGTCGTTGTCGTCAGCGTCTCCCGCGGGGGTTGGCGTGGCGGTGAGGTTCTGCAACCCGGCCGTTTCATCCAGCGTAACGTTTGCACCGGGCGTAACGCTCAGAGCGTTGGCCGTAATCGACGTTAAGTTGAGAGAGGTCGGATCGCTCGTTAGCGATGAATTTTGCTCGCGAATAGTCATGACGTTCTCCTGAGCAATTACGGTCATCGAGGCCTGACCATTGACCTCTACAACTATGACTAAGCGCTGGAGATTGAACATTGGCCGATACTCCCAAACGGGGTGGGAGTTTCGGCCTATATGGGAGGGGGAACGGAGTGAGGACGCTAAAAAGCGGCACCACATATTCCGTTTATGTATGAGGATATGACGCCGGGGCTCAAGGTTGTCCGGTCTTTACCCGCCCGTATGTCGAGCTGAATTTGAGTCAACTCGGGCGGCCGGATTTGGGAACCCCCCAAGTGATTACTGGCAGGCGGAGTTCATGCGCTGCTTCCTCGACGCCGAATCACGATAGGCTGCTCGATCAGCCGCAGTTCGAGCTCGCCCGAGGCCGGCACGAAGCGCGGGCCAGTGCTTTCAGGCGTTGCCCGCAACCTCCAGGTGCGCTGCACCTTTGCCAGTTTGGCGACTCCCGACGCCACGGACCAGCGCCGGCAGACCTTCTCCAGCTTGAGCGGGTAAATGGTGAGTTGGTCGCCGTTGAAGTGCATGCGCAGGAAGCATTTATGGTCGGCGATGCGTTGCGAGGAAAAAACCACCTCGCTATGCAGCCCCCATAAAGTGTTGGCCATCACCATCCAGGCACCGAATAGCAGGCCTCCCAAACTACCACCGAGCACCAGTGTCCCCACCAGGAACAACAAGACCTGGAGCAGGTTTTCTACCTCGAACTGCAAGTAGTGGATGTTGATACGGCCCATGAGCCACAGCAGCCCGATCGCCAGTCCCAGATGAAGCAACCCGTGAACGGCCCCGACGCCATAGGCAAGCTTTCGGGTGCGCTTGACCCCGGCGGCTGAGAGCACTGCGCAGCCCAACACAATGATCACGGCGAGCATCACCGACGAAGGACTGTGTGCCAGGACCAGGACCAGTTGTCGCCATACCTCGCGCAGGTTGGGAATAGATACTTCGAGGCCAGACAATACCTCGACGAGGCTGCGATTATCGCGCGCCGGATGGGGCACCTTGCTGGCGCTTTCTACCATCCAGTCGAACAGCAAGTACATGATGGCCAGCATGCCGCAGAACGAGAGGTTGTGGGTGGGTAGCCGCCATGCCCGATTACGCAGCTGTTCGGAGGTCTTTTTGTCCGGGTAGGTTGCCGCCAGCTCGTAGTGCTGTGGCGTTCCGCCGACGCTGATCGGCTCGGGCGGATCGGGAAGTTGATGAGTGCCATGCAGGAAGGCGCCACCGCCTCCACAGGTGATGCGTTGCGGTGCTTGGCTGCCGGCTTTTGGCTGGTAGCGCGCGTAGTGGTGCGAGTCTCCGGCCAGGACCACCGCCAAGTGGTCACCCAAGAGCTGTTCGATCTCGCGCAGACTGCTGAAGCGCAGGGTCTGGGTCTCGATCGAGGGCAGGGTCTTGCGCCCCACGCGTGCGAGTCGTTCGGCCTCATCCACCCAGCTCGGCTCGGGTGTACAGAGGATCACGCGGTCGCCTGGCTGCAGTTTGGCGCGCATCTCTTCGAAGTACTGCTTCTGCTGTCGATCGATCATCGACTCCAATTGCAGGTCCAGGCCCCAGATCCACCAGCCATTGGGCAGCTGCAGTACGTAATAACTGGCGCGCTGACGGGTTTCCCAGCCGCCGATGGGCTTCTGCTCGCAAAACAGTTGAGAGAAACCGCGCAGGCCGTCATACCAATCGTGGTTGCCGGGCGTCGCCACCATCCACGGTGCACCCGGCTGCGGCACGGGCTGGTCCTGCTCATTCGGGCGAACCTTGGGGACCGGCCCGGGGAAGGCGGCGCGGAAGGGATCAAGGAAGCGGGTGCGATAGCCGGATTGGGCCGGTGTGGGGTAGACCTGATCGCCGCCGAGCAGCAGCACGTCGCCGCGCGGCAGCGTGAGCTCCGGCAACTTGACATCCTGGCTGACGCACAGCGCCATGGAATAGGTGGAGTCCCAGCCATCGCCGGTATCCGCCAGGTAGTCGATCCACACATCACCCTCGGCAGCCACCTGGATGGGCGGGTTGGAGTCCCGGGGGTTGAGCATGGCCAACACATCGCGTGGGTCTGCGAAGGCACCCATGGTGGTGGCGGCGGCCGATTGCATGCCCGTGCGCATGAGCTGAAACGGGCCTAACCAGTTGACCATCGACTCCTGGGTGTAAAGCTCGATGCGGCTATTGGTCGTGGAAGATTGGGTGGCGTGGGTCATGGCGAGGAGCGCAGAGTGCCCCTCTCCAAAGTCGCCATCTCCAGCGCGGAACTCAATCGATTGCTCCTTCATCGCCTAGCCTCCATTGCTGTAAGAGTCCGGGTACATCAGGTGGGGTTTGACTTCTTGTCGGTTGATTCAGAATAGGTCAGTTATGCGATAGCCGCCGGTTCATGGCAAGACGATCAAAACGATGGACCCGCCGCAATGGCGGGTCCGGAAGGGGGATCAGAGTGTCGGCAACTGCCCGATGCGACCCATCATCTCGGTCACGATCTGCAGGTCCAGCAGGAACTGGTCGACGGTCTTGAACTCGTTGTCGTTGTGGCCGGTGTACTTGAGCTCGGGCCTGGCCAAACCGAACTGCACGCCGTTGGGCAGCTCATGGACCGAAGTGGCGCCGGCTGAGGTACCGAACTTGTGTTCCATGCCAAGGTTTTCGCTGGCCACGGCCAACAGCGCCTTGACCCATTCACCTTCGGGGTTGCGGTACATCGGCTCGGCGATCTTGTAGTCGAAGGCCACTGCAATGTGAGTCTTCTTGCTCCAGGCACCCAGCTTTTCGGCGATTTCAGCCTTGAGCGCTTCCGGGGACTTGCCCTTCGGCACGCGCAGGTTGACCGCAAGCTTGAAGGCTTTTTCATCCATCCCGACATAGGTCAGGGAGGTGGTCAGCGGCCCCATGAAGGCATCGGAAAAACCGACCCCCAATTTGCCGCCCAGGTAGTCCAGCCCCCAGTTGTCGACGGCGTAGCGGGCGGCGTCGGTAATGTGGTTGTGCTTGAGCGCGACCTTGCCATCGAGGCTGTTGATGAAGCCCAGCATCCGTGCCACCGGGTTGATGCCTGACTCGGGTTCGGAGGAGTGGGCAGAAACGCCGGTGACCGTGAGCTTGACGTCCTTGCCGACGACCTTGGCGGTCACCTCGAAGTTGCCGCCATTGCGCTTGGCATAATCGCTACCTGCCTTCTGCAGGCTGGCGGCCAGTTCGGCGGGCTTGTCAGTCACAAGGGTAGCGACCGACGTTGACGGAATCTGGTTGGTTGCCAGGCCGCCGGTCATTGAGGTGATTTCGGCGCCCTTGCCCTGAGCGCTCCGCAGGGCAAAGTTCGCCATGACGGTGCCGTAGCCTTTCTCGGCAATCACCACCGGGTAGCCGCCATCCAGCGCCAGGTTGTAGTTGGGTGTCGGGTTGTGTTCGAAGTAATAGGGGATGGCGTCGCCGGTGGTTTCCTCGGTGGTGTCTACCAGCAGCTTGAAATGGCGAGCCAGCGGCAGCTTCTCTTCCTTGATGATCTTCATGGCGTAGAGCGCAACCACGATGCCGTTCTTGTCATCTTCGGTGCCTCGGCCATACATACGGTCGCCGACCAGGGTGACCTTGAACGGATCGAGGCGGGTGCCGTCTTTCAGAACCCAGTTCTCCGGCGTCACGGGCACCACATCGGCGTGCGCGTGAATGCCCACGATTTCGTCGCCAGCCCCTTCGAGGGAGATTTCATAGACGCGGTTGTCGATATTGCGAAAGTTCAGGTCGAAGGCCTGGGCAAGGCCCTTGAGCTTGTCGGCGATCTTGATGAATTCAGGGTTCTCGTGCTGGGCCACACCGTCCACGCGGAAGGTCGGGATGGCCACCAGTTCGCGCAAGGTCTCGGTGGCAGCGTTGCCGTACTTCACCCGCGCATAGAGGCCAAGCAGGCGATGAATCTCGTTCTGCTGTTCAGCGGAAAGGGGCTTGTTGCCCTGGAAAGCACTGATTGTCGGGCCAAGATTGCCGGTTTTGGCAAGCTCGCTCTTGGCCAGGCGTTCCAGGAACTGCCTGAAATCCGTTACTGATGCATCGCTGAAGGTCTTGAGGATGGTCGCGCTCTGTTGCGGGGTAATGTTGGCGTGCGCTGAGGTGGTGAACGACGAAAGGCTGGCCAGCATCAGGGTTGTCGCGGCCAGGTGCTTGAGTGAGAAATCCATTGCTGGGGGCATTCCTTTGCAGGTGGTTGGTAGGAAATATCTGATTGATTAGTCAGAAACTTTTCCAAATTAACACCAATAGGGAGTAGTACGGGAGTACCTGAAGTGCGATCTGTCGCACAGAAATGCAAAAGCGACGCAGAAATGAAAAAGCCTACCAATGCAACTCGAAGGCATTTTGCGCGCCCGTCTGGAGGCTGCTGCCCAAGCGTTTGCACTCGCGAGAAAGGGTGTCTTGCAGCCATTGACGGTCATCCCCTTCGGCGCGACAGAGGCGAAAGCGCTGCAGGCGAGTGGGTATCAGCTCCAGCGTCTGCAGGTGCCCGTCCGGGGCCAGCGAGGCAAAGTACAAAAGCCCCAGGTCGCCGCGATAATCTGCGTGGCCCTCGATGCCTTCGTAATCGTTTAGCAGATCCCCGCAGCCATAGAGAATCAGGCGTTCGCGGTACACCTCGATGCCCTTGATGTGGTGCGAGGAGTGGCCGTGCACCACATCAACTCCGGCCTCGTCGATCAAGGCATGGGCGAACCGGACCTGTTCACGAGGGATCTCAAACCCCCAGTTGCCGCCCCAGTGAATGGAGGCCACCACCCGATCCCCCGGATTTTTGTACTTGAGAATTCGTTCGGCCACAGGGCGCAGGCTTTGCATCGACAGATCTTCCAGTCGCGCGACGCCCGCGCGGCTATCCGTGGCGGCCCACTGCGGTGGAATGCCGCTGTCGGGAGCGCCGAGGCCAAACACCAGCAAGCGCCGCCCGTCAGGCTGCGCCAGCACGGCGGGCGCTTCGGCGGATTGCCGGTTGTGTCCGGCGCCGGCACTGCATATGCCGTTGTTCGCCAGGGTGGCCAACGTATCGGCCAGGCCAGGCGCGCCCCAGTCCAGCACATGGTTGTTGGACAGCACGCAGCAGTCGATGCCGGCGGCACTGATGGCCGGGAAGTTCTCCGGGCTCATGCGGTAATTGATGCCCTTTGGCTCCGGTCGTCCGCGTCGGGACACCGCTGTTTCCAGGTTGATGATGCGTGCGTGTGGCTGGCGACGTTCGAACTCATCCAGCGCAACGCCCCAGATATAGTTGAAATCGACCGGGCGGGGAATCGGGCCATTGCGTCGTTCTGCCAACCGGACGTAATCGCCGGCTTTCTTGACGTAGTCTTCGTAAAGCCGTGGATCGCCAGGATGCGGCAGCACTGCGTCGATGCCTCGGGCGGTCATGACATCGCCGGTGAGAAACAGCTTCAGCGTATCGGTAACGGCTGCCATGGCACCCTCCGGATATCCCGAATAGCCTGATTCAATAGTAAATGTCTGTTTTAAAACAAATTAGCTTGTTTTTGGGCTTCCCAGATGCCGCGAAAGTTGATAAATTTCCGCGCGTTCTTGCAGAGGCCCTTACGGGGCTTGCAGCGTAGGGACGCAGCAGCTCGATATTGCTCGCAAGCTGCGAAATCAGAAAGAGAGTGCCAGGCACTCATCGCAACAGCTACAGGGGCGTCGCCAAGCGGTAAGGCAGCAGGTTTTGATCCTGCCATGCGTTGGTTCGAATCCAGCCGCCCCTGCCATTTTCCTTACACTTATTCAGTTATGACTCTGTCGGCGGTATTGCGCGAGTCCTGGATGGTCGTGTTTACGAGAAACGCCAGTGCCGATTCGGCCTGGCGTTTTTTTGTGTCGGTTAAATATCCCTCCGAACGCAGCGAGCGCGACGCCGTAGCGGCGCGCTCGTCCGTCACTCAGTGGGGCGCGCGAGGGATGGTCTTGAGCAGGTCTTCAGGGCTGATGTGCCCGACAACCTGCTGCACGCTGCCCGGTTGCGGCAGACCAAGGATGTGCCCCTTCATCTTGCCGATCACGTGCATCTCGCAAGGCTTGCAGTCGAACTTCAGTGTCAGCACTTCGTCACCGTGCACCAGCTGCATCGGCGCGACCTTGGTGCGCACGCCGGTGACGCCTTTGGCCTGCTTGGGGCAGAGGTTGAAGGAGAAACGCAGGCAGTGCTTGGTGATCATCACCGGCACCTCGCCGGTCTCCTCGTGAGCCTCATAGGCCGCGTCGATCAGCTTGACGCCGTGACGGTGATAGAAGTCGCGGGCTTTCTGGTTGTAGACGTTGGCCAGGAACGACAGGTGGGACTCCGGGTACACCGGTGGCGGATTGGTCTCGGCCTTGCGACCACCCCGTGGGTGGGCTTCGATGCGGGCCGCGGTCAACGCTTCGATGACTTCGCGGCGCAAGGCCTTGAGCTGCGAGTTCGGGATGAAATACGCCTGCGGTGCATCCAGCTTGATATCCGTGGCGTGGTACTGCGTGGTGCCCAATTGGCCGAGCAAGTCGTGCAGTTGCTCCAGGGCTTGTTCCGGCTTGTTGGCCAGGCCGAATGGACCGTCCAGGGCGACATTGGCGCTGACACCTTCCTCGCTGGTGGCGGTCAGTTCCAGGCGATCCTCGCGCAGGCGAGCGACCCAGGCCAGGCCCACCCGGCGCTCGGCGGAGGTCTTGAGCAGGGCTTGCTGCCAGTTGTGGTCGAGGTTGCGGCTCAGCGGGTGATTCGGCCGCAACTGGTGCAGCCCCTTCGGCATTTCGTTGGGCTCGACACGGTAGCGGTAGCGCTTTTCACCGTCTTCTTCGAACTCGCCTTTCGGTTCGGCGATGTTGGTACGCCAGCCCACCACCTCGCGCTTGACCAGCACATTGAGGCCGTCGCCGTTGGACAGCGGTTCGTGGGTGACCACCAGCAGGTCGCGCTTGCCGACTTTCTCCACCACGCCCACCGGCAGGCCGGTGAAGGTCGGCGAGTCGAAGGCGCCGATGTCGATCTTGCGCTCGCTGACGAAGTAGTCGGTGCTGCCACGATGGAAAGTCTTGTCCGGATCGGGCAGGAAGAAGTGCGCGGTGCGGCCGCTGGAAGCGCGAGCCAGGTCCGGACGGTCTTCGAGGACGTCGTCCAGGCGCTGGCGATAGTAGGCGGTGATGTTCTTCACATAGCCCATGTCCTTGTAGCGTCCCTCGATCTTGAACGAGCGTACACCGGCTTCCACCAGCGCGCGGATGTTGGCGCTCTGGTTATTGTCCTTCATCGACAGCAGGTGTTTTTCGTAGGCGATCACACCGCCTTTTTCATCCTTGAGGGTGTAGGGCAGGCGGCATGCCTGGGAGCAGTCGCCACGGTTGGCACTGCGACCGGTCTGCGCATGGGAGATGTTGCACTGGCCGGAGAACGCCACGCACAGCGCGCCATGGATGAAAAATTCGATGGCCGCGTCGGTCTCGTCGGCAATCGCGCGGATCTCCTGGAGGTTCAGCTCGCGGGCCAGTACCAGCTGCGAGAAACCGGCCTGATCGAGGAACTTCGCCCGCGCCAGGGTGCGGATGTCGGTCTGGGTGCTGGCGTGCAGCTCGATCGGCGGGATGTCCAGTTCCATCACGCCCAGATCCTGGACGATCAGCGCATCGACACCGGCGTCATACAACTGGTGGATCAGCTTGCGCGCCGGCTCCAGCTCGTTGTCATGCAGGATTGTGTTGATGGTGGTGAACACCCGCGCGTGATAGCGACGGGCGAATTCCACCAATTGGGCGATATCGCTCACCTCGTTACAGGCGTTGTGGCGGGCGCCGAAGCTCGGGCCGCCAATGTACACCGCGTCGGCGCCATGCAGGATGGCCTCGCGGGCGATGGCCACGTCGCGGGCGGGGCTGAGCAATTCCAGGTGATGCTTGGGTAGGGACATGTTTTTTTAGTCTGGCTTGTCACGGTCAAGGTGCGCATTGTAGCGGCGAAACGCCTGACCGGCACCCATGTGCTGCCCGATGGCGTTTGTCCGCTGAGCAACACGAATAACCATCGGCTTCATCCCTTGGCCGAATCCGATGGCTGATGTGATGAATCTGCCGCTGAGCAAGGATGGACAGGATATTCAGCCATGATTAATCGCAAGTGTTCGATGGCTTCCTGGTATTTACGATCGGCGTTGCGTCTTTTCTCCTGGTACTGCGTGAATTTTTCCGCGTCCATGTGGGGCTGATCGAGAAGATCAAGGGCGGCGCGGCTCAGGTCATAGGCTTCATTGAACAGTTGTCTGTTTCGTTCAAGCGCCAGATTCAGACAGGCTGTCGCTTGCTCGGAAGTCATCGTACCGTTCATTTGCCGCACCCTCTCGATTGGCGTGAAGGGGGAAGGATCAAATTCAAAGACGCTGGATCAAGACCCGGCTATCGACCGCGCCGCCACACCTTGAGGTAGTCCACGCTGAAAGTGGAGGGCAGATCGGCGTCGTCGACAACGCCGAACCAATTCCACATGGCCTCGCTGTCAAAGTTGATTTGCATCGGGAAGAACCAGTGGGTGTTCTTGGCCTCTCGCACCAGGACGCCGTCTACGTACCAGCGCAAGGTGTCGGGTTGCCAGTCAAAACCGTAGACATGAAAGTCGCGGGCCAGGCGCCACGGGGCGATCCAGCTGCTGCCGTCGCTGAGGTGGGCGGTGCTCTGTGGCGTGGCCCAGACATGGGCGTTCATGTTGTATAGACGGTCGAAGGCAGCGCCCTTGGTCTTGCCGCCGATCTCGAATATGTCGATCTCCGTGGCATTGTCGGCAAGCCCCGTCCACGCTAGCCAGAAGGCGCTGGAACCCGCCGATTCCATGGGTTTGGCGCGGGCTTCGTAGTAGCCGTAAAAACTGCGCTCGATCGTGCGGACCATCGCCGAGCTATAGCCTTGGTAACCCAGCCGAACGTACTTTTGCGGCACGTTTTCCTTGCGGAAAACGATGTTCAGATGGCCATCACTCAGGTAGGCATTGTTCGGCGTGAACAGCGCTGGTTTACGCCCGAGCGATTCGGTGCCCGTGGCATTGTTGACGTGCCAGCGACTGGTGTTAAGGGTCGCACCGTTGAAGTCGTCGGAAAATTGGCTGTCCACCCTCCATTGGCCGACATTGGCCTGATCGGACAGCGGCAGTTCGGCATTGATCCGCTGCGGTAGAGCATCCAGGGGGCCAATACGGGTCCAGGAATTGGCCGCCTTGGGGATAGCGACGGACCATTTTTGCGCCAGATACTGAAACACGCGCTGCCGTTCCTCCAGAGAGGCCAGGTGACGGTCGTACATCAACACTTCCGCGATGTCGCCACGCAAGTCTTCGGTGCTACCGACCACATTGCGCCCCACCGCAAACGGGCCTATGGGCACGTCGTTGAGTTCCAGAACGAAGAGGGCCGGGGCGTAGGCGGAGGGCTGTTGCACGCTGATCGCGAAATTCGGTGCCACGTTGTCGTTTTCAGCGATCCACGGGCGCGAGCTGAACAGCCGCTGCCAGGTCTCGCCGCCGCTTTGCCCGTTCAGTCTGCGTGACACGATCAATAAGGTCATGGGGCCTTTTGCGGCACGAATTGTCTTGCCAAGGAACGCCGACGAGCCACTCAAACGCACCACCGAATGGCCATTCATGGCGTCCTCCACACGCTGAGGGAGGGCGCCTGCGGCATCGTCTACGGTAACGTCATTGGATTTGCCGGACTTGTCGTGCCACCGCAGGAGGTGGTTCTGGGCATCGAAGGTCATTTTTGAAGCATCGGCAGCGTCAAGCCACAGCACCAGGCCGTTGGCCAGCGGCGGGGGAGTACCCCCCGACGCGTAGCACACCACCGATACCAGGGCTGCCAAAAGAATGTACCTGCTCATACCCATTGCTTTAACACAATCGATGCGGCCAATCCGGGTTGGGAGCGGTATCCGTGCGGATTACACATTTGCCATCGCCAGGTGTCGATGATCATCTGCATCAGGTCGCGCTGTGCGTACCAGCCCAGATCACGCCCCGCCTTGGTGGGGTCGGCCCAGCATTCGGCGATATCGCCGACACGGCGTGGCGCGAACCGGAACGGGATGGTAATACCGGTAATGTCCTCGAAGCTGCGGATGATTTGCAGCACGCTGTGGCCAATGCCTGTTCCCAGGTTCCAGACGTGGATACCGTTTCTGTTCTGCAACGCCCGCAACGCTTTGAGATGGCCTTCGGCAAGGTCGACCACATGGACGTAATCGCGCACGCACGTTCCGTCGACAGTGGGATAGTCGCTGCCGTATACGGTGAGTTCGGGCATTTGCCTCATCGCGACTCGTGTCAGGCAAGGCAGCAGATTGTTGGGCTTGCCATTGGGGTTCTCCCCGATCAGCCCGCTATCGTGAGCACCAATCGGGTTGAAGTAGCGCAGCACCGCAATGCTCCACTGCGGATCGGACAGGCACAAGTCGGTGAGCAACTCTTCGATCAGCAGCTTGGTACGACCATAGGGATTGATCGGTTTGCCTGTGCCCAGATCTTCAATGAGCGGTATCTGTCGGGGAATGCCATACACCGTGGCCGATGAGCTGAACACCAGTTTGAAGACCTCGAATCGGGCCATCGCATGGCAAAGATTGAGCGTGCCAATGACATTGTTGGCGTAATAGTCCAGCGGCTTTCGAATGCTTTCCTCCACGGATTTGAGACCGGCAAAGTGCACCACGGCATCGATGTCGTAGCGGCTGAAGATATCATCGAGCAGGTGGTTATCGCGGATATCACCTTCAATGAAGTCGACTCGCTTGCGAGTCAGATACTCCAGGCGCGCGAGCGATTCGCGGCAGCTGTTACACAAGTTATCGAGGACCAGCACCTGTTGACCGGCGTCAATCAGGGTCAGGGTGGTATGCGAGCCGATGTATCCGGCCCCGCCGGTAATCAACGTGGTTTTGTGCATGATGAGGCGTTCCTGTCACAAGGAAATTGCGCGAGTCAGGAGAATGTGGTCCGGGTAGGAGAAAGGTTGTCGGGTGCGTCCTCTCAGCGGGTGGTGAAAACCGATTTGAATTCTTGCAGCCAGCGCGGATGCATCACGCTGTACGCCACGGCATAGCTCAGCGCGCCAACCACGATGCTGCAGAACAGGTGCAGGTAGCCTTGAACACTCAATCGGAAAGAAACCATCAGGACGATCGCAGCCATGACCAACGAGGCAACCACGCTGCGATAGTTGGTTTCGAAAAACAGCCGCCAGTCATAGCCGATTGCGCGGTTCAACCCACGGATTTGCAGTGGCGTGATGATCGCCATCCGGGCTAGCAGGGCGAGGGCGGCGGCCATGCCGCCATAAAGGCTGCCGAAGCTATAGACCAGCGCCAGTGCCAGTACGGTGGTTGCCACTTCGGCCTTGATGGTCAGGTGGCTGCAATTGACCGCGACCAGTGCGGTTGTGGCGTACATGGCGGTATTGCCGATGGCTGCCGTGCACGCAAGCACTTGCAGCAGGGGAATGGCCTCGGTCCATTTGGCGCCGAAGATCAACAGGATCAGGTCATGCGCCGTGAGTGCGATGCCGATGAACAGGGGCGTCAGCAGGAAGCCGCTGACGGCGGTCGAATCGCTGATGATCGCGCGCAACCGCGAGGGATCGGCGCTGCGCCGGGCAAACACCGGCAGCGCATAGCTGATCAGGCCGTGATAGATCGCCGTGCGCGGCAGATCGATGATGCGCATCGCCATGTTGAACATGCCCACCGCGTTGCTACCGGCCGTCATGCCCAGGATGACGGTGACCCCGCGCTGTAGCGTTTGCGAACTCAGCGCGTTGATGGCAACCGGTGCGCCGGCCTTCAACAGTTCGCGCAGGAGCGGGCCGTCAATGCTAAAGGCAATGCGGCGCGGGTCTGCACGCATTAATACGACAATGGACACGAACTCCATGATCAGTACCTGGGCAATGACCGCCCAGGCCCCCAACCCCCAAAGCGCGACAGCGATGCCACCCACGCCACCACACACTTTGCCCAGTAACGTGCGCGACGCCAACATCCTGAAGTTGCCGCTACGGCGCATTTGCGCCACATAGACCCGCGCCATCATGGTGAACAGGATTTTCACCGAGGCCACCGCCGTCATCCATCGCTGCACCGGGTCGGGTGTGTACAGCGTTACCGCGCCCGAGATGACGACGATGGACAGCAGGCTGACGAGTACCGACGCCCAGAAGGCTGTGGCGATGTGTTTGTCTTCCAGTCGTTCGAGTCGTACCAGCGGGTCTTCCAGAACCGAGGAATAAATCATCCCGATCAACTCGACGACGGCAATGATGACCGTGCCCACCCCCAACTCTGTGGGCGACAGCAGCCTGGCATACGCGACAAAGGTAATCATCGACAGGAAAATCAGGCCGAATTTCTCGGTGAAAATCCAGATCAATTTAACCAGACGATGATTGGCCATGGCGGATACCGGCTCAATGAGCGGTGGTGGACGCAGGTGCCTTGCGCAATGATTGGACGCATGCATAGAGGAAGCGCAATGTCGGTTTGCCGTTCCTGAAGATCAGCGTTTGCCAGGAATACTCCAGCATTCGCCGGTACACACCGATCACTTGGGTGTGCTCGCCTCTGCGGGAAAACAGTTCGAGAAAGTCGGAGAGGCTGCCCAGCGCGAAATCGATCCGTTGCTGCTTGCTGAGCTGCGCGCCAAATTGGGCGAGGAACGCTTCGATGAACTTGATCTTGTACGGGTAGTACCTTGTCGGTTGCGCGGTCATGTTGGCGCTGTTGACCATGCGCTGCAGCAGCACCTCTGGCACCGTATGGACCTCCCAGTGTTCGGCGATCCGGGTCCACATGAAGCGGTCTTCGGAGTAACGCAGGCTGGCATTGAAGCCGCCGAGTTGCATGATCACGTCGCGTTTGACCATCGCGGAGGACACGCCATTGAGGACGTTGGCGCGGATGAAATCGTCGAAATGCCTACCGTTTTTTTGCCGGTCTTCCAGTATTCGCCTGCCGTCGCTGTAGTCGTTATGCACGTAGCAATCTATCAGCCCCACCGGCCGTCCCTGACGATCCAGTTCTTCAAACAGTGCCACTTGTTGCTCCAGCTTTCGCGGATACCATCTGTCATCGGCATCGAGAAACGCCACAAGAGTCTCTTCAGTGTGCTGCAGGCCGTGGTTGCGGGCGCTGGCCTGGCCTTCGTTGGCTTGATGCAACAGCGTCAGGCGAAACGGCGCCTTGAAGTCCCTGACCCGTTGGGGTCCATCATCGGTGGAACCATCGTCGATGACGATGACGTGATCGGGCAGTCGCGTTTGCCCGGCCACGGACGCCAGTGTTTGCTCAATGCTGTCGGCGCCGTTGTACATCGCGATTATGACGCACACGGTATTGGGTGAAGGGTGGGCTTGGTCTGGCATGGTTATTTCTCCTTTCGTTACGCCTTGGCTGAATCGCGCGGTAATGCCTCGCCGGACGGACGCTGACGCAGGGTTGCTGCTGACAACACGGGGTATTTCGCGTGGTGATGCCGAAAGGACAGGGCCAGGACGCAGAACACCAGAAACTCCGCCGAGCGGTAGTTGGGCACGACATACGCTACATAGTTGGTGAGCATGAATGATCCGACGATGACCATCGCGCTGACATGAAACCGTGCCGATTGGTCCGCCATCACGGCCCGATAGTGTTTTAGCAGTGCCTCGATCAGCATGAGGAGCAGCGCTATCAACTGAACGATACCGCCGTTCAGCAAGGTTTCGATGTAGCCGTTGTGGGCATTACCGATGTAACCCCAGCGGCTGATAAAGACCTCGGCGCCGGGGCTGGACCAGAAGGCGCCGAAGCCGTAACCCTTGAGGAATTCGGCGTCGATAAGCGGTGTGAGCAGGCCCCAGATCAACGTGCGGTCGGTGAGTGATGGATCGCGACCGGTCAGCTCCAGCAGCAGCGTGTAGTTGCCGTAGAGAAAGAGACAGATCAGCAAATAGACGATCGTCGTGCCGAGGAATGCGGGCCATGAACGGTTGATGTGCAAACGGATCAGCGTGAGGAAGTACCAGTAACTCACGGTGCCGGCAATAATCAGTGCTGTGGCGGTGGCGGATTGGGCCAGTGCAATCGCGATCAGTGAGAACAACGAGCAGATGATGGCCCAGGGATTGCCCTGACGGATCATCGGCAGCAGTAGCAAAATGGCGATCGCGTTGATCCGGGCGCCGGCATTTTTATCCGGGAAAATCCCTTTGAATGCACCCTCGCGAACACCGCCGTAAATGAAGGCGACATCGGGCCTGACAAGCGCCAGTATCAAGCCGAACAACGCAGCGGCGCCGATGAGACAGCCGAGCATGAAGGCGATTTTCTCGAGGCTGTAGTTGTAGGCGAGGAAACCCGCAAAGAAGACCACGCTGATCAGCGCCACAAAACGTTTGAAACTTAACATCGGGTCGTGGGACCAACTGATCGATACCGCCAGGCAGAGCATGAACACCAGCAGGAAGACGTTGTTCCTGTAAAAGCTTTTGCTGAGGAAGACCTTGTTGCGGATGAAGAAGAACAGCGGTACCAGCAGGGTGATCAGACCGCAAATCTGATTGACCGCGTTGCCTTCGAGGTCTTTTTCGGCTGCGTCCAGATTCGACGTATCCGCCAGCCCGGAAAAAAATCCGATCACCTGGATGTAGAACAGCACACCGAACAGCGTGAAGGCGTTGCGCAGCGTGCTGTACCTGACTTCCAACGTGTTCATGACGACTGGTTCCCGAGTAGTGCATCGAGATAAGTTTTCGCCGCGCAAGCGCTCACGAAACGGGCGGCGGCATCGATGCGGACCTGGCGATTTACATCACGCGGCAATGTCAGCTGCATCGTGATGGCCTGCGCCAGTGCGTCAGGGTCGTCGACGGCCACCAGCGGAGCGATCGCGCCATTATCGAGAATCTCTTGCGGCCCATAGGGGCAGTGAGTCGATACCACCGGAGTGCCAGTGGCCATGGCCTCGACCAGTGCGTTGGGGCTGCCCTCGAAACGCGACGACAGGACAAAGCAATCGGCCGCCGCCACTTCTGCCATCGGATCACTGGTATAGCCTGGTAAATCGAACCGGTCGGCCACGCCCACGGCAACCGCTTGTTCGAGCAATTGGGCCCTGAGCGCGCCTTCGCCGAAAATGATCAATCGGGCACGAGGATCGGGCAGTCGGGCGAAGGCATCGATCAATACGTCAAAGCCTTTTTGCCGCGCCAGGCGGCCCACGGCGACAATCACCGGGGTGGACTTTTCCTGCAGCCAGGGGTGGTTTGGACGCTCCGGTGCCTTGTCGCGAAAATCGTTGTCGAGCACCGGATTGTCGGCGATGGTGACATCCTGGGGGCGGGTGATGGTGGAGTCGACGAGATCCTGAGCGACGCCGCGCGAGACGCAGATCACCGGATTGGGGATCAGTCGATACAGCAATGGTGCCAACAGATACGCTGTGCGCACCGTCAGCGTGGGGTTGACATATTTGTCATGGGAAAACGCGTTGCGCTCGCTGACATGCAGGCGCGCCAGCGTACCTGACAGCGCGGCGGCAGCGATGGCCACGACGTTGACGTGGGTGAGGGCGGCCAGTAGCGCGTCGAAGCGATTGTGGCGAAGAAAGCGTGCCAGCGCCGGCACGGCCCTGGAGCTGCGCGCGCTGTGCAACTCGACCTGTTTTACCCGTGGGTCGAGGTGCGCCGAGTTCACGCCGGCGCCAGTGAGCATCAGTAAAGTCACGTCATTGCCAGCGTCAGTCAGTGCTCCAGCGAGGCGCGCCATCATTTTTTCGGCACCACCCCCGCCCAAGTCCTGCAGGATAATCAGCAATTTCTTCATTGATTCCATACCTGGTAATACGCCTGCGCGGCGTATTGACTGGTGTACTGGCGGACTGCATCAGCGGCTACTTGTGCGTTTGGCGCAGCCTGGTCTTGCGAGGCCAGGCTGCGTAGCATCCCTTCGGCCAGTGCCGGTACATCATTGACCTTGACCAGTTGGCCGAGTCGGCCGTTATCAAGCAGCTCCCTGGGCCCGGTCTCGCAGTCGCAGGCCAGCACGGGCGTACCCAGCGCCAGGGCCTCGATCAGGACGGTCGGCAAGCCTTCATGAAAGGAACTCAGGATCAGCAGTCGTGCATGCCTGATCAATGGGTAGGGATTGCTCAGGAAACCAGTGAAATGCACACGGTCCTCGATGCCCAGGTGGTTTGCCTGCAATGTCAGCGCGGCGAGTTGCGGACCATCGCCAATGATCACCAGATCCGGCAGCGCGGCGCTGCTCAAGGCCATGGCATAGGCATCGAGCAGCAAATGGAAGCCCTTCGGTTCCACCAGCCGGCCCACTGCCAACCAGAACTCGGTCGGCAACCCTCTGAGCAGGGGCGTCTGCGCGGCGCTGAGCAGTTGTTCAGTGACCACCGCATTGGGGCAATAACGGATACGCTGGCGCCCCCAGGGCACCAGATCGGCGAGGGCCTGATGCAGGCCTTTGGATACCGCCACGACTTGATCGTTGCCACAGAGGTACAACCCATAGAGCAGGCGCAGGGTAGTGAGGCCTATTTTCTGCTCGCCGCAATCCAGTGCCGCGTGACGGGCGTAGATGACCTTGCATGAGCGACCCAGGGTGGCAAACCAGGTGCAGAGGTTGGCCTGTTCCTTGGCGGCGATAAGGTGGGTTACACGCTCACGACGGATAAGGCGACGCAGCACTCCGATCGACTTGAGCAGACCGAAGAATCCATTGCCGCCACCATTGAAGGTGGCCGCTTCTTCGTCGTCCGCGGTATCGCCGTTCATGACGAAGTAACTGACCCGCTGGCCATCCTTGAGAAACTGCCGGGCCAGGCGCAGCTGGACACGCTCCAGGCCGCCATCGGGCTTGAAGTCCTTGAGGATGAACAGGATATGCATGGTTGGCGCTCAGGGATAAGTGATATGGATCGTCACTTGGCGCCGGACGATCATCGCCAGCAGATGAACAAAATTGGTCGGGTAATCGACCAGGTAGCGCTTGATGGTGTGGGGTTCGCGGTACATTCGATAGAACGCGCGCAGATGCAGGCGGTCGATCAGCTCAGGGTAGTAATGGTGTGTGGCCGTCGCCTCTTGGCGTATGAAACCGCCACAGGTGAATGCCACACCGTTGAAACCGGCACGCAGGGCATCCTGTTCGAACTGCTCTTGAAGCCCGGCGCCCAGACCGACGATCAGGATGTTGGCTTCACTGCGGCAGATGTCCGCTTGAATGCACACGGCCTGCGGTGCATCGAAATAGCCGTTGTGATGACCGGCGATAAGCAACGCCGGGTAGCGCCCCTTGATCTTGTTGATGAACAGGTCCAGTTCGGTTTGCCTGGCACCGACAAAATAGATGCGCTTGCCTTGTCTCTCGGCGCAACTGAAGACAGCGTCGGCGATGGACGTGAAGTCAAAGCTGACCCGGCCGATCGTCCGGCCGGTGAAGCGCGACATGAAGGTAGACATCAACATTCCATCGCAAAAATAGGCGATGGACGTCGGATTCCGGTCGAACAGACTGCCGATGGACGCAAAGTTAATGAAGGAAAATGCTTTGTTGGCGTCCAGCAGGTTCGGTGCGAAATGCCCGATCAGTTCCAGATCTATCATGGCTGACTCCTTAATAAATGTCCTTTGAGAACAACGTGAAAGGGGTCTTGACGAGAATCTTGATGTCCAGCCACAGCGACCATTGGTTGATGTAGTTGAGGTCCTGGGCGACGCGCTGCTGCATTTTTTCCAGCGTCTGGGTTTCACCGCGATGCCCGGTGATCTGGGCCAGCCCGGTGATGCCTGGCTTGAGGCGATGACGGGCCATGTAGGCGCGTACTTTGCCGGTGTAGTAAATATTGTGAGTGACCGCGTGCGGTCGCGGGCCGACAAGGGCCATTTCACCGAACAGCACGTTGAACAGCTGCGGCAGTTCATCGATCGAACTACGGCGCAAAAAGCGCCCGAGCGGGGTGATGCGTTCATCTTCGCGAGAGGCTTGGCGCACTTCGCTGTCGTCATGCACATGCATCGAGCGGAACTTCCAGACCTTGATCACCTCGGCGTTACAGCCGTAACGATCTTGTTTGAACAACACCGGGCCGGGCGAAGAGAGCTTGACCGCTGCCGCCACGATCAGCAGCAAGGGGCTGAGCACAATAATGGCCACGGCGGCCAGGCTACGTTCGAACAGCTCTTTGCAGAGCAGGCTGCCGGGGTGCGAACTGATGAGGCTTTCATTGAGGTAGATGGCCGGCATTCGCTCTATTTCCGAGATCGATTGATTGAGCAACACCATGCTGCCGAAATCAGGAATCCAGACCACGTCGACATTCATGTCCAGAAGGTCGATGTACAGGGCTTCAATGATGGCTGCCTGCGCCAATGGCAGGACGATGTAGACCCGGCGTACGTGCAGGTGGGTGATGATTTCGCGAATTTCGTCGATGCGGCCCAGCAGCGGCAAAATGCTCGGTGCCGGGCCGGTATGTTCGGCGGTCGCGATAAACCCCAGTACGGGTACGCGGTTCGGTCTGGACAGTTTCCTTGCAAGCCGGCATGCGGTCGGGCAAGTACCGATGATTACCGCGCGGCGTTCGTTACAGAGCTTGCGCGAGTGCAATCGAGCCAGGTAATGCAAGGGCAGGAAGCTTGCAGCCTGGATCAGGTAACCCAACACGGTCCAGACGATGATTACTTGACGCGAAAAAATCGCGCTGGTCTGGGTGACAAAGGCGATGCTGATCAGAACGGCCAGTAGAATCAGCCAGGCCGCCAGCAAACGACCGAGCCCCGACAACCACTCATGACGCTTGTGGTAAACCTGCATGACGCTGTAGATCGGAATCGAGCCGAGCACATTGAGAACCATCAGGATGCGGTATTCACTGGTCAGGCTGCCGACCCTCCAATGCACCAGCAATATCAATAGCAGGTTGACCAGGCTGAGCGCACACACCCATTGGCCCCAGAAAGTCAGACCTCGCCGGTGCATCATTTGAGCGGTATATAGCGACGTCATCGGCTCAACCTCCAGGCATGGGTTGGACATCGGCGTCGAAAATTCTGCACGCCCTCGTTCCCGCACGCTGGTATCGATCGACTGGGATGAAGCAGTTTTTGGTGGTTGTTGGAAAGAAGCTACTCAAGAGACAGGCGCAAGGTTTTACCGGGTCAGATAGTCGTAGTTCTGGAACGTATCGCTATGGCTGTAGCCCTGCTTGCGCGCCTTGCGCAGGTCAACCTGGTTGAGCACTACTCCGAACACCGGCGCGTGGCTCTGTTGCAGAATGGCGAGGCATTTCTGCACCTGGCTGACCGGTGTGCTTTCGGCTTTGATCACGTAAATCACCGCGTCCGAATGCTTGGCCAGCAATAGCGCGTCGCTGACCATTTGCGCCGGCGGGGAGTCGATGATGATGCGCTGGTAACGCGACTTCAGCGCTTCGAGCAGGGGCGCCAGGCACGGCGAGCTAAGTAGATCAAGCGGCGGGGGCGCAAGCTTGCCGGCCGGCAACATGTCTAGATTGCCGACAGTCCGGATACAATCTTCGAGTCGGGCCGTACCCGCCAGGACATTGGCCAGCCCCGGGCTGTCTGCCGGAAAATCGAAATTGAGCGAAAGGCTGGATCGGCGCATGTCGGCATCGATCAACAGGACCCGCTCCAGCAATGCAAGCGAGTAAGCCAGGTTGTTGGCAATGGTGCTTTTACCTTCATCGGCCATGGTCGAGGCAACGAGCACTACCTGCGACGGCTTTTCTCCACTGTGCAACATCAGCCAGGTGCGCAAGTTGCGAATGGTCTCGCAAAAACGCGGATGCTCGTTGTCGTCGAACAATCGCGCCAGTTGCCGGCGGCTTCTCTTCGTGACCAGCGGCACCACACTGAGCAGGGGGATATTAAGCATGCTTTCGACCGCTTCGTCGGTCTTGAAGGTTTTGTTCCGGGCTTCGGATATTAATGCCAGCGCCATGCCGATCAGCGCGGCCGCGATGGCGACAATCACCATGATCAGTGTTTTACGGGGTTTGCTCGGTTCCAAAGGCACAATCGCTGGGTCGACGATACGCGCTTTGGTGGAATCCATGTCTGAGGTGGCCGCAGTTTCCTTCAAGCGAGTGATGAAGGTCTCATACAACGCGCGACTGCTGTCGACTTCTCGCTGTAACTCACGCAGCTGGAACTCCTTGCGCGAGATATCCTGTATCTGCGTCTTGTTGCTGTTGAATGATTTATGCAGTGAGCTTTCACTGGCCTTGGCTAGCTGGTAATCCTGTTCGATGCTGGCAACCACCTGTCGAACCTGTAGACGCAAACTGTCGGTGGCCGTACGCAACTCGGCGAGGGCGGCGATCAGGGTCGGATGTTTTGGACCGTAACGCCCGGACAATTCTTCGACCTTGGCTTGAGCCTTGGCCTGTTGTGCCTGGAATTTCTGCACCAAAGCGTTGCTCAAGACGGCGGGCACACTGGAGAGTCTGCTCAGATCGCCATTGCTCAGGGCCTGGACCTGACGGTACCGGCTCTCGGCTTCCGCCAGGTTACGGCGGGCATCGATCATGCGGTTGCCGGTCATTTCCAGTTCGTTGGCGCTGATGGTGGCAACACCGCCGACATCGACCAGGCCTTGTTCTTCCCGATAAGCCTGAAGCTTGTCTTCGGCAATGCGCAGGTTATTGCGCAATTCGACCAGGCGTGAATTCATCCAACTGGCGTTGGTCTGCGAGGACTTCAGGCTATTGTCGAACTGGCTATCAATGAAGCCTTGGGCAATCGCATTGGCGGTTGCGGCCGCCAGGTCAGGGTCGGGCAGCAACACCTCTATGTTGAGCAGTTGGCTCTTGCCGACGAATTTGACGTCGGTGCGCTTCATGAGGTTCTGCGTGACCTCATTGAAAATGTCGGTTTCAGTGGGCGTTACCTGTTGGGGTATCAAAAAGCCCAGTGCCGGCCACCACTGGCCAAGATCAAGGTTTGCCAACCATTCGCGTGGCGTAAACCATGACTGCGGTTGCTGGCGGGGATCGGTCACCGGGTTAGTGGTGAGGTTGAGCTTTTTGACGGCGCGTTCGGCCAAGTCCCGCGATTGCAGAAGCGCCAATTGCGTCTGCAAGTAATCGACAGTACCGGAGCTTGAGTCCGTGACTTGCTGGAAGGTCAGCAGTGGTGGCGTTTTTTCTTTGATCAGCAGGGTGGCGCTGCCGATGTACTGCGCGGGAATGAATGACAGAATGGCCATCGCAAGCGCACAGGCAAGCAGCACCAACCAAGCGATTTTCCAATGAGCACGCCAGATCACCCTCCAGAATTTGAGCAGGTCAATGGTGTCCTTCTCCTCGCCATGCTGCTGGTGCTGAGGCAGATGCGCCTGGAGCGGACGTTCAACGTAGATGCTTGGGCTGTTATCCATGATTTAGAAAAAGCCTTGTGCAATGGAGATGGTGTCACCGGGAGCGATGGCGGTGCTGCGCGTGACCGTATCGGTCAATGGTGGTGAGCCATCGCCGCGCACGATGGTCACTCGCTTGATCGAGGCCCGTTCGGTCAGGCCACCGCCCAGTGCAATGGCTTTTTCCAGTGTCAGCCCGGGCTCGTATGGATAGCTGCCGGGCTTTTGTACTTCGCCATTGATGTAGAACGAGCGGTAGACGATCAGGTTGAGGCTGACCTTGGGGTCGACCAGGTAACCTTGCTTGAGCCCGTCGACGATGATCTTTTCCACCTGATTGGGGGTGAGCCCCTTGGCGGAGATCTCACCCAGGAACGGATAGGAAAATGTACCGGCGTCATTGAGGCGGATTTTGTCGAAGCTTAAATCCCGTTCTCCGAATACGGTGATGCGCAATACATCGCCGGCTGCCAGTTTGTACTGGGCGCCGGTGTCCGCTGCAAAAGTCACGGGCAACAGCCACGGCACGAACAACAAGCCAAGCATTCGCGAGTTCATGGGGGGACCTCTTAGAGACTTACGTTGAAGCTGAGCAGGAAGATGTTGCGTTCAAAACTATGGTTGTCGGCGTCGGAATTGTCGTTGCGGTGGCGATAGCCCAATTCGATATCCAGCCAGCGGCGCATCTGGTATTCCACGGCGAAGTTGTAGTCGCGAAGGTTGTCGGTGCGGTTCTGCCCCTCGTACTCATAGCGGGCCAGCCCTGCTTCGGCTACGGTTGTGATCCGTTCGGTCCAGCCATGACGCCAGCCGAACAGGGCAGAGCTGGTCTTGACGGCGTCAGCACCGTCGTCGCCCTCGGCCAGCGCCTGGCGAGCAACGAACGAAAAGGTCGAGTAGGTTCGTGGCTTCCATCGCAGGTCCACCTGCCAGGTCGGGTTACTGAGGTCTTTGACACTGCTGTCATCAAAGTTCTTACGCTCATAACCAAGGCGTACTTTGCCGGTGGTGCGTGCGGTGAAGTCCCACTCGGCACCGGCCAGGACCGCATTGGATGTGCTGTTGAGATGGCTGTCGGAGAGCAGGTAGTCGAAGACGGTATGGTCGTACTCCAGCAAGCCGCGGGTGTTGCTGCCTATACGGTGGTACCAGGTGGTGGTCAGGCCGGTGGTATTGCGCTCTTTGTCTTTATTGATGCCGTCGGAGTTGTCGTAACGAAGTTGAGCGTAACTTGCGCCCAGATCGATCTGATTGGCAGCGCTCTTGGCGCCGTAGGTATAGAGACCATTGACGCGATTAGTGCGAATCTTGTCATTGATGCCATCGACAGCAGTCGATGTCGTGCGCTCGTATTTACGCGCTTCCCCTTCAAGTTTCAGGCGATGGCGGTCGGTGAACTCCATGATGCTGTCGAGCCGCACACGTTGTGCCGTATTCGAGGCGTCCGGATGATCATGATAAATGTAGCGGGTAGGCTGCCAGATAAGTCGCGTGGCACTGTTTCGATCTTCGGCCTTGAGTTCGAAAGAGGGCGCCACCTTGGTCACCATGGAAGACTGACGTCCCCGATCCAGCTCCCGGAAGTTGTCATCGTAGCTCTCTGAAAATAACAACGTGGGTGTGAAGTCGAATCCGTAGATGTTAATGGCCTGGGGGTCGAGACTCCAGGCCGCTCCGGGATATAGAGAGATCACTATCAGTGCGAAGGGGCCATGGGTCTTAAGGGTCATCTCATTGCTCCTTGGGGATGAATCCAATGACTATAGACCGGAAAAACAGGGCCGAATGTGCGCGATGTAATATCGGCCGATGTCAGTGATTTCTTCATGCGAATGGAGTCCGTAAGTGTGAGTGATCACGCATCTGGAAATAATCCATGAAATAAAAAAGGCATAAAACTTTGTTTGAATTTAAAGTTGGTGAGTGTGTTTAAGTTCGTTGTTGAAACAGGTTGAATAAGGGCTTAAAGATGGAGGCGTGCTCGCTCAATATCAGTCAGTGGAATACGAACCGGCTGCTCTCTATTTAGAAAGTGAAGCAGGATCATAACTCGCTCGTCACCTAACATGCTCAGGAAAATACCTTCGAGTGTCGACAGCGGCCCTCGGGTTATTTGCAGTTTTTCGCCGGGTTTGAACGAGTGAGGTGCAAGAATTTCCGGTGGTTTATAGCACCGCTCTTGCAAGTGCTCGATGACATCGTCAGGGACCATTGCCGGACCGTGATTAAAATCGACGATTCGGCTGACGCCACGGGTAGAGCGCAAAGGCGCCCAATTGTCGTCACGGCCTAGCTGAATGAAAAGGTACCCCGGGAAGAGAGGCTCAAGGGACTGATGGGGGCTACCATGTATCCAGCGCTGGCTAACGATTTGCGGGCAAAATATGACATAGTTTTGCCGCAATAAATTGATTTTTGCCCGTTCGTCCTGACGTGGCTTGCACTGCAAAAGATACCAGTTAGAGGCTTGGGTAGTCGTCAGCATACTGGCAAGCTCCGTAACGTTGGTTTAAGCATGCCTGTTGCGTATCAGCAATGCCGTTATCCTTCCAGTGAACGCAATGAGGTTGTGGAAGTCGCGAAAGTGTTAAGCTTTTAAAACGGTGTATCAATGATGAAGCATGTAACGCACAAGAAACGGTAAGGGGGGTTGCACAAGGCTTTAAAGTGGAATGTGTAAACCTTACTTAACGCTGTGCATGATATCGCCTTCGGGCACGAAATGACGCCGGTACTTTGCGATGGCCAAAGCTACCGCACGGTCCGAATCTTCGGCCCTATAAGAATAAGTGCTTTCGTTTGTAAGCCTTACTTACAATGCAGTCGACAATGGATATTCATCCACTAGATCGTCGCCTTTGTCAGGTGTCGACCCTGTTAGGTATTGATCACTCAAGGTGACCTGTCAAATGTCACTAGTCAAAAATATAACCTTCTGTCCAATAAGTTATTAAGGTTGTCCAGCTAATTGTTTTAGAAATGTTTTATGGCAATTGGCATGATCCTGCGGCCGACGGCTTCGCAGCCAACGTGATGACCTGCGCAAGGCGCCGGGTGGCGGAATCAATGTCTTCGGCACTGAAACCACCCAAGCCCAGAATCAATCCCGAACGGCCATTGCCACCGGCATACATCGGCGACACGGCACGTACCGATACCTGAGCTTCGGAAGCTTTGGCGGCGACCCACTGATCGTCGATACCTTCCGCCAGCCAAAGCACCAGATGCATGCCCTGATCGCTCGGTTCCAGCCATGCAAGCTCGCGAGGAATCAGCCTGGCAACCGCCTCGATGATTTGCCTGTGGATGTCTGCGTATACGCCGCGAATTCGCCGGATGTGCCGATCCAGATGTCCTTCTGCGATGAATGCTGCGAGCACGTGCTGATCGGCGTTGGCGGGATGCCGATCCATCAGGACCCGCGCACCGCAGAAGGCTTGCACCAGGTAAGGCGGAACGATTGCGTAGCCGAGTCGCAACGAGGGGAACAGTATTTTGCTGAACGTCCCCAGGTAGATAACCCGGTCGGGGTCCAGCCCTTGCAAGGATGGAAAAGGGTGGCCGGCGTAACGCAGTTCACTATCGTAATCGTCCTCGACGATCCAGGCATCGGACGCCCTGGCCCATGCCAGCAAGGCATCGCGCCTGGCCATGCTCATTGGCATGCCGAGTGGATATTGATGTGACGAGGTCACGAAGGCTGCCCGTGCCTGGGGGCATTGCGCTATGCCGTTTTCAACATTCAGCCCCTCGGCATCAACCGGGACGCGGATCATTTGATTTGTATGGCCTGCGCTTTCCAGAATTCCGGTGATACCCCGGTAGGCCGGATCCTCCACCCACGCGAAATCCCCCACGTCGAGCAGCACCTGACAGGCGAGATACAGGCCCTGTTGCGTGCCGGAAGTAATGATCACCTGGCTCGCCTCACAGCGCACAGAGCGTGACTTGCGTACGTAATCCGCTACCGCTTCCCGTAACTCAAGCGCGCCTTGTGGATCGCCGTATCCCGAGGGCGCTCCAGCCCCTCGCGCCCTGATGCGATTGCCAAGGCGACGCCAGATATCGTCAGGCGCCGCTTTGCCAATCGGCACCGAGACCGAGAACGGAATCTGCGCAGCCGCTCTAAATTGCTGGGCCACCTGAGCGAACCGTTCGATTCGGGAAGAGGGCGTCCACGACCTGGTTTCAGTTGGCCTACCTTGTTCCTGCCGGGTGGCTGGCGACGCATCTGCCAAAGAACGGGCCACCCGCGTGCCTGCTCTGCCTTGGGATTCCAGGAAGCCCTCGGCGATCAACTGCTCAAAGGCTTCGATGACGGTGCCTCGGGCAATCATCAGCGATTTGCCGAGAATGCGCGTCGATGGCAGCAGCTCACCAGGCTTGAGGTCGCCCCTGCGGATCGCGGACCTAAGCGCTTGAGCAAGTTGTCGTCCCAATTGACCGGCGGTTCGATCCAGCGTGCCCAGCGATGGAATTTCAACAACGTTGGCTTTACGTGCCATCAATTCTGGCCTAGTGATTCTGTTGGATATTGGCTCTATACCATGGGCCAGTTCATCAACACAATTCACATGAAGGCCACCTCACCCCTGAACGATTGAAGGAGTTGATATGTACGTACCTGCCCATTTTGATGAGCCTCGCGCCGAAGCCCTTCATGAACTGATCGTGCAGCACCCGCTGGGCATTCTGTTTACCAACGGTGAAAGCGGGCTGGATGCCAACCACATTCCTTTCGAGTTGAAGGCTGCGCAGGGGCAGTTCGGTGTTCTCCAGGCGCACGTCGCGCGCGCCAACCCAGTCTGGCAAGACGTGAAAGACGGGGACGAAGTGCTGGTGGTTTTTCGCGGTGCCGAGGCTTACATCTCGCCCACCTGGTATCCGAGCAAGCACGAGACCCATAAACAGGTTCCGACCTGGAACTACAAGGTGGTGCACGCCCATGGGAGGATCACCATTCACGATGATGAACGCTATGTCCGTGGGTTGGTGGCGCTCCTGACCCGAACCCATGAGTCCTCCCAGCCCGAGCCATGGAAAATGACGGACGCCCCGAAGGACTACATTGCCTCAATGCTTAAGGCGATCGTAGGGATAGAGATCGAGATCACCCGCCTGGTTGGTAAGTTCAAGCTGGGTCAGAACAAGGAAGCGAGAGACATCCGTGGTGCCGCTCAGGCACTCAAGGACAGCGGAAAAATCGTATTGGGAGAGGCAATGCTCGCGGGTGTCGATGCCAAATCCTGAGACGCCTCGTGCACCGGCTGGTCTGCGGCGCTCGCACTCATAGCGACGCCCTGACCACCAATGGACAATCAACCGGCTGGGCTCCCTCTACCTCAAGGGCTTCGATCAGATGCCGGGCAGCCCGGCAACCGATCTCATAGTACGGCAGTTGCACCGTGGTCAGCGGCGGGATGAACAGTTCCGCGATACCGATCATGTTGTCGTAGCCGAGCACGGCGACATCGCCGGGAATTTTCAGGCCTCGGCTCAACAACAGCTGATAGGCACAAAACGCGATGCGGTCGTTGCCACAGATCAGAATGTCGAATTGCGGACGACCCTCAACAATGTGCCGGTCGAGGATGGCGGCGGTTTCACCGTAGGCGTCATGCTCGGAAAGGTCGTATTGCAGAAGCGCGTCAGGCGCCAGCCCGAATGCCTGACAGGCGCGCAGCAGGCCTTCTTGCCGCAGCCCCCAGGCCAGGCTCTGTTTTGGCAGATTGATGCACAGTGGGCGCCGATAGCCTTGGCTCAACGCGTGATGCACGGCGCGATACTGCCCCGTTTCGTCGTCCGGTACGTAACTGACCAGGCGACTGTCATCGGCCAGGCAATTGGCGAGTACCAGCGGTTTGCTCTTCAAGCGCTCGGGAATGCTGACGTGGCGAAAGCCCATGGCGCTGAAGATCAGCCCGTCAGGGCGGTGCGACAACATCAGGTCGATGTTCTGGTCGGTGGGCGGGTTGCTCAACAGGTTAAGGATGAAGACATTCCAGCCGGCCTGCTGCGCGGTCTGTTCGATGGACAGCAGCAGCTCCACCGCGAACGGTGTGGTCGCGGTGTCCAGCGCGAACACACCGATGGTGCGCGACTGGAGGTTGTCGCCGCGCATCTTGCGCGCCGACAGGCTCGGTACGAATTGCAGTTCATCAATGGCGCGACGCACCCGCTGAAGGGTTTCGGGGCTCAGTTTTTCCGGGTTGTTGAGCGCTCGAGAAACCGTCATCAGGGACACGCCGGCCAGTTGTGCAACGTCTTTCACTGAAGTCATGCGAGGCGAGGCCGGTCAGGTTGACGCAGAATCATGACACAGGGCCCGGGTTTCTCGCGACTCGAATGACGCCGCTCACAGCCATCCCGAGGCCAGGGGCCATGCCCTGGGAATGCAGACACGTCCGCCACTGCCGCTTGCCAGAAGCTTCACGCCCAGACTGTCGGGCCGCGGATAGAGGCGACTACTGAGGCTGAAACGCCCGTTTTCGTCGAACACCTCGATGGACGAGCGATCGAGAAACACGCGCAGTTCCAGTCGCTCTTGTGTCGGGTCTATCGACACGCTGCGCTGGCCGCTGACTTGCGCACCCGAGCGGCTGCGGTCCAGCACCAGGCGCTGCAGCGCCGCATCGTAGTAGAGCAAGGTTTCTTCATCATCATCGTCACTGCAGCGCAAGGCGATTCCCAAGTGCCCGTCGGTGCAACCGAGCAGATCCAGATGCACATGGATTTCCAGCAGGTCGCCATTCACTTCCGGTACCCGCCGGGCCCCCGAACCATCCCACCAGGACGTACCCGGCAATGGCGCCTCGCGCAGCGCGGTGAGCTCCCGTGCCGGATACACGCAAAGGCGATCGTCATGCAGCTCAAGTTCGCGCGGCAAACCGAGCATGCCGCACCAGTGATGGGCCTGGCTCGGCATTGGGCTTTCCCACATGTCGAGCCACGCCCACACCAGGCGCCGACCATCGGCGGCCACCAGCGTTTGCGCGGCATAGAAATCGTGGCCGTTATCCAGCTCGATAAAAGGCCCGCCGGTGAAGTGCCATTGGCTGTCGAGTTGGCCCACTCGATAACCGGTCTGGTACTTGTTGAGCCGTTCGTAACCGTGGGGTTGCATGCCCTGAGGGGAGTACAGCAGCACGTCGCGCCCGTTCAGGCGAAACAGATCCGGGCACTCCCACATATAGCCATCGCCCTCGCTGCCGCTGGCTACATAATCGAGGAACTCCCAGGTGTGCAGATCCGTGGAACGGTACAGTGGCAGCAGCGGCTTATCGCCCAGCCGTGCGCCGGCAATCAGGAACCAATAGTCATCTTCCCGCCAGACCTTGGGGTCACGAAAGTGCATGATCGAGTCTTGTGGCGCGGTCTCGATGACAGCGCCATGCTTGACGAAGCGAATGCCGTCGACACTGGTGGCCAGGCACTGGACTTGACGAATCGAGCTTTCATCACCCACATCCTTCAGCCAGGTGTGCCCGGTGTAGATCAGCGCCAGGGTGTCTCCACACACCACCGCGCTACCGGAAAAACAACCGTCGCGGTCGAATTCATCGCCGGGCGCCAGGGCAATCGGCAGATGCTGCCAATGGACCAGGTCGGCACTCTTGGCATGCCCCCAATACATCGGGCCCCACTTCGCGTCAAAGGGGTGGTGTTGATAGAAAACGTGATACTCGCCACGGAAGTACACCACCCCGTTAGGGTCGTTCATCCAGCCTGTCGGGGGGGCAAGGTGATAACCGGGGCGGTAATCGTGGATGACCCGAGACAGGCCGTCACTCAGCGCTCGCTGCGCAAGGTCAAGGGAGTCAGGCATTGGATCGCTCATGGTATTCAAAGACAAAGTCATAGGGCGCCTGCTCGTGCCGGGCGCAGAGGGACGGTTTCAATGGCATGTGGATGACGCTTCAAGGCCGTGCCGTCAGCGTCGAACAGGTGCAGGTTGTCGATGTCCAGCAGCAGCCCGACCCGGTCGCCCGCCTGCCATCCGGCGTGGACCTCACAACGACAGATCAGTGGCTCGTCCTGACCTGTCTCGAGGTGCACATAAGTTTCACTGCCGAGGTATTCGACCGCGGTCACCACGATGCCGGCGGCTCCTTCCGCTGCCTTGAGCGACACGTGTTCCGGGCGAATGCCCAGGCTCAGCGGAGCGTCCGTCGCCAGGTTCGAGCTGTCGAAGGGCAGGGACGTCACCCCCAACACGGGGCTGTCGACCAGGCTGGTTTCGCCCGACGCCTGCAAGCGCGCCGGCAGAAAGTTCATTCTGGGTGAACCGAGAAAGCCGGCGACAAAGCGACTGGCCGGGCGCTCATAGAGTTCGCGTGGTGAGCCGACCTGTTCGACGCGACCGCCATTGAGCACGACAATTTTGTCGGCCAGGGTCATCGCTTCAACCTGATCGTGGGTGACGTAGATCATGGTCGAGCCCAGCCGGGCATGCAGCCGGGCGATTTCGTTGCGCATCTGCACCCGCAAGGACGCATCCAGGTTGGAGAGCGGCTCATCGAACAGCAAAATGTCCGGTTCCCGTGCCATGGCTCTGCCCATGGCGACACGCTGACGCTGCCCGCCAGACAATTCCTTTGGCTTGCGTTGCAGCAGCTTGTCCAATTGCAGGATTTGCGCGGTTTTCAGCACGCGCTCGCGCAGGCTGGTCTTTTCGGTCTTGGCCAATTTGAGACCAAAACTGATGTTGTCGTAGACGCTCATGTGCGGGTAGAGCGCATAAGACTGAAACACCATGCCGACGCCACGCTCGCGCGGCTCCAGGTCGTTGACCCGACGCCCGTCGATCAGCAGGTCGCCGGCGCAGATCGAATCCAGTCCGGCGATAAGGCGCAGCAGGGTCGACTTTCCGCAGCCCGAAGGGCCGACGAACACCACGAACTCACCCGCCGCGATCTCCAGATTGACGTCGCGCAGAATCCGCGCACCGCCCAATTGTTTGTTCACGTTATCCAGTTTCAACTTGATCACGATGCTGTTCCTTGTAGTTGTCGGGCATCAACCCTTTAACGCGCCGGTAGTGAGGCCGGAAACGATTCGGCGCTGGAAGATCAGCACCAGAATCACCAGTGGGACGGTGACCAGCACCGATGCTGCCATCAACAACCCCCAAGGCAACTCATGGGGGCTGCCGCCGGAAATCAGGGCGATGGCCACCGGCACCGTGCGTTGGGTGTCGGTGAGGGTGAAGGTCAGGGCAAACAGGAACTCGTTCCACGCCGCGATGAAAGCCAGCAAGCCAGTGGTGACCAGGGCGGGCCAGAGCAGCGGCAACAGCACCCGGGTCAGCGTGACCCAGGGCGAGGCGCCATCCATGATTGCCGCTTCTTCCAGTTCATGGGGCAGTTGACCCATGAACGTGGTCAGCACCCAAACGGTGAAGGGCAGGGTGAAAATCGTGTAGCTGAGAATCAACGCCCAGGACGTGTTGTACAGGCCCAAGGCACGGATCACCTCGAACAGCCCCGACAGCACCGCAACCTGGGGAAACATCGACACCCCAAGGACCATCATCAACACCGTGCCACGCCCACGGAATTTCACCCGGCCCAAGGCATAAGCGGCGGTCAGGCTGAGAAACAGCGCGAGTGTCACCACGCTAAGCGCAACCACCAGCGAATTACCGATAGCCCGCAAGAATGAGGCTTGGTTGAGCACCGCCGCGTAATTGGAGAAGTCGGGTTTTTTGATCCAGTAACTCACCTCGAACAAGGCGCTGGACGGCTTCAGCGACGTGACGATGGCGTAGTAGAAAGGGAAAACCGCATACAGCAGCAACACCCCGATCAGGCACCAGAAACCGAAGCGCAACAGTGCTTTTTTCAGTAGGCGAGGGCTCATGACCGGACCTCCAGTTGGCGGCGTCCGAGGTAGAGATAAAGCATGGCGATCACTGCAACCACCAGAAACAGCAGGGTCGAGGCGGCGCTGCCGTAACCGACGTCCTGGAACTCCACCAGGTGTTGGCGGGCATAGACCGACATGCTCATGGTGCTCGACGAGTTCGAGGTCAGCACATAAATCACGTCGAACACCCGCAGGGAGTCGAGGATGCGGAAGATCGCCGCCACCAGCAATGCGGGCATCAGCAGTGGCAGCGTCACCCGCCAGAACACCTTCAGTGGATGAATGCCATCGACCCTGGCGGCTTCGTAGCAGTCGCTCGGCAACATCTGCAAGGCGGCGAGCATCAGCAGGGTGACAAACGGCACGGTCTTCCAGACGTCGACGATAATCACCGCCCACATCGACAGATCCGCATCTGCAGTCCAGGCCAGAGGCGCGGTAATCAGGCCGAGGCTGAGCATCAGGTGATTGATGATGCCGAACTGGTCATTGAGCATCCACGACCAGATCTTCGCCGAGACAATGGTCGGAATCGCCCACGGAATCAGAATCAACGCTCGCACCAGAGAACGGCCGGCGAACTGGATGTTCAGCAGCAACGCCACCAGCAGCCCCAGCACGACTTCCAGCCCCACCGACACCACGGTGAAATGCAAGGTGTTGCGCACTGCATTCCACCATTGCGGATCGACCAGGATGCCCGACCAGCTGGAACCGTTGTGGAACAGATAATTGCTCAGGCCAACGAAGGTGCCGCCAGCGGTGTCCGCCAGATTGGCGTCGGTCAGGCTGAACCAGAATGTCCGCAGCAACGGCCAGGCCGCCACCAGGGCCAGACACAGCAACATCGGCGTCAGAAATAGCCAGGCAGCGCGCACTCGGCGACGCTGTACCGGCGTTTCCCTGGTGAGCAGGAGCTCGTCACAGGGAGCATGGGCAATAGAGACAGACATGGTGATTTTCTTCCTTGTGGCTTACCAGTTCCGGTGTTTGATGCGCGTGAGTTCGCCTTCCAGTTCGGTCAGCGCCTGATCGACCGGCAACTCGCCGGCCAGCACGCCATGCACTTGATCGAAGAACGCATTGGAAACCCGCGGATAACGCGCGGCGGTGATTGAAGCGGGGCGCATGACGCCATCGTTGAGAATGCTGTGCAGCTGACTGTAATAAGGCATGGCCGCGAGTAGCTCGGGATCCTGGTAAAGCGACTCGATTACCGGGTTATAGGCGCCAATCAGCGCACGATGTTTTTGCTGTTGGGCACTGCTCAGGTAGCTCACCAGTTCGGCGGCAAGCTTCGGGTTGGCGCTGTAACGCGACACCGCCAAACCCCACCCGCCGAGGGTGGAGGCATGGGTGCCGGTGCTGCCGCCGCGGGGTAGGGGAGCGACCCCGACCTTGTCTTTTACCGCACTGTCCTGGCTTTGCACCAGGGCCCAGACATAAGGCCAATTACGCATGAACAACGCATTGCCCGACTGGAATACGCCGCGTCCTTCTTCCTCGGTGTAATTGAGCACGCCACGCGGGGAGATGTCGCCTACCCAGCTTTTGGCCAGGGTCAACGCCGTTCTTGAGGCCTGGCTGTTGACCACGATGTCGCCTCGTGGATTGACCAGCCCGCCGTCCGGTTGGCTGCTGATCCATTCCAGCGCATTACACGTCAGGCCTTCGTAGGCGCGCCCTTGAAAGATGTACCCCCATGCGTTGGCGTTGCCGGCATTGCGCTCGGCTTGTTGTACATCCTTGGCGGTAGCGGTCATTTCCTCCCAAGTCTGGGGGACTTGTTTGTTGTATTTCTCGAGCAAGTCCTTGCGGTAATACAGCAGGCCCGAGTCGGTGAACCACGGCATCGTCACCAGCCGTCCGTTCACCGTGGCGTTGTCCACCTGTGCCTGGAAGTAGCCTTGGGTTGCGTCGGCGGGCAGCACCTCGCGCAGATCCAGCAAATGTTTGGCCAGCATCCCCGGCCACACCATGTCGATCTGAATGATGTCGATGTCGCTGGACTGCGCACTGAGGATCTGTTGATAGAACGACAACCGCTCGGTTGCCGAGTTAGGCGTGGACACCACCTCGACGTGATTGCCGGTCTGTTGAGACCACGCCTCGACGGCCTCTTTGCACAGTTGTAATTCCGCGCCCACCGCACCGCAGGAAATCGTCAGATTGGCTGCGCTGGAGAGGGATGGAAGCCCGGCGCAAAGGGCAAGCAGTGCTGCTGGAAAGAGTGATTTGAGCTGTTTCATAAAGCCCTCTTTATTTTTGTTTTTAGAAAAGTTAACGTTAACATCGCCAAATGTAGCAGCGTATTTGCGATGAGGCATCCTTTTTTTCGTGGATTTTGACAATTAACAATTCACAAAAAAAAGGCCGGTCGCAGGACAAAAAATAAAAACAAAACAGGAAATCCCCCATGCAGAAAGCATCAAGCTGGCTACTCGCAGGCGTACTCGGCACCTCGGCGGCCACTGCTCAGGCCGCGACTCTGGAAGAACGCATGGCCGCGTTTGAAGCCCGCGCCAGCGCTGCGGAAAAACGTGCAGCCGCCGCCGAACAACAAACCCAGGCGCTCGCCAGGGAATTGCAGCAGCTCAAACAGTCCACTCCCGCCTTGCAGCCTGTTGCGTCCACTGCGACCGCCACTGCGGCGCCCACTTTGGATACGCGGTTGGCAAAACTCGAAGCCCGTCAGCAAAGCCTGGAGAAGGAGGGCAGTACCGGACACCTCACCGACGGGTTCAGCTTCAAGGGCTACGCCCGCTCCGGATTGCTGATCAACGATGGCCTGGGGGGCGGGCGGGGCGGTCCTTATACAACGCCTGCCGGTTCAGTCGGTGGTGCAGTCGGGCGACTGGGTAATGAAGACGATACTTACATGCGTATAGACCTGTCGAAAGAAGCCTATGCGCAGAACGGCACCCATTCCAAATTCACGGTTTCCATCGCCGATGGAGTGGAAAGCTCCAATGACTGGACGGCCGCCGAAAGTAACCTGAATGTGCGCCAGGTATTTACGGAACTCGATCATCTCGCCGCATTCAAGGGCAATTCGACGTTCGAGAACGCCACCCTGTGGGCAGGCAAGCGATTCGACAGGGACAACTTCGATATCCATTGGCTGGACTCGGACGTCGTCTTTCTGGCCGGCACCGGGGGTGGTATCTACGACGTGCAGATGAACAAGAACTGGCGCTCGAATTACTCGTTGATCGGGCGTAACTACGGGGATTTCAGTGAGGGCGGTGTCAATGCCGATGTGGAAAGCTACATCCTCACCTCCAACCAGTTCTTCGATAATGGTCAGTGGCAGTGGATGTTCAATGGCATTGGCTCAAAGAAAAACGACTTTAGCACTCGCACCAATGAAGCGGGCCTGAAGCCTGCGGACTCCGGCTTGCACAGCATGATCGCGAATCATCAGAAAAACTTTTTCGGCAGGGAAGGCTTCTTCAAGACGGCGCTGCTCTACGGGCAAGGGTTGGGGGCCGAGGTCAAGAACATTGGCTCGGACGGCGAACTGATCGACGACGCCCGTGCGCTGCGCCTGGCGCTGTACGGCGAGACACCGATTGCACCCCACTGGCGCATCGGTCCAAGTCTGCTGGCCGAACAAAGCAAGGATCGCTACGTCAAGGGTGACGACTACCGCTGGATGACCCTGAACATGCGGTTGGCCAATGAAATCAACAGCAATTTCGAGATGGCCTACGAAATGAGCTGGCAAACCATGAACCTCGACCCCAAGGGTTACCTGCAACGTAATGCGGTGGACGGCAACTTCTGGAAATTCACCATCGCCCCGACCTTCAAACCCGACGTTGGAGACCTGCTCACACGCCCCGAGTTGCGAGTGTTCGCCAGCTTCATGAACTGGTCTTCGGACCTGGACCGATACAGCTCCACAGACAACTTTGGCAAGACAGACTTCAACGCTGGGGGTGTGTGGCAATACGGGATACAGATGGAGACCTGGTTTTAATAGCCGGGGCTTGCTCCCACATTTATTCGATGCCGTTCACCAATACTGTGATCGATGCAAGTCCATTGTGCTGTCCGGTGGCCAACGCTCATTGAGCGGGGCCGCCGGATGAAATTGTGGTCAGCCCCTGCCAGGCATGTCGATGCCATGTTGATGCACCCGTCGATACAGCGTTGCCCGGGAGATGCCCAAAGCCTTGGCCGCGGGGGTGGGTTTCCAGCGATGACGCACGAGGGCATCGATGAGTGCCTCGCGTTCCGGACTGGCGCAGCGTTCCATGGTGTCAGCTGAAGCCGGATCGTTGAGTCGACGGCCGGGCAGATGCTCAGGCAAGTCACTTAATAGAATCAAGTCGGTCTCGCACACGGCGCAGGCGTAACGCAATACGTGCCGCAGTTCGCGCACATTTCCCGGCCAGCGATAGCCGAGCAGGCATTCCAGTGCGGCGCTTCCCAGTTGCATCGCCATCGCGCAGGCCGACGATTCTTCTTCGAGTATCCGGTTGATCAATGCCAGTCGATCACTGCGTTCGCGCAACGGCGGCAATTGGAATCGCGCACCACTGAGACGGAAGTACAAGTCCTCGCGAAACTCGCCGCTGGTCACCAGGGCTTCCAGATCGCGGTGGCTCGCGCAGACCACCTGAATGTCTATCGCCTTGCTTCTTGACGCTCCTAGGGGCGCCACTTCGCCCTCGGCTAAAACCCGCAGTAGCCGGGTTTGCAGGGGCAGGGGCATATCGCCGATTTCATCGAGAAACAGGGTGCCGCCATCGGCCTGTTCCAGCAGACCTTGCATGCCTTTATTCGAAGCCCCGGTGAAGGCGCCGGCTGCATAACCAAACAGCTCGCTTTCGATCAGGTTTTCGGGAATCGCTGCACAGTTCACCGCAATAAAAGGTCGATCACGGCGCAGACTGGCCTGGTGCAGCTGGCGGGCGAAGACTTCTTTGCCGGAACCGGTTTCACCGTGAATCAGCACCGGCAGATTACGGTCTTTGACCCGAACCGCAAGGCGCAAACTTTCTTCCAGTCGCGGGTCGAGTTCGGCGGGTGACAATACCCGACGAGCCGGGCTGCGTTTCACTTGCCGTGGCGCGCTGAGTCGCCCATGCAAGACATGGCGGCCACCCCGGCAGTGAAACAGGCAGAGTGATTCGTCTTTGGCGCGATGCAATAACTGCTGATCGAACACTTGGCCGATGTGGTCCGGCAGGTGACCAAAACTTTGCGACAGCCACTGCCGCGCCGCGGGGTTGAGTGCCTGCAGTTGGCCGTCGTCGTCCCAGGCGAGCAGGTAATCGGGCTGGCTGTCGACGTAGCCTGGGCTGTTGTGGGCCCGCAGCACCCAGTAACCCTGGGCACTGTTCATGAAAAACGCCTGTTCTATTTCCCGTGCGCTCTGCACCACCATCTGCCGGATCAGATGCTGCGAACGACGGTCGTCCGGCGAACGCACCGCAGACACATCGAGCACCCCGAGCAGTTCCCCCCGAGGGTCGAAGACCGGAGCGGCGGAGCAGGTGAGTCCGATAAAAGCCGCGCGGAAGTGATCCCGCTTGTGCACCGTAACCGGTGTTCGTGCGGTCAGCACCGCAGCCACCCCGCAGGTGCCTTCCTCACCTTCTGACCAGCAGGTGCCCAGGTACAGGCCTGCTTTGCGGCAATCATTACGGATGGAGGTTTCCACGCGATAGTCGATGGTCTGGCCCTGGGCGTCGGTGAGCAACACGCAGTAGTCGGCATCGCGCACACGACCATGGAGTCGGGCGACTTCTTCGCTGGCGATGCGCAGGAACAGTTCGGAGCGTTCTCGACACTCTTGCAGCACGTTCTGGGACAGGATCCGCGGCCCTTGTAATGAGCCAGGGTCCAAGTGGTGTTGCTCCATGGAGCGGCGCCAGGAATCCAGGATCAAGTCCGGCACCGGCAGTTGCGGCAGGTGTGCTGCGTTCTTCAAAACACGGCTGACGCAATCCACATGCGCCTTCGAGTGTGCGGAAAGCATTAGGGCCTCCGGTTCGATCTTCTTTTAGTTGTGCGGGCTATTAAGCGCCGTTCACGGACGGTCGACAAGCATCGGTTCACCCCACTGCGAAGCTGAGACGCGACGTCTCAAGGTCTGACCTCTAACCCGTGCAGGCTGACATGGGACGTCTCAATCGAGCGGGATCCCATCACTTGGAAATGTAGTCAAAACCGCTCTGGAACGGGCTTTTCGGCGATCTTTTGCGATTCTGGCACCGGCCTTGCTCTAACCCCGGCAACCAGCACGACTGGCAACCCGATAATAACAAGAGGTGCCCTATGTCCTCCTGCCGAGGCTTTTACTCTGCCGTACCCGTGGTGGCGACATGAGTCGCTTGCCCCTGACCGTCGGCATCATTGCCAATCCGGCGTCCGGCCGGGACGTAAGGCGCCTGACGGCGAATGCCGGGCTGTTTTCCAGCACTGACAAGGTCTCGGTGATCCAACGGCTGCTGGCGGCTTTTGGCGCCACCGGTGTCGAGCGCGTACTGATGCCCACCGACATGACCGGCATCGCGGCGGCGGTGAAGAAGAACAGTCATGGCCGTCAGGCGCGTGACAGCCACTGGCCAACCCTGGAGTTCCTGGAACTGACCTTGCGCCAGAGCGTGGCGGACACTCGCCAGGCCGCGCGCTGGATGGCTGAACGCGGCGTCTCGCTGATTGCCGTGCTCGGCGGTGACGGCACCCACAAAGCGGTGGCTGCCGAAATCGGCGACATTCCGCTGCTGACCCTGTCGACGGGAACCAACAATGCCTTCCCGGAACTGCGTGAGGCCACCAGCGCGGGGCTGGCCGGCGGGCTATTCGCCAGCGGCCGGATCCCACCCGAAATTGCCTTGCGTCGCAATAAACGCCTGCTGGTGCGGATTCCGCGCCGCGACCTGTGCGAAGTGGCGCTGGTGGACGTGGCGGTGTCCCCGCTGCCTTTCATCGGCGCCCGTGCAATCAGCCGTGGGATCGATCTGGCGGAGGTGTTTGTCACCTTCGCCGAACCTCAGTCCGTTGGCATATCGGCCCTCTGCGGCTTGTGGTTTCCGGTCTCGCGCCAAGCCCCCAACGGTGCCTGGATGCGCCTTGATCCGCAATCGTCCGAAGCCTTGCTGGTGCCCCTGGCGCCTGGCCTGTTGCAAGGCTGCGGCGTGCTCGCGGCCGCCAGCCTTGAACCCGGTGTTGCCCATCGTCTGTGCCTGAGCAGCGGCACCCTGGCCCTGGATGGCGAACGGGAAATCGAATTCAACGCCCATGACTTGCCCTCCGTGACCCTCGACTCCGGCGGTCCGCTGAGCATCGATGTCAATGCGGCGCTGGCCTATGCCGCGCAAGAGCGGCTGCTGGCCATCGGTCGTGAACACCCGCAACACCCTTTGAACCTTGCACTTTGAAACTTGAGCCTCAAGACACCCTGGAGAATAAAAATGTCGACACAGCTGACTGCTGATCAATTGCTGCATGCCTATCGGGTGATGCGCACCATCCGCGTCTTTGAAGAGCGCCTGCACGTGGAGTTCGCCACCGGCGAGATACCCGGTTTCGTCCATCTTTATGCCGGTGAAGAGGCCTCGGCCGCCGGTGTCATGGCTCACCTGAGGGATGACGACTGCATCGCCTCCAACCACCGTGGCCACGGTCATTGCATCGCCAAGGGCGTTGATGTGCACGGGATGATGGCCGAAATCTACGGTAAGAAAACCGGAGTCTGTCAGGGCAAGGGCGGCTCCATGCACATCGCAGATTTCGAGAAGGGCATGCTCGGCGCCAATGGCATCGTCGGTGCCGGTGCACCGCTGGTGGTAGGAGCGGCCTTGGCCGCCAGACTCAAGGGGACTGACGGCGTCGCCGTAGCGTTTTTCGGCGACGGCGGTTCCAACGAAGGGGCCGTGTTCGAAGCGATGAACATGGCCTCGGTGTGGAACCTGCCGTGCCTGTTCATTGCCGAGAACAACGGTTACGCCGAGGCCACGGCGTCCAACTGGTCAGTGGCCTGCGATCACATCGCCGACCGCGCAGCCGGTTTCGGCATGCCTGGGGTCACCGTCGACGGCTTCGATTTTTTCGCCGTTCACGAAGCCGCCGGTGCCGCGGTGGCGCGCGCCCGAGCCGGTGAAGGACCGTCGTTGATCGAGGTCAAATTGACCCGCTACTACGGCCACTTTGAAGGCGACGCCCAGACCTATCGGGCACCGGACGAGGTCAAGTATTTCCGCGAACACAACGACTGCTTGATGCAGTTTCGCGAGCGCACCACCCGGACCGGATTGATCGATGCCAGCCAGTTGGACCAGATCGATGGCGAAGTGGACCTGCTGATCGAAAATGCCGTGCGCAAGGCCAAGTCAGACCCCAAGCCAAGCGCCGCCGACCTGCTCACCGACGTCTACGTTTCCTATCCCTGAACGCCCCTATAACAAGAATCGAGACTTTTATCATGGCGAGAAAAATCAGTTATCAGCAGGCAATCAACGAAGCCCTGGCTCAGGAAATGCGCCGCGACCCCAGCGTGTTCATCATGGGGGAAGACGTCGCCGGCGGTGCCGGTGCTCCTGGTGAAAATGACGCCTGGGGCGGGGTATTGGGCGTGACCAAGGGCCTCTACCACCAATTCCCCGGCCGCGTGCTGGACACGCCGCTGTCGGAGTTGGGTTATGTCGGTGCCGCGGTAGGCGCAGCAACCTGCGGCGTGCGCCCGGTGTGTGAGTTGATGTTCGTCGACTTCGCCGGTTGCTGCCTGGACCAGATCCTCAATCAGGCGGCCAAGTTTCGCTACATGTTCGGGGGCAAGGCTTCCACCCCGTTGGTGATTCGCACCATGGTCGGCGCGGGCCTGCGGGCCGCCGCCCAACACTCGCAAATGCTCACGTCGCTGTGGACCCACATCCCCGGCCTGAAAGTTGTCTGCCCGTCATCCCCTTATGACGCCAAGGGCCTGTTGATCCAGGCCATCCGCGACAACGATCCGGTCATCTTCTGCGAACACAAACTGCTCTACAGCATGCAGGGCGAGGTGCCGGAAGAGCTCTATACCATCCCGTTCGGCGAGGCCAACTTCCTGCGCGACGGCAAGGACGTGACTCTGGTGTCCTATGGGCGCACGGTCAATACGGCGATGGATGCAGCCCGTAGCCTGGCAGGGCGAGGCATTGACTGCGAGGTCATCGACCTGCGCACCACCAGCCCGCTGGACGAAGACAGCATTCTGGAAAGCGTGGAAAAGACCGGGCGCCTGGTGGTGATCGACGAGGCCAACCCGCGCTGTTCCATGGCCACCGACATCTCGGCCCTGGTGGCGCAAAAAGCGTTCGCCTCGCTCAAGGCGCCCATCGAGATGGTCACCGCGCCGCACACGCCGGTGCCGTTCTCCGACTCTCTGGAAGACCTCTATATCCCCGACGCGGCGAAGATCGAAAACGCCGTGCTCAAGCTGATCGAGTGGAGCAAGCGTTCATGAGCCAGATCCATACCCTGACCATGCCCAAGTGGGGCTTGTCCATGACCGAAGGCCGGGTCGATGTCTGGCTCAAGGAGGAGGGCCAGGCGATCGCCAAGGGCGATGAAGTGCTCGACGTAGAAACCGACAAAATTTCCAGCAGTGTCGAAGCGCCGTTTTCCGGTGTGCTGCGCCGGCAGATCGCGCGCCAGGATGAAACCCTCGTGGTCGGTGCATTGCTCGGCATCGTGGTCGACGGCGAAGCCAGCGAGGCCGAGATCGATGCGGTGATCGAGCAGTTCCAGGCCGCGTTCGTGCCAGGTGACGGTGCCGAGGAAGACAGTGGGCCGAAGCCGCAGAAGGTCGAACTGGACGGGCGACTGATCCGTTACTTCGAGCGCGGCGAAGGCGGGGTTCCGTTGGTGCTGGTGCACGGGTTCGGCGGTGACCTGAATAACTGGATGTTCAATCATGAAGCATTGGCCGCCGGGCGCCGGGTGATAGCTCTGGATCTCCCGGGCCATGGCGAGTCGAGCAAACAGTTGGAACACGGAGATCTGGATGAGTTGAGCGGGGTGCTGCTGGCTCTGCTCGATCATCTGGATGTTCCCGTGGCGCATCTGGTGGGGCATTCCATGGGCGGGGCGGTGTCGCTGAACACCGCGCGCCTGGCACCGCAGCGGGTGCGTTCCCTGAGCTTGATCGGCAGCGCCGGCCTGGGCGCGGAAATCAACGGTGATTACCTGCAAGGTTTTGTCGAGGCAGCCAGCCGCAATGCCCTCAAACCACAATTGGTGAAACTGTTCTCCGACCCCGAACTGGTCAATCGGCAGATGCTCGAAGACATGCTCAAGTACAAGCGTCTGGAAGGGGTGGATGCGGCCCTGCGCCTGCTGGTTGCGGGGCTGTTCAAAGAAGGCCGGCAACAACTCGATCTGCGTGGCGTGGTGCAAGAAAACCGGCAACCGGTGTTGCTGATCTGGGGCAGTGACGACGCGATCATTCCTGCGACCCACAGCGCTGGCCTGGCTGCTCAGGTCGAAATCCTGCCGGGTCAGGCGCACATGGTGCAGATGGAAGCGGCCGAGCAGGTCAATCGGCTGATTCTGGACTTTGTCCAACAACACTGATGCCTCCCTTGGCGGCCGGCCATTTGCCCGGCGCCAAGGCCAACGATTTCAAGGAGATTCCAACATGAGCCTTCCAATTGATCCGACCCGCAGCATGCGTGCCGCTGTCTGGCATGGTCGTCACGATATCCGCGTCGAAGATGTGCCGTTGCCCGTCTCGCCACCGGCGGGCTGGGTGCAGATTCGCGTGCAGTGGTGCGGTATTTGCGGCTCCGACTTGCATGAATACGTGGCCGGGCCAGTGTTCATTCCGGTGGATGCGCCGCACCCGCTGACCGGCATCAAGGGGCAGTGCATTCTCGGTCATGAGTTCTGTGGCGAGATCGTCGAAATCGGCGCCGGGGTCCAGGGGTTCAGTGTGGGCGAACCGGTGGCAGCCGATGCCTGTCAGCACTGTGGCACTTGTTATTACTGCACCCATGGGCTGTACAACATTTGCGAGAACCTGGCGTTCACCGGGCTGATGAACAATGGCGCGTTCGCCGAGTTGGTCAACGTACCGGCCAACCTGCTTTACAAGTTGCCGGCCAACTTTCCCGCCGAAGCCGGGGCGTTGATCGAACCGCTGGCAGTGGGCATGCACGCGGTGAAAAAGGCCGGGAGTTTGCTGGGGAAAAATGTGGTGGTGGTTGGCGCGGGAACCATCGGCCTGTGCACCATCATGTGCGCCAAGGCGGCTGGCGCGGCCCAGGTCATTGCTCTGGAAATGTCGGGGGCGCGCAAGGCCAAGGCCCTGGAGGTGGGGGCGAGCCAGGTGCTGGACCCTAATGAGTGTGACGCGTTGGCCGAGGTACGGCGGCTGACCGGCGGGCTGGGGGCGGATGTCAGTTTCGAATGCATCGGCAACAAACACACGGCCAAGCTCGCCATCGACCTCATCCGCAAGGCCGGCACATGTGTATTGGTGGGCATCTTCGAGGAGCCCAGCGAGTTCAATTTCTTCGAGCTGGTCTCCACCGAAAAACAGGTGCTGGGGGCACTCGCCTACAACGGTGAGTTCGCAGATGTAATCGCCTTTATCGCCGACGGCCGGCTGGACATCACGCCGCTGATAACCGGGCGCATTCAGCTGGAACAGATCGTCGGGCAGGGCTTTGAGCAATTGGTTAACAACAAGGAGCACAACGTGAAAATCATCGTGTCACCCGCTCGAATCTGAGGCGTCTGCAAGAGAGCGATTGATGATGGCCCAGCCTGCATAAAACCACTTAAGTGAACCCCTTGCTTTGATTTCCGTGGATTTCATCGCAAGGATCGCTTCATGAAATAAGAAACATTCAAGGTAAACATCCCGGCCAACGCGGCTGCTTGCGAGCAGCTGCGTCGGCTATCTGGATTGCAATCTGACTTTTTTCACCTGCGTAAATTCGACAGAGCATGCGTCGCGACGATGGATGTTCTTGGGTCTATGTTAAAAAATGTTATTTTAAAAAAATACTTCACATAATCTGTTCATTGGTGGATTATCTGCTCAACCCGTGTCAAGCAGCTCGTAGCTGCCATTGTGTTGGGCGATCCGCCGGCCATGCCTCCGGTGCCCACCTCTACATCGCGGCCCGCCGCCTGCGCTTTGTCGGCGTGGAACAGGCCGTTGCTTCCCTCAGGAGTACCCCATGAATAACAAGAATGTCGGTGTTGTCGGTCTGGGCGCGATGGGGCTGGGCATTGCCCGCTCACTGTTGCGCAGTGGTTTCAATGTGCATGCCTGTGATGTGCGTGCGCAGGTGACTGAACAGTTTGCCGGGGAGGGTGGCGTGGCGTGCTCTTCGCCCGCGCAGATGGCCGCGGCGTGCGACGTGATCATTACCGTGGTGGTGAACGCCGAGCAGACCGAAACCGTATTGTTTGGCGAGGGTGGCGCTGTTACTGCGTTGCGCCCTGGCAGCCTGGTGATCGGTTGCGCCACCGTGGCCCCGACCTACGCCGTCGACTTGGGCCAGCGTCTGAGCGCTCAAGGCTTGCTGTATCTGGATGCCCCGATCTCCGGTGGCGCGGCCAAGGCGGCTGCCGGTGAAATGACCATGATGACGTCCGGCCCGGCCGATGCTTACGCCAAGGCCGAAGCCGTCCTGGCAGGCATGGCCGGCAAGGTTTATCGCCTGGGCGACAGCCATGGCCTGGGTTCGAAGGTCAAGATCATCAACCAGCTGCTCGCCGGGGTGCACATCGCCGCTTCCGCCGAAGCCATGGCGTTGGGCCTGCGTGAAGGGGTCGATGCCGACGCGCTTTACGAAGTGATCACCCACAGCGCCGGCAACTCCTGGATGTTCGAAAACCGCGTGCCGCACATTCTCAAGGCTGACTACACGCCGTTGTCCGCGGTGGATATTTTCGTCAAGGACCTGGGCCTGGTGCTGGATACCGCACGGGCCAGCAAATTCCCGCTGCCGCTGTCGGCCACCGCTCACCAGATGTTCATGCAGGCTTCCAGTGCCGGCTTCGGGCGTGAAGACGACTCGGCAGTGATCAAGATTTTCCCCGGCATCGAGTTGCCGACTGCCAAGACCGAGCCGGTTTGAGGAACACCCAATGAACACTACCCCTGCACGCCCATTGCTGGGCTGCATCGCCGACGATTTCACCGGTGCCACGGACCTTGCCAACATGCTGGTGCGCGGCGGTATGCGCACCGTGCAAAGCATCGGCATTCCGAGCAGCGAAGTGGCGGCCGGGCTCGATGCCGATGCGATCGTCATCGCCCTGAAATCGCGCACCATTCCAGTCGCCGAAGCGGTCGAGCAGTCCCTCGCCGCGCTGGCCTGGTTGCGTGAGCAAGGCTGCGAGCAGATTTTCTTCAAGTACTGCTCGACGTTCGATTCCACCGACGCCGGCAATATCGGCCAGGTCAGCGAAGCACTGCTGGCGGCGCTGGGCGGCGACTTCACTCTGGCGTGCCCGGCGTTCCCGGAAAATGGCCGGACGATCTTTCGCGGCCACTTGTTCGTGCAGGATCAACTGCTCAGCGAGTCGGGCATGCAGCATCACCCGCTGACGCCGATGACCGATGCCAACCTGGTGCGGGTACTGCAGTCGCAGACCCATCTGAACGTCGGCTTGTTGCGCTACGACACCATTGCCCAAGGGGCCGAAAAGGTGCGCGGGCGCATCGCCGAACTGCGGGCTCAAGGTATCGGCATGGCGATTGCCGATGCCTTGTCGGACCAGGATCTGTACACCCTCGGCACCGCCTGTGCCGACTTGCCGTTGCTGACTGGCGGCTCGGGGCTGGCCTTGGGCTTGCCGGAAAACTTCCGTCGCGCCGGTAAATTGCGCGACCTCGATGCCTCGAAACTCCCGGCGGTGGCCGGTGGTGAAGTGGTGTTGGCCGGTAGCGCTTCGATCGCCACCAATGGCCAAGTCGCAGCCTGGCTCGAAGCTGGTCGACCCGCACTGCGGATCGATCCGTTGGCCCTGGCGGCTGGCGAACCCGTGGTGGCCCAGGCTCTGGCCTTCGCCAAGAACAATGAACAAACCGTATTGATCTACGCCACCAGCGCACCGGACGAGGTCAAGGCAGTGCAACAGCAGCTCGGCGTCGAACAGGCCGGCAGTCTGGTGGAAAACGCCTTTGGCGAAATTGCCCAAGGCTTGCGTCAGAGCGGCGTACGGCGCTTCGTGATCGCCGGCGGTGAAACCTCGGGCGCGGTGGTTCAGGCGCTGGGAGTGCAACTGCTGCAGATCGGCGCGCAGATTGATCCGGGTGTGCCGGCAACCGTCAGCAGCACCGATGAACCTCTGGCCCTGGCGCTCAAATCGGGCAACTTCGGTGGTCGGGATTTCTTCAGCAAAGCGCTGAAGCAACTGGCCCAGACCGGAGGTGCGCAATGAGTAATGAAAACGCCCTGCGCGAAGAAATCTGCGACGTTGGCCGCAGCCTTTACGAGCGCGGTTACACCGTCGGCAGCGCCGGCAATATCAGCGCACGGCTGGATGACGGTTGGTTGATCACGCCGACCGATGTCTGCCTCGGTCGCCTCGATCCGGCGACCATCGCCAAGGTCAATCTGGCCGGTGAATGGGTCTCCGGTGACAAACCTTCGAAGACATTGACGCTGCATCGCCAGGTCTACGACCGCAACCCGAGTGTCGGTGGCGTGGTGCACACCCATTCCACTCATCTGGTGGCGTTGACCCTGGCGGGTGTCTGGCAGCCGAACGATATCCTGCCGCCATTGACGCCGTATCAGGTGATGAAAGTCGGGCATATCCCGTTGATCAGCTACCAGCGTCCTGGCTCGCCAAAGGTTGCCGAACAGGTCGCACAACTGGCCAATAGCGTTCGTGGCGTGATGCTCGAACGGCTGGGGCCGGTGGTCTGGGAGAGTTCGGTGTCCAGGGCCAGTTACGCCCTGGAAGAACTCGAGGAAACCGCGCGGCTGTGGCTGATGAGCAATCCCAAGCCCGAACCGCTCGATCAGGCAGCACTGGACGAGCTGCGAGCGGCCTTCGGTGTGCACTGGTAGTGCGCTGAAGTTTTTTAACACGATAGACCGATAAAGCAGGCCCTGTTCGGGAGACGTGCAGCGACTCCCACGACCCCGGCTTGCCTGAAAAATACAATAACAAGAGGACATCCAGGCATGACTCACCTTCACTGCGGCATTTTCAGACCCGGTTGCAGCACCCTTGTGTTCACCCGGCGCGGAGGGCTTGTGAAATGAGCCCGTTAATCCTGATGGTTACCGCGGGGCTAGGGATCGCTCTGTTGTTGTTTTTGGTGCTCAAGTACAAGTTCCAGCCGTTCGTGGCGTTGATGCTGGTGAGCATTCTGGTGGCGCTGGTGGCCGGGGTAAAACCGGCCGACCTGGTCGCCACCATCGAAGGCGGCATGGGCAAGACGTTGGGCCACATCGCGATCATCATTGCCCTGGGCGCGATGATCGGGCGGATCATCGAGCTCTCCGGCGGTGCCGAGGCGCTGGCCAAGACGCTGATCAGCCGTTTCGGCAATCGACGCACGCCGCTGGCGCTGACGATTGCCGGGTTCATGGTCGGGGTGCCGGTGTTCTTCGAGGTCGGCGTGATCATCCTGATGCCGCTGGCCTATGGCGTTGCCCGCAGTGCACGCAAGCCGCTGTTGGTGTTCGCGCTGCCGATGTGTGCGGCGTTGCTGACCGTACACGCCTTCCTGCCGCCACACCCGGGCGCGGTGGCCGCTGCCAGTCAGTTGGGAGCCGACCTTGGCCGCGTGCTGATGTTCGGTCTGCCGATCACCGCGTTCCTCTGCTATGTCGGTTACCGCGTGGCCGGGCGCATGACCCGTCGGGTGTACCCGATGACCGACGATATCCGCGCCGAAGTCTATGGCCCGCATGTCACCAACGAAGACCTGGTCGCCTGGGCCAATGGCAACGGCAAGAGCGCTGAACGAGCTGCCGTGGCCGCGTCGCACATGGGCCTGGAAGAGTCCACCAGCGCGATCGTTTCCAAGTTGCCGCCGGCACCCGCGCCGGGTTTTGGCATGATCGTCAGCCTGATCGCGCTACCGATCATTCTGATTCTGCTGGGAACACTGTCCAACTCGTTGCTGCCTGCCGACTCGGTCCTGCGCGGCATCATGACCGTGCTCGGTGCGCCATTGGTGGCGCTGCTGATCGACACCTTGCTGTGTGCCTGGTTGTTGGGTTCGCGTCGGGGCTGGAGTCGTACCCAGGTGTCTGACGTGATCGGTTCGGCCTTGCCAGGTGTGGCCATGGTGATTCTGATTGCCGGTGCCGGCGGTGTGTTCGGCAAGGTGCTGGTGGATACCGGCATCGGCGCGGTGGTCTCCGATTTGTTGCGTACCACCGGTCTGCCGGTGCTCGCGCTGGGCTTTCTGCTGACCATGCTGTTGCGTGCGGTCCAGGGCTCGACCACGGTGGCGCTGGTGACCACCGCCGGCATCATCAGCCCGCTGATCGCGACCCTCAACCTCACCGCGAATCACATGGCGCTGCTGTGCCTGGCCATGGGCGGTGGCGGGTTGGCCATGTCCCACATCAATGACGCTGGTTACTGGATCTTCACCAAACTGTCCGGGCTGAACGTGGCCGATGGCCTGCGTACCTGGACCGTGCTGACCACCTTGCTCGGCACGCTGGGTTTCGGTATTACCTTGCTGATCTGGCCGTTTGTCTAACCCTCTATCCAAGGAGCTACCATGCCTCGTTTTGCTGCCAACCTCAGCATGCTCTACCCGGAACATGAGTTTCTGGATCGCTTCGCCGCCGCTGCCGCCGATGGTTTCGAAGCGGTGGAGTACCTGTTCCCCTACGACTACAGCGCCCAGGAACTCAAACAACGCCTGAGCGACAACGGCCTGGTACAGGCGCTGTTCAACGCACCGCCCGGCGATTGGGCGGCAGGCGAGCGGGGCACGGTATCGTTGCCGGGCCGGGAGAGTGAATTTCGCAGCGGTTTTGATCGCGCACTGGAATACGCCGCCGTCCTGGGCAACTCACGCATCCATGTGATGGCCGGGCTGCTGCCGTCGGAAAACGATCGCCCGCGGCATCACGGCGTGTACCTGGAGAACCTGGCCTACGCCACCGCGCAGGCCGCCAAGGTCGGTGTCACCGTGCTGCTGGAACCGATCAACACGCGCGACATGCCGGGCTTTTTCCTCAACCGCCAGGATCAGGCCCAGGCCATCTGCAAAGAAGTGGGCGCCAGTAACCTGAAGGTTCAGTTCGACTGCTACCACTGCCAGATCGTCGAAGGTGACCTGGCGACTAAACTGCGTCGAGACTTCGCCGGCATTGGTCATATCCAGATCGCCGGCGTGCCGGATCGACACGAGCCAGACCAAGGCGAAGTCAACTATCCCTATCTGTTCGAGTTGATCGACCAGTTGGGTTATGACGGCTGGGTAGGGTGCGAATACCGGCCTCGTGGAAACACGTCGGCCGGTTTGCAGTGGCTGCGGGACTGGAAGGCGCGCTAACGCCTTACAGGTTGTTATCGGAAGGCAACAGCAGTTCCACGCCCTGCTTGCGGATGCTATCGGCCGCGGCAGGGGTCAGTGCGTCGTCGCTGAGGATGATGTCGAACTGCTCGAGCCCGGCGATCCGGTACATGCTGAACGTGCCGTACTTCGAACTGCTGGCCACCAGCACCACTTGCGAGGCCGATTGCATCGCGACTTGCTTGACCTCCACCTTCAGCGCCGACGGCGTGGTGAGGCCGCGACGCAAATCCCAGGAGCTGGTGGAAATGAAAGCGATATCGGTGACGATCTGACGCAAGGTGGCCACCGCCAGCCCACCCACGCACGATTGATTCGAATGATCCAGTTGTCCGCCGGTGTGAATCACCGTGACATGGGGCGCATCGATCAGCGCCTGGACAATCCCGAAGTCGTTGGTCACCACCGTCATCCCCGACAGCGCCTTGATGTACGGGACGATCTCCAGCGTGCTGGTCCCCGCATCGAGATAAATCGTCATGTCGGCATGTAACAGCCGCGCGGCCATCTTGGCCATCGCCTGCTTCTGCGGCAACTCGACCACCGCCTTGAACTGATGACTGGGCTCGCTGTGGAGCTGACTGGCGATTCGCACGCCACCGGTGACCGAGTAAGCACGGCCTTCCTGTTCAAGCAGCGCGATATCGCGGCGAATGGTCATGTGCGAGCAGTCGAACATTTCCATCAGTTGATGAACGCTCAGCACCTGATGCTTGCGCAACTGGCGCAGCATCAATTCACGGCGCTGTTCAGGAATCATCGGTGCGCCGCTTTCGGCGGCGATGTCCTTTTGACTAGGCATTCGGGCTCCAGAGTGAAGAAATCCGCCGACAAGGAAAGCGGTGCAAACATAGTAGCGAATCTACGGTAAAGGAACGAGCTGTTGCGGATCTCTGTTCTGGTGACGGCAGCCTCAATCCAGATCCCGGCGGATAGCGTCCAGGCGTTCGTCGAGCAATGGGGTGAGGAGGGCGTAGCACTGCGCCGGAGTGATCGACACGGTGGTTGTACCTATCAGGCAGCGTTGCAGTTGTTCGAGCGCAGTGTGCAACGAATGGGGAGCGTGCTTGAGCAAGCGTTCGTGCAGGTACTGCAATTGAATCAGCATTTCCAATGGGCAACTTCGATGGGCGGCGGCGCGTACCGACAGCCCGCGCAGTCGTCCCAGCTCTTCAAGTTCCCAGCAGCGCGCGGCGATGCTCGGGCGCGCCAGACTGAGCGCACAGCGTTGCAGTTCGAGGTGCTGGATGGCGCCGAGCAGGTCCTGCAGCAATCGGCAATGGCCATCGAAATCCGCCGGGTCGCGGCGTAACGCACTCCAGGCCTGGCACTGTGCGGAATACGGCCACTCCCTCCAGCGTTGGTCGAGCGCGTGCCCCAATGCCTGGCAACGTTGTTGCGCCTCGCGGGTGACTTGTCCGCCGAGACCGCGATGCTGCTGTAGTCCTTGCAGCAGGTCGAGACCGAGCAACAGCGCCTGCCTTAGTCCCGTATCACCCTGTGGCAGACGGACTTGGCGGGATGGCCCATCGTCGAATGCTGTGGCGAATGCTGGATTCATGGGCGGCTTCCGACGGTGAGCTGGTTGAGATAACGGGTCAGGTCGTGCAGCGCATTGGTTTGCGTGCTCTGTTCCTGCACCGCGCCATTGACCTGTTGCAACTGTTCGCTGAGGGCATGATTGGCTAGCTGATGCTCGCTGAGCGCCTGTTGCATGGCGCCGAGCTGTTGCAGATTGGTCTGGCTATGTTGAGCCAGGTCGTCGAGGTTGGCGGCGAGCTGCTCGCTCTGTTCACTTCCGGCTGCCAGCAGATCGCGGTGTTCCTTGACCTCGCCATCCACCTGGCGCACGGCCATGGCGATCGCCGTCGCGGCGCTGGTGATTTCATGGGTCGCCCGGTCGGTGGCCTGGGCCAGGCTGCGGACCTCATCGGCGACCACGGCGAAACCACGCCCGTGCTCGCCGGCACGGGCCGCCTCGATGGAGGCATTGAGCGCCAGCAACTGGGTCTGTTTGGCCAATGCCTGAATGCTGTTGACCGTGCTTTCCACGGCGGTCGTGCGCTGCAGCAACGCTTCTACGGCGTGTGCGGTATTGCCCAGGCGTTGTTGAATGGCGCGCATGCTGTCACCCACTGAGCGCGCCTCCAGGCAACCGGTTTCGCTCTGGGTGTGAGCGTTGGCGAAGGCTGCCAGCGCGCCCTTGGCCAAGGCATCGATGCTGTGCAGGGTCTGGTCGATCTGCTCGCTGGCGGCGGCGATCATCGCGATGCGTTGGCTCTGTTCTTGACCTTGGTCGCGGGCCTGTTGGGCCATCTGCTCCAGGGCACGGCTGGCGAACTGCACTTCGCTGCGCAAGCGTTCGTTGTTGCGCAGTTGCAAGCTGGCGGTCACCAGCAGCGTCGCGGGGTCGGCATCCCGGGAACTGCGCAGCAGTTGTGCGAGTTCCGTGTCCCAGAATGTCTGCAGCTGGCGTTGATGACGCTCGCGCAGCTGCCAGGCGCATCCCAGGTACAGCACGCCAGGTATCAGGGCCAATGCGCCTGCGGGCTGTTCGGCCAGCGCGAGACCACAGGCGCCGAGGGCTAATCCGAGCGGTAGCCAGAAGCCGATCCTGCTGCGTTCGAGCAGGGCCCTGCCAGGTTCGAACAAGGCTTTGGCGAATGATGTGCCGGCCGGGTGCGACTTGCCGCCATCGCTGCGCAGATGAACGATGGCATGACCCGGTGGGTGCATTCCTTGAGCGGACATGAGGATTTCCTTCTGATGCCGGGATGAAAGCAAAAACGGCGCACGCTCTCCTGCCGCAATGTGCAGGGGAGCGGACGCCGTTGTCCGAGATGTTTGCCAAACCATCGGTGTTGATGGCTCAAGCTTGAGCAGAGCCTAAGCAAGTTGTTTGCCAGCCTTTGTGCTCGACAACGGATCAGCCTGTCACGCCGCGGTGGAAGGAGAATTGCATCTGATGGCTACAGGGCTGTGAAGGCCGCACAGGCGAGCAACGCACCAGTCGCGGGAATGGCAGAGCCGCCGTGCTCTGTTCTGGTTCGTGCCCATCCGCACCGGGCGCGCGCTTGGTAGCAGCAGCCTCGCAGGCTCGACAGCTGCTACGGATCGCGTTGCGGCTTACACAACGCGAGAAAATCCGGCATCGTTAGTTCATGAATTTCTGAACTAACTATTTGCTGCAGCCTATTCAATCGCTTGTCGCCCTAGCCTTAGGATTCGTCACACGGGACCGCAGCCATCAGAGCCGCGGCCTGCAGCAACTTCTTTCGACTGCCCAGTAACGCCAGCCCAGACAGCGGGTGGCCTGACGCAGCCGAGAGGAATGCATGAAGCTAGAAATTTTCCGCACGTTATGGGGCTATACCGCCAGCAAGGCACAGGCCCTGGATGAACTGCTCGCCGCCGGCTTCGATGGCCTCGAAGCGCGCCTGCCACTGCAGGCCGATGAGCGTGGCGAGTTCGGCGCTTTCCTGCGCAGTAATCAAGTTCCCTACATCTGCACACTGTTCAGTGCCTACGATGTATTGCCCGACCAGAGCGCCACGCCCACTCAACACTTGGCCGACATAGATCGCAAACTGGGCTGGGCTTCGGAGCTGACCCCACGTTTCGTCAATCTGCTGGCAGGCAACGACCGCTGGCCGCAGCCATTGCAGGTCGAATTTTTCGGCCAGGCCATGGAACTGGCCGCCAGGCATGGCGTGTTCTGCAGTTTCGAGACCCATCGCGCCCGTTCCCTTTACAGCCCTTGGGTGACCCTGGAGCTGATCCGCCAACTGCCGGACCTGCGTTTCACCAGTGACATCAGCCACTGGGTGGTGTGCTGTGAGCGACTGCTGGACGATCCGGCCGACGATCTTTCGGCCTTCGTCGAGCGCGTGCATCACATCCAGGCTCGGGTCGGCTACGACCAAGGCCCGCAAGTCCCCCATCCCGCCGCCCCGGAATATGCCCGTGAACTGGCGTTTCACCAGCGCCACTGGCAGGCCGTCTGGTCCGCTCAGCGCGAACGTGGCTACCCGGTAAGCACCTTGACCCCGGAGTTCGGTGCCGACGGTTATCTGCATCACTTGCCCTTCACCAACATGCCGGTGGCCGACCTCTGGACCTTGAACCAGTGGATGGCCCGCACCGAGCGCGAACACTTCGACCGTTTCACCCGTGAAGGAGCCCGCCATGAGTAATGCCTCGCCATCCCAGGCCAACTTCAACAGCATTCCGGTGGTGAACATCGCCGGACTCTTCAGCATCGAACTGGAGCATCGCCTGGCCGTGGCCGAGCAACTGGGCCGCGCCGCCAGCGATGTGGGCTTTCTGTACATCACCGGGCACGGCATCGATCCGGCGCTGATCGAGGGTTTACGCCTGGCGGCCAAGGATTATTTTGCGCAACCGCTGGACGCCAAGATGCGCCACTACATCGGCGCCTCGGAAAGCCACAAGGGCTTCGTGCCCGAAGGCGAGGAGGTGTATTCCAAGGGCAAGCCGGATCACAAAGAAGCGTTCGATATCGGCTTCGAAGTGCCAGCGGATGACCCGCTGTTCCTCAACCGTACACCGCTGCTGGGGCCAAACCACTGGCCCGACGTGCCGGGCTTCCAGAGCGCGGTACAAAACTACTATCAGGCGGTGTTCGCGCTGGGACGCCGACTGTTCGATGGCTTTGCCTTGGCCCTGGGGCTGGAAGAGGGCTACTTCGATGCGCTGGTGACTCGTCCGCCCTCCAAGTTGCGGCTGATCCATTACCCCTTCGACGCCGATGTCGTCGACGCTCCGGGCATCGGCGCGCATACCGACTACGAGTGCTTCACCATCCTGCACGCCGATCAACCGGGGCTGGAGGTGCTCAATGATCAGGGGCAGTGGATCGACGCGCCGCCACTACCCGACGCGTTCGTGGTGAACATCGGCGACATGCTGGAAGTCATGACCGCAGGTGCCTTTGTCGCCACTGCCCACCGGGTGCGCAAGGTTGCTCAGGAGCGCTACAGCTTCCCGCTGTTCTACGCCTGCGACTATCACACGCTGATCAAGCCGCTGCCGGCATTCGCCAGGGATGACCGGGAGTACGAGGCGCTGGCGATTGGCGAACACATGTGGAGCCAGGCCTTGCAGACCTACCAGTATCTGCGCAAACGCGTGGAGAACGGCGAGCTTGAGCTGCCGTCCCGGGCCCGAAAGCCATCGAGTTTCGGCCATCTGAAGAACACCACCTCTCATTCCTAAAAAAACAACCCACGGAGCTTCCCACCATGCAAAGCCACTTCGCCCTGACCAAACTGAGCCTGCTAGCCGCTGGCCTGTTCTGCGCCAACGCCGCCTTCGCCAGCACCGCGACCCCCGGTGTGTTGAAGGTCGGTATGGAAATCACCTACCCACCGTTCGAGTCCTACGACGCTGACAAGAATGTGGTCGGTTCCGATCCTGAGTTGGCCCACTCCCTGGCCAAGGCGATGAGCGTCAAGGCCAACTTCGTCGACACCAAGTTCCCCAATCTGATCAACGGCCTCAACGCCGGGCATTACGACGCGATCATTTCCGGCATGTACATCACCCCCGAGCGCCAGCTCCAGGCCCGCACCATCGCCTACGCCAATACCGGCGCGGCGATCATGGTGCCCAAGGGCAGCGAGTTGAGCCCGCAGGTTCCCGAGGACTTGTGCGGCCTGAAGATCGGCCTGGAGCAGGGCACTACCTGGGTCGCCAAGTTCAACCAGTTGTCCAGCGACTACTGCGTGCCGAACAACAAAGGCGCGATCACCGTCAACGAATACCCCTCGGCTCCCGAAGTGACGCAGGCGCTACTGTCGAAAAACATTCAGGCCCAGGTGGAAATCGCCGGCGCCGCGCACATGATCGCCCAGCGCACCAACGGGCGGGTCGTAGTCAGTTCGCAGAAGCTGGTTTACCCGCAGACCTTGGGCATCTACGTGAAGAAAGACGCCGACGCTACTTATCAGGCGCTGGTCAAGGCGCTGGCCGACAGCAAGGCCAACGGTGAGTACGCCGCCATTCTCAAAAAATACGACCTGGAACCGGTCTCCGAGTAATGGCTGAAACCGCGCCCTCGGTCGAGGGCGCGGCGAGCACGAGGTGTCTATGCAATTCGACTGGTCTTACTTTATTTCGCTGTTCTCCAAGACTGACTTCTGGGCGGCGAGCCTGACCGTCATCGAACTGAGCGCCCTGGCCTGGTTCCTGGGGATGTTGCTGGGCTTCATCCTGGCGTCAGCCAAGCTGTCCGGCTCGCCCTGGCTGCGCTTGCCGGCGTCACTCTACATCTGGTTCTTTCGCAGCATTCCGCTGCTGGTGCTGGTGGTCTTCATCTACAACCTGCCGCAGTTGCTGCCCGGTGCCGGGCCGGTGCTGTCGGTACCGTTCTATTCCGGCCTGTTGGCGCTGGTGGTCACTGAGGCCGCCTACATGGCTGAAATTCATCGTGGCGGGCTGATCTCGGTCGCCAAGGGCCAGAAGGAAGCCGGCCGCGCCCTGGGAATCGGCCTGTTCGGTCTGCAACGGCTGATTGTGATTCCCCAGGCCTTTCGTATCTCACTGCCGACCTTGATCAACGAATACATCACGGTGGTCAAACTGACGTCGTTGATCTCGGTGATTTCATTGACCGAACTGTTGACCGTCGGCCAGCGCCTGTATGCGCAGAACTTCCTGGTAATGGAAACCCTGGCGGCGGTGGGTGTGTACTACGTGCTGATCGTTACGCTGTTCGGCTTTGCCCTGCAGCGTCTGGAACGCTACCTGGACCTCAACCTGCGGACACCGCAAACCCTCGACAGCGCCTCGACACAAGCGCTGCGTGACAGTCTGGCGCCTGTTCTATCGAGCAAGCTCAAGCCGCCATCCAAAGGCGCCGCCCCGGCCCTGCAACTGCAGGGCGTGCACAAACGCTACGGCGATCATCATGTGCTCAAGGGCATCGACCTGAAGGTACAAAGTGGCCAGGTGATTTCGATCATCGGCCCGTCCGGCTCCGGCAAGACATCGCTGATTCGTACGGTCAATGGCCTGGAGCGCATCGATCAGGGTGAAATCCTGTTGTTCGGCGAGGGCTTCATCAATGCCTGGGACAAACCGGATGGCCGTCGGCTTCGTCAGGGTGTACGGCATATCGGCATGGTGTTCCAGAGCTTCAACCTGTTCCCGCACCGCACACTGCTGGACAACATCAGCCTCGCTCCCCGTTATCACGGTGTCGGTCGTGTGTTGAGCGAACAACGTGCCTGCCAGTTACTCGACAAGGTCGGCCTGTTGGCACATGTCCACAAATATCCGCATCAACTGTCCGGCGGCCAGCAACAACGCGTGGCGATTGCCCGGGCCATGGCCATGGACCCGGATATCCTGCTGTTCGACGAACCCACCTCGGCGCTGGATCCGGAGCTGGTCGGCGAAGTACTCACGGTCATCAGCCACCTGGCCCGCGAAGGCATGACCCTGCTGATCGTCACCCACGAGATGGACTTTGCCCTGTCGATTTCCGATCGGGTGATCTTCATGGAAAACGGCCACATTCAGCTGGATGCATCACCACAGGCGATCCGCGAGCAACCCGAGGCTCATCGAGTGCGGCGGTTCATGGGGTTGCAGGCGCCAGTGGAGGAGGGATGCCTGCCTTGAATGGGCTTAGCCGCGTGCCCTCAGAATTCCTATGGCGACAAATAGCGCTTTTGTATGCGCGCCAGGGTGCCGTCATCGCGAAGCGTTTCAACTGCCGCGCGCAAGTCTTGCACCAGTTGCGCGGAGCACTGCTTTGAGCAAGCGAGATAGAGCTGCGCACTGCTCATGACGGGGCTCATGTGCAGTGTACGCTCAGACACTTTCGGCCAGATGTATCGACTCTCCGGGACACCGTTGAACCAGGCATCGATGCGACCTTTCAAGAGCATCTGCGCGGGGTTGTCGCCAATGGTCAGGGGGTGGATCTGCTCGTCGCTGAAGCCTTGTTCACGGAGGATTTCCTCCTGCGCACTGCCCAGGCCGACGCCGATCCCCCGGTAGGTTTGCTTCGCCTGCTCGAAGCTGCTCACCGGCCGGTCAAGGCTGAAAAAAGCACGCTCCATGGACATGATTGGCGCGATCCAGGTGAAGCGATCTTCACGTTCCTGCGTGCGTGACAAAGGGGCGATCAGGATGTCCTGATTCTCGCTGACATGTTTCTGCGATCTGGCCCAGGGAAGCACATGGACATGCGCGACATAGCCGGCGTTGGCAATGGCGGTCATCACGGCCTCGCCGACCATGCCGTGGCCTTTGGAGCCATCGACGAACGTCAGGGGTGGAGCGTCCGGGATATACAGTTCGAGCGGCAAGGGCGCGCCACTCGCGTGACAGGCAATCAGCAGCGAGATCGACAGGCACAACCTGCAAAGCGTCTTTGTACGGGCAGTTGAGATCCGTGAACTCCCGCTCATGGTTGATCATTCAGGCATTGAAAGTAGGAGGGAGCCACAATTCACCGGTGGTATTGATCACAGGGAGGATGAGTCTGTTTTTGTATTGGATTCGGTATCGACACCGTATTTTACGCAGACTTTGTGGCGGGACACATCTACCTCCCAAGTGAATGTGTTTTGCGGGGCCAGTACCTGTTGTGCACCCGCATCACAATGGGCGAGCAGCAGGTGGCACAAGGTCAAGGGCCGGATGGCTCATGAATGGCTTGACTTGCCGGCGTCAGGATCGGGCCTGGGTATCGCGGAACAGCTTGGGCGATATGCCGAATGCCGATTTGAACTGTCTGCTGAAATGAGCGCTGCTGCCATAGCCCCAGGCAAAGGCGATGTCGGTGAGTGAGCGATGGGCATGTTCCCGGCTGCGCAGATCTTCGGCGCAGCGCGACAGGCGCCGTTGCCAGATATATTCGCTGATGCTGCAGCCGAGCTCCTCCTGAAAGGCGCGGTGCAAACTGCGCACCGAGCATTGCTCGACGCTGGCGATGCGCTCGATGGTCAGGTCGCGGTCGGCCAGGTGACGTTCGATATAGGCTTTGAGGCGGTTTTGCTTGAAGAAACGGAAGTCGTGTTCGAGTTGCTTTTCTTCCTGTTTGTTCTTCAGGGCGTTATCCAGAAGCCCCACGATACTGTTGCCGATCAATTCGGCCGAATGGTTGTTGAGCAGTGGGTACTGGCTGTAGGCATCACTGATCAGATGCATCAACATGCGGCCCAATCCATTGCGCCCGTTCAGGTGAACATCGCCCGCTTGCGGTGGCTGTCCGGCCAGCCCCTTGAAGAGCAGGATGAAATGTTCGCAACCTTGAGTGCTGGTGACGCTGAAGGGCTGGCCGCTGTCGACCAACAGCATCTCGTCAGGGGCTAACGCGCTGCTGTGCCGACCTTGTTCGAAATGACTGACGCCGGCAATCTGCAGGATCAACATGCGCGGTGTGTCGGGTGAGTCGACCGCTTTGCTCAGATGGCGTGAGTAGCGATGGGCACTGGCGGTCATGCGGCAGAAGCCGAGCTGACCCAGATCGCCATATTCCAGCCGACCTTGAAAGTTGCTGTTATGCAACGGGTCGATGAATGTCGATTCCAGACGCTTGATGTAGTCTGGCGTGCGACCCAAGTGATCGCTCATGAACTCTTTCCACTTCATCAGCCGGTCGGAGCGAACAACCTGATCGGTGGACACACAGGCTAAATGACTCATTTTTTCGCCTCTTTTCTTATTGTTTTTGTAGATTGGGCAAATGGGTCAACACTTGCCCAATTTTAGTCCGGTCAGTATCGATCAAGAGTCAGAAAGGGTAGTGGTGGCTCCCCGGTTGCCAGGTGACCCAATGGGCGCGGGTGAATTCATCCAGGGCGTAGTGACCATTGAAACGCCCGAGGCCGGAGTTCTTTTCGCCGCCGAAGGGCGCATTGGGCTGGTCGTCGACGGTGATGTCGTTGATATGGGTCATCCCGGCCACGATGCCACGGGCGAAGTTCAAGCCTCGGGCCATGTCCCGGGTGAATACCGCGCTGGACAGGCCATATTCGCTGGCGTTGGCCAACTCCAACGCATGCGCTTCGTTTTCTGCGATCAGCAGCGGCAGCAACGGCCCGAAGGTTTCATCACGTGCCAGTTCCTGATCGATCCCGACTTCACCGAAGACATGCGCAGGCAACACCAACCCGGACGCTGGGCCGCCACACAACCGCTTGAGGCCCGCATTCTCGGCGGCATCGATTTTACGCAACAGGCCATCGAGCTGGTTCTGATTGACCACCGGCCCAATCACGGTGTCTGCGTGGGCCGGGTCGCCGGTCTTGAGTTTGCGCACTCGCTCCACCACCAGCGCGGTGAAGTCCGCATACAGCGAGCGGTCGACGATCACCCGGTTGACGCTCATGCAGATCTGGCCCTGATGCAGGAAACGCCCGACCACTGCTGCGTGCGCGGCTATATCAATATCCGCATCATCCAGGACCACCAGTGGAGCATTGCCGCCCAACTCCAGCGCAACGCGCTTGATGTGTTTGCCGCCAGTCGCAATCCGGCCGACATTGCGACCGACATCGGTTGAGCCGGTGAAGGAAATCAGGCTTGGCACCGGGTGTTCGACGAAGGCATCGCCGATCTCCGAACCTGCACCGACCACGACATTGAGCGAACCCTCCGGGAAGCCTGCGTCTTCGAACAAATGAGCAATCAGCAGGCCGCCTGTTACGGCCGTGTCGCTGGCGGGTTTAAGCACCACTGTGTTGCCAAGCGCGAGTGCCGGGACCACCGAACGCATGCTCAGGTACAACGGAAAATTCCATGGGCTGATCACCCCGACAACACCCAGCGGTTCACGGAAGACAAAGCTCTGTTCACCGGGCTTGTAGCTTGTCAGGATTCGTCCTTCAACCTGCATCGGCAACTTTGCGCACTCACGCACCAGGTTCAGGGTGAACTGCCATTCCATGCTCGCCTTGATGCGCGTGCTGCCGGACTCACGAATCAGCCAGTCGATGATTTCATCGCGGCGGTTCAGGATGACGTGAGCGAGTTTCTCCAGTTGCGCGCTGCGCTGTGTCGGATGCAGCTGTGCCCACGCTGTTTGCGCACGATGTGCAGCCTGATAGGCATCGTCGAGATCGGCAATCGAGGCCAGTGGCATTTCCAGCAGTTGCTCCCCATTGAAGGGGTTACGGTCATCCAGGCGCCGCGAGGAACGACCTGTACGCCAGGTGCCATTGATGTATTGGTCGCCGTTGATGGCGTAGAGGGGCAAATGTTGAGTCGTCATAGTCTTACCTTTGGAGGCAGGTGGCCGCGTCGATTAAGGACATGGATGATGCAAAACCTTGTCTGTAGAAACTGCTCAGCTTCTGATCCAGGCGCGCCCCCAGGAATTGAGTGTGTACTCCTCCTGCGGCCAGACACCGGGTTGGCGGGCGGCATCGGTCATTTCGAGTTCGGCGGAAAACTCCAGTCGGTTGCGATCGGCATCGACGACCATAAAGAACAGATTGTTGCCCGGCCCATGCCGGCCGGGGCCGAAGAAAATGGTGATGCGTTCCTTGGCGAAGCGATCACCCCAGTCGCGGATGTCATTCCATTCATTGGTTTCGTAGCAGTGGTGATCCCATTCGTTTTTCGAACCGCGGAAAAATGCCAGCGAATGATGTTCATCGTCCGAGCGCAGGAAGCACACCATGAGCTGGTCGGTCTGCTCGTCGACGACATTGTCCGATACCGTAAACCCGACCTTATTGACGTAGAAATCGATCATGGCTTCCAGTTCAGTGGTCTGGAATACCACGTGCTGCAAGCGGCCCGGCATGCCTTGACGGTCGACACCGGGATCAATGCGGGACACGCCAAATATCGTTTGTCGGCCTTGAGGGTCACGAAGCACAAAGGCATCCGGTTCGAGCAACGGCGAGTCGATGTCTTCGACAGCACAGCCGTTCTCGTTCAGGCGGGCGCGCAGTTCTCCCAGCCGAGCCTGATCGCCCAGGTCATAGGCCGCCGCGAGCAGGCCGCTGTGATCGGCGGGCGACACGAGCATGGCGCGTTGCGGGCCACTGAGTATCCAGCTGCCATCGGGCTGTGCCAGGCCTTCCATGTCCAGCATGCGCCGGTAGAAATCGATTTGTCGTTGCGGCTCTTTGCTTGCCAGATGCAGGTAGCACAGGCGTGCAGGGGTGCAGGTCTGTAGGGTTTGCATAAACACCTCCGTGGCTTTAAGAATTCAGGGAAAGACTGGCGCGATGCTTGATTCGGCTTTTTGGTTTCGCGCCTGTGCGATGCCGAACAGCAACTGCAAAGATTCGGCAGCCTTTGTTTCGCCGGTCTTATCGAAAATGGCGGCGATATAGCGATCCGGGCGCAGCAGTAAGAATGTGTTTGAATCGCCCAGTATTTCTTTGAGCAAACCCTGGCGGTCATGAAGCACCGCGCAGCCAGGCATCGAAGGGATGTTTTTGACAGGCTCGGGAAGGATCAGAATGCGCTTGGCTTCGAGGTGGAACCACAAGCCATGCTGGAGTTCGTCGATGCGTTGGCGGTTGTGGTCGCCGTACTGAATCAAGGCGAAGCCGGCACCGATCGAGTCATCGAGCAGAATTTCCTGGCCTTGAGCATCGGTGAGCATCGGTTGAGGGAACATGTGTCCGCAGGACAGTTTCCCGGCTTTACCTTCGGTCAGTACCAGCCCTTTGGTGAATCGGGGTTTAGGTTTGAAGCGCATTTGCAGGAAATAGTCCCGCAACGGCGGCAGCAGGCCGATCAAAGCAAATGCACCGCTGATCAAATGAGCGCGCAAGACAGTTGCCGGCGCCATGACCACGCCGAGGTTCAAGGCCAGTCTGATCAGTGCCCAGGCGTGATCGCGACGCTCGCTTTCGTAAGACAGTAGAGCCGTTTCAGCCATTTTGCCCTTCAGCACGCCGATCAGTTTCCAGGCCAGGTTATGGGCATCGCGAACACCGCTGTTCATGCCCTGTCCGGCATAGGGAGGGGTCAGATGCGCGGCATCGCCGGCGAGAAACACGCGGTTCACTTGCCACCGTTCGGCAACCCGGGCGTGGAAGGTATAAACGGTCTTGCGCACGATGGACGCCGGGGTGTTGCCCTTGAAGGGATGAAGCAACGCTTGCAGGCGAGCATCGCCGAGTACCTGTTCATCGGTTTCGTCCGGCTTGAGCAGAAACTCGAAGCGGCGTGTGCGGTGGGGGCCGGGTACTTCAACGACGGGACGGCGTGCATCGCAGTACACACGTGTTTGCCAGAACGGATCGTCATCCTGATCAGTGTCGACCACCAGCCAGCGCGAGGAGAAGCTCGAGCCAACCATCTCGATTCCGAGTTGCTTGCGCACCGGGCTACGACCACCGTCGCAGGCGACCAGATAGGCCGCATGGACTTCGACAGTTTCGCCGTCTGCGTCACGGATCAGTGCGCGCACGCCATGCTTATCCTGACTGAATTCCAGCAGCTCATGGCTGAACCGTGCCTTCAGGTTGGCAAAGCGCTCGAGGCCCATTTTCAGGGTGTGTTCAAACAGTGGCTGGCGAAATGCATTGCGCTTGGGGAACCCATACAACTTGCCGGTGGGCTCGACTTTGCCGAAGCAGCGGCCACCGGACCGAGTGAAGTAGTGCACGCCATAGCCCGGCACTACATCTCGCAACACGGCTTCATCCAGTCCGACGGCCTGCATGGTGCGCAAGGATTCGTCATCGATCGAAACGGCCCGCGGCTCGGTCACGGTGTCCGGCTTGCGATCAATGATCAAGGTGTCCACATCGGCTTGGCCAAGCAAGTTGGCCAGGGTCAGCCCGGTGGGCCCGGCGCCGATGATCAAGACGTGTGTACTGATTTTTTTGAGGGGTGTCATTGTTGTTGTTCCCTTCCGGATGGCTCAGTCCAATGGCTTGGGGCGGTTGGCGAGTGCAGCCATGAGTTGCGACAGGTTTTGCGCCAGGGCGAGGACCTGCTGTCCTTGCTGTTCTTCCTGAGTGCTGTCACGTTCCTGAATCGGGCGCACGCAGCTGATGCTGCCGACGACTTTGCCATCGCCATCGAAGATCGGAGCGGCGAGGCCATAGACGCCAGCGTCGACTTCGCCGGCGCTGGCCACATAGCCCTGATGACGAAGACGCTGCAGCGAGCGGCGGAACTGTTCCCAGGTCTGACCAAGGTTGCTGGCGCGCACCTCATCGGGGTTTTCCAGGAAGAGTTGGCTGTGTTGACGCGAGGTCATGTTGGCGAGGATGGCCTTGGAGGTCGCGCCCAGGAACAACGGCCTCGGTGAGCCGCGTGAGTAGCTGACCTCGCTGAACAAATCGCCGTATTGATGAATGCAGACCACCTGGTCCTTGAACAGGCGGCAGATCAGCCAGATCTGTTGCTCGCTCCAGCGTGGGAGGCTTGGTTCCAATGATTGTGCGGCGCGCACCAAAGGGTCGCTCAGTCGCAACTGACGGTCCCAGGTAATGATTCTCGCGCCCAGGGCGTAACGTCCGGCCCCGACCTGGAACAACAAGTTGGCCTCGGCCAGTTCGCGCACATAGCGGTAGATGGTTGAACGGGTAAACCCCAATGCACCGCCCATGTCATCGACAGCCCAGATCGGACTCTCTTCGGTAAACAGATCGAGTACCCGCAGCATGCGCTCCAGGCTAGAACCTTTACTGTCGATATCCTGCGCCGGCAATTGTTCTGATTCGCGTAGTGTGGCCATGGCTTACTGCTCGTCGACGATGCTGTTGCGCAGGATGCCGATTCGCGAAATTTCGATCTCGACTTCATCGCCCGGTTTCATCCATACCGGCGGTTCACGGAACGCGCCGACGCCGCCGGTGGTGCCGCTGACAATCACATCGCCGGGGGCCAGTTCGGTGAAGGTGGAGCAATATTCGATCAGCGCGCGGACATCGAAAATCATGTCGCTGGTGCTGGTGTGCTGCATGACTTCGCCATTGAGACGGGTAGTCAGTTCCAGGTCCTGCGGATCGCCGATCTCGTCGCGGGTGACCAGCCAAGGTCCAAAGCCGCCGGTGTTCGGGAAGTTCTTGCCCGGCACGAATTGAATGGTGTGTTTCTGCCAGTCGCGGACACTGCCGTCGTTGTAGCAGGCGTAACCGGCGACATAGTCCAGCGCGTCGGCTTGCTTGACGTGACGCGCCGGTTTGCCGATCACCACCGCCAGCTCGCCTTCAAAATCAAGCTTGTGCGAGGCCTTCGGGCGAACGATGGGTTGCAGGTGGGCAGTCTGGCTGTCAGCGAAACGAGTGAAAATCATCGGGTAGGTCGGCATCTCACGACCGGTTTCACGTACGTGTGTGGCGTAGTTGATGCCAATGCACAGCACTTTGCCCGGGTTCGGGATGACGGGTAGAAAAGTTACTTCAGCCAATGGGATACGAGGCAGGCTCGCCAGGACCTCGTGACTCAGTTCGGCCAGGCGATTGTTGGCGATAGCCTGCTTGAGATCGGTACCGAAGGTTTGCTTGACCGACTCCAGATCGATGACATGCTCGCCATCGACGACGCCGTAGGTGCTACGGCCTTGAACAATAAAGCTCGCGAGTTTCATTGAGTGCTCCTTGATAGAGGATCAGCGCATGCGCAGGGAGCAAAGAAGCTCGGCACTGCTCATGCAGCTATGGCGGCAGGTAAGCCGCGGCGGTTGAGGTTCAATCTAGTTGTGGAGATTAATCCTGTAAAGCGGGATTTATTAAAAATCCCAAAATGCAGGAATTATGCTTTTTTATGTATTTTTGGCAGCATTTTGCCGACCCTCCGGAACAGGCAATACGAGACAGTGACGTGTTTGGAAGGTCAGGGCAGGCGCCGTATCCCGGCCTGGTGAATCACAGGCTTCCTGTCATTTCAGTGGGTCGCCCATGGGTTCATTGTTTGCTTGGCACCCAGCAACCATGTAGCGACATGCGCATCCGGAACGGCACTTTGATTCGTGCAATGGGGCCATTCTCCATGTCACGAGAATCCAGAACTACAAGCTCGCTGCGACCGTCCGCGATGTGATTGAGAACGGAAACGACGTAGCCATCCGCCTCCTGCGCATCAGGGGAGCGCGGAATGAAAATGGGCTCCTGGAAGCATCCGCTGTCACCGGGAAACCAGGCATCGGTGGTGCCTGTTTTCAGGTTCACATGGGCCAGCAGATTGAAGAATTGAAACGGAATCGGCCCATTCGCGGGGTTGTACGGGCGCTCTGGATCGAACGCGAGCACAAAGCCGTGCTCATATTTTCGACCGATGTAGCGGTCATCGCACCTTGGGAATTCGCAGGGGTAATCCGTCAATGGCTGCGGTTGAATGTCCTCCTGCGTGCTGGTCAGGTCGAAGGTCCAGCGCATCAGGCTGGCAGCCAGTGTTTCGGGTGGCGGGACATGACCGTCGGCCTGGGGAAAGAAGTAAAAGATATTCCCGCCGGTGACCGGCATGTCTACGTAAACCTTGTCGCCCTCATCGAACGCGTTGAGCGTATGGCCCTGGAAACCGTCCTTGGGGCCCTTGAACCATCGAACGTCCTCCGCGCGCCCATTGCGTGGTACGACGGCGAAGAGCTGAGGCAGATCGGGTTGCCATTGGAAATGCTGGCCACCTTTCTTCATACGCTCGAGGTCGGTCGTCAACGGAATCAGCGGGAACACCACGTAGTGTTCAGTCACCGCGAAATCATGAACCATGGCCGCGTACGGCGCCTGGAACCAGATTTGGTGCAACAGCTTTCCGTCGGGCGACAGTTCGAAATAGGCCAGGTCAGGTGTGCCGTCACCTTTGGCTTCGTAGCTGAAGGCCAAGAGGTTTCCTGTTACCGGGTCGAGCTTGGGGTGGGCGGTGAACGTCGCTGATTCGATCTGCCCGTCAAAATGCCACTCGCCGAGGGTTTCCAGTGTTTCAAGATCCATTGCCCAGGGCATGGCATCTTCTTTGAGTGCAAGCAGCACACCGTTATGAGCGACAACGCTGGTATTGGCGGTGGTGTTGTTCTTCGCCGCCAGTGGATCATTGGTGTAGACGTTGCGATAGATTCCATTGAGCGAGCGACCTTCGCGGCGCTGAGCCATCAACCGGTCGGTTATTACGTAGCGACGTCGCATCGACACCTTGCCATCGGCAAAGTAGAACGCGCTGACCATTCCGTCGCCATTGAAGAAAATATCCGAGCCCAGCATCGGCGGGTATTGCGGGTCTGGCGCAACCTGATAAAAAGCGCCACGGATCGAAGCGGGAAGGGTGCCTTCAATCTCCAGGTCGAACACCTCGGCTTCTATCCGACTGGGTGCATAGAGCGCGCCGGAAAATTCAGGGGTTTGGGGAAACGGGGTGGTCATCGGCATAACCTCTGAAGATGGGTATCGATTGTTCATTGACGGGGTTCCTGTTTGATATCAGGTCAGGTCGACTGAGGCGACAGTGCTGTTGCGCAAGGCTTCGCGTCACGACGAAAACGTGCAACGAGCAGACACGAGATAACCAGGGCTGTCAGGTAGGCCGAGGCCGCCAGCCATCCGACGGCGCGGAACTGTCCTTCGCCTACCACGAGTGCCGCGCCAAACGGGCCGAGCCCCTGACCAACGAAAATCGCGGCGTTACCCAGCCCGGCCAGTCGGCCGGAAGGGTCCAGCTCGGCCGCCATAGACAGTAAGTAAGGCAGACTGAAAAACCATACTGCATGGATCAGGCAGGCAGTGACTGCAAACGCGACAGGGGTATTGCCATAGACCATGACCAGAGTCGCAATCAGCGCCGTGCCGAAGCTCAGTAGCTGCGGAAACAGCAACCCAAGGCGTCTGCCGATAAGTCCGGCCAGTGCCGCTCCAAGGGCACCGGCAAGGATGCTGCCCCCCAGTATTCCACCGATCTGTTGCGGCTCCAGGCCAATGCCTTTACCAATGCGCTCTTGATAAACCCACAGTGCGGAATGGCCAAAAAACAGCAGCGTAAAAAGCATCAGCAGTAAGATCGATGTGAGCCCGAAAGGCGGGATCGAGCCGCTCGCTGCCCGATGTGCCTCGGGATAGCTCCTCGGCACTCTCCAGCTACCAACCATCGCCAGGGCACTGGCGATGGCCAAGAGATAAAACGCCCCGGCCACGCCGAATGATTTCAGAATCACCGGCATGGAACTCACGAGCAGCATCCCCCAGAGCAGGTTGCCGATGTTTATCACCGCGAACGTCGAATCCTTGGATGTGCGCAGGGCTGCGGTGGCATAGACAACGGCCATGACCGCGCCACCGCTTGCGCCGCATATCATTCGGCAGATCAGTAACAACCCCTGGCTATGCAGTTGAGCACTGGCCAGATTGCCGAGTACTAGCATCAGCAAGGCAATCAGGGCAAAGCGGCGCCGGTCGACGCTGGCCATCAACATGGCGCAAACGCCGCAGGCGACGGCCATTGCAATCAGTTCTGCCGCAAAAATGGCGCCGATGGCATTCAGTGGCAAACCGAGTTGGTCGATAAAGGCTCCGCCCAGAATAGGCTGGATTTGCAACGTCCCTAAGGAAATGACCATCATCAGGCAGATAGCGGCCAATGATTTTTTACTGTCAATGGAGTCGAGCGCGTTCATGAAACATCACCTCGGGTAAAAGGGCCCGCTCATGCACGAGTGGGCGCACATCGGTCAGAATGTGTGGGCGTATCGGATCTGGACGGCGTAATCCGTTTGCGCGCGGTTCTCGACGCCGGTCTCTTTATAGGTATTCAGCCAGAAGCCCTGGCCATCGCTGATTTTCCAGAACAGGCCCGGGCCAATGCCCAGCACCTTTTCCCGAGAGTTGCTCAGCCGACCTCCGTTAACCTCGTCATCTGATATTTGCCTGAAGTAGTACCCGTTGATCCCGACGGATACGTTGGGGACCACTTCATACGAGGCCGTGAAGTTGGCCCACGCCGATTGTCCTGCCCGGGTGTCGCGCACAGGCTGGCCCTCGAAAAGTTGCGTCGAACTGCTCGCCGGATCGTTGTTCTTGAAGTTGTACAGGTAGTGCAGCCTCCAGCTCACTTCCCAACGAGGCGCCGGCATCCAGGTCGCGGCCCAGTAAGGGTTCAGAGAGAAGTAGTTGGAGCCTGGGTTCAGGTCTTTATGTTTATCGTATTTGCCGGTTGGAAGGATGGTGTCGAAAGCCAGACGCTGCACAAACACGGGCCTGCCGTGGGCGTCGACGATCGGGTCGAACTGGATCTGCGGCCCTACCGTGACATCACCAAGCCCTGTGCCGTTATCCTGGAGCTTGGCACCGTTGTCGCCAAAGTCACCGTCCAGGGAGATGATGGGCACCAATAAGCTCCAGCCCAGGTGTGCACCGCCGCCGATGGTCTCGGGTGAGTAATAGCTCAGTTGGTTGATCAGCGAGATGACGTTGATCTTCGGATTATCGAAGGCGCCATTATCCTTGCCTGCATTGTCCCTGATGCTGCGTGCGGTGCTGAATTTCAGATAGGTCAGGTGGGACAGACCGGGCGGCCCCGCGAAACCGTCGTAGAAACTGGTGCCGCCCAGATTGATACCGCTGGGTTCACTCACCGACGGTGGTGGAGGGCCCTCTGCTGCTGGTACGGCAAGCGATGCGAAGCTGAGTGCCAGGCATACTGGCAGGGATTTTTTCAGGCTCATCGAAGTGGCTCTATTCTTGGAATTGTGAGCCGGGGTAGCTCCCCTGGCACTTCGACTTTAATTCCCGGACGTTCGTGATGCTTGAGCACAGCGGCCAGAGTTGACTGAGAGCGCCATGATGCAAGGGGGGCAGCGCGAAACCTGTGGGGGCGGGCTTGTCCCACATTCTGCACATCGTGTCAGTGCGCCAACGAAGTGGAATGCTTGCGGACTCACCGGTTCAAAAAGTCTGCCCCATGGAGAACTGGAACACTTGCGTATCAGCGTTCTCAGGCTTTTTGACCGGGAAGGCCAGGTTGAAACTCAACGGTCCCATCGGGCTGTACCACGTGACGCCGACTCCCACGGAACTGGCCAGTTGACCGAGGTCGACACCGTCGCAACCCTGGGTGGTGCTCAGGTAGCACTTGTTGGAGTAGACGCTGCCGACGTCCCAGAAAACCGAAGTGCGCAGGGACTTGTTGTCTTTGATGAAGGGCATCGGGAACAGGTATTCGACCCCGCCGGTAATGAGGATATTGCCGCCCAATGCGTCGGTGTCCCGATCCGAATAATACGCCTGGCCGGCACTGGCATAGGTGCCGGTGGCCGGGGTGTTGCGCGGGCCGAGGGTGCCGCTTTCAAAGCCGCGCACCGAACCTTCGCCACCGGCCGTGTAGTTTTCATAGAAGGGCAGGCCGTCGGTCGAGCCGTAGCTGTTGCCATAACCGAGCTTGGTGTGGAAACGCAGCGAAGTGGCGTTGCTCAGTGGCAGGAAGGTCTGCCCGGTGTAATCGATCTTGTAGAAACTCAGATCACTGCCGGGCACTGTCACCGTCAGGTTGAGGTTCTGCGAATGTCCACGGGTGGCCAGCACGCCCTTGTTCAGGGTCGATTCCGACCAGCCGAGGTTGGCCTTGAAGTTGTTGAACTCCTTGCCCTCGCGTGCAATGAAATCGTAGATCTCATCAGCACTGTAGGTGCCTGGCTCGATGTTGTCGTGTTGCACGGTCAGGCCGAAACTCAGCCGTGAGGTTTCATTGATCGGGTAGCCAAGTGAAGTGCCGGCGCCATAACTGTTGATGGAGTAGTACGAAACGCCGTCACTGTAATAATCGCTGTAGTCGGTGGCGTTGTAGAACAGGTTGTAGCCCAGGCTCACCCCGTCCGGCGTGAAGTAGGGGTTGGTAAAACCGAAGTTGTACTTGCTTTGGTAGTCCGAGCGGGTCAGGCCCAGGCTGGCGTAGTTGCCCGTGCCCAGGAAGTTGTTCTGAGTGATCGAACCTCCGAGGATCAGGCCGGAACTCTGAGAGAAACCGACGCTGGCGCTAATCGAACCGGAGGCCTGCTCTTCGACGCTGTAGTTCACGTCAACCTGGTCGTCGACGCCCGCTACAGCCGGCGTCTCGACGTTGACTTCCTTGAAGAAGCCCAGTCGTTCCAGGCGGGTCTTGGATTGGTCGATCAGGTAGGTCGATGCCCAGCCACCTTCCATCTGACGCATTTCGCGACGCAGCACTTTGTCGTCGGTCTTGGTGTTGCCACGGAAGTTGATGCGGTTGATGTAGGCCCGCTTGCCCGGGTCGACCACGAAGGTGATATCGACGGTATGGTCGTCATTATTCGGGTTGGGGACCGCGTTGACGTTGGTAAAGGTGTAACCCTCGTTGCCCAGGCGACGGGTGATCAAGTCCGAGCTGGTGGTCATCAGCTTGCGGGAAAACACCTGGCCTTGCTGAACCAGCAACAGGGAGCGGATCTGGTCTTCAGGCACTTTCAGGTCACCGCTGAGCTTGACGTCACGAACGGTGTACTTCGCGCCTTCGTTGATGTTGACGGTGATATAGACGTGTTTCTTGTCCGGGGTGATCGACACCTGGGTCGAGGTGATGTTCATGTTGATATAGCCGCGATCCAGGTAATAGGAGCGTAGGCGCTCCAGGTCACCGGAGAGTTTTTCGCGGGCGTACTTGTCATCGTTCTTGAAGAACGACAGCCAGTTACTGGTCTTGAGCTCGAACAGGTTGATCAGGTCTTCATCAGCAAAGACCGTGTTGCCCACCACGTTGATGTGTTGGATCGCCGCGACAGAGCCTTCGTCGATCTTGATTTTCAGGCCCACGCGGTTACGCGGTTGTGGGATCACTTCGGCATCGACCGACGCCGAGTAGCGGCCCTGAGCGACGTATTGGCGCTGCAGCTCGTTGCGCACGCCTTCGAGGGTGGCGCGCTGGAAGATCTCGCCTTCGGCCAGACCGGATTGCTTGAGGCCCTTCATCAGGTCTTCAGTGGAGATCGCCTTGTTGCCTTCGATCTCGATACTGGCGACCGAGGGGCGCTCGACCACCGTGATGATCAGCACGTCACCGTCGTGCCCCAGCTGGATATCCTGAAAGAAACCGGTCTTGAACAACGCACGGGTGGACTCCACCAAACGACGATCATCCGCTTCATCACCGACGTTCAACGGCAATGCACCGAACACGCTGCCGGCGGAAACCCGTTGCAGGCCATTAATGCGAATATCGGAAATTTTGAAGCCTTGGGCGTGCGCAAATGTGGCGTTGAGCAATAGTGCAGCCGAGCAGAGCAGGCGCGAAAAATTCATCAAGATCTTATCCAGAACACATCGACAAGCAGCGTAGGCGGGCGCGGATATCTCACAGCAAGACGAGTTACCGCGAAGCGAGCAGGCTGGTGGAGGTGAAGCATAAAAGCTCGGTGCGTTTGGTGCGGTTAACCAAGTGTCAAGTTAGGTAAAGGTTTGCCCGGGGCGATGACGCTATGCAGCGCAAGGGCGATAATGCGCGGCCCCCACTCAAGAGCCCGCCATGATCTCTGTATTGCTCGTCGACGATGACCAGGAACTGACTGGAATGCTCAGCCAATACCTGGAGCGTGAAGGCTTCGAGGCGACCGCCGTGCACACGGGCGAGGAGGGTGAGATTCAAGCACTGTCCGGGCGCTACAGCATTGTGGTGCTGGACGTGATGCTGCCGCGCCTGTCGGGTATCGAGGTGCTCAGGCGCATTCGCGCCGTGAGCCAGGTGCCGGTGGTATTGCTCACGGCCCGTGGCGATAACATCGACAAGATCACCGGCCTGGAACTGGGGGCCGATGACTACGTGCCCAAACCCAGTTCACCGGGGGAACTGGTGGCGCGTTTGCGGGCAATCATGCGCCGGGTGCAACCGGCGGATCAGCCCACCACCGAAGTGATCAGGACCGGCCCGCTGGTCTTGTGGCCCGGCAAGCGCCAGGCCCAGTGGCAGGGGCGCGAGCTGGGGGTGACCAGTACCGAGTTCAGCCTGCTCGAAGAACTGGCCCGCTGTGCCGGGCAGGTGGTGAGCAAACAGGACCTGTCGCTCAATGCCTTGGGCTGTCCCTTGACCCGCTACGACCGGCGCATCGACGTGCATATCAGCAGCATTCGCCAGAAGCTCGGTCCGCGCCCTGACGCCAAGGCCTGGATTCAGAGCGTGCGTGGCCTCGGTTATCTGTTGATCGCCGAATGATGAAACCCAGTCGGCTGTTCTGGAAACTGTTCCTGGCGTTTTGGCTCGCCACCAGCCTGACGTTTCTGGTCGGGGTGGGCATTCTGGTACTGGGTAATCACGGGCCTGGCGATCCTCATTTGGAGGCCATCCTGGCCAGCGAGGAACAGCTGCTGCGACAATTCGGCGTCGAGTCGGGAAGGCAATTGCTGACAGTGTGGCGGCACCCCGGTGACGAAACCATTGGTGTCTACGACAGTGCCGGTCAACTGCTGGCTGGGTCGCCGGTTCTGCGGCCAGCGTTTGAGCGAACGGTCATCAGCAAGGACGGTCTGGCCCTCTCGCTCAGATCCTCACAGCCCCTTGGCAAAGAAGGTGAGCAAGGGCCGGGGCGTTCGATCCCGCTGATCATCGGCACGGTGATGAGTGCGCTGTTCAGCGGGTATATGGCGTATTACCTGGCGTGGCCGTTGGCCTATCTCCGGCGGGCGATGAGCGATGTGGCCAAGGGGCGCTTCGAAACCCGGGTCAAACCGATGATGGGCGGGCGCCGCGATGAAATCGTCGATCTGGCCGGGGACTGTGACCGAATGGCCAACCAGCTGAAACTGCTGGTGGAGGCCCAGCAACACCTGTTGCATGACATCTCTCACGAACTTCGCTCACCGTTGACGCGCATGCAAGCTGCCATCGGGCTGTTGCAGCAAGAACCGGCCCGCCAGGAAATGGTGGAGCGCATCCAGCGCGAATCGGTGCGAATGGATACGTTGATCGAGGCGTTGTTGACCCTGGCGCGCATGCAGGGCCGGCCCGAGAGTATCGACCGCGAGCCACTCGACATCATCGAGTTGCTGGCGGTGATCGTCGAGGACGCTCAATTCGAGGCGGGAATGAAAGGTTGCCGGGTCAGTCTGCAGGCGTGCCCGGCCTTTGTCAGTCGGGTCAGCGGCGAGTTGCTGTATCGGTGTTTCGAGAACGTCATTCGCAACGCGGTGCGCCATACCAGACCGATGACGGCGGTTGTTGTGTCGGCTGAGGTCAATCTCGAAGCAGACTGCCTGACGGTGCGGATTACCGATCAGGGGGCGGGTGTTGAAAACGAGCGGCTGCTGAGCATTTTCCACCCGTTCGAGCGTGGCTTGAGCGAGGCCAGTGCCGGTTTCGGCCTGGGCCTGGCGATCGCCTCAAGGGCCGTGGAAATGCACGGCGGCACGATTGTGGCGCGCAACGAGCCGTCCGCTGGGCTGACCGTGGAAATCAGCTTGCCCCGTCAGGCGTGATCTTTACACGATATTACATTGGCTTGACGGCTCTGTACGCCTCGCCTCAGTAGACTTCCCGCTCAAACTTACGCAGCGTTTGCTGATGTTTCAGCGTGGAGGTGGGCATGTTTCTGGTTCATAAAAAGGGCTTCGTTTCCGGCAAGAAAATGGTCGACGGGCTGGTGCCCTATGACTTCTTTTGTGAAGACAATCCGGCCATCAATCTGTTTGTGTTTACGGGTTCTACCGCGCAGGGCAAAACGGTCGAGGAGCAGACGCTCTGGGGCTTTACCCGGCTGGAGCGTTTCGAGGCGCTGACCAGCACCCTGGTATCGAACAAAAAAAATGATGGCTGGTTTCAAACGGTCAATGTGCTCACCGGGCCTGCCCAGAACGGCACCCAAAGCGTAAAATTTCAGCGGGTGCTGAAGATCATCAAGCATGCCGCTGTATCGAGCCGTGTCGCCGGCAAGGTGCAATACGAGATCCTCACGGATGACGGCGACACTTATTTCACCCGTCCGCCCGCGACAGCAGACAGCGCGCAAACCATCATCTATGTGGCAGAGCAATAACTCGTTAGTTAATAACCGCGAAGGTGTTTACTGGAAATACATCGCACCATACAATGAGAATCATTACTACTAACTCATTGAGTGCAACGTCTTGAGCCATCCCCACCTCTTTGCCCGCCGCAAGGTTTTCATCAAACACGCGCTGCCGACACTGTCCTGCGTGATGTTCGCCGGTCCTTTGTGGGCACAGGAATTGATCGAACTGCCGACCACTGATATTCAGGCGAGCCGCGTCAGTCAAGACACCAGCTACACCACCTCTCAAGCCAGCACCGCGAGCAAAAGCGATGTGCCGATCAAGGAGGAGGCGCAATCGGTCAATGTCGTCACCCGGCAAACCCTGGCCGACTATCAGGTGCGCTCGCTGGACGACGCGATGAAGTTCGTCAGCGGCGTCAGCCAGGGCAACACCCTGGGCGGGTCCCGGGACTCGTTGGTCAAGCGCGGTTTCGGCACCAACGATGACGGCTCGATCCTGCGCGATGGCGTGCGTTCCAACCTGGGGAAAAACTTCAGCGCCACGACAGATCGCATCGAAGTGCTCAAAGGGCCTGCGTCGATGCTGTACGGCGCGCTGGAACCCGGCGGGTTGATCAACGTGATCAGCAAGAAGCCTGAATACACCCAGAGCACGACCCTGAGCGGCTCGGCCTACAGCGAAGGCGGCGGCACCATGGCCGTGGACACCACCGGGCCGCTGGGCGATACCGGCCTGGCTTATCGCCTGATCGCCGAACGCGGCCACGAGGATTACTGGCGCAATTACGGCGTGAATGAAAGCACCCTGGTTGCACCCTCGCTGACCTGGACGGGCGACCGTGCCAGCCTGACCCTCAGCTACGAATACAACGATTACTCCAAACCCTTCGACCGTGGCACGGTGTTCACCAATGGTCATCCGGCGGACATCGACTACGACAAGCGCCTCGACGAAAAATGGGCCAAAAGCGTCGGTATCCGTGAATTGGCTACCGCGCGTTTCGAGTATCAGCTGAGTGACGACTGGAAAACCCGCGTTACCTACGGCTGGAACAACGACCGCTACAGCCTCTCGATTGCCCAGCCGAGTTCGTTGACCGGCAACAACCTGCGACGTGCTGCCAACGGCGCTCACTACGACGATGAAACCCGTTATGCCAGCTGGGATTTCATCGGCCAGCAGGAACTGTTCGGCCAGCGCCATGACTTGCTGATCGGCGCGGACACCGAAGCGTCCGACCAATTCCGTGGCAAAACCTACCGTAATACCGCGCAGTCAGGCTTCGACATCACCTCGCCGGTTTATGGTCGTCTGGCCGAGCCGAGCCTTGTCAGTGCCAGCCAAAGTGACCTGAGCAACCAGTTGAACTCCAGCTCCGTGTACTTCAAGGATAACTGGCACCTTGATGACCGCTGGATCCTGGTTCTCGGCGGTCGCCAGCAGCATTTCGATCAGTACAGCGATCAGGGCCGCGGCAGTAGCTACAAGGTCAACCGCGACGATAACGGCGATGCCTTCGTGCCGTTCCTGGGGCTGGTTTACAAAGCCACCGACAGCTTGTCGCTGTACGGTAACTACAGCCGTTCGTTCAAGCCCAATACCCAAGTCGACGATGCCGGCCATACCTTCGATCCGGAGGAGGGCCGCAGTTATGAGGTCGGCGCCAAGTACGATCCGCTGCCGGGGCTGAACATCAACCTGGCGCTGTTCGACATCGAGAAGAAAAACGTCGTGACCACCCAGACGGTCGGTGGCGTCAGCCTCTCGGAGGCGGCGGGCAAAGTCGGTTCACAGGGTCTGGAACTGGACATCACCGGGCGTGTGGCCGAGCGCTGGGACCTGATCGGCACCTACGCTTACACTCACACGGAAATCCTCGACGATCCGGATGACGAAGGTCACCGCCTCGCCGATGCGCCGAAGCACACCGCAAGCCTGTACCTTACCCATCACCTGAATGTGCCTACGGAGTTCGGGGCCTGGCATGCGGGCGGCGGTGCGCGTTATGTCGGCGAGCGTGCGGCCAACAATGCCAACGATTTCTGGCTGAGCAGCTACACCGTCGCCGATGCCTTCGTGCGCTGGGAGGCGCCGATGTTCGGGTACAAGACTTCGCTGCAGTTCAACGTCGACAACCTGTTCGACAAACAGTACTACCCGTCCTCCACCGGCAGCCAACTGGCGGTCAATGTCGGCGAGCCGCGCACGGCACGCCTCAGCGCCAGCGTGACGTTCTGATCGCACTGTCTTGATGTGCCGCCCCGTTCTGCCCGTGGAACGGGGCGGTAGTCTTCCTTCATCTCGGCGACGCTTCAGGCGTCGGCGAGATGAAACCGATAACCCACCCCATACAACGATTCAATCGGATGCTCCCCCGGGCAGGCCTGTTCGAGCTTGCGCCGCAGATTGCGGATATGGCTGTCGACCGTGCGGTCGGTGACCACCCGGTGATCGGAGTAGATCCGGTCGAGCAACTGATCCCGGGAAAACACCCGTCCCGGCGAGCGGGCGAGGGTGCTTAGCAGGCGCAATTCCAGTGGTGTCAGGTCCAGCGTTATGCCGTCGAGGGAGGCCAGGTACTGTTCTTCATCAATCTGTAGACGCGGTGGTGCGGACGTCAAAAACTGAGGGCTGCGTCGCAGGATGGCTTTGACCCTGGCCACCACTTCACGCGGGCTGAAGGGTTTGCAGATGTAGTCGTCGGCGCCCAGGTCCAGCCCGAGCAGGCGATCCACTTCCTCGACGCGAGCGGTGATCATGATGATCGGTACGGCACTGAAACTGCGCAGTTCCTTGCACACTTGCAGACCGTCGCACCCAGGCAGCATCAGGTCGAGCAGGATCAGCCGCGGCTCGCGGGCACGGACCGCTGGCACCACCTCCAGCCCGTTGTCCAGGCATTGGGTCGCATACCCAGCGGCGATCAGGTAGTCACGCATCAATGCGGCCAGTTTGGGCTCGTCTTCGACGATCAGGATCGGGTTGTCGTTGACCATGGTTCAGGCATTCCGTGGCAGGCGCAGGGTCAGCCAAAGGCCACCCAACGGGGAATGATCGGCACTGAGGCTGCCGCCATGAGCAAGGGCGATGCTGTGACAGATCGCCAGCCCCAAACCGGCGCCACCGCTGGCGCGGTTGCGTGAAGTTTCGCCTCGGTAGAAACGCTCGAACAGCCGCGGCAACTGATCCGCGTCGACCCCGGGGCCGGAATCCAGGAAATCGATGCGTACGTCGTCGCCATCGCTGGCCGCACGAATACGCAGCACACCGCCTTCATCGGTATAGCGCACGGCGTTTTCCAGCAGATTGCCGAACAGTTGCTGCAAGCGCTTGGGGTCGGCTTCCACTCTTAGGGGGGGTGTCGGCAGCTCCAGCTCCAAGCGCAAGTGCCGGGCATTGCAGCGCTCCTGGAACATCGCCACGCAACTTTGCAGCAGATCGTTGAGATCGCATTCGCTTTTGCGGTAGGTCAGCGCGCCCACATCGGCCAGGGACAGTTCATACAGGTCATCCACCAGTTTGCTGAGCATGCCGACTTCGCCTTGCAGCGATTTCATCGACGACTGATCGAGCGTGCGCACACCGTCTTCGATCGCTTCCAGTTCACCTCGCAACACCGACAGCGGGGTGCGCAGTTCATGGGACACATCGGCCATGAACTCCCGGCGCATTTTTTCGTTGCGCTCCAGCGTATACGCAAGTTGATTGAAGTCGCGGGCCAACTGACCGACTTCGTCATTGGAGGACACCGCCACCCGGTTGCTGTACTCGCCTGCGGCCAATCGATGCGTGGCCGCGGCTACTCGCTTGACGGGGTCAAGCAAAGTGCGGGCGATCCACCAGGCGATCAGCATTGCCAGCAGCAACGAGAACACGCCCACGGCCAGACTGGTGCGCAACAGGTACAGGCGAAAGCGTTCACCGCCGGCTTCGGTCACGTTCTGGAACGGCGTTACCGCCAGCCAGCCGACGGTTTTACCGGCCACCTCGATCGGGCGCATCAGGGCGTCGTCGGCAATCGCCGAGTAGCCCATGACCAACTGCTTTTGCTGGTCCAACAGAGCGATGCGAAACACCGCGCCGGTCAGGTCAGACGTGGGCAGGGTCGGCTGCTGCGGGTTGGTGAAGTCTACGCCCGGCTCCGGTCGCATGAGTTCGAACCAGCGATCCGGCTGGTTGCGCAGAAATTCCCAACTGCCTTCGCGCTCATAGGCGCTGGCCAGGCGCGGCAGCACTGGGGTCATGCGCAACAGAGCCTGTTCGTTGAGGTAATCGAGAAAGCCTTTGCCGAAGCTCCAGCCGTTGGCCAGCCCCATGCTCAGGATGACAAACAGCACACTGGCCAGTACCGCGATAAACAGTTTGGTGGAGATACTCAGTTTCATGGGCTCGGGCAGGTCGGTGAATGGCCCGCCCATTTAGGCCCTGGCGCGACGAAGATTCAAGGGCGGCAGGCAATCTTCAATTTTCCTGCACATTTGCCTCGCAGTATGGCGTCTGGCTTCAGCCACCCCGTCTTGCAGAGGCATTTATGTCGACCAAAATTCTCGCCAAATCCCTGGTAACCGCCGCGGTTTTACTGTCCTTGATCATTCTGGTGGTGTTGAGCGGTTGCTCCCCCGGCGCATCCGCGCCCGTGGTCGAACCGGCCAAGGTGTCAGTGATCACGGTGCAACCTCAAAGCCAGGCGCTGACCACGGAGCTGGCCGGGCGCACTCAGGCGTTCATGATCGCCGAGATTCGCCCGCAGGTCGGCGGTATCGTCCAGCAACGGCTGTTTGTCGAAGGCGCCGAGGTCAAGGCCGGGCAGGCGCTGTATCAGCTGGACGCGTCCTCATACAAGGCTGCATTGGCTGAAGCACAGGCGACCCTCGCCAAAGCTCGCGCCACGTTGAAGTCGGCCCAGGCCACAGCCAGGCGTGATGCCCAGTTGGCGAAGATCGATGCCATCAGCCAGCAGGACAACGAGGATGCCCAGGCCAGTCTGCTGACCGCCGAGGCTGAACTGCAAGTGGCCCAGGCCGGCGTGGATACGGCGCGCATCAACCTGGCCTATACCCGCATCAGTTCTCCCGTCAACGGGCGTATCGAAACTTCGACGGTCACCCCCGGCGCATTGGTGGTGGCCAATCAGGACAGCGCACTGACCACGGTGCAGCAACTGGACCCGATCTACGTGGATATCACGCAATCGACCACCGAGCTATTGCGCCTCAAGCGCGACCTCGCCAGCGGTGTGCTGCAAAGCAACGGCGAGGGCGAAGCGCGGATCAGTCTCAAACTCGACGACGGCAGCACCTACGCCCATGAGGGCCGCTTGAAATTCAGCGGGGTCAGCGTCAATGAGGGCACCGGCACCGTGACCCTGCGGGCGGAAATTGCCAACCCGGACCGGCTGTTGCTGCCGGGCATGTATGTGCGGGCGGTGCTGGAGCAGGCCCGGGACGATCAAGCGATCCTGATTCCGCAGCAAGCCGTGACCCGCAGCGCCAGTGGCGTGACGTCGGTGTTGCTGGTGGTCAATGGCAAGGTCGAACAGCGTGTGCTGACTATCGATCGCGCCGTGGGCAACCAATGGTGGGTCACCTCGGGCCTGACGGCGGGTGACCAGGTGATTGTCGAGGGCGGGCAGAAAGTGCGGGTTGGCGCCCCGGTGCTGGCGCAAAACCCGGGCACTCGCAGCCGCACGCGGCAATCGGCGCCGACTGCCATTGCGCAGGAGGGCTGAGCATGGCGCGGTTCTTTATCGATCGACCGATTTTTGCCTGGGTCATCGCCATTGTCATCATGCTCGCCGGCGCCTTGTCGATCAGCCAACTGCCGCTGGAACAGTACCCGGACATCGCTCCGCCAACGGTACGGATCTCCGCCACCTACACCGGCGCCTCGGCCGAGACCGTGGAAAACTCGGTGACGCAGGTCATCGAACAGCAGATGAAAGGGCTGGATAACCTGACCTACATGTCGGCCTCCAGCAGTTCGGCGGGCAGCGCCAGCATCAGCCTGACCTTTGCCGCCGGCACTAACCCTGATGTGGCGCAGATGCAGGTGCAGAACAAACTGCAACAGGCTGAATCACGACTGCCGCAATCGGTGCAGAGCGAAGGCTTGACCGTGACCAAGGGCGGTTCGGACTTTCTGATGATTGCCGCCCTGGCCTCCGATAACGAAAGCGTTACCGGCACCCAGATCGGCGACTACATTTCCAGCACCTTGCTCGACCAGATCAGTCGTATCGATGGCGTCGGCGACGTGCAGACCCTCGGTTCGGGCTATGCCATGCGCATCTGGCTGGACCCGGCCCTGTTGGAAAAGTATGCGTTGATGCCCTCGGACATCAGTAGTGCCCTGGAAGCACAAAACACCGAGGTGTCCGCCGGCCAGCTCGGTGCCTTGCCAGCGGTGGCCGGGCAACAGTTGAACGCCACTATCAGTGCCCGCAGCAAGCTGCAAACCGCCGAAGAGTTTCGCAACGTGGTGGTCAAGTCCACCAGCAATGGAGCCGTGGTGCTGTTGGGCGATGTGGCGCGGGTCGAATTGGGCAGTGAAAGCTACGACGTGAGTTCTGCCCTCAACGGCAAACCCGCTGCCGCCATGGGCGTGCAGCTCGCCGCCGGGGCCAATGCCCTGAGCGTGGGTGAAGCGGTGAAGGCCAAACTTAAGGAACTGGAGCCTTTCTACCCTGCGCAAATGCAGCTCAAGAACGTGATCGCTTACGACACGACCCCCTTTGTCAGCCTGTCCATCGAAGAAGTGGTCAAGTCTTTGGGCGAAGCGATCGTGCTGGTGGTGCTGATCATGTTCCTGTTCCTGCAGAATCTGCGGGCCACGCTGATCCCGGCGATCACCGTGCCGGTGGTATTGCTGGGCACCTTCGGCGTGCTCGCGCTGTTCGGCTATTCAATCAATACCCTGACCATGTTCGCCATGGTCCTGGCTATCGGACTGCTGGTGGACGATGCCATCGTGGTGGTGGAGAACGTCGAGCGGGTGATGAGTGAGAAGGGACTTTCGGCGCTGGCGGCGACTCGCCAGTCCATGGCGGAAATCACCAGCGCGCTGATCGGCATCGCTCTGGTGCTCAGCGCCGTGTTTATTCCCATGGCATTTTTCGGCGGTTCCACAGGGATTATCTATCGGCAGTTTTCGGTGACCATCGTCTCCGCCATGCTCCTGTCGGTGCTGGTGGCGATGACGCTGACACCGGCCTTGTGTGCGACCTTGCTCAAGCCGTCCGATGCCCAGGGCCATGGTGCGCAAAGCGGCTTCTTCGGCTGGTTCAACCACAGCTTCGAGCGCAGTGCCTTGCGTTATCAACAATGGGTCGGTGGCATTTTGCAGCGTGGGCGTCGGAGCTTGCTGGTGTACGGGGTGATTTTGTTGGCGATGGGCGCTGGTTACGCCAGCCTGCCGACTTCGTTCTTGCCGGATGAAGACCAAGGCATCCTCATGGCGCAGATCCAGCTGCCGGTGGGCGCCACTGATAGTCGAACTCAGGCAGTAATGAAGCAGTTCGAGAGCTACATGCTCGAACAATCGGAAGTCGAGGCGCTGATCAGCATCAGCGGTTTGGGCATGGGTGGCAACAGCCAGAATACCGGCCGGGCTTTCATCAAACTCAAGGATTGGAGCGAGCGTTCAGGGAAAGGGCAGGACGCGGCTTCTATTGCCCAACGTGCAACCCTGGCGTTGGCGAGCATTAGCGATGCCAACGTGTTTGTCATGCAGCCGCCGGCTGTACGTGGCCTGGGGCAAAGTTCGGGGTTCGACCTGCAACTCAAAGACCTTGGTGGACTGGGGCATGACGCCCTGGTTGCCGCGCGGGAGCAGTTCATCGAGTTGGCGAAGAAAGACCCGCGGCTGCTGGGAGTACGCAGCAATGGCCTGGACGATACACCGCAGCTCAAGGTCAGCATCGACGATCGCAAGGCCGGGGCCTTGAGTCTGAGCACCAGCGATATCAACGCTACCTTGTCCACGGCGTTGGGCGGCACTTACGTCAACGACTTCCTCAACCAGGGGCGGGTGAAGAAGGTCTACGTGCAGGGTCAGGCGTCGGCGCGGATGCAGGCGGCGGACCTGGAGCACTGGTTTGTGCGCAACAGCAAGGATGAGATGGTGCCGTTTTCCTCGTTCGCCAGTAGCTCGTGGAGCTATGGCTCGCCGTTGCTGGAACGCTACAACGGCAATGCCTCGCTGGAGGTGGTCGGCGATCCGGCTCCGGGGGTGAGTTCCGGGGTCGCCATGGACGCGGTGGAAGCGATCATCAAACAACTGCCCGAAGGCATCGGCTACGAGTGGACCGGGCAGTCTTATCAACTGCGCCTGTCCGGCTCCCAGGCGCCGCTGCTGTACGGGATCTCGGTGTTGTTTGTGTTCCTCTGCCTCGCGGCGTTGTACGAGAGTTGGTCGGTGCCATTTTCGGTAATGCTGGTGGTGCCGCTGGGGGTGGTCGGCGCGGTGCTGGCGACTCGTTTCAGTGGTTTGAGCAACGACGTGTACTTCCAGGTCGGGTTGTTGACCACGGTGGGGCTGGCGGCGAAGAACGCGATCCTGATCGTTGAGTTTGCCAAGCACCTGCAAGAGCAGGGCAATAGCCTGAGGGACGCGACGCTGACTGCCGTGCGTCAACGCCTGCGACCGATCCTGATGACGTCTTTAGCCTTCATGTTCGGCGTGTTGCCACTGGCATTGAGCTCCGGCGCCGGTTCTGCCGGGCGCCAGGCCATCGGCACTGGCGTGCTGGGGGGCATGTTCAGCGCCACCGTGCTGGGGATCTTCTTTGTGCCGCTGTTTTTCGTGCTGATCCGTCGTCGTTTCGGTCGCGTATCCACCGCAACAACCGCCAACCCAACCGCGCAGAAAGGTGATGCATGATCAAGTTTCATTGGCCCTTGTTGGCTGCTCTGGTGTTGCTCAGTGGTTGTGTCAATCTGGCGCCGCAGTATCAGCGCCCCGAGGCGCCAGTTGCCGAGCAATGGCTGCCGACCACCCGTGTGCCCTCGGGCGATGCAGCGGCGGATATTCACTGGCAGCAGTTCTTTACCGACAGTCGCCTGGCGCGCTTACAGACCCTGGCCCTGACCAACAACCGTGATTTGCGTCTGGCCAGCCTGAACATCGAAAAGGCCCAGGCTCAATATCGCATTCAACGGGCGGCGGCGTTTCCCACCATCGATGCCGGAGTCAGCGGCACACATAGCCGCACGTCCAGCAGCGGCACGGCGAGCACCAGTCATGAGTACAGTGCGCAACTGGGGCTGAGCAGTTATGAACTGGATGTGTTCGGGCGGGTACAGAACCTTCAGGACGAAGCGCTGGAAGACTATCTGGCGCTGACCGAAACCCGGCGTAGCACCCAGATCAGCCTGGTGGCTGAAGTAGCCACCGCCTGGTTGACCCTGGCGGCGGACAATGAGCGTTTGCAACTGGCCCAGGAAACCCTGCGCAGCCAACAGGCAACCTACGAACTGACCCAACGCAGCCATGCCTTGGGCGGCTCTTCCGGTTTGGCCCTGGCTCAGGCGCAAACCACTGTTGAGTCGGCCCGAGGCGATGTGGCGGTCTACGCCAGTCAGATTCTCCAGGACCGCAATGCCCTGCGCTTACTGGTCGGCAGTGATGTTCCCGATGAGCTGCTTCCCGGTGCGAGTCTGCAATCGGTCGCGCTGCTGGTTCAGGTGCCGGATGAGTTACCGTCCAGTCTTTTGCAACGGCGCCCGGATGTGCTGGCCGCCGAGCACACCCTCAAGTCGGCCAACATCGATATCGGCGCGGCCCGTGCGGCGTTCTTCCCGAGCATCAGCCTGACCGCCAACGCCGGTTCTGCGAGTTCGGCCTTGTCCGGTCTGTTCAAGTCCGGCAGCGGCGCCTGGACCTTCGCCCCGAGCGTCAGCCTGCCGATCTTCGATGCCGGCAGCAATCGCGCGACACTGGATGCGGCCAAGGTCGAGCGTGAAATTCAGGTGCAGACCTACCAGCAAACCTTGCAGACAGCCTTCAAGGAAGTGGCCGATGCCCTGGCGGTGCGCAGCACCCTGGACCAACGCCTGACAGCCCAGCAAGCCTTGACCGACGCCAGCCGTAAAAGCTTTGAACTGGCCGACGCGCTCTATCGCGGCGGCTCGCAAAGCTACCTCGAAGCGCTGGACGCCCAGCGTTCGTTGTACAGCGCCCAACAGGACCTGATCACCCTGCGTCTGGCCGAGCAGAGCAACCGGGTGACGTTGTACAAGGTAATGGGGGGCGGCTGGAATTAATGTTCGCGATGAGGCCCGCCCCCCAGGATCAGTGCCCGCCCACCACCATATGGCTAAACGGCGCCACATACGCCTGCAACGTCACCAGCCCGCCGACCAGAATCGCCAGCACCACGGAGTGGAAAAACACGTAGCGCAGGATTTCCCCTTCATGGCCGTACCAGCGGGTGGCGGTGGACGCGACCACGATCGACTGGGCGTCGACCATCTTGCCCATGACCCCGCCAGAACTGTTCGCGGCGGCCATCAGCACCGGGCTCAGGCCCAGTTGCTCGGAGGTCACCCGTTGCAAGCCGCCGAACAGCACGTTGGAGGCCGTGTCCGAGCCGGTCAGGGCCACGCCGAGCCAGCCGAGCAGGGTGCCGAACATCGGGTAGAAAATGCCCGTTGCGGCGAAGGCCAGGCCCATGGTGGCGTCGAGGCCCGAGTAGCGGGTGAGAAAACCCAGGGCGAGCATCGCCACAATGGTGGTGAGCGAATAGCGCACCACCCACAGCGTTCGCAGATAATGGTTCAGCAGTTGCGGGATGGAATAACCCATCAGCAGCCCGCCAAGGATCGCCGCGAGCAAGATGCCGCTACCGGTGCTGGTGAACCAGGTGAACTTGTAGATCGCGTCCTCGGTTTTCGGCGCGGGCACCACGGGCGGGACCTTCTCGATCTGTTGATGAATCGTGGTGAAGGTCACGCTCGGGGCAAAGATCGGGTTGGCCTCGCGCATTGGCTTGCCCTGAGGATCAAGTCTGGCCGAGTGGGTTTGCGGATCCATGGCCGGGCGGGTATCGAACAGGTTTTTGAAGCTTTGGGTGCCCCAGGCGAAAACGAACACCGTGAGGATGATCCACGGCATCCATGCGCGCATTACGGCGGGTTTTGCATCGCTGGCAAAGGTCGCGCTGGCGACGGGTTTTTCGTCATGCTCTTCGGCTATTTTGGAATGGTCGACTCGCCCTGACAGGGCGGCCGAGGTATGCACCGTGGCCGGTTTCCAGACCCTCAGAAAACCGGTCAGGCAGGCCATGGTAATCAGTGCCGCGATGACGTCCACCAGCATTGGCCCGTGGTAGTTGGAGACGAGGAATTGCGGTATGGCGAAGCTGACGCCGGCAACCAGAATCGCCGGCCAGATTTCCAGCATCTTGCGCCAGCCGGCGAAGGCCCAGATCAGCCAGAACGGCACGATCACCGAGAAGAACGGCAACTGGCGACCGACCATCATCGACAGCTCCATTTCATCCAGCCCGGTCACTTTGGCCAGGGTGATGACGGGCGTGCCCAGTGCACCGAACGCCACGGGCGCGGTATTGGCGATCAACGCCAGGCCAGACGCGGCCAGGGGCGAGAAACCCAACCCGATCAGAATGGCCCCGGTTACCGCCACGGGAGTGCCGAAACCGGCGGCCCCTTCGAAGAAGGCACCGAAGCAGAAGGCAATCAGCAGCAATTGCAGACGTCGGTCGTCGGTGATGCGCGCCAGGGAGTCTTGCAGCACTTTGAACGAGCCGTTCTCGGTGGTCAGCCGATGCAGGAAAATAATGTTGAGCACGATCCAGCCAATCGGCAACAGACCGTTGGCGGCGCCGAACAGTGCGGCCGAGCCCGCCATGTTCGCGGGCATGCCGAAGGCGAAAATCGCGATCAGCAAGGCCGAACCCAGGGCCAACAACGCCGCCAGATGCGCCTTGATGTGGAAAAACGCCAGGGAAACCAGCATTACCACCACCGGCGTCGCCGCCATGAGCGTTGATAGCACCGGGTTACCGAAGGGGTCGTAGATTTGCTGCCAGACCATTTTCCACCTCTGCTTTTTATTGTGGGTAGCGCGGGGAAGGTGGCTTGAGTATAGGTGGCAATACGCTGCTGTCCTGGCGGGTGCTTGCCAGCCCTACGATGCGCGTTAGGTTTCTAGACCCTCCTGACGCGTGCGCTCCTTTCGACCATCGCCACGATCGTTTCGAAGAGTTCGTCCTGTGCCTGCTCCGCGGTGATTTCTCCGGTCGCGGCAGCATGGGACAGCGCCTCGGCGGCACCGAGCATCGCCCGAAGACTCGCTGGCGCGATATCACCGGTTCCGGCGAAGGGGAGCAGGGCGTTGCGGCACTTGCCCATGAAGATCGCTTCGTACTCGCGCTTGATCTTTTCCAGCTCGGGCGAGCTCGTCAGCGCCGCGATCACACCCGGTATCTCGCGGCCCTGAAGCAGAACGCAGTCGACATAAGACGAGGCGATGACCATTGCCTTACTGGCCAGTGTCGGTTCACTGGCTTCAAGCGCGGTATCCATGAGCGCGGTCTGACGTGCGTCGAACTCCTGATAGAGCACCGCCAGCAACCCGGGGCGGGTGGTGAAGTGATCGTAAACCACCGGTTTTGTGACCCCCGCCTGTTCGGCGAGCCGGCCAAGCGTCAACGCGTCCGTACCTTCCTCTCGAACGAGTTGCCAGGCGACATCCAGCAACTGGCGCAGGCGCTCCTCCCGCGACATCCGCCGGCGCGGTTGCGGACTGGAATCTTGCTCGGGTGTTTCGGTGCTTGACATGGCTATATACCAAAAGTAGCTTACTGAGCGTAACTTACCAAGAGTATATAAGGCTCGCCTTTCACCCTCAATCACTCATTCCGTAGCAGGAGATTTTGCCATGCACGCGCTCATCGTTGTGGCTCACCATGACCCCCAATCGCTTACCCATAGCCTCGCGAGACACGTCGCTGAAGGAGTATCCGAGGCGGATGCCGACCACTCTTTCGAAATTGCGGACCTCTGGGCGCAAGGGTTCGATCCGAGATTCGGCGCGGCCGATCTCGCCGTCCATCACCGTGAAGCACCGCCGCCCGCCGATGTGGCCGCCGAGCAGGCGCGAATCGATCGCGCCGATGCACTGGTGCTGGTTTATCCGGTTTATTGGTGGTCGATGCCGGCGCTGCTCAAAGGCTGGATCGACCGTGTGTTCGCCAATGGCTGGGCGTTCGATTTCGCGGCGGATGCCAGGTTGGAGAAGAAGCTTCGCCATCTGCGGGTTCATCTGGTGGGTGTTGGCGGTGCCGACGCAGGAACCTATGCGCGCCACGGTTATGCCGACGCCATGAAGACGCAGATCGACCATGGGATCTTCGATTATTGCGGTGCTTGCGTGGTGACGTCCGAGTTGCTGCTCGAATCGGAAATCCAGGAACCGACGGTTCATCTGCAGGCTGCTCGCACGATCGGTCGTGAGCTTTTCGCTGCCTCTGGGCGCTGCGATGTGGGCCAGGATGTTCAACGTTACCGAGCGGTCGGCGCCGAGGCTTTTTGACAGACAAAAAAAGAGCCTCAAAGCTCTTTGATGGGGAGGAAGTAGAGCCGAGAGGCTCAAGATGCGCATGAAACAAGGGGTGGGCTTATTGGGGTTCAGTTCACCCACCACTTACGCAACGGTTTAAACCTCCAACCGCTGCGTATCATCATCGTAGGAAGCCGCGGGTTCGGGCTCAAGTACCATTAGTCTACTGAGTCTGGCCGGCCTGCCTGGTGTTGAATCACCATTTTGATTTTCAGCTACCCCTGCCTGAACACCAACGCCTTCAACCCACACTCGACATCGGCATCGGGAAACTCCGGCGGATTCTCCAACCGTTGCTCAAACCGCAGGCTCGGTGCTTCGCGAGTGACGCCGTCGATGAGGAAGTCCGCACCAAAGGCCGGATCATTCATGCAGGCCAGCACCGTACCCTGAGGGCTGAGCAACTCCGGCAGACGGCGCAGTACGCGCTGATAATCCTTGGTCAGCAGAAAACTGCCCTTCTGAAAGGACGGTGGGTCGATGATCACCAGATCATAAGGGCCGCTATTGATCACTTTGCCCCAGGACTTGAACAGGTCGTGGCCGAGAAAGCTCACCTTGCTCAAGTCATGGCCGTTGAGCCGGTGATTGTCGCGACCACGGCTCAGGGCCGCGCGGGACATGTCCAGGTTGACCACATGCGTAGCGCCTCCTGCGATGGCGGCCACTGAAAACCCGCAGGTATAGGCAAACAGGTTCAGCACCCGCTTGCCGTCAGCATTGGCCCGCACCCAATCGCGGCCGTAGCGCATGTCGAGAAACAGGCCGGTGTTCTGTTTGCGGCCCAGGTCCACGCGATACTGCAGACCGCCCTCGGTGATCGTCATCTCCTCGATCGGCTCCCCGAGCAGCCATTCGGTGGTGCTTTCCTGCAAATAGCGATGTTGCAGCAGCAAGGTATGCGCGCCTGAGGCTTTCCACGCAGGTGACTGTGTGATCGCCATCAGTCGCTGCTTCAAATCATCCAGTTGCGACGCTTGCGGCTCCTTGAACACGCAGACCAGCACCACGCCCTGGAGCCAGTCGACGGTCAATTGCTCCAACCCCGGCCAGCAGCGCCCACGGCCGTGAAACAGCCGACGGGTTTCTGCGGGGGCGGCCGCAAGTGCTGTCAGCAAATGGTCGTGGAGGATGGAGAGGGCGTCTGGATTCATCGGACAAGGTCGGCAATGTAGAAGGGGGCGGCATTTTAACCACAATTATGCGCGGACAAACGGTCGGGTTTACCGGCCTGGACGGAGAATGTCCTGGATAGGTGTATCAAAAATGAATTTTCCGTGAAGTCCGCTGTTCATACCTGTAGGTGGCGGATTTGAGCCTGCGAAACTATTTGCGCAATCAGGGAGTGGCACAGTGATGAGTCCAGTATCGACGGCGGGCGCGCATTTGTCTGACGGATTGATTCTTGTGGTTGAGGACGACCCGTTGATCCTCGAGTTTCTTTGCGAAATTCTTCAGGAGGAAGGCTTTGCGGTTGAACCACAGATCAGCGCGGATGCGGCTTCGCAGTTTCTGGAGCAGCACGCGCCGGAGGTGGGGCTGTTGCTGACGGACATCACCATGCCGGGAAAACTCAATGGCGCGGACCTGGCCAATCAGTTTGGCGACCGTTGGCCAGACAAACCGATCATGATCATGTCCGGCTTCGAAACTCCGAAAAGCTCCGGGGTCAAGCATCCGGTTTCGTTCATCAGGAAACCCTGGGCGGTGGGGCAGTTGCTCGATTGTGTGCAAAACGCCTTGCAGTCGACCCGAGGCCTGTAAGAGCTGGTGTACATTAGCTGATAACATTTGCCTGGCTCTTGCAAAAGGAAGTCGCCCTTTGTCTGTCAAAACGTCCCTGCTCAACGGGTCATACCGTGGCTTGCTGTTCGATATGGACGGCACCGTCCTCAACTCCATCGCCGCCGCCGAGCGGATCTGGACAACCTGGGCCGTGCGCCACGGCGTCGATGTCGAAACCTTCCTGCCGACCATCCATGGCGTTCGCGCCATCGACACCATCAATCGCCTGGCGTTGCCAGGAGTAGATGCCGAAGCTGAAGCGGCGTGGATCACCGAGGCGGAAATCGATGATGTGGAGGGGATTGTCGAGGTGTCCGGCGCGGCGAATTTCCTCAAGTCGCTGCCCGCCCACCAATGGGCCATCGTTACCTCTGCGCCGCGGGCCCTGGCGTTGCGCCGAATGGCCGCTGCCGGCATTCCCGAGCCTGGCGTGATGGTGACCGCCGAAGACGTCAGCGCCGGCAAGCCCGACCCTGCGGGCTATCGGCTGGCGGCTCGTCGACTGCAGGTTGATCCAGCCGAGTGCCTGATCTTCGAAGACGCCGACGTCGGAATTCGCGCAGGTGAAGCGGCGGGTGCCAACATCATGGTCATCACCGCGACCCACGTTCATCCCCTTCAGACCCGGCACGCCACACTGGCCAGTTATGACTCGGTCACGAGCCATGTGGATGCCAATAACCTGATCCGTTTACACTTTTTGTAATCGACACGGCCCTGATGTGGTCAGTTCAGTAGATCCCCGGAATCAATCGCCAGCTACGGGCGCAATAAGCGTCGTATTCGCTGCCGAACTGCGTGCGTAACAGCGCTTCTTCAGAGCGAATGCGGGCGATCAGCGGTATCAACATCAGTGCCACCAGCAGCAACCCGACGCCGGAACGAAAGGCCAGCGCCCAGCCCACGCCATTGATCAGCAGCCCCAGGTAGCTGGGGTTGCGTACATTCCGATAAATTCCGTCGGTGACCAGGCGGTGTCCTGGCTGAATCGCCACTAATCCGCTGAAGCGCTTGCCCAGTACAAACACCGGCCACATCCGCAACGCGCCGCCGCCAATGAACAGCAGCGCGCCCAACCAACGCACGCCCTCGCCACCGAAGGTCCAGAAGTCGATCCGGTCGGTGTAGGCCGGCAGATACCCGCTCAGCAACCCGAGCACCCCGAAAACCGGCAGCACCCAGCGATTGGCCCGGTCTTCACGTTCGCCAGTGCTCAAATTGCCCTCACTGAACAACGACACGATCGCCATCACCAGGGTCGCAAGCGCAATGACCACCAGCGGTGGATGCGAGAAAAACGCCGCCAACCCGCCCAGCCCGAACACCGCGAGAGCGAGGTAGGCAAGGGTGCTGACAAGGGCGAAAAACGCGAGTTTGGCTGAGATTTTCATAACTGATCTCGCAAAAAGGGCATATCACCAGTGTAGAGGGGCAGCCCGTTATGAGAGCGGTAGTCGTCGAGCAGGGTGAACTAAGCTTGGATAAAGATAAGCCTGTCCGTTCACTTCCGGCCCGTTGAAAGATCTCAACGCGCCGGTGCTGTCACAAGGAGCACACGATGCTTCACATCAGAACGCCCCTGATTCTGCACCCGGGTCTGTCGACTCCGACCAGGCGAATCTGGCTCAAGCTGGAAAACCTGCAACCCAGCGGCTCGTTCAAACTGCGCGGCATGGGCCTGTTGTGCAGCCAGGCGGCGGAGCAGGGCAAGCGCAAAGTTGTCTGCCCATCCGGTGGCAATGCCGGTTTGGCCACGGCGGTGGCCGCCGCCAACCTTGGGCTGAAAGCCTGCATCGTGGTGCCGAACACGACCCCGGAAACCACCCGCGCCAGGATCAGAAAAACCGGTGCCGAGGTGATTGTCTATGGCAAGGTCTGGGACGAGGCCAATCAACGGGCGAAAGAACTCGCGCAGGGCGCAGACACCGAATATGTACCGGCTTTCGATCACCCGGTGTTGTGGGAAGGGCACAGCACCATGGTCGATGAAATCCTCGAGGACTGCCCTCAAGTCGATGCGTTGGTGACATCCGTGGGGGGCGGCGGATTGCTGGCGGGCCTGCTCACCGGCCTGATCCGTCATCAGCGCATGGATTGTCGGATCGTTGCGTGCGAAACCCAGGGGGCGGCGTCGTTCGCTGCCGCCATCGCTGCCGGGCACCCGGTCAGACTGCCGCGCATCGACACCGTTGCCACGTCACTCGGCGCCGCGCAAGTGGCCGCTTGGCCGGTGCAGCACATCCTTGATTTCCCGCATGAATGCGTGGTGCTCAGCGATGATGAGGCGATCATGGGCGTGGTTCGTTACGCCAACGACCTGCGCCAGTTGGTCGAACCGGCGTGTGGCGTTTCATTGGCGATTGCCTACCTCGACCATCCGGCAATTGCCGAGGCCCATGACGTGGTGATTGTGGTGTGCGGCGGCGTCAGCATCAGCGCGCAGTTGGTCGCCGGCTGGGCACGCCTGTCTGCCGGGGTCGAAAAACACAGCGTTGAAGCAAGGTAGGGCTGTCACTAGCCCTACCGCTTACGTTTCAGACTTTATTGACCGGCTGGAACACCTTCTTGAACGAGGATCGCTCTGGCCAGGTCTTCATCGCTGGCCTTCAGGTCGGGATGATTCTGGCGAATTTCCTTCAATACCGACTCCAGGTAAACGCCACGGATCGTGCCGCCGCTGGCGACAAAACTGGAGGCGTCATCCCGGGCGGGAATGACCATTTTGTGATCCTTGAACGTTGAGTACAGCGATGCGGATACCCCGGCTGAGGTGGCGACATCGCCCGCATCCACACGGGCCATGGCTGAGCCAAAGGGCAAGCAAAGCACGAGTGAAGATACTAAAAACAGACGGCGCATGACGGCGTCCTCCGAAGCGTGAAGCGTAAAAGAAGTAACACATAATTTAGGATGCCTGGCGGTGGTCAGGAGTTCCCTGCCGATCGACACCTCACTCAATTCCAGCCAGATCTACCGTCATGCGACCCGTAGCGGGAGCATCGATGCTCTCGACCAAGCGCTCACCGGCGCGTTCGAGCAGCGGATACGCCAGGGCGGCGATGTGGTGATGCATGCGCCGGTAATCACGCAGTACCCGCTGGAAAATATCACCGGATTGCGCCCAGGTACTTTTGTCTTCCTGCAACTGGCGAAAGTGCTCGCGGCTGGCGCAGGCTTCGAGCCTTCTGACGGTCTCCTTGCGCTGGATCAGTTGATGGGCGGTGGCGATGTCTTCGCGCAGGAACACGGTGATCGCCAGGCTCAGGCTTTCCAGAACGGCGTCGTGCAGCGGGGCGATGTTGCCCAGTTCGAAGGCCGAGAACTGTTCACCCCGACGCAAGCGGCGCATGGCCAACTGCGTGAGGCTGCTGGAAAGAATGTCCGCGGCATGTTCGAGGTTGATCACGAACGTGAGGATTTCCTGGGAACGATCAGCATCGCTGTCACTGATGCCTTCCTTGCCGATGTCCGCCAGATAAGCGCGAATCGCCGCGCTGAGCAGGTCCAGGGATTGATCGATCCGCTGCACTTCATCGGCGCAGGCCGGTAGCGATGTGTGGAACAGCTGCAGCATCCGGCCGAGCATGGTCGAGAACATGTCGGTCATGCGCAACGCTTCGCGAGCGGCATTCGACAGGCCGATGTTGGCCACTTCCAGGCCGGCTTCGTCCAGATAGCACGGCATGCCGGGATCGACATCCCGCTCAGGTGCCGGCAGCAGTCGGGTGAGGGCATTGGCGAGTACGTCGGTCAGACCGATGAACACCAACGCCAGCAGTAGATTGAAACCGGTGTGCAGGCACACCACCAGGGTCGAGGGCGCGAGCGGCGCCTGAGCGAGCAACCCGGCAAACGGCAAGACCGCCAGAGCACCGACCGCACGCACCAGCAGGTTGCCCAGCGGCAGGCGTCGGCCGACGCTCGATCCGGCGTTGATGACCGAGGGCAGCGCACCGCCAATGTTCACCCCCAGCACCAGCGCGACGATGGTGCTGGCCGAGAGCATGCCAGTGGCGGCCAGCGAGACGATCAGCAACACCACGGCCACGCTGGAGTGGCACAGCCAGGTGAGGATCAGCGCCACCAGCAGCGCAATGACCAGATCGCCCTCGAGGCTCTGCATGATCAGCTGGAAAATCGGCGTGCCTTCGACTTCCGCCAATGTGGAGCCGAGCATGTGCAAGGCCAGGAGCATCAGCCCCAGGCCGATCAGTGCACAACCGACGCTTTCGTAGCGCGAGTCATCGCGCAGACGAAAGACGATCAGGCCCGCCAGCAAAACGCTGGGCGTGAGCATCGACACATCAACGCTGAGCAATTGCACCACCAACGTCGAGCCGATGTTGGCGCCGAGCATCACCGCCAGGGCCGGCGCCAGTCCCAGCGTCCCGGCGGCAGTGAACGAGGTCGCCATCAGGCTCACGGCGGTGCTGCTTTGCAAGACCCCGGTGATACCTATCCCCGACAGCAACGCCATCCAGCGGTTGTTCAGGTTGTGGCCCAGCCACTGACGCAGCGGCGTGCCGAAGCCGCGTAACAGCGCCGAAGAAATCATATGAGTGCCCCATAGCAACAGGGCAATGGAGCCGGCGAGGTTGATCAGTAGAGTAGTTCCCGACATGAGGGCTCTCCCTTGTTTCGTATTGTATTTATTGAAGGCCCGGAACCCGGCTCGTGGTATCTGAATAACACCCGTGATTGTGGTGTTACTTGATGGTCCGCAACTAATTCCAATAATTCAGATTTTTTACGGGCAATAAGAAGTTGTCGGATTCCCGTTTAAGGAAACCGTTCTGGAAGGACTTTGAAGTGCCTTCAGATCAACTGAAAATGCATGCCCCGATAGACAGGCCGAGCATCAGGCTCGCCTGCTGGAAGAGGCGCGCGATGCGCCGACTTTGTGGGTCCTGACTGTCGTCGAAGCTCCAGCGTTGCTGAAGCCGGCCGGTCGTCGGGCAGACACGCCAGTTGGCACGAGGGCGCACCTTGGCGTGGGTAGAAGGGGCGGAGAACGGGGCGCAGAGCCGAGTCGTCAGCAGACGCTCACGGCAGAGCTTGACCCGCATGGTCGATGCAAAGGCGCGTACGCCCGGCATTACAGTGTTTTTGAAGTTCATAACATGCCTCTGGGCCGGACTGATTCCGGTGAGGCAAGTTACGGTGGAGCCTCAAGCTCTAGCGCAGCTCACCCGACCGAAAAGTCGAGGCCCGTCATTGTCTGGGTTATGTGCCAGATCCTGCGTGTGAGCAGTCATCCGACAGCGACTAGATACTGTGTCCATTGAATTCTTTTGTGAGTTGAAAAAAGCCGTTGTTATCGGCCGGCGCAATTTACTCAGGCAGGTTGGCAAAGTCAATCGCCGATAGCCGGTTAAGGTTGTGTTGACGGGGGGAAGTTGGAAAGTGTTCAGGTCAATGACAGTTAATTGTCATTTTGAATGATCGTTAAATGGGAAATTAAACATAGAGTATGAACGCCACGTAGCAGACCGTATGCGGTCATGCTGGCGATATTCTCCAGCCTGATCGATTATCGCATCCAGGGTTGGCTTGAATGAGTGGAGGGCAGGTGAGCGTCGATATCGAATGCGTGGTAGTCGGGGCTGGCGTGGTCGGGCTGGCGGTGGCCAGAGCCCTGGCCCGGACCGGACGAGAAGTGATCCTGGTCGAGGCAGGCGAGGGGATTGGCGTGGGCATCAGTTCGCGCAATTCGGAAGTGATCCACGCCGGGATTTATTACCCGAGCGGCAGTCTCAAGGCGCAATTGTGCGTGGAGGGCAAGCAACGCCTGTATGCCTTCTGCGATGAGCGCGGCGTCGATTACCGGCGCCTCGGCAAGCTGATCGTGGCCACCGATGATCGCCAGCGCCATGCCTTGCAGGCGTTGCTGGAGCAAGGCCGGCGCAACGGTGTCGATGACCTGCTATTACTGGATACCGGTCAGGCACGGGCGCTTGAGCCGGCGTTGTTTTGTGTTGCGGCGCTTTGGTCACCGTCCACCGGGATTGTCGATTCCCACGCCTTGATGCTGGCGCTTCAGGCCGATGCCGAAGCCCGGGGCACCTCGATAGCCTTTCATACGCCGTTTGCATCGGCCCGTTGCACCGAGCAGGGTTTCGATCTGCACATGGGTGGGGCCCAGCCGATGACCTTGAGCTGTCGTGAACTGATCAACTGCGCCGGATTGTCCGCGCCTGAGGTGGCGAGCCGGATCGAAGGCTTGTCGGCGCGGCACGTGCCCAAGGCCTGGTTGTGCAAGGGCAGCTACTTCAGTTTCAGTGGTCAGGCGCCGTTCCGGCATCTGGTTTATCCGGCACCGGAAAGCGCCGGGCTGGGCGTGCACATGACCCTGGACCTGGGCGGTCAGGCGCGTTTCGGGCCGGATGTCGAATGGGTCGAGCAAGTCGATTATCGCGTCGACCCCCATCGCGGCGAAGGCTTCTATCAGGCAATCCGGCGCTACTGGCCGGCGTTGCCCGATGGCAGTCTGCAACCGGCCTACAGCGGTATCCGCCCGAAAATCAGCGGGCCGACCGAGCCGGCCGCCGATTTCGTCATCAGCGGCCCGGACGTCCACGGCGTACCGGGCCTGGTCAATCTGTTCGGCATCGAATCGCCGGGGCTGACCAGTTGCCTGGCATTGGCCGAACGGGTGGTGCAGCACCTGACCTTAATGTAGTTCGCGATAAAGCTCTGTAGCAGCTGGCGCAGCCTGCGTTCGGCTGCGCAGCAGTCGCTAAACCACACGCTACGGGTGGGTCAGATAAACCACGTGCGCAGGATTCACGACTGCTACGCAGCCGAACGCAGGCTTCGCCAGCTGCTACAAGGTTGCGGCATGACCGATAATCAGCGTTTACGATCCTGCCCGCCGTGAGGGCTATTCTTGGCAATGCGCCCATCGCTATGGGAGATCTCTGATGATCAACGTACGCACTGCCCGCATGCTCGCCGATTACAAGCGCTGGGCCGATCAGCGACTCTTCGACAGCCTCATGGCGCTGCCACCTGAAGAACTCAATCGCAAACGGGTGTCGGTGTTCAATAACATGATCGGCGCCTTGAACCACACCTACGTAGTGGATTGCATCTGGCAAGCTCATCTGGAGGGCCGGGGGCACGACTTCAAAACCTCCCACGGCCTGCTCCATACCGAGCTCGCCGAGTTGCGAATGGCGCAACAGGAGATTGATCAATGGTTCTGTGGCTGGAGCTCGGCCCAGACCGAGGAGTCGCTGGATAAGCCCATCGAATTCACCTCCATGTCCGGGGAAAGCGGGGTCATGAGTGCCGGCGCCATGCTGTTGCATGTGGTCAACCACGCCAGCTATCACCGGGGCTGGGTGATCCAGATGTACTTCGACATTCCGGCCATACCGCCGATCACCGACCTGTCAGAGTTTTTGCGCGAGGTTCCGGGGTATTGAGTCGAGCCCAGGCCCAATAACAGCATAAATCCGCTGTGGGAAGTGGCCCTGTGGCGAGGGGGCTTGCCCCCGTTGGGTTGCGAAGCAGCCCCAGAATCTCTGATGTACCAAAGATCTCGTGAGCGCTACGCACTCAAACGGGGGCAAGCCCCCTCGCCACAGGGCTGCTCCCACATTGATCTTCTTTGTTATGGAGATTGGCTCAAGCCTGGGGAACCAGGCTCTGCCGGCAGTCGAGCACCAACTGCGCGCCACCCAGCTCGCTATCGCCCACTTCCAGCGTAATCGGCCGTTCGTCGTAAACCCCCGCGCATCTGTTATTTCTGACAGTAGCCAAGCCACCTTTTTCCGGTGTCTGATTCTGCCATCCAGGCCACCTCACGCGGCCCACCGACAAGGAAGGTGTCCCATGACAGTCAAGCAATCTCCCCCGCAAGTGCTGGCGATCTACCCTCCGCGCATCGTGGGCGCAACCGACGGGGTGATCAGTGAGTCTCCTCCACCTCCTGATGTGCCGGTGCAAGGCGTTCCGCTGGATCTGTTTCAGAACGTCACTCGGGATAACGGGTCCCTGGCCCGAGCGGTGACGCTTTCGATCGATCCGCCAGCGGACGACTATGAGGCGATCTCTTATTGGCTAAACGGCGTGGAGATTCAGCGAAAGGTCATTCCTCCTGCGGATCGTAACCTTCCCATCACCTTCGACGTGTTCGAGTCCGATTTGCTCGATGGCAGCCACAATATCGTGACCTACAAAATCCATCGCGCCAGTGGCAACGACAACGAGTCGGTGGCGCTATGGGTGCTGTACAGCGCCACGCTGCCCGGCGGCAACGATGTTCCCGGCACGGATGACCACCCCTTCCTGGCTATCAGCCTGCCGGCGGAATTGGGCGACCCGCCACACATCGGCAAGGACGAAGCCGCCAAGGGCGTGATCGTCACGCTGATTTACCCGTACTCGAAGGCCTACGACGTCATCACACTGCAGATCAATCGCGAGCGCTTCTTCAAGACCGTAGGGCGTGGTGAGGGTGGCCAACCGGTCAGGTTCGAAGTGACGCAGGCGATGTTGGAGCAGGTCGGCAATCATGAGCGGTGCCCGTTCTCGTTCACGGTGGTCGACCAACTGCGTAACGCCACGCATAAACGGCGCTGGTCACGAACGATCGAAGCGGATGTCGATCTGGATTCTGTCACGTTGACAGCACCGGATATAGCCGAAGATCCCGACGATCACACTGATGATCCAGGCACCATTGATCTGGGGAAGGTGAAGGATTTCTTGTACGTGTTGGTTCATGTTTTTTCACCACTCTGGGAACCCAACGACATCGTTCAGGTGAGCTACACCTCTACGCCGTTAACGGGGCCAGTGGTGACGCACAGCGTAGAGGAAACGGTAGGGCGGTTGCCGTTTACCCACAAACTGCAAGTGCCGTTGGCGAAGGTTCTTGCGAACAGCAAGGTGTCGGTGATTTATAAACTTGTCAGGGATGGCAAAGTGATTGGTGTTTCGACGCCTGCTGTGGCGCAGGTTATCGGCGAATACCCGATAGAACTCATTGTGGACACGACTCCTCTTACTATCTCCGGGCAGAATATCTCCATTGCGGGTTCTGGACTTCCTTGGACTCTCACTGGGGTCGATCTTCCCGGCACTTTCGTCCATCGTCCTGCGTCCGGCGGCGTGCCCCCCATCACATTTACATCATCGGATGAGTCCATCGCTTCGGTCGACCACAGTGGAATGATTCGAAGTGAAGGGAATGGGAAGGCTACCGTCACCGTCTCGGACGCCGGTGGTCAAACAAAGACCATCGACATTTCCTGCGAAAACATCATCACATACCTGTTCAACCCAACCACTTCCACGCATCAAGCGTACGAAGCGTGGCGAACCTCGATCAATGCACACCACCCCATTACCCAATCCGGCGAGGTTATTCACATAGATCTCCTTGTCCGAAAATTCACGTCACACACCCTAACCAACACCTGGGCCGGACCGGTCGTTGTAACCAACCCAATATACGCTTGGGCCTTCACCATCCCCTTCCAGCACATTAATACGCTTCTTCTCACCACCCGTTGCCCCGGCCTCTCATGGCGAGTCATTAATTCTGCTGGGGCTCCTGGCTCCCGATCAGAGGATCAGTAAAACAATATATTTCCATCCTGCACTTTCGCGTCGCCTCGCAGGATGGATGCAATCCGTGGCCAGGGAGCTTGCTCCCGCTTGGCCGCGCAACGGCCCCCAAAAAGGGACCGCCGCACAGCCAGCCTCAGTTACCCGCTCACTAGCGCAAGCGGCCCCTACTTGGGCAGATCAATCTTATCCAGCACCCGGTTCGCGGTGATCTCCGCCACCATGATGCTGTTGGAAATGCCCAGCAGGGCATAGCGCGACTCACCCTCCAGATGATCCACCAACTGGTGGACCATCACATCGACCGAGGCCTGGGTCTCGACCAGAAACACCGCCAGGGTTTCGGCCGTGGCCTCTGGGGCTACGGCAAACAGCTTGCTGGGTTTACGCGCGGTGGCTTTGATGTCGGCGTTCGACGGGAAGTGGAAGTTCAGAGCCCGCTCGGCGGCCTCGTTGAGTTTCTTTGAATCGGGTTCGTATGGGGAGGTCGGATCGGTGTCCGGTGGGTTGGGTGTTACTTTGTACATAGTTGCTAACTCCTGAAATGGAGCCGCAGCCACTTCGCGACTAAACGAATGGAGGCAGCTGTGCGCAGGTTAGTCGACCGGGGAAGTTAGCAAAACCGGCGCGCCCGAGGGCGCCCTGCGCACAACCACCATTAAGCACAGGACTGAAATGCCTGACTGAATGATGCGCTATGCACCTTACTAACAACCACGGGCGACTAAACCCGATCACTGATGGGCAGTGACGGGATCAAGTTACCGAGCGGCCCCAAGGCGCACAAGCCGGCGGATTCTGGCGCAGCCGTAGGCAACGACGCAAGGTTTTGTAGCTTTCAGGAAGTATCCTTGAGGGCGCTTAAACAAGCCCGTTTCACGGTTAAACACGAGCAAGGTCTCAAGCCTGGGGAATCAGGTTCTGCCGGCAATCGAGCACCAACCGCGCACCCCCTAACTCACTGCTGTCCACCTCCAGCGTAAACCCATGCAGGCTGGCAATCGCGGCTACGATCGACAACCCCAGCCCGAAACCGTTTTGCGGGTTGCCGCCTTCGGCGCGATAGAAACGCTGAAACACCGCCTCGCGCTCGGCCGGCGCAATCCCGGGGCCGGAGTCGAGCACTTCAATGCGCGTGTGCCCTGCGTCATTCACCCCACGCAAAATCACCTGGCCGCCCGGCGGGGTGAATTTGATCGAGTTGCTCAGCAAATTCGCCACGGCTTCAAACAGCAGAGCACGGTCGCCGTTGAGCCCGGGCAAGGATTCGGGCATTTGCAGTTCAAAGGTCAGTTCGCCTTCTTCCGCCAGCGGCAGATAAAAGTCATGCAACTCCTGCAGCAACGGCACCGGGTCCAGTTGCACGAACCCCGAACGGCGCTGACGATCCTCCAGTTCGGAAATCCGCAGCAAACCACGGAAACGCGCCATCAAGGTGTCCGCCTCGCCGAGCACGGAGTCCAGTTGCACGGCCAGCGTCGATCCTTCATCGGCCTGCTGCTGAATCCGGTACAGTTGCGCCCGCAGACGAGTGAGCGGCGTGCGCAGGTCATGGGCGATGTTGTCGCACACGCCCTTGACCTCATTCATCAAGCGCTCGATGCGTTCGAGCATGGCGTTGACGATGGCGGCGAGCATGTCCAGTTCGTCACGGCGATTGGACAATGGCAGGCGCCGGGTCAGGTCGCCGGCGACGATGGCTTCGGCGCTGGCCTGGATCGCCCGGATCCGCCGCAGCGGGCGCCGTCTCAATAAATGCCAGCCGGCGATGCCTGGCAAAATCGTCAGCGACACGCCCCACAACAGCGCGTGCAGGATGATTCGGGTCACGGCAAACAACGAACCGTTGTCCCGCACCAGCACCAGCCAGCGGCCGTCCAGGGTTCGGGTCGCGACGGCGTCGCAGCTGTCGGCGGGCAGGGTCGGGTCGTCGGATTCTGCGCAATCGCCGAGCATGTGAATCTTGCCGTCCAGCGGCAGTTCGTCGGGGATCTGGCGCAAGGCGCCGCTGAGGTAGCGCTGCTGGTCATCGAACAGGCCATAGGCATCGATGCCGCGAATGTCGAAGGTCATGCTGGCGGCGAGGGCATCGACCAGTTGCTCGCCCTGGAAGCGTGAAAACAGATGCTGACGTTGCATCAGCGAGTGTTTGGCGAGGGTGTCGAGGTAGCTGGACACCTCGTAATACATGACCCCCATGAGAATCGCGCTCCAGGCCACGAACAGCGAACTGTAAAGGGCCAGCAAGCGGCTGCTGGAGGAACGCCAGCCTTTAGAGGGGTTCAGCAATGACATAACCCGAGCCTCGCACGGTCCGAATCAGTGGGACTTTGCCTGGCGGGTCGATTTTCTTGCGCAGACGGCCGATGTGCACGTCGATCAGGTTGGTGCCGGGGTCGAAGTGATAACCCCAGACTTCTTCGAAAATCATCATCCGCGACAGAATCTGCCCGGTGTTGCGCATCAGAAATTCCAGCAACTTGTACTCGGTGGGCAACAGCGTCAGCAACTGGCTGTCGCGGCTGGCCTCGTGGCTGATCAGGTTCAGCTCAAGATCGGCCACGCGCAACGTGGTGGCCTGGGCGGTCACGGTGTTCTGCCGGCGCAGCAAGACTTCGACCCGGGCGGCCATTTCATCGGTGGCGAACGGTTTGGTCAGGTAATCATCGCCGCCGGCGCGCAAGCCACGCACGCGTTCATCGACGTCGGAGAGGGCGCTGATCATCAGGATCGGCGTGGCCACACCCATGGTGCGCAAGGTGGTGACAATCGCCAGGCCATCGAGCTCCGGCAGCATGCGATCGAGGGTGATCAGGTCGTAGTCGCCACTGACGGCGCGCTCCAGGCCTTCGCGGCCATTGTCGACCCAATCCACCTCAAGGCCGTGGCTGCTCAGTTCGGCGACGATTTCCCGGGCGGTCACGGCGTCGTCTTCGATGGTCAAAATACGGGTCATAGGGCTTGCCTGATAATCGGTTCAATACGAAGTTGAGGCATTTTGCCAAGAATTACATGCGGCTGATTAAATTAACTTTCATGTGGTCTCGTGAGGCTGGTCGCAACATGGATATCATCCAGCCATGACTCTAAAGGGAAGCTGCACTGTGCGCACTTTAATGGTTCGTGGCTGGATGCCAATATTTGTGCTGTTGTTGTGCCTGTTCGGTTCATCCGCCTGGGCTGCCAATACGCCGTGTTCGGGGAAGAAGGGCGGTATCGATCGTTGCGACGGTGATCTGTTCCTGTGCAATGACGGCTCCATCAGCGGTTCGAAGAAAAGCTGTTCGGCGATGTTTGGCACTCAAGGCCAGGCGCGACCGCAGACGCTGTTACAGGAAACCGACGGCTGCGCCTGCGGCACCGGTACGTTCTGCACCGGGCCCGGAGGCGGGGTGTATTGCCTGACGCCCAGTGGCAACAAGAGTTACAAGCGCAAGTAATTCGTTTGCAGCCAAAAAACGCTTAGCGCAATGCTTAGCGACGATGTGGGATAGGACGCAGGTGTTTTCACTGGCCTGGATCAATATTTCCTTCAGCGATATCTCCTAGCATCAAAGATCAAGCCCCATTCCGCGGTATCGACTACATTGCTTTGACGCGCAGCTGATGCGCTGTGGAAGTACCAGTGCAGACCTTCTCGTTGTTATTAGTCAGATGGCCCGCAAGGTGTAGTGCAGCATGGAGCTGAAGAATCTCACCTGAACCTTTCACGGATGAACAATCGCAATGCAACGCATAAACCGAACCTTCGATATCCAGCCGCTGGTGCGGGCGGATATGACTGTGCGCATCAATGGCCAGACCGTCAGCGCCGCCATCGGCGAAACTGTCCTGACGGTCATTCAATCACTGGGCATTCGCCAGGTGGCCCGAAACGATCACGATCAAATCAGCGGTGCCTATTGCGGCATGGGCGTGTGCCAATGCTGCCTGGTGAAAATCGATGGCCGGCACAAACGGCGCGCCTGCCAGACAATCGTGCGTGAGGGCATGAGCATCGAAACCCGGGTCAACCGTATCGCCGGGCAGGAGGTTTTATGAGCCTGCAACCGGTGATCGTCGGCGGCGGGCCGGCGGGTATGGCCGCGGCCATTGAACTGGCGCGTCATGGTGTGCGTTGTACCTTGCTCGAAGAGGCTTCGCGTCTTGGCGGGGTGGTCTATCGCGGCCCCTTGCGCGATAACGTGCAACTGGATTACCTGGGGCCACGCTATTCGGAAGTGCTGGCCAAACTGCATGGAGAATTCCACGAGCAGTCGGGCCTGATCGACGTGCGCTTGAACCACCGCGTGGTCGGCGCCGAAGGTACCCGGGCGTTGGTGGTGCTGGACGTCAATGAGCATTTGCAGGAGGTCCAATACCCGCAGCTGCTGTTGGCTGCCGGTTGCCATGAGCGCAGCGTACCGTTCCCCGGCTGGACCTTGCCTGGGGTGATTCTGCTGGGTGGTTTGCAACTGCAAATCAAGAGCGGCGTCGTTCAACCCCAGGGGCCGGTGGTGATCGCCGGCACCGGTCCGCTGTTGCCGCTGGTGGCCTGCCAACTGCACGCTTCGGGGGTGAGCGTCGCAGGGGTCTACGAGGCGTGTGCGTTCGGCAAGATCGCCCGGGAAAGCCTCGCACTATTGAATAAACCGCAGTTGTTCCTCGACGGTTTGAGCATGCTCGCATACCTGAAACTGCACGGCATTCCCATGCACTATGGTTGGGGCGTGGTCGAGGCTCAAGGCGAGGAAGAGTTGAAATCAGTGACCGTTGCGCCGTACTCCAGCACCTGGGAGCCAGACCTGAGCCGCGCCGAACGGATTGCCGCGCAGACCCTGGCGGTCGGCTATGGCTTCATTCCTCGCACCCAACTCAGCCAGCAAATGGGCCTGGACCACGGCTTCAACGATGACGGCTACCTGCGGGCCAGCGCCAATGTCTGGCAGCAAAGCAGCGAACCCCATGTGCATCTGGCCGGTGACATGGGCGGAATTCGCGGTGGCGAGGCGGCCATGCTCGCGGGACGAATCGCAGCAGTGTCGATCCTGCTGCAACGGGATGTGCTGGACGCGGAGTTGGCGCGGGTCAGACGTGACCGCTACCTGTCGAAACTCAAGTCCATCGTGCGCTTTCGCGCCGCCGTCGACCGTTACACCGCACGCGGTGCCGGGCAGACCGCATTGCCGGTCGCCGACACGGTGATTTGCCGCTGTGAGCACGCGACGCGCGCCGACATCGATCGGGCGCTGGAGCAGGGTGTGCAAGACCTGGCCAGCCTGAAAATGCGTACCCGCGTGAGCATGGGCGACTGTCAGGGGCGGATGTGTGTCGGCTATTGCACCGACCGTTTGCGCGAAGCCACCGGGCGGCAAGATGTGGGCTGGTTGCGACCGCGCTTTCCCGTCGACCCGATTCCTTTTTCAGCATTCCAGTCTGTCGGCACGGAGGCTGCAAGCCATGAATAAGTTCTACGACGTAATCATCGCCGGCGGCGGTGTGATCGGGGCGTCCTGCGCCTATCAGTTATCCAAGCGCAAACACCTGAAAGTCGCGCTGATCGACGCCAAGCGGCCCGGTAACGCGACCCGCGCTTCGGCCGGTGGCTTGTGGGCGATCGGTGAGTCGGTAGGCCTGGGCTGCGGGGTGATTTTCTTCCGCATGATGTCGGCCAATCGCAAGCGCGAAGCCCAGGGCGCGGCGGTGGCGGTGGACTCCAGCACGCCGCATATCCTGCCGCAGTCGTTCTTCGATTTCGCCTTGCAGTCCAACGCGATGTACCCGGATTTGCACCGGGAGCTGCAGGACAATCACGGGATGGATTTCAAGTTCGAGAAGACCGGCTTGAAATTCGTGATCTACGACGATGAAGACCGGCTCTACGCCGAGCACATCGTGGCGTGCATTCCGCACCTGGCGGATCAGGTGCGCTGGCTTGATCAAGCGGCACTGCGCGAAGTCGAGCCAAGTGTCAGCCATGAGGCGAGGGGGGCGCTGGAGTTTCTCTGCGACCATCAGGTCAGCCCGTTCCGCCTGGCCGATGCCTACACCGAAGGCGCGCGGCAAAACGGTGTGGACCTGTATTTCAACACCAACGTCACCGGGGTGCTGCACCACGGCTCGCAGGTCACTGGCGTGCAGACCTCCGAGGCCGGCGTGTTCCGTTGCGATACGCTGATCAACGCTGCTGGTGCCTGGGCCGCCGACCTCAGCGAGCAGGCCACCGGCATTCGCATTCCGGTGAAACCGGTGAAGGGCCAGATCCTGCTGACCGAGCGTATGCCGAAGATCCTGCGCGGTTGCCTGACCACCAGCGACTGTTACGTGGCGCAGAAAGACAATGGCGAAATCCTGATCGGCAGCACCACCGAAGACAAAGGTTTCGACGTGACCACCACCTACCCGGAAATCCGCGGTCTGGTGCAAGGCGCAGTGCGCTGCATTCCGGCGCTCGCCGACATCAACCTGAAACGTTGCTGGGCCGGGTTACGTCCTGGTTCGCCGGACGAACTGCCGATTCTCGGGCCGATGAAAGGCGTGCAGGGTTACCTCAATGCCTGCGGACATTTCCGCACCGGCATCCTGACCTCGGCGATTACCGGCGTGTTGCTGGACAAACTGGTGAACAACGAGCCGTTGCCGCTGGATATCACGCCGTTTCTGGCGGATCGGTTTGAGGTGGCGCCGAAGGCCGAATCGAAAGCAGTGCACATGGTTTGACTGCACCCTCACTACAGACGCGCGAGCGCTGTGGTGAGGGCGCTTGTGCCGTCATTCTTTAACGCGCATGAACTCTTCCGCCCAACGAATGTAGTCCTCCGGCTGCGTATAGGTATGCGTCAGTTCGGTGGCGTTCAGGTCGGAGGCCTGGGTGAAAATCTGGCGTTGTTCACGCAGGCTGTCATAAGTGGCTTTGATCGCTGCGAAGTAGGCGCCATGGCCGTCGATGGTGACTCGCACGCCCAATTCGGCCAGGCGTTTGTCGTCGCGCAGCAACGGGTTGCCGTAGGTGACCAGCATCAGCGGTACGCTCAGGTGTTCGGCGATCTGTTCCAGATGATCGAAATCCTGCACGCCCACCATGCAAATCCCGTCGGCCCCGGCCTGTTGGTAATGCTGGGTGCGGCTGATGATTTCCTGGACCGGCAGGATCCCTGCGTTGGTGCGGGCGATGATCGCCATTTCCGAGTCGACCCGGGCTTCCAGCGCCGCGCGGATCTTGCCGACACCTTCGGCGACCGTGATCAGGTCGGTGGACTTGCGACCGAATTGTGCCGGCAGCAGGGTGTCTTCGATGGTCAGGGCGGCCACGCCGGCGCGTTCGAGTTCGACGATGGTGCGCATGACATTGAGCGCGTTGCCGTAGCCGTGGTCGGCGTCGGCGATGACCGGCAATTGCGCCACTCGACCGATGCGGGTGGCCTGTTCGGCGAACTCACTGAGGGTGATCAACGCAAAATCGGGGGCGCCCAATACCTGCAACGACGCCACCGAACCACCCAGGATTCCTACCTCAAAACCCAGGTCGGCGGCGATGCGTGCCGACATCGGATCGAAGACAGAGGCCGTGTGGTAGCAGGTGTTGGATGCGAGCAGTTGGCGGAAATTACGGCGCAAATCTTGATGAGAAAGCCTGGACATACGAGTTCCACCATATAAAGGAATGGAAGGGCTTGAGCAAAAGTGTCAACGCCGAAGGAACAAAAGGCTATCACGCGGGCGGGTAAAGGATGATGACGAATTTGCCGGAGGGAAGCGGTATTTTCGTCAATGCCATTTCTGGATTAAAAAAAAGCTGCAGACCTTGTCGGTCTGCAGCCAGGTAGTGCGTTACTACGAGTGTCTTCAGTCTTTGGCTGGCACGCTCCAGATTTGCTTGATTTCGTGGATATTGCCCACGTTATATCGAGGCATGAAAGAGGCACATGGCGCTTCCATCGTGGTCTTGACCGGAGTGTTGATCACGTTGGTAGCTGCGCGCAGCAGTGGGGTTTCGTTCCAGTTGTTCATTGGCTTGTTCATATGTTTTTCCTTTGGTGTTTTGGGGCAGTGAATGACTACCCATCGTTAAGGAGTGACAGCGCATTTTCAAAGAGTGCTGTTTCCTGCGTAGCAATGCCGGGGTAAGTCGGCACGTGGTTTTCGTCGAAGCACCAGGCTTCTTGGTTTTTAACCGAACGCTGAGGGTGGATAAGCAAACTCAGCGATGCAGACATTGTTTGGGGTGGAAGTTGCTTGTGTATCTCTTGCAGTGGAAGCATGTGCAGGACTTCGCCGGGCGAAAGTTTAAGTAATCGCTTTTCACCCAGTGCGGGTCTTGTCCCAACTCGTAGCGGTGCGTCATCAAGTATTCTTCGTGTGACGGTTGTATAGCCGTCACCGCTATAGCCCACCGCATAAAGTTCAAAATCGTGGGTGTGGTTCAGGTTGTAGATGAATGTTTCGTTTTCGTCTTGTGACGTAACTGGCGACCAGAACCCCAAGCGGACAGTAAATAATTCATTGTAGTGCAGTACAAATGCATAAGCGCTGTAAAGACTGTTGCGGGTACTGAAACCTTCACGCTGAATGGTGGTGTAAAGGTGTTCGCTCAGCAACGTGCGGTTTGTCGCCAGTCGACGTAGATCGCTAATGATTTCTGGTTTGTCTCGCTGCAGATCGTAAGCCGACATACGCTCAATAAATGTCTTCAGTTTCATGCCGATTCCTTGAACTGATCGAGTAAATGGTCAAGGCGACGGTTTTGCAGGTTTCTTAATAGCGGTATGTAATTTAGTGCGGCCTCCTGATCGGCTTGGTAAAGCACCTGAAACGCCTTCCACGCAATAGCGGGGTGGTAGTGATAAATCAATTCTTCTGCCACTTTCCCGGCCCCGGGATCCTCGGCGGCTTCCAGTAGCTCAAGACTCACCAGATAACGTGCGGCGCTATCGTCATGCGGGAACCAGGCGATTTTGCGCAATGAGGTACGGTCAAACACACTGATGTCTGCACTTCTGTCCGGCAGGTTGATGCTGCCGATAAATGCATTGTGCCCTTGGCCCGTTGGGTCGCAATCGTACAGCGTCTGTGCACCATCGATGGGCAGTGGGTTGCTTTCATCAACGATGACGGCGTCCTTCACTGTTAGTCGATCATTTTCAACGGTATATCGGTGGACGATGAAAGACTGTTTGTTAATCGCAAACAAAATGGATTGTCCAGGAACCGAGTACAGCGGTGACGGTACTGATTGGACGTGCGGTACCTTGATGCTGATATTGCCGATGTCGGTGCAGTGCAGTGTAATGTTTCCTGTGTGCGGGTTGGTGATGTTCATGATCGCTGCACGTCGCGCAATAGTTTTGGTGAGTGTTGGTTGAATATTAAAGTTGCTGATCAGGTCTTTGATTTCCGCTGTCATGTTTGAGGTTTTAATGAGAGTGGTTATTTCGGTTGGTGTCAGCTTCTTGGAAATTAAAGTTCTAATCATAAGTTTTTTTGTTGTGGGGTTTGTTGGCGTTTTTTGAGTATGGGGATGTCTTTTGGTAAAGGCAATTTTGTAGTTGTAAGTTGGTATTGTTAGTTGTTGTTTGATGTGTTTGTCGAGGTTGAACGTTTCGGTGGGTGGTGCAATTTTTTGGCAATGTCAGGTTGTTCGCGACAGGCCGGGGGGGAGGTAGCGATTTCTGACCAACGAAACGAATCGCCTGGTCAACAGCGATCGGGGGCCGTTAATCAGGGTTGATATCAATCCTGACCTTCATACGATCCTGCGTAGAAGCTGCCGAAGGCTGCGTTCGAGTGCGAAGCGCTCGCCATCCGATAGGCACGTTTGATCGGAAGTCATGTTTAATCGACGATCAGTCTGAAAGACCGAAATGGCAGGTTTTACGACTGCTACGTCCGAACGCGGCCCGAGCCGAACGCAGGCTTCGCCAGCGGCTACAGCTCACGCCGCTACCGCTTGCCGCTGTTGGTTGCGCAGCGGCACCGCACGTATCGAGCTGCCGGGCTGCAATTGCAGGCGTTTGGCGGTGAGGCGGTCGACCACCAGGCTATTGCCCACCAGCCGCGCCCGGGCGGTGGTGATGCGGCAGCTTTCCAGGCGACGGTTGTGGATCAGCCATACCGGGGCCTGGTCGTCGGGCGTGCCGATGGCCAGCATCAATGATTGGCTGTCGCGCACCGCGCGGATTCTAGACACCGGGGCTTCGATCACCAGGCCTGCGTCGAAGATGTCGATGTAACCCTTATGGGCAAACCCCTCGGCGGTGAGGATCTTCAGCGCCGGTTCGGTGTTGGGGTGGGGCTTGCCGATCACCGCCTGGGCCTGTTCGGTAAGCAGGCAGGTGTAGAGCGGCTGGCGCGGCATCAGTTCGGCGATGAACGCTTTGCTGCCCAGCCCCGACAAGTGATCGGCATGGCTGAAATCCATCTTGAAAAAGTGCCGGCCCAGGCTGTCCCAGAACGGTGAGCAGCCATGTTCGTCGGCACTGCCGCGCAGTTCGGCGATGAGCTTGTCGCCGAATAGCTGGGGGAATTCGGCAACAAACAGCAGACGCCCCAGCGACAGCAATCGACCGTTACTGCCATAGCGTTGATCGTGTCGCAGAAACAGCGAGCAGATTTCCGATTGCCCGGTCATTTCGTTGTTGAGGAACAACGTGGGGATCTGGCGCTGAATACCCAGGTCCGGCGATGAACTGACCGTGAGCCCGACCCGATAGTTGTACCAGGGCTCCCGCAGACCGACGGCCCCGACCAAGGCACTGACGCCGACCACTTGCTGATCATCGTCTTCGAGCACAAACAGGTAGTCGGCATCCGCGCGCTCGACCTGTCCGGCGAAAGTCCGCTGGGCCCAGCGCACCCGGTGGGTCAGGCGCTCCTCGTTGGCCGGCAGGGTGGTGAACCCGGGGCCGGCCCGTTGTACCAATTCCAGCAAAGCGGGCAGGTCGGTCATTTGAACCGGGCGCAAAATCATGATGCAGCTCCTTCTTCGCGCCTGCTCGGGCGCTGTCGTTGGGCTTGGGGCCGGTTGCCGCTCACAGGGCGATCAGCCGGATCGCACTGGCGTCGGTCACGTTCAAGGCCGCGCACATCTCGGCGCTCAAGGCGATAGGTTGCCCGGCGCTGTAGTCCAGCTCGGCGACGATGGCGCGGTAGCCCTTCAAAGAATCGTTGCTCACCAGGTAACTGCCGCGGGCGTCGATGGGCGAGCCCGTTTGCACTGTGCCGGCCTGGCTCTGGGCGATGGAACGAATGCTTGAGGTGCGGGCGTACAGCGTCGGGCCGCCGTCGAACAGGTCGATGTAGCTGTTGGTCTCGAAGCCTTCGCGCTCCAGAATGTCGAAGGCCTCCTGGCCATCGGGGTGGATCCGGCCGATGCAATCTTGCGCAGCCTGCGACAGCATCGGCACGTAGATCGGGTATTGCGGCATCAATTCGGCGAGGAATGTCCGGCTCTGCAGGCCGCAAAGCCGCTCGGCCTCGACATAAGGCAAATCGAAGAAATGCTTGCCCAGCGCATCCCAGAACGGCGATTGCCCCTGTTCGTCGCTGTAACCGACGATCTCGGTGATCACCGCTTCGGCAAAACGTTCCGGGTGGGCGGCGATGAACAGCAGCCGCGCCCGGGACAGCAACTCGGAAAATGGCGTGCGCTCCAGTGCCGAGTCGATATGGAAACCGCGCAGCAAAGAGTGACCGCTGAGGTCTTGGCACAATGACAACGCCGGCACCCCATGCTCGATGTTCAGCTCCCGTGAGGCGCTGGTGAAATGGCGGTTGCGCAAACTGTAGAACGGCTCTCCGAACCCGGCGGTGGCGAGCACTTCGGAGCAGCCGACCAGACGGCGAGTCGTCAGGTTTTCCAGCACGAAGAAATAGTTCTCCGGGCCTTGGCCCTGGACGTCTTTTTCGAACGAAGCACAGGAATCGAGAATTTTCTCCCTCAGGCGTTCGGTGTCGTCCGGCAAGGACGTGACCCCCACCAGACTGTCGCGCGCCAGATGCTGCAACTGGGGCAGGTCGGTTAACTCGACTGGACGTAAGACCAGCATGGACATACTCCTGTATCAAAAGGTTCGGCGGCTTGCACCGAACCTGACTATCACTGTCGGTTTCCACGCGTTAAATCGGCGCACGCCTGAAATCGTGTCAGACGCTGCTCTTTTTCTTGTCAGCCATTGCTTGGGTCGGGCAGTGCCGTGCTGGTACCCAGTTTGTTGAGGAAGAACAGATAGACCAGGCCCAGGGCAATCCAGATCAGGCCGAGTTTCTGTGCATCGACGCCCATGTTGTACATGATGGCCGCGACGATGATGAAGCCGATGACCGGGCAGATCAGGTGACGGATCACCTGGCCGGATTGCTGCCGGCGCCAGTAGTAGTTGATCACGGTCAGGTGCAGCAGCATGAAGCCGCTCAGGGCGCCGAAGTTCACCAGGGAGGTGAGGGTGTCCACCGAGTTGATGAACAGGTAGCAGATCACCAGCGACAACACCGCCACCAGATAAATGCTCAAGTACGGTGTGTTGTGTTTCGGGTGCACTTTGGCCAGCACTTTTGGCAGTTTGCCGTCCCGGGCCATGCCGAACAGCAGTCGCGAAACCGCCGCTTGGGAGGTGATGGCGACCGCCACACCCCAGGCCAGCGCGGTGGCCACGGCGGTCAGGGTGGCCAGCCAGCTACCGGCAGCGATTTCGGCGATTTCATAGAACGCGGTGTCGGCGGACTTGAAGCCCAGGCCGGCGGCCAGGTCGGTGGCGATCCAGGTCTGCACGACGAAGATCACGCCCATCACCAGCAGCGTGATCAGCGCAGCCTTGCCAACGCTGCGGCCTGGATCACCCTTGATCTCTTCGGCGAGGGTGGAAATGGCATCGAAACCGAGGAACGACAGCACCGCAATCGACACCGCTTGCATCAGCAGGGCGAAGTTGAAGGTCTCGGGGTTGTACAGCGGCGCCAGGGTCAGCTGACCGTTACCGCCGCCACTGTGCAAGGCAGTCCAGGCGTAGAACAGGAAGATCCCCAGCACCACCAGTTGCGCCAGCAGGAAGATGATGTTCATGCGTGCGGTGAAGGTGATGCCCCGCAGATTGACGAAGGTGGCGCTGACCAGAAAGGCCAGGATGAAGCCGACTTTCGGGATGTCCGGGTACAAGTGATTCAGTGCCATCGCCGCATACACATAGAGCAGCGGTGGAATCAGCAAGTAATCGAGCAGCATCAGCCAGCCGGCGATAAACCCGACATGTTGGTTGAGCCCGCGTTGTGCGTAGGAATACACCGAGCCTGCCACCGGAAAGGCCCGGGCCATGCTGCCGTAACTGAGGGCGGTGAACAGCATCGCTACCATGCCGATGATGTAGGCCAGCGGCACCATGCCGGGTGCTTCGGCGTTGACGTAACCATACACGCCGAACGGAGCGATGGGGATCATGAAGATCATCCCGTACACCACCAGGTCGGTCAGTGACAGGCTACGTTTCAACTCTTGCCTGTAGCCGAATTCTTCAATGTCCATGAAGCCGTTCTCCTTGATATAAGCAGCTACACGCTGCGAGTTTGAAGCTGTTGCTATAGCAACGGCGCCAGATAGTCGGTCCAGCGACTGACGTCCTCGGGGGTGCGCAGCAGGTCGTTGCGCACCTCGATCAGCACCGAGTCCAGCCCGCGTGCGTCGCCGTGAACCGGTACGGTCATGTCACCCAGCGGATTGACTTTGTATGGCTGATTACCGGCGACTTTCAATGGGTGCCGGCTCAGGCCGTCGATCATTCGCTGGGCGTATTCCGTGGCCTGGCCGTACAACACGCCGACTTCCAGCGATCGTGGCTGGCCGTAATATATCGGCGTGAAACTGTGAATCCCCACCACTCGAACCGGTTTATTTTGCTCCACACGGGCGTCGATCAAGGTTTGCAGGCGTGCATGAAACGGCTTGAACAGGCAGTGCCGGCGGTATTCACGGGTGGCCTCGTCCAGATCGCGATTGCCCGGCACCTGATAAATCTCGCTCTGCAACGGAATGCTGTCCGGCGCGTGGCGCGGGCGGTTGAGGTCGATCAACAGCCGCGAATAGTTGGCCGCCAACAGGGTCGCGCCCAGCGCTTCGGCCAAACCCTCGGCCAGCGCCAGGGCGCCGATGTCCCAGGCGATGTGTTCGCGGGCGGCCTCCTCGCTCAGGCCCAGGTCGTTTAACCCGTCCGGGATAAAACGACTGGCGTGTTCACACACCAGAATCAGCGGGTGCTCGGAAGCTTCCCGGCTCAGGGTGTAGGCAGGCCGGGTGTAGAGGCCCAGTTCTGCGGATTCAGTACAGGCGCGCATAGTGCTCACAGAGGTCGGCGGGCGAGAGCTGTTCCGTCAGCGTCAGTTCCTCGGTTTTCAGGGCGAAGTAGGTATCCAGTAACGCGCTCGGCAGAGCTTCGATCAGCGCCTCGCTGTTGCGCAGGCAATCCAGTGCCCGGGACAGCGACGCGGGCAGGGCGACGATGCCGCGGGCCTGGCGTTGCTCTTCGTTCAGGGAGTCAGGGATTTCATCGGTGATGGCGTTCAACGCCAGGCGCTGCTCGATACCCAGGCGCCCGGCGATCAGCAATGCAGCCATGGCCAGGTGCGGTGAAGCGGTGGCGTCCATGGCGCGAAACTCCAGGTTGTACTGCATCGCCACGGATTTGCCGCCCAGGCTGACGGTCGGGCAAATCCGTAGCGCCGCTTCGCGGTTGCGTTGGCCGAGGCAGGCGTAGGAAGCGCTCCAGTGATGGGGCTGCAAGCGTTCATAGGAAATCGGCGTTGGCGCGGTGAACGCACAGAGCGCTGGCAAGTAATGCAGAACGCCGGCAGCCCAATGCTGGCCGAGGGTCGACAGGCCGTTGGCGGTGTCGGCGTCATACATCACCGGTTGGCCGGCCATGTCTTGCAGGCTCACGTGCAAATGCACGCCGTTGCACACGGCATGCTCGGCCGTCTTGGGGGCGAAACTCAGGCCAAGGCCCATTTGCCGGGCGATCTCACGGGTGATCTCGCGCACGTTCACCGCGCGGTCGGCGGCAGCGACACCAAGGGCCGGGCGGCAGGTGATTTCGTATTGGTGCTTGCCGTACTCCGGCAGGAACATTTCCGGTTCGACGCCGCCGGCTCGCAGTGCACTGAGCAGCCAGCCGCCGAACCCGGCGCCCTGGCGCTGGGCTTCCAGAGAGAACGCCAGGTGTTCCGCCGCGCCGCTGTCGAGGTTGAATTCATGTTCGAACGCGGCATTGATCTGCAACCCCAACTCATCGCGATAGCGCTCCACCTCGTTGCGCAACAGCGTACGAGGGCAAGCACCCCACGGACGGCCATCGGTTTCGCGAATGTCGCCGTGAATGAAGTCGAGCGCCGGGGCGTCGGCATCCGGGCCGTTGTTGACAGTCACGCGGCTGCTCAAGTCGGGAACCAGCCGTAAATCCCCATAAGCACCCCAAGGGTTGCTGGAGGCGATGATGTCTTGCGGGGTCAGGGCGCTGTTGGCCGGCACCCAGCCGCAACCGGCCACTTGATAGGCATCGAGTTCGTCGGTGGGGAAGGAACGGCCGCGTGTCACGCCGATGAGGTCGGTGGTGACAATGGTGGTCATGGGCAGTGGTGACAGGCGTTCGCTCATGGCTGGATCTCCTGCAACCGGCCAAGCACAGTCTGGGTGTCGGTGATCCAGCAGTAGCCCTTGATGGCGTTCAGGCAGGCGTGATGCCGTTGTTCGGTGTAGGTGGCGCAGGCATCTTCGACCAGCGTTACCAGGTAGCCACGGTCGGCGGCGTCGCGCACGGCCATGTCGACGCATTGGTCGGTGACGATGCCGGCGATGATCAGGTGGCGGGTTTCAAGGTTGCGCAGCACGTAGTCGATGCTGGTGGAGTTGAACACCCCGGAAGAGGTCTTGGGCAGCACGATTTCGTTTTCGGTCGGCGTCAGCTCTTCGATGATTTGCGCTTGCGGGCTGCCCTTGGGCAGGTGCATCTCCGAGAGTTTGTGATCCAGCGAACGGTCGCGGCCATCGGCGGTGAGGCTTTCGATGAGTGTGTGCAACACGTTTTGCCGGGCGCTGCGAAATGCATTGAGCAGCCTGCGTTGATTGGGCACCACCTGCGTGCGGGCGCGGGTCAGGAAGTAGTCGGCATCCGGTTCGTTGAGGTGTGGGTCGAACTGCGGCTCGAGCCAGGCACGTTGCATGTCCACCAGCAACAGCGCGGTGTGGTCGGCGGCAAACGGCAAGTCCCGGGGCGAATGGTGGGGGAGCATGAACATCCTTATTTATCCTCCAGCAGGTGAGTGTCGAAGTCGGCTCGCAGGGCATCGATGCCTTCCAGGCGATCGGCCAGATCGGGGCTGCGCAGGGTCAGGCAGGCAATCAGTGCTTCAACCTGGGCCAGTGCCGGCACTATCGAGTCGAAGGCCGACGCCGATTCCACCGGTGCGCTGATGATCAGGTCGGCTATTTCCCGCAGCGGTGATGCGTAGATGTCGGTGAACAGCACGACACGCGCATGTCGGCTCTTAGCGGCATTGGCGACCCGCAGGGCCTGGGACTGATAGCGGCGATAGTCGAACACCAGCAATACGTCCTGACGCTGCACGTCAAACAACCGGTCCGGTAACTGGGCGTTGTCTTCCAGGGCGAAACAGCCGGGCCGCAACAGGCGCAGGTGATTGAGCAAATAGTTGGCGAGGAAACTGCTGAAGCGACCGCCAAAGCAGTGGACCTGGTGGCGGGTGTCGAGCAGCCACTCCACCAGAATCCGCACATCTTCAGGCTGGGTCAGCGCCTGGGTTTCTACCAGTGCCCGATGACTGTCTGCCAGATAATGGCTCCAGGGGTCATCTTTTTTGAGTTGGGCGCGGGGCTGCAACAGGGTGCTGGGGGAGCGCAGGCGGTGATCCATGTCACTGAGCAAGGCTTCCTGAAAATCGGCGTAACCGCTGAAACCCAGTTTTTTTACCAGCCGCACGATGGTCGGATCGCTGACACCGGCATGTTCGGCCAAGCGTGACATCGGGCCCAGTCCGTTACGCGGGTACTGGTCCAGCAATGCACGTATGACTTTGCGTTCCGACGGCGTGAAGTCCAGGCCGGGCTCGGTGATCAGGTCTCTGAGAGGGGGCATCCGGGCTCCTGCTGGATGGGTGTGTCGGTTTCATTTCATAAATCGCTAAATTAGTATTTATGTAACGTGCGCTACATGTCTAGTGAATTTTTGTGCGGATTTTAAAAGCACTAAAATGGGGCGAAACCCCCGTGCGTGCGGGGCTGCGTGGATGTCGACAGGTTTTGTAGGACATCGCCCATAGAGGTGTGAGATATCGACCCGGCTCAGGAATAAAATGGGCTGCGAGCCCGATGCCGTAGCAGCTGCCGAGCCTGCGAGGCTGCTGCTACAAGGAAGGCATTCAGATTGCGTTTCTTGCGGCACAATGCACGGCATCATGCCGTCTTTCATTCCACTGACAGAGAGAACCTCCGTGCAGGCGACCCGCTTGACCCTGATTTGCCACGCTCGAACCGTCGCACAGAAACTGGCGCGTTTTCCTACGAATGAACCCGTGGAAATGGATTGGCAATCGGCGAAGGGCTCGCGCAGTCGTCAGTTCAAGCGAGCCCCCCGTTTACTCTGCGGCCCTGAACTGCGGACCCGGCAAACCGCTGAGCTGTTTGGCGACAACGTGGAGATTGTCACGGCACTGGGGGATTGCGATTTCGGACGCTGGCAAGGCACGTCGATCGACGACTTACAAACATCCGAACCCGAGACGCTTCAGACCTGGCTCAGTGACCCGACGTCGGCGCCCCACGGTGGAGAATCGGTGGCGCAGCTCGGTGAGCGGGTGGCCGCGTGGCTGAAGACCCTTGAGGCAACACCGGAGCATGTCGTTGCCATCACCCATCCGTTTGTCATTCGCGCCGCGCTGATGCAGGTGTTGCAGGGCGCGGCGTTCAACCAGATCGACGTCGAACCGTTGTCGGCCATCGAATTGCGGTTCAACGGTCGCTGGCGGTTTCGTTTGACGGGCATGGACCCTGAAGGAGCGCTGTGATGAAAAAACTTCTGGTCATCGGTGTCGGCGCTGGCAACCCCGACTACATCACGATGCAGGCGGTGAAGGCGCTGAACCGGGTCGACGTGTTTTTCCTCATGGACAAGGGCCAGAGCAAAGACAAACTGATCGACCTGCGTCGCGAGATCTGCGAGCGCTACATCACCGATCACGACTACCGCTTCGTTGAAGCCCACAGCCCGGAGCGTGAGCGCGGGGATGTGGACTACAACGCCAGCGTCGAAGACCTGAACCGTGCCAAGCAGCAGACGTTCGAGCGGCTGATCGATGAGGAAATGACCGACGACCAGTGCGCCGGTTTTCTGGTGTGGGGCGATCCGGCGTTGTACGACAGCACCATTCGGATCCTGCAGGCGATTCTGGCGTCCGGTCGTTGTCTGTTCGAATTCGAGGTGATCCCCGGCATCACCAGCGTGCAGGCGTTGGCGGCGCAACATAAAGTGCCGCTGAACAGCATCGGTCGCTCAGTTGAAATCACCACCGGTCGACGGCTGGCGGCCGGCCAAGTAAGCGATGCCGACAGCCTGGTGGTGATGCTGGATGCGCAAGATGCCTACCATCACGTGGCTGATCAGGAGACAGACATTTACTGGGGGGCCTATTTGGGGACGCCGGATGAAATCCTGATCAGCGGCAAGCTCAAAGACGTGGCCGATGAAATTGAGCGGGTGCGTAAGGCGGCGCGGTTGGCCAACGGGTGGATCATGGATACCTACCTGTTGCGCAAGCCTTGAACGCCGCCAACCGATTGATCAGTGTTCTTTGGCCTTTCTGATCCTGATCAAAATAAACAGCAGGATGCACAGTGCGAGCGGGGTCATGGCCAGCATGGCGTCCCGCGCGGAAATGTCCGCGCCCAGGGTGTGCAGGCCTGAGTAGAACAGCTTGAACAGGCTCAGCAAATAATAGGTGATGGCGATAATCGACAAGCCTTCGACCGCACGCTGGATTTTGATTTGGGTATCGGCGCGAGCGTTCAGGCTGCTCAGGATTTCCGAGTTCTGTTCTTCCATTTCAACCTGCACCCGCGCCTGCAGCAGATCCCCGAGGTTGGCCACGCTTTTGGCCAACTGCTCCAGGCGCTGTTCGGTGACGTCACAGTACCTGACGGTAGGTTTGAAGCGTCTTTCGATGAAGATCCCCAGTCGCTGGCAATCGCCCACGTGAGTTTCCCTGAGTTCGCCCAAACGCTCGAAAACCAGCTGGGCATACGCTTGGGTGGCGCTGAAGCGGTGTCGGGTTTTCGCGGTGCTGCTGACCACTTGCGCCGACAGACTGGCGATATCAGTCAACAACGCTTTCGCATTGCCGGTATCGGGGCCGGCGTTACGTTCCGACAGGTTGACCAATGTCTTATCGAAGACGTTGAGCTGAGCGCTCAAGGTTTTCGCGGTGGTAAGGGAAAGCGACGCCATCATGCGGTAGGTTTCGATTTCCAGCAGGCGGCGGATCATCCGGCCTTGGCGATAGGCATTCAGGCGCTTGTTGACGAACAGGAAACGGTTAGTGCCGTCCTCGCTCAGGCGAAAATCGCTCCAGACCGTCGCATCGCCACCGCCTATGCATGAGCCGCAAGGGTCTTTGAATCCATAAACCGACAGATCGCCGGAAAATGACGCGTCGTTGCGCACCACAATCTGCACGGCGTTGATCACGTGCTGCATGAAGGGTTCGACGCGGTCCATCAAAGTCTTGGGGGGCTGGCTCCAGTCAGGCTCCTGACTGGAAGAGGGCACCACCAGTGTCAGCGTCAGGAACTCCGCGTGTCGCTCCCACTTCAAGGCATGCCCCTCAAGCCTGGTGATGCCCTGGGCTGCATCCGGGTCGACGGGGCCGGGGCAGCAGCGACTCAGCAGGGTGTCGCATTGCCCGTCATTAGCCAGAAACGCCAGATGAAACACGTGGGCGGGTTCGTCGAAATACAGCGAAGGGCGCGCGTGCAACTCATTGTGCAGGGTCAGTCTTTGCGGGTGCATGCTGTCGAGGCCATGTTGGAGTTGTTTGTTCTTGGGACTGGGTGACCGATTCTTGAGTCACAAACAAACCCGAGCCATCGACCATCCGGTGGGCATTTCCACAACACCGTTGTGAACTATTCTTTCCCAAGTGGGCACCTTCAATGACGCCCACAGGGGATTGATATAAATCAAGGCCCAAGAGACTTTAAGGAGGGAGTCTGGGCTGAAGCCGGGTTGCTGACCTGGCGAAAACGCCATCGCTGTCCGGAGTCAGATCATGAGCCAGTATCAACGGTTATTACTGATCATCAACCCGCTCCTGCGCCAGTCTCCCGCGCTCAACCATGCCGCTGCCGTGGCCAAGGCCAGTGGGGCGAGTTTGCATATTGCTGCGCTGATCCCCTCGTTGGACATTCTGTCGTTACTCGAAGAGGGCGACCGGAAAGTGGCTCGGGCGAGCTACCTGCAGGAACACCGCGACTGGCTCAAGGAACAGGCGGAAAAAATGCAGGGCAGGGGGATCGAGGTGACAACCGAGGTCGCCTGGGCCGACAACATGCGCCAGGACATCCTTGATCACGTCACGGAAATGCACCCCGATCTGTTGATCAAGCAAGTCCAGCATGAGCCCGTGCTCAAGCGCGCGTTCTTTACGCCGCTGGACTGGCGTTTGTTGCGCCATTGTCCGGTGCCGGTCTATCTGGTGGGCGCCCAAAGCCATGCCTTGCCGCAGAAGGTGGTGGCCGCGGTTGATGTTGTCGATACCGAGCCTTCGAACAGCGAACTCAATGACCGGATTATCCTGCAGGCGTCTGCCCTTGCGCTGCAATGCAATGCCGAGTTGCATCTGCTGTACGCATGTGACATTCCGGCCGCTTTTCTGGCGGATCTGGGTGGTGGCCTGACGCTATCGGAGCTTACCCGGGAATTGCGCAAGGACCTGGAAACCTCATTCCTCAAGTTGGCCGCCCGGTTCGGCGTGCCCGCTGAATGCCGGCATTTCATCACGGGGCATCCGGTGTCGGCGCTGAGTGAGTTCGCCCACGAACACCAGATAGATGTGATCGTGATGGGCAGAACACAGTACGGCAGCCTGGAGAAACTGCTCGGCAGCACGACCGAACATATTCTGTATCAGGTGCCTTGCAGCATTCTGGCGGTGTAGTCGCAAGCATCCTTGGCGAAATTGACTTGCCCGTTTCGGGGTTCCCGCCCCAGGGAGGTTTTCAGATGAATCACAGTCCTTCATTGCAAACCATCTTGAATGACCGGGTTGATGCCGGCCGAAGCCTGGTGGAACCGTTGCTTAAATACGCTAAAAGAGCCGATGTCATTGTCCTGGCCTTACCCCGTGGCGGCGTGCCGGTCGCCTATGAAGTGGCCACGGCCCTGGAGGTTCGCCTGGACCTGATGCTGGTCCGCAAGCTGGGCGTGCCGTCCCACCAGGAATTCGCCATGGGCGCTATCGCCAGCGGTGGCATTCAAATCGTCAATGACGATGCGCTGCGGGCTAACGGCATCGACCAGCGTACGCTCGACGCTGTGGTGGCGAAGGAAACGCAGGAAATGTTGCGCCGCGAGCAGCTATTCCGGGAATCCCGTGGGCCTTTGGCGCTCAAGGATCAAGTGGTGATTCTGATCGATGACGGCCTGGCGACAGGGGCCACGATGATGGCCGCGATACAGGCCGTGCGCCTGCAAGCACCATCGCGCATCGTCGTTGCCGTACCGGTGGCCCCCATGGAAACGGCAGAGGCGCTGCGTGATGAAGTGGACGAGCTGATTTGCCCGCTCACCCCCGATTGGCTGGTATCGATCGGCTATTGGTACACGGACTTCACTCAGACGTCGGATGAAGAGGTCATCGATCTTTTACATCGGGCCTGGCAGAGAGAATCAATGATGAAATGAGGCAAACTGCTGGCCCCCCGATCTTCGGTTCGTTGTCAAACTTGCTTTCTTTTCAGCAGGTTAGGCATTGGCGATATGCGGACTTTGGTATGGATGACTGCAACGTTTGTCCTGGTGGCTATTTCGTTTGGAGCCCAGGCAAAGGAACTGAGCAAGAACTCTCGCTATGTATGCAGCTGGGGCTCGGAAATAGCCGAGGGCGCGCAAGCCTCGAAACTTTCCGGGCTTACGCTTTACGGAGCACGCAAGAAGCTGCAATCGCGCAAGTTTCCCCGGCCGTGGATGCGCATGACGGCCATGGGCATCACGGAGCAAACCTATAACAGCCCTTCGCGTCTCAAGCCTGCCGGCATCAAGCAAACGTATTATGAGCAATGCATCCGGCATGAGTTGGCGCAACGGTAAACCGCCGGTCGCAGGGGCAGTTCCTACGACCCCCATCCCTCCCGCACAGCCTTGCGAATCCCCTCCAGCAACATCGCAAACGCCGGGTTGTCTACAGATCGCATTGCGGCCAATGACTGGTCATGCATTATCCGGCGCCTCACGAAACCGTTGTGCAAGGCGATCCGCAAACGGATAAAACGAAAACCAGGGCCTGGCTTCGTCGATCACCCGCAGGAATGACGGTCGCTGGATCAACCGGTCGAAATAGGCGCTCAAATGCTGGTAGTCGTCGGGGAACGGCACCAGTGTGCAGGCATAGAACAACGCCGGGGCGGCGGCACAATCGGCCAGGCTGAAATCCGGGCTGGCCACCCAGATTCTGGACGCCATACGGCGCTCGAGCATGCCGTACGCCGTCGCAAGTGTGGCCCGTTCCCTGGTCAAATCACCGTTGGTCGCGTGCATCCGATCACTGACAATCTGTTGGACCGGCGTTTGTAGATAATTGTCGAAAAACCGGTCCCATAAGCGCACCTCCAACGCGGTCTCCCAATCGTCCGGAACCAGGCGCTGTTCACCTGGATACAGGCGATCCAGGTACTCGATGATGACGCTGGACTCCGGCAGATTACGTTGACGAGCATGATCGCGAAGTACCGGGAATTTTCCGATGGGCCACAATGCCTGAAGCTCTGCGCGGTCGGCGGCGTCCGTGAGATCGATGATTCTTCTGTCGAACTCGATGCCGTTTTCATAGAGCGCGATGAGCACTTTGTGGCAGTACGACGACAGCGGATGGTAGTAAAGCGTTAGCGACATTTTTCAACTCCTTGATGGGCAGATGAAAAGGGTGGGGCAATCAACAAGCATAGGCTGATACCGGCGAAGCGTCTGGGCAGCCATTTTCAAGCTTGTGAGCTTGCACACGGGAAAATTCCTGCTTAACTGGAAACCGCTGGTCGGGTTGTGACTCATTGGTCATGGCGTTCATCTCAGCGCCCTTGTACCGTTGTCGCTGGTTTGTGCTGTCAGGCTTGCCCGGAGGAAGCCGGACAGTCGACCACGCTGTGTGCCTGGTCCAATTTGTTCAAGGAATAGAATGAAATGATGCCGAAAACTGCCATCGTCGAGATTGGTAAGAAGTACAAGGTTTATACCGAGCACTATCTCAACGCCGCTGCTGACAAGACCATCATTCTGGTCAATGGCTCACTGGCAACGACCGCATCCTTTGCGCAAACGGTGCGTTACCTGCGGCCACGATTCAATGTGGTCCTCTACGATCAGCCCTACGCCGGTCAATCGAAACAACACAACCTGCATGACCAACCGATCCGCAAGGAAGACGAGGCCGAAATACTGCTGGAGTTGATCGAGCACTTTCGCGCCCAGCATGTGCTGTCCTTTTCCTGGGGCGGTGCGGCGACCTTGGTAGCGCTGGCCCAGCGGCCCCGCCGGATCGAAAAGGCGGTGATCAGTTCATTCGCCGCGCGGATCAACACGCCGATGCGTGAGTATCTGGAGAGCGGGCGGCACTTTCTTCAGGCCTGCGATCGACGCAATGTCGGGCGTTTGATCAACAGCACGATCGGCAAGCACCTGCCGTCGCTGTTCAAGCGTTTCAATGAGCGCCATGTCAGCAGCCTGGACGAACATGAATATCGGCAGATGCATTTCCACGTCAATGAGGTGTTGACCCAGGACACTCACTGCTACGTGTCCTGTGCCGATGCCATCGAAGTCCCGCTGCTGTTTATCAACGGTGAATGGGACGAGTACACCTCGGTGGAAGACGCCCGTCTGTTTGCGGCGCATACCCGCAAGGCGCAGTTTCAGACCATCGAGAACACCGGGCATTTCCTCGACATGGAACACCCCACGGCCTGGCATGACACGCAGCGAGCCTTGCTGGGCTTTCTGCAGCCGGCAGCCGTGAGGACGCCGAGCCAGCCACGCAACCTGGCTTTCAGCGGCAAATCGTCAGTGATTCCGCCCCTGCAATCAGCTAACTGGCTGCGGCCTTAACTGACGCAGCAACTCGATTTGATCCGCAGGGACCAGCGTGCGCAGGGCTTTATACAGTGCGCGGGTCTCTAGCAGGTTCCAGACCCGCAGCATGGTTTCCAGGGCGTCCAATGGCTTGCTGATGAAGTCCTTGGCGCCCAGGGCCAGCGCGCGTAGGCGGGTATCGCGGGTGGCGTCGGCGGTGAGCACGAGGATCGGCAGGTATTCGCCGGCCGGAATGCGCCGGTTGAGCTGTTCGAGCACGGCAAAGCCGTCGAACTCCGGCATGTGCAGGTCGAGAATGACCAGATCCGGCTCGAAGCTGTTGAACAGGTCCAGGGTTCGCAGCGGCTGGGTGCTGCTCAGTACATTGGTCAGGCCTTCGCGGACCAGCAACTGCTCCATCAAATCGAGGTTGGGTCGTTGGTCGTCGATGATCAGAATGCGCAGGTCGGTGTTCACACGGGCTCCGGTAGGTGCTGGTCAAGATGGGCGAGGAATGAAGGAATATGAATCGGCTTGGTCAGCACCGCGGTCGCTCCTGCTTCCAGCAAGGCCTGGTGCGTGAGGTCGCTGGCATCGGCGGTGATCATCAGCACGGGCGTGGCGCGGGTGCTGGAGGACAGACGCAAGCGCTGCAGAACGTTGAAACCATCAAGGTCCGGCAGCGCTACATCCAGCAAAATCAGCTGCGGTGCATGTTGCCTGGCCAGGTCCAGGCCCATTTGCCCCTGCATGCTTGAGAGCAACTGGATGTGTGGCCGTCGTTGCAGCAGGGTTTCGATCAGGGCCAGGCTCGACAGATTGTCTTCGATGCACAGCACTTTGCCCTGGTAATCGGGGGCGGCGAGGGCGGGCGTTGCGGTTGGCGGGCTGATCAATGCCGCAGGTGGCTCAGTGGTTGACGGCAATCGCTCGAAGGGCAGTTCCAGGGTGAAACTGGAGCCGTTGCCGGGCTGGCTTTTGACGGTCAGGCTGCCGTTCATCATTTCCAGCAGGCTTTTGCTCAACGCCAGGCCGAGGCCCGTGCCTTCCACGTTCGGGTCGGTCTCCATGCGCTCGAACGGCTTGAACAGTTGGTCCTGCCGATCAGCTGCAATGCCCTTGCCGGTATCGCAGACCGATACCGCAATTCGTTGTTGATGAACCCTGACTTCAATGTGCACCTGACCCTGGGGCCGGTTGTATTTGATCGCGTTGGACAACAGGTTCAGCAGCACCTGAACCAGCCGTTGCCGATCGGCGACGATCCCGCTGTCGGCGGCCAGCATCGGCAGTTCCACCAGTCGAATGCCGGCGTCGCAGGCCATGGGCGACACCAGCGTCAGGGCTTCTTGCAGCACCACCGCCAAAGGCACGGCTTCAACGTTGAGTGGCAGGCGCCCGGCCTCGATCTTGGCGATGTCCAGCACTTCGTTGATCAGGGTCAGCAGGTGTTGCCCGGCTCGCAGGATGTGACCGATCTGCGCCCGCTGCCCTTTGGGCGAATCCATATCCAGCAGTTGCGCGAAGCCGAGAATCGAGTTGAGCGGAGTACGCAGTTCGTGGCTCATGCGCGACAGAAACTCGCTTTTGGCGCGGCTGGCGCGTTCTGCTTCTTCCCGCGCAGTACTTAGCGCGATCTCGGCAACACGGCGATCGGTGATGTCGCGGGTGATCTTGGAGAACCCGCGCAGGGCGCCACTGCTGTCGTACTGCGCAGTAATCACCACACTGGCCCAGAAGCGGCTGCCATCCTTGCGGCAACGCCAGGCCTCTTCCATGTAATGACCATTGCGTGTGGCCTCGCGCAGTGCCATGTCGGGATGCTGCGGACATTCTTGCGGCAGATAAAACACCGAGAAATGCTGGCCGACGATCTCTTGTTCGGTGTAGCCCTTGATCCGTTCGGCGCCGGCATTCCAACTGGTGACGAAGCCGCGTGTGTCGAGGGCGAAAATACCGTAGTCCTTCACCCCATCGATGATCAGCCGCAAGCGTTCTTCGTTGTCGCGCAAGGCTCGTTCACGTTCGGCCAGCAACAGCCCGGCCTCGACCAGGCGCGTGCCCAATTGACCGATCTCATCGTTCTCCGGCGGTTGCGGCAATAACGGTTGACCGAGTGCCAGCCGTTGGGCGTTGCCCTGAACCTGCTGCACCCGTGCGACGATGCCTTTGGACAGAAACAGCACCGCGACAATGGCGCCGAACAGCCCGCAAACGGCGGCCAGCAAGGTGGAGAACAACAGGCGTTGTCGAGTGGAGGCCGCCGCTGCGGTGCGCTCGGCCAGCAGGGTGTCCTCAAGCGTGCGCATGGCGCTGATACGTTCGCGTAATTCGTCGAGGACATGTTTGTTGTTGATCAGGATTGTGGTGATCGACTCTGGGGTTGCGTTGCGATCATCGAGCAGTTCAACCAGACCTTCGACCTTGGTGTCGATCAGCGGCGTGATCGCCTTCAGATGTTTACGCACCCGCTGATCGCGAACGTTGCGGTCGAGCCGCTGCAGGGCCGATTCGATCAAGGGCTTGGCTTGCCGGTAACCCGGCAGGAAATCCTCGCGATGGGTCAGCAGATAGCCGCGCACGCTGGCGGCGGCCTCGGCGAGCAGGGTGTGCACCGCCTGAATATCGCCTTGCACCAGCAGCACGCGGCGCACGTCCTCTTCCGCGCGCGCGGTCTGTCGTTCGGTGGTGTAGATCAGCACCAGCGAGAGCAACAGAATCACCAACGGCAGGGAAATCACCACGAGGGCTTTGCCGCGTAACGGCAGATCGGCCCAGCGGCGGGCGTTTGACGCTTTCATGACTGGGTCACCAGACCCAGCGCAATGCCACGCACAGCGGCCTGGGTGCGGTCGGCGGCACCGAGTTTGCCGATGACCCGTTCCACGTGGGCTTTGGCCGTGCCGGTGGTGATGCCGAGTTTTTCTCCGATTTCACGGTTGCTCATGCCGCTGGCCACCAGCCCCAGCACCTGGCGTTCCCGTGGGGTCAGGGTGACGGGGGCGGCGCCGCTGGCGTTGCGCTCGGTCAGTCGGCGCAGCAACTGCGCGCTGACTGAACTGTTGAGGGCTTGCTCGCCGGCGGCGACACGTTGCAAGGCGTCGATTACTTCGTGGCGGCTGGCATCCTTGAGCAGATAGCCCACAGCACCGGCGTTCATGGCGGCTTCAAGGTGATCGGGGCTGTCGTCCATGGTGAACATCATCACTTTCAGGCTCGGCAGACGCTCTTGAAGCAGGCGTGCGGCGCCGAGCCCATTGAGCACCGGCATGCGGATATCGAGGATGACGATGTCGGGCAAAAGCCGTTCACATAAATCCAGTGCTTGCTGGCCATTGCACGCCTGGCCGACCACTTCGAATTGCGTCAGGCCGGCGAGCAACGAGACGAAGCCGGTGCGCGTGACTTCATGGTCGTCCGCGACCACCAGTCGTATAACGTCAGTCATTGAGGGGTTCCATTCAGGCCAGAGGGGACGGTGGCGCGCAGTTGCGTTCCGCCGTGGGCATGGCTGATGCACGAGAACTCACCGCCCAGCAGGCTCGCGCGTTCCTGCATCGCGGCAAGCCCCAGGTGCCGGGCGCCGCAGGTGTCGAGGGATTGTTCCATGGCAAAACCCTGGCCGTTATCGTCCAGCCGCAGCGAGGCGTGTCCGTCATGCAGTTGCAGCGCCAGCACGACGTGGCTGGCTTGCGCATGTTTGAGAATATTGTTGATGCCTTCCTGGGCGATCCTGAACAGGGCGATCTCCACCTGGCTGGGCAAACGTGCTTCGCAACGCGCATTCCAGTTCACTTTGATCCCCGCCTCGCGCAGGCGATCGGCCTCTTTGTCGACCGCTCTCAGCAAGCCAAAGTCGTCGAGCACCGTCGGACGCAGGCCACGGATCAATTGCCGGCCTTCACCGACGCAATGCTGGGCCAGTTGAAGAATCGTCTGTAAGTCCGCACCGAGTTCGTCGGGCAATGGTGGGCAGCGGCCGGCAAAACCTTGCAGGCGCTGATGCAGCCCGGCGAGGGTTTGTGCCAGGCCGTCGTGCAGGTCGTAGGCCATGCGTTTGCGTTCGTCTTCCTGTGCCCGGAACAGTCGGTGGACCAGATCGGACATAGTGCGCTCGCGGGTCACCAATGCGTCGAGCAAGCGCTGGTTTTCCAGGTGCGCGGCGAGCAGGGTGGCGAGCAATTGCAGGGATTCGAGGTCTTCGGTGTCCGGTGCGCTGATGCTGACGCTGTTGGCCAGCACCAAAGCACCGAAGGCGGCACCATCGCCACCGCGTAAAGGCACCCGCAACACATTGGGCAGATCCGCGCTCGGCTGTTCCTGCCATTGCGGTGCGCACATCGCGGTGTCGGCGAGGTGCTCGAGGCTGTGCAAACGATCACGGCTGCCTTGACTGGCGGTGGTCCGGACCTGCGCATCCATGTCCCATTCCAGCAGTAGCGCATGGTCCATCGCCAGGAAGGCGCAGGCCCGTTGCAGCACCCGTTGGCGCATGGCCTCGGGAGCCAGTTGGGTCAGCTCCTGGCCAGTATCCACCAGCAGCCGCAGCCGCGCGGCGCGACTTTGCGACTGCCGATATTGAGTGCGAATGGCCAGGGCGCTACCGGGGTCATGATCAGGGTTTTGCATGGGCAGGTTCCGGCGCGGGCACGCCCGTTCGGGCAGGGGCGTCATTAAACCTTGTTAGCGGGGCAGGGCGCTATCTGCCGAATGGCATAGGCAAATGGCTCCGGTTGGCCGATGGCGGGCCGCGTTCCGGGCGGCACAGTGTGCCTATCGACCATCATTGGAATAGCGCAATGAAATTCAAGACCTCGACCATCGCCCTGTTGTTCGCCCTGACCACCCCGTTGGCTCAGGCGTTGGAAGCGGTGCCTTACGTTTACAGCAGCGTGGCGCAGCAACCGACCAGCGCGAAAGATCGTGAAATCGCCGCCCTGTTTGACCATTGGAACAGCGCGTTGAAGAGTGGCAATGTTCAGAGCGTGGTCGACCTGTATGCGCCGAACGCGGTGCTGCAACCGACGGTTTCCAATCAGGTGCGCACCACGCCGGCACAGATCAAGGACTACTTCGATCACTTCATGGCGCTCAAGCCGGTAGGGCAGATCAACTTCCGTGAGATCCGCCCATTGGGCGCCAACGTGGCCATGGACAGTGGCGTCTACACCTTTATGTTGACCGAAGCCGATGGCAAGACCCGCCAGGTGCAGGCGCGCTACACCTTCGTTTATGAGCAGGTGGGCGGTCAGTGGAAGATTCTCAACCACCACTCTTCGGCGATGCCGCAAACGCAGGTGTTGCACGCGGGGAAATAACGGACCTGATCGACACGGTCCAAATGCTCACAATCCATGTAGGAGCGGGCTTCTGTGGCGAGGGGGCTTGCCCCCGTTCGGCTGCGAAGCAGTCGCAAAGCTTTTGGGGCCGCTTCGCGACCCAACGGGGGCAAGCCCCCTCGCCACAGAGGCCCGCTCCCACAGGTTTCGCATTACCGACACGGCCCACTTTCAAGTGGGCCGTGTGCGTTGTGCTCAGTTTAACGCCAGGTCGTCTTCGGGCTGCTGCCCGCGAGCCTGTGCCGCGCGTTGCAAGCGGCTGGCGATCAACGTGTTCTTCAACAGATAGGCAATGGTCATCGGCCCGACGCCACCGGGAACCGGGGTGATCGCGCTGGCGACGGTGCGGGCGCTGGCGTAGTCGACATCGCCCACCAGACGGTTGCCGAACTCGCTGGTGATGCGGTTGATGCCAACATCGATCACCACCGCACCTGGCTTGAGCCAACTGGCGTCGATCAACGCTGGCCGGCCCACCGCCGCGACCACGATATCCGCCAACCGGCACAACGCCGGGGCATCGACGCTGCGCGAGTGCACCACGCTGACCGAGCAGTTAGCCTGCAACAGCAAGGTCGCCATCGGTTTGCCGACAATATTCGAACGGCCGATGACCACCGCGTGCAAGCCGCTCAAGTCATCACCGCAGGTTTCGTGCAACAGGCGCATGCAGCCGCTGGGCGTGCACGGGGTCAGAACCTCGAAGCCTTGCACCAGTCCGCCGACGTTTTCCCGGTGAAAACCGTCCACGTCCTTGATCGGGTCGATGGCATGAATCACTGCCTGCTCATCGATAGAAGCCGGCAAGGGCAGTTGCACCAGGATGCCGTTCACCGTGGGATCGGCATTGAGTTGTGCAATCAGTTCCAGTACCTGGGCCTGGCTGGCGGATTCCGGCAGGCGGTATTCAAGGGAGCGGATACCAACTTCCTTGGCGCGCAGCAGTTTATTGCGCACATACACGTGGCTGGCCGGGTCGTCGCCGACCAACAGGACCGCCAGGGCGGGATAAATCTGCTGATGGGCCAGGGCCAGAACCTCTTCCCGGACCTCGTCGAGGACCTTGGCAGAAATGGCTTTGCCGTCGATATCGCGGGCAAATGTGGGGGTGCTGCTGATCAAGAGAGTCACCGTTGTCTTGATTGAATGGGGGTGAAGTGATCATCGCGGCGTCTTCGCGCGCCGATGATCCATCAGAGACATGCAGGCAAGGGTGCTCAGGCTATCAGGTGAGGGCAGGCCAATACCACCGCAACACCGGAAGATCAGACACGCAAACGCACTTTTATGAAGCCCGTCGCGCATGGTCTGCACTATGCCAAGGCAAAAACCGAATCATCCCGATGTTCAATCACCCTGAAGGGGAACCACGTCAAACCCCGATAAACCCTCACTGAAGCGGCGTTTCGAATACGTCGAACCGCAACTGGCACAATCGCTGCATTACATCGATCAAAGGTCCACACAGTGGGCCGCCCCGTCGATCAACGAAGATCGACCGGCCGAGCAGGTCGTGGGCAACATCGGTGGATCAGGCGAAGGCGCCAGGTCGAACACCGCGAAGAACAGGCAAAGACGCCTGAAACCGAGAGGTTTCAGGCGTTTTTTTTTGCTTTTTTATCCGTGATTGGCTTTGGCTGGGTGCTTACTATGAATTCCAATGTTGCCGCATTGAACAAACTGCAAACGCTGATCGTGATCGGCAATGGCATGGTCGGACATCATTGTGTCGAGCAGCTCATCGAGCGCGGCGCCCTCGACCACTACCGCCTGCATGTCTTCAGCGAAGAGCCGATGCGTGCCTACGACCGTGTGCATCTGTCCGAGTATTTCGGCGGTCGCGATGCCGAGTCGCTGGCCCTGGGCGAAGCTTCTCTATACCAGACGCCGGGCGTCACCCTGCATCTGGGCGTGCCGGTGCTGGAAATCGACCGCGCCCGGCGCCAGGTGATTACCGCGCAAGGTTGCGTCGCTTACGACAAATTGGTTCTGGCCACCGGCTCTTATCCTTTCGTGCCACCTATTGAAGGTGCCGAAGGCGACTCGCGCTTGGTGTATCGCACCCTCGAAGACCTCGACGCGATTCGTGCTGCTGCGGCCAATGCCCGGCGTGGTGTGGTGGTCGGTGGTGGCCTGCTCGGTCTGGAAGCCGCCAACGCCTTGAAAAGCCTGGGCCTGGAAGCCCATGTGGTGGAATTCGCCCCGCGCCTGATGCCGGTGCAACTGGACGAGCAGGGCGGCCTGGCGCTGAAGGCGCAAATCGAGCGGCTCGGCGTGGGTGTGCACCTGTCCCGTGGCACGCAGTCGATCAGTGCCGGCGAGCAGTACCGTTACCGGATGAATTTTGCCAACGACGAATTTCTTGAAGCCGACCTGATCGTGTTCTCCGCCGGCATCCGTGCGCAAGACGCACTGGCCCGCCAATGCGCGCTGGACATCGGTCCTCGCGGCGGCGTGGTGATCGACGATCAGTGCCTGACCAGCGATCCGCACATCTACGCCATCGGCGAGTGTGCTGCCTGGAATGGCAGCCTCTTCGGCCTGGTCGCCCCCGGTTACCAGATGGCCCGTGGCGTCGCGTCACTGCTGTGCAATCAAGTCGCCGAGCCGTTCCAGGGCGCCGATATGTCGACCAAGCTCAAACTGCTCGGCGTCGACGTCGGCTCCATCGGCGATGCCCATGCGCAGACGCCGGGTGCGCGCAGTTATCAGTTCATCGATGAAGCGACGGCCAGTTACCGTCGGCTGGTGGTGGATGCTGACAGCAAGCGTGTACTCGGCGCAGTGCTGGTCGGCGACAACAGCTATTACGACACCCTGCTGCAATACATGCAGAACGGCATTGCCTTGCCGCCGGAACCGGCCAGCCTGATTCTGCCATCGTCCGCCGGTGCACCAACCCTGGGCCCGGGCGCGTTGCCCGAGTCGGCAACGGTGTGCTCGTGCCATAACGTCACCAAGGGCTCGATCTGCTCGGCCATTGATGGCGGCTGCACCGACCTGGGCCTGCTCAAGTCGCAGACCAAGGCGTGCACCGGTTGCGGTGGTTGCGCGGGGCTGCTCAAGCAAGTCTTCGAGCATGAACTGATTGCCCGCGGCGTCAGCGTCGACAAGAGCCTGTGCGAACACTTCGCCTACACCCGCCAGGAGCTTTATGCGCTGGTGCGGGTAGAAGGGGTGATCACTTTCGAAGAACTGCTGGCCAAGCATGGCCGTGGACACACCGGTTGCGACGTGTGCAAACCGGCGGTGGGCTCGATCCTCGCCTCGTGCTGGAACCAGCCAATCATGGACGCCTCGCTGGTGCCGTTGCAGGACACCAACGATACCTTCATGGCCAACATGCAGAAAAACGGCACCTATTCGGTCGTGCCGCGCATTGCTGGCGGTGAGATCACCGCCGACAAACTGATCGCGATCGGCGTAGTGGCGAAGAAATACGACCTCTACACCAAGATCACCGGTGGCCAGCGGATCGACCTGTTCGGCGCGCAGTTGCATCAGTTGCCGGACATTTGGTCCGAGCTGATCGAGGCCGGTTTCGAAACCGGGCACGCCTACGGCAAGTCGACCCGCACCGTGAAGTCTTGCGTGGGCAGCACCTGGTGCCGTTACGGCGTGCAGGACAGCGTGAAAATGGCCCTGACCCTCGAAGATCGCTACAAAGGCCTGCGCTCGCCGCACAAGCTCAAGTTCGCCGTCTCCGGTTGCACCCGTGAATGTGCCGAGGCGCAGAGCAAGGACGTGGGCGTGATCGCTACCGAGAACGGCTGGAACCTCTATGTGGCCGGCAACGGCGGCATGCGTCCGCGTCACGCCGAGCTGTTCGCCACCGACCTGGACGATGCAACCCTGATCCGTTACATCGACCGCTTTCTGATGTTCTACATCCGCACCGCCGATAAATTGCAGCGCACTTCCGTGTGGCGCGAAAGCCTGGAGGGTGGCCTGGATTACCTCAAGGACGTGATCATCAACGACAGCCTGGGACTTGGTGCGGAACTTGAGTCGCAGATGCAACTGGTGGTCAATCGCTATGAATGCGAATGGGCCAATGCCCTCAAGGATCCGGAAAAACTCAAGCGCTTCCGCACCTTCGTCAACGATCAGCGCCCGGACCCGGACATCCATTTTGTCCAGGAGCGCGGTCAGCGCCGGCCGATCATGGCCGCCGAACTCAACCTTATCCCTGTCACCGAGGAGAATGCCTGATGGGCCAGTCCACTACACAGCGTGTCGATGCCCTTGCCACCGCGGCCAATGCCCAAGCCTGGCAGGCGGTGTGCAGTCAGCAGGATCTGGTCAGCAATTCCGGTGTCGTCGTTTGGCTCGACGGCGCTCAGGTCGCGCTGTTCTACCTGCCGCAGGCCGAAGGTCGCACCCTTTACGCCATCGACAACCATGATCCGCAATCCGGCGCGAACGTGATTGGCCGCGGACTGATCGGCAGTCTCAAGGGTGATCTGGTAGTGGCGTCGCCGATCTACAAGCAGCACTTTCGTCTTGAAGACGGCAGCTGCCTGGAGTACCCCGAACAGCGTCTGCGGGTGTGGCCGGTGCGTCTGAACGCCGGCGTCGTGGAAGTCGCGGCGGCTTGACCGTCGCCCTGAACCGCATCGGAGAACGTTGATGAAAACAGCCGCACAGTTGCTCAAACTGAAAGTCGTGCAAAACCAGCAGGTGCACAGCATCGCACCGGATCAAATGGTGCTCGACGCCCTGAAAATGATGGCCGAGAAGAACGTCGGCGCGCTGCCCGTGATCGAAGCAGGGCAGGTGGTCGGCGTCATCAGCGAGCGCGACTATGCGCGCAAGGTGGTGCTACAGGGGCGTTCTTCGGTCGGCACGCCGGTGCGCGAGATCATGAGCGCACCGGTGGTGACTGCCGACAGTTTGCAGAGCATCGAGCGCTGCATGGAGGTCATGACCGACAGTCATTTGCGCCATCTGCCGGTGCTGGAGGGCGGCGAATTGATCGGGCTGCTGTCGATCGGCGATCTGGTCAAGGAAGCCATCGTCGAGCAGGCCGATTTGATACGGCAACTTGAGCACTACATTCGCGGGCATTGAGCCCGCGCATACCGTAGGTCGCAAAAATCGGCTTGCGTGGAAATAAGTCTAAGTAACCGGTTGGAACAGTCGATAACCCCAACAGTAGGCAATTAGCCGACCACGCACCTGCTGACAGGGGAACCATCGAGTGTCCATAAAATTACGTTTGATTTTGCTGATAGGCACTGGCTTGCTCACCGCCCTGATCTTGAGTCTGGTCAGCTATGTGGGCAATACACGGATGGCTGAAGCGGTGAGTGACAACGAGGTCAGTATGACCGCGCTGCGCAACCACCTCGAAGCCGACATGATGCACGATGCACTGCGCGCCGATGTACTGTCGGCGATGCTGGTAGGGTTGGGCAAGAGCCCCAGCAGCAAGGCCGAGGTGCGCAGTTCACTCAATGAGCATGCCGCGCATTTTCGCGAGATGCTCGGTGACAACCTCAAGCTGCCGGTCAACGACACCCTCAAGGCCGCGCTGGACAAGATCAAGCCAAGCCTCGATACGTACATCAGTGCCGCCGAGCGCATTGTCGGGCTGGCTCTGGATAATCCGGATTCCGCACAACAGCAACTGGGTACGTTCAATAACGCGTTCAGCCAACTGGAAGACCAGATGGCCACCCTCAGTGAGCTGATCGAAACCAACACTCAACAGACCAGCGCGGGCACTCGGCAAACCATCAGCAGTGCCAACTTCACCCTCGGCGCCGTACTCATTGCCAGCTTGTTGCTGCTGCTCGCCCTGGGACGCTCGGTCATCCTGAGCATCATGGGGCCGTTGCAGATCGCCAGCCGGATTGCCGACAGCATCGCCCATGGCAACCTGAGCGAGCCTATCGTCGAGCCCACCCGCAAGGACGAAGCCAGCACCTTGATTCGCAGCCTGGCGACCATGCAGCGTGACCTGCGCGGCATGATCGAAGTGGTTCGCAGCAACGCCCACGGCGTAAGCGGCATGAGCCAGCAGTTGAGCAGCGGCTGCCATCAGGTCGCGGGCAGCAGCCAGCAGCAAAGCGTTGCCGCCAGCACCATGGCCGCGGCGGCCAGCGAAATGACTGCGAGCATCGAAGAAATCACCCGGCATGCCGAGCGTGCACTGAACATGGCCAACCAGGCCGAGGAACTGGCCAAGGACGGCGGTCGGGTGATTCATCAAGTGGTCAGCGACATGGACGGGATTGCCCGTTCGGCGCAGCAGTCGGCCCAGGTGATCCGCACCCTGGACAAGGAGTCCGAGGGGATTTTCAGCATCATTCAGGTGATCAAGGGCATCGCCGATCAAACCAACCTGTTGGCGCTTAACGCCGCCATCGAGGCAGCCCGTGCCGGAGAGCAGGGCCGTGGTTTCGCCGTCGTCGCCGATGAAGTGCGTAGTCTGGCGGGCCGCACCAGCGCCTCCACCCAGGAAATCGCCGCCATGGTCGCGCGCATCCAGCAAAGCACCCGCGAGGCGGTCAGCAGCATGGAGGCGGGCGTCGCGCAGGTCGACAAGGGCATGGCGGTGACTGCCGACGTCGAGCGCGCCATCCGCGAAATCCTCCAGGCCACGCTCAGTACCACAGAATTGGTCAATGACATCAGCCGCACAATCGGTGAGCAGAGCCTGGCCAGCAACGAAATCGCGCACCAGGTGGAAATGATTGCCGGCATGTCCGAAGGCAACAGCAAGGTGATCAACCAGACCGCCTCGACCACCGATGAACTGTCCAGCCTGGCCGGACAGCTCTCGCAGTCGGTGGATCGGTTTCGCCTTTGAGGCATTGGCTGGCCCTGTAATTGGGGCCAGTCAGCTCATCCAGTTACCGCCATCGACGTTATAGGTCTGCGCCACGATGTAATCGCTTTCGGTCGATGCCAGGAAGATCGCCATGCCGACAAGGTCATCTGCCGTGCCCATGCGCCCGTACGGCACTTCCTGTCCCGCCAGTTTTTTCTTTTCCCCGAGCGGCCGGTTTTCATAGCGGGCAAACAGCGCGTCGACGCCGTCCCAATGCTCACCGTCCACCACTCCCGGCGCAATGGCATTCACGTTGATGCGATGGGGAATGAGGTTGAGACCAGCCGATTGCGTGAGGCTGATCACCGCCGCCTTGGTCGCGCAATACACCGCGACCAGCGCTTCACCGCGCCGCCCGGCCTGACTGGCCATATTGATGATCTTGCCGCCGTGGCCCTGGCGGATCATCTGCTTGGCCGCGGCCTGCAGTGTGAACAGGGTGCCGGAAACGTTGATCGAGAACAGCCGTTCGTAGCTGTCGCGAGAAATCTCTGTGATCGGCGCGAGATCAAACAGCGCCGCGTTGTTGATCAGGATGTCGAGCTTGCCTGTGGTGGCGATCACCGTGGCGATGGCGGCGTCGATGGATTGCTGATCGGTCACATCCATCTCGACTGCATAAGCATTGGGCCCCAACTCGGTTGCCGTGGCTTGGGCACGTTCCAGGTTGATGTCGGCGATCGCGACCGTAGCGCCTTCGCGGATATAGGCTTGCGCGAACGTCCTGCCTATTCCTCTGGCGGAGCCGGTAATCAGGGCACTTTTTCCTTCTAGACGTTTCATTGTTTCCATCCAATCGTTAGAGCTAAAGAGACGCCCGTTGAGGGCATTAAAAATGGTCGTTAGTCTGCGAAGACCCCGCAGTGATTGCGCCACGCCGTGCTACTTGGGATAACCGGCGCGCTTCATCTCGCGTTCGGTGCTTTGCTGCGCAGAGGCCAGGGCCTGTTCCACTGGCATCTGCCCGGTGAGCGCCGCGGATACCAGCTTGCCGACCGACGTGCCAATCGCCTGGAATTCGGGAATGGTCACGTACTGAATACCGACGTAGGGCACGGGCTGGACTGATGGGTGCGCCGGGTCGGCGTTCTGCATCATTTTCAGCGTGACACCGGCGAAGGGCGCCGCCTGCAAATAGGCATCGCTGTAGGTCGACATGCGGGTGCCTGGCGGTACATTGCTGATGCCATCCGTCTCGGCAACCAGTTGGATGTATTCCCTGGAGGTGGCCCAGGTCACAAAGGCTTTAGCGGCTTCCTTGTGTTTGGATGTCGCCGGGATGGCCAGTGACCAGGCATAGAGCCAGGACGAGCCTTTGTCGGTGACTTCTGTTGGCGCGGCGACGAAACCAGCATCATTGGCCACCTTGCTTTGCGTTGTATCGGTGATGAACGAGCCGGCGACGCTGGCATCGACCCAAATTGCGCATTTGCCACTATTGAACAGGGCGAGCGTCTCGTTGAAGCCATTGCTCGACACACCCGGTGGGCCGTACTGCTTCAGGGTGTTGACGTAGAAGTTGGCGGCGGCAGTCCATTGCGGCCCGGTGAGTTGCGGCTGCCACTGCTCATTGAACCAGCGCGCGCCAAAGGCGTTGGACATGGTCGTCAGCAGCGCCATGTTCTCACCCCAACCGGCCTTGCCGCGCAGGCACATCCCATACTGTTCTTTATCCGGCTGATGCAGCTTGCCGGCGAACTCGCCGAGCTGCGTCCAGGTCGGGTGCTCGGGCATGCTCAGGCCGGCGTTCTTGAACAGGTCGGTTCGGTAATAGGTGACGGTGCTTTCGCCATAGAACGGCAGGGCATAGAGCGTGTCGTTGACCGATAACCCTTGGCGAACCGCAGGGAAAATATCTTCGAGGTCATAGCTGGCGGGCAGGTCCTTTATTGGCTCCAGCCAATGCTTGGCGCCCCACAAGGGTGTTTCGTAAGTGCCGATGGTGAGCACGTCGAACTGGCCGCCCTGAGTGGCAATGTCGGTGGTCAGGCGCTGACGCAACACGTTCTCTTCAAGCACCACCCAGTTGAGCTTCACGTCGGGGTGCAGCTGTTCGAAAGTTTTGGACAGTCGCTGCATGCGGATCATGTCGCTGTTGTTCACGGTGGCGATGGTCACCGTTTCACCCGCCTGGCAGAGCAGGGCAGAGCACAGGCCGGCGGACAGAAAAAGTGCGCTTGGAATGATCTTCATCGTGATCTCCGCTCTGCGCCTTGGGCGGCAGAAGCTTTATTGTTGTTGTAATCCACGAGGCGGGTCATAGCCGCACCGGGATGACCACAGAATTGCAGCTACCCAAGCAGCGAACAAATGAATGGCATACGCGCCGCTGATACTTTTTTGACCGTGGAAAAAAAGTATCAGTGGGCTCCATGTAACGCGCTAGGCGCCGGGCGTCGTTAGTGCGAGTCTCATGTCAGCGTCCCGAGACTTCGACTCGTCCCGGGCTTCGCGGTACCTTGATAAAACCAACAAAAACGGAATCGCCAGGGTGATGAACCATCACGTAACCGCAGACAAGCCACCAGCGCTTGAAGTTATCCTCAACGAGCCCCAGCACAGCTTTCGTTGGTACGAACACGACTATCCCTTCGACCTGGCGCGCTGGAACCATCATCCGGAGTTCGAGATCCACTTGATCCGCGAAGGCAGCGGTCGGCTACTGGCTGGTGACTACATCGGCGTATTCGAAGCCGGGCATGTCGCCCTCATCGGCCCGGGCCTGCCTCACGACTGGATCAGCGATCTGGGCAAAGGCGAGGTGATTACCGGCCGTGACGTGGTGTTGCAATTCGATGGCCAGATGCTGATGCAACTGCGCGACAAATTCCCTGAACTCAGCGAGTTGCAAAACCTGTTTCGCCTGGCGGCGCAGGGCATCGAATTTCATGGCAATACCCGCAAGGAAGCGGCCCGACTGCTGGAAGAGATCGGCCAGTGCCACGGATTGCAGCGGTTGTGCCTGTTCCTGTCATTGTTGCAGTTGCTGGCTTCGACCCCCGACAGCGAGAGACAAACGCTTGCCAGCCTGCAATACGCGCCTATGCTCGACGCGTTGACAGCCCAGCGCATGAGCATTGTCTTCGACTACATCCTGAACGACCTCGCCGATGAGTTGCGCATGTCCGTCATCGCCCAGCGCCTGGACATGAACGAGCCGGCCTTCTCCAAATTCTTCAAGCGCGCCACCGGCCATACCTTCGTCGACCTGACGCGCAAGCTGCGAGTCCAGCGTGCCTGCCGTTTGCTGGCGCAAAGCAGTTTCAGCGTTGCCGATATCTGTTTTGAGGTGGGGTACGCCAACTTGTCGAATTTCAATCGGCACTTCCGCCATGAAATGCACGAGACGCCCAGCGAGTATCGGCAGCGGTTACAGCGTGCATCTTGCGGTGGGTAGCGCTTTCTGTGGCGCTGAAGTGTTAGTCTCGAAAGCAACCGGGTAGTGGCGTTAGCGCATCTGGAATTATTTTCTTCCAGTTCTTGACATGCCTTTCGAACCAGTCCAGAATTGCGTCCATTCCTGATTCAGGAACACGAAAACCCCTTAGATTTCAAAGGGTTGGAAGCTAGATTAGAATCTTGTTTCCAGATACGAGTTTACACGTTTGATGTTGTGCTACTGAACATCAGATGTTTGAGGCCGAATAGCAAAATGGTTATGCAGTGGATTGCAAATCCACCTACGCCGGTTCGATTCCGACTTCGGCCTCCACTTTAAACGAGCTCCGTAGATCCATGATCTGCGGAGCTTTTTTATTTTCGCAGTCCTGCAAGATTTAGTCTTGAAAAGGGGATTTGCGAACTTGCTTCACCGGGGCGGGATGTATATATTTCCCCCTCTGTTGCACAAGCGTCAGAGCTGCCAGATCGTTATTTGGACAGTCTTCAGACTGCTTACCGCGCTACCGCCCGAATGGCGAAACTGGTAGACGCATGGGACTTAAAATCCCCCGCTCGTAAGGGCGTGCCGGTTCGATTCCGGCTTCGGGCACCATCTAAAATCAAGGGTTTGCAGGCGAAAGCTAATGCAAGCCCTTGTTTGTTTCTGGTCCGCTATTTTGGATTTGGTCCGCAATTCACTTGGTAGGAGTGGCTTTCTTGCCCATGCGGTTCCGGATGTACTGCTCTGTCATTACCACGGTCTTGTGCCCAAGTTGATCTCTCGCCTGCATGATCTCACCGCTGGATTCGGCTTTGTCTGTGCCGGCTTTGGCTCGTAAATCCCGCATCTGAAATTCAGATTTCGCCACGCCGGCCGCTTCCCTGGCCAAATCAAACCTTCTCCGCAACATCGCCACTGTCATTGGTGTGCCATCCGCTGTAGCGATCAGTCGTGTCGAGCGGACCTTGTGTTCTGACTTTCGGGACATGATTCGATCAATCCAAACCTTCTACCCGCAAGCGTTTCCGCGAAGAGACGGCAGAGATCCCGATCGCTAACAGGGCGTTCCGGCTGCGTACGCTTGGCCGCATGGCTGCTTGTCAGGCGTACGTCCTGGAGGTCACCGCTGGAAGATAAGTTGATAGATCTGCAATCGAGCAGAAGTCGGATGGGGGGTCAATGAACTGCCGAGGATCTAGGAACTGGAACGTGATCAAATTTGGAAATCTCTTTGATCCAGAAGCGACGATATTTAGTTTGGTCTGGCGGCAGCGGTTTGTGATTTGACCAGGGGTGCTCAGTTTTCAAGCTGGCGCGGTATGCCTCCCACTCCTTCTCCTCAGCCACTTCCTTGGCCCTTTTCTCATCATCGAACCAGCCAAGCACATAAACTTCGCCCTGATCCATACCATGTTCGATCAGTAGATAGATATCTTTCATAAGCTTGAGCCTGCTACTCCACATTCTAAAATCCCCTAATGCTGGGGCATCGTTTTGACTATCGGCAGACACTTTCGATTATTGAGTTTTATCGTTCAAAGGGGAGATTAGCTTCTGCTCCTGATTGCGCACGTTATCCACCCATGGTCAGGTTCTCCTGACCGTGCTCTCAACGTAGAACAGTCTCTACTGCTTCAAGGCGAAACGTTACCAATCGTCAGCGACCAATTGAGCAATCAGCATATCGTCCGGATACTGTATTTTTGTCCAGTATGGTTAAGCAATGCAGTTCCTGATCGTACCCATGAGAGAGCGTGGTGTCGCCAGATCCCAAAGGGATATTGCCAGTGCCGAACCGGTAAGGGGCGATATCATTTTCTCCACTGCGCCGTCTGACATCCTGAAAAGAACGTCCAGCACCGCATCTTTGCGATATGGCGCCTGGCCAAGTGATAAGCCGCCGCTTCGACCGCTTCTTGATGCTCGTCTGACCAGTATGGCAACGCTCGGTTTCACGCTGAGTGGTCTGGAAGAGGTCGATGGTGTTCTATACGCGCAGTCTTGGTATTGCAGGGAGGTTTGATTGTTTCGGTCGGCAGAACGCCAGGGAAAGGGTGAACTATTGTAGGAATATTCAACGCTAAGTTATTGATTCTTATAGGGTGATGTGGCGTTTTTGTACCTCCTTCAATTCGCCTATTTTTCTATATATATCAATTGCTTGCGTGAGATTTATCATGCAGGACCTTAGTTTTTATATCAGCCTCCGTTCTGTACGCCATGCTCACCCAATGACCGCACGGTAAAGCCAGCGCAATACCAATTGGATATGGCCAAGACAGCAGTGAATATCAAGGGGGAGGAGCGCTTTGGTCTGGTCGTGCCGCGTTGGGAAGGTATGTATGATAATGACCCTATCGTTCCTATAGTCCCTATCCGCCGCTCAGAACCGCCCCGACGAGGCTATTGCAGCGGTGCATTAGTATTAAGGGGTCTGCTTTATGGCCTATATGTCGTCCAAGCTCAGTGGTCAGTCGCCCGAAGTGTTTCACTTGGAGACTAGCGACACCAGTGGCTACGCCGTGGATTGGCACGCCCACGACTGTCATATGCTGCTGTTACCACGCCAGGGAGGGCTATTCCTGTCGACCGAAAGCAGCCAGACTTCTCACGTTTCGCCCCGGTTGTTTTCCTTTGTGCCGGCAGACTTTGCACACGCAACCCAAGCGGCTCCGGGGCGGGAGAAACATATGACCTTGTATGTCGATCCCTCTTACATCAAACATCAAGGACAGATGAACGGTTACAGCGGTTTCGCCAAACAGGTAAATCGATCGGGGATCTGGCAAGGAACCGAAGCTCTGGAAAGTATCTTGCGCCTGTACGACCAACTGCAATGCAGTGCATCCGCGGAGGCCTTTCAGCGCCAATTACCCCATCTCAATCATCTGCTCTTCGAGGAGTGCGCGCGGGTTATCGCTTGTCAGCAGACTCAGCCGCAGCCGAGTGAACAGCAGCAGGCGACGCTGGTTCGCGACATACAGCGCTACATTCAGGAGAATCTGGAAACAGATTTGGATATTGAGTCGATTGGGCATGAGTTTCACCTGTCCCGGCGACACCTTACTCGTATCTTCAAAGACATTACGGGCGAAACCCTGCTGGATTTCACCAACCGCACCCGAGTGGAAACGGCCGCCCGGCTTGTTTCATGCACTTCACTATCGATCCTCGAAGTCAGCCTCGCGGTAGGCCTGGACTCCCCCTCATACCTTGCTCGACTGTTCAAGCGCCACCTGGGCCTAACCCCAAGCGGGCTACGCAAACCCCGCTAACGATCTGGCCCAAACGGGCGCATGGACGGCCCGATCAAGCGCTTTCGCCAAAATGATGCTGGCCACAATAGACCTCGTCTCCAACATTGAGAGGTCACAATGAACGACGTGGACGTTGTAGAAGTCTTCAAGTCCAGCCAGGGAGGCGACAAACGGGGATCCATCGCAATCAGTGCCGCCGGGCTGGGCGCTGAGCAGATCATGACGATGGCTCCCGCCTATCTGCGATTCATAGCGACCAGTAACGGGCCGGGCAGGCTGAGTTATTGGCAGGAGCGAAAAGCAAAAGAAGTCATGATGGAAAACCTTGATTGCGGCATTCAGGTTTCGGCCGTAGCCAAGGAGTGTTCCTTGTCACGAAGTCATTTTTCCCGAGCTTTCAAGAATGCTACGGGCCACTCCCCACGTGATTGGCTTCAGCTTGCAAGATTAACCCGAGCGAAAGAATTCCTTGAGCAAACTGATTTTTCTATTACTCAAGTGGGCTTGGAGTGCGGGTTTGCTGATCAATCCCATTTCACCCGAATGTTCTCCAAGAAATTCAATATGACCCCAGGAAAGTGGCGGGCACAAAAAAAGTCCCAGCTGTAGGGGTGGATCCCCCCTGGAGAATCCATCAAGGCCACCACACCCGTCCGATTGTCAGTTGGACGGGTGTGGTGGGTGCTGCCATTGATAGCAGGCACTCCTTGTTGGTTTCCGGTCCGCTATTCTTGATGGCTTGAGCAGGCAAAATCCGAAGGGTCGAACCGATCGGTCGTATCCATCCGAATACTTCGCAGGCCCACCGTTTCCAAGTGTGACGCGTATAAAGGCTCCGAAAAATAGCTGATCAGGATGGAGCGTCGGCGTGCGCCGATCGAGTTCAGACTGCCCGCATGCACTAAATCGGCATCAAACACCAGGATGTCACCCGCGGAGCCTGAAAGCTGCACGGACCGGGACTCGTCATTGAAGTCGAATGGCGGCGCTTCCTGGTCAGGGCGATGGCTGCCGGGGACGATACGTGTTGCGCCGTTCTCGGGGCCATAATCGTCGAAGTAAGCGATGGCGTTCACAATGTCGCCTGGCCGTTGGGCCGACAAGTCGCGGTGCAGCTGCTGATGACCGCCACCTGCAAGGGGCTCGCGACCCTCCACCTGCGAGAGGAAAAACCGCTCTCCGATCAGCTCACCAACCACCGTCAGCAGCTCCGGCAGACGACACACCGCCTGAATCTTCGAATCAGAATCCAGCAGCGAATGGCGCCAATCCATGCCACGCGGCACTGGCCATTGGTCCGCCGGCTTCACGCCCGCATCGAACACGGCACGAAGGTCACCCAGCCACTCGGCCGGGATCGCTCGACGGAGCAGCGCAAAGCCATCTCGATGGAGTTGTTCGCGGTCAGTCATGGATTCCTCAATTCCCTTGCCACCAACGCATCAAAAATCCTGCAGTCGCGCGCGCAACTGATGGACATCATAGAAGAACAAAGTGGACAGCCTGTTCTTTGCGCTCGTTCAGATCTGTTCCAGCAACCAGGTACGGAACGCGATAAGCGATGGCAGCATTTCGTTGCGCGGCGGGTAGGTCAGGTAGTAGCTGCGCTGGCTGGCGAACGGCTGGTCGAGGCTGATCAGCTCTGCGTTGGCCAACTCGTCGGCCACTAGAATACGTGGCACCAAACCGATGCCGATGCCGGCCCTGACGGCCTGGATCAAGTGCGAGGTGAGTTCGAAACTCGGCCCCAGCCGCATCATTCGGTGGGGAAGGCCGTGGTGGCTGAACCACTCGCCCCAGACGTTGGCGTTGTTTGCGACGTTGAGCAGTGTCTGTGCGCCAATGCGCTCCGGCGTCCAGGCGTCATGGAGCTCGGCCACTTCTGGAGAAATGATCACCATCAGTTCTTCGGTGTGCAGGCGATGGCTGATCAGGCCCGGCACATCGGCATTGCCGACGACGATCGCGGCATCGATACCGCTGGTTTCGAAGTCGATGGCGTCGATCCGGGAATTGATGTGCACCAGCATGCCGGGATGGGTTTTGTAGAAGTCATGTAGGCGCGGCAATAACCACTTCGAGCCGAAGGTCGGCAAGGTGGCCAGGCGCAAGGTGCCGCTGCCGGATTGATAAGCCATGGCTTGCAGCGTGGCGCTGCGGATGCGTCCGAGCGCTTCGCTCATTTCCCGCTGGTAGAGACGACCGACATCGGTCAACTGCACTTGCCGGCCTTCACGGCGAAACAGCGTCAGGCCCAGTTGCTGTTCCAGCGCCTGGACTTGCCGGCTCACGGCGCTTTGGGTCAGTGACAGTTCCATCGCGGCGCGGGTGTAGCTTTCATGGCGGGCGGCGGCCTCAAAGGCCAGCAGCAACGACATCGAGGGCGTGAGGTGACGGTAATTCATTCGTAAAAGTCATCGATAGCGGCAGGATTATCCGTTTGTCCGGCGCCAGAGCCTACAGGATCATTGGCGTAGCCGACGACCTGAGGCTGACCCATTAATGCTCAGGCGACAAGTGTTTTGATTTTTTCCCATGATTAGACCGACAAGAGAACAGCCTGCGATGATCGCTCAGTTGCCCACCGTTGCACTCGCGGCAGATTACCCGGAATTTCTTCAGGCCCTGCGCGCCAGCGGCTTTCGTGGCCAGCTCAGCGCCGACTACGCCACCCGCACCGTGCTGGCGACCGACAACTCGATTTACCAGCGCCTGCCGCAAGCGGCGGTGTTCCCCATGGACGCGGACGACATCGCATGCATCGCGACCTTGATGGCCGAACCACGCTTTCGCCAGATCAAGCTGACCCCGCGAGGCGGCGGCACCGGCACCAACGGCCAGTCATTGACCGATGGTATCGTGGTCGACTTGTCGCGGCACATGAACACTATCCTGGAAATCAACGTCGCCGAGCGTTGGGTGCGGGTGCAGGCGGGCGTGGTCAAGGACCAGCTGAATGCCGCGCTCAAACCCCATGGGCTGTTCTTCGCCCCGGAGCTGTCGACGTCCAACCGCGCCACCGTCGGCGGCATGATCAACACCGACGCCAGCGGCCAGGGGAGTTGCACCTATGGCAAGACCCGCGATCACGTGCTGGAACTGCACAGTGTGCTGCTCGGTGGCGAGCGCCTGCACAGCCGGCCTCTGTCCGACGCGGAGCTGGAAGTGGCATGCACGCAATCCGGCCGCATCGGCGAGGTGTACCGGACGGCGCGGCACATTCAGGAAACCCAGGCCGACCTGATCGAGTCGGTATTCCCGAAACTCAACCGCTGCCTGACCGGTTACGACCTGGCGCACCTGCGCGACGAGCACGGGCGTTTCAACCTCAACAGTGTGCTGTGCGGTGCGGAAGGTTCGTTGGGCTACATCGTCGAAGCCAAGCTCAACGTGCTGCCGATTCCCAAGTATTCGGTGTTGGTGAACGTGCGCTACAGCAGCTTCATGGATGCGTTGCGCGACGCTAATGCGTTACTGGCGCACAAACCGTTGTCCATCGAAACCGTGGACTCCAAAGTGTTGATGCTGGCGATGAAAGACATCGTCTGGCACAGCGTTGCCGAGTACTTCCCGACGGACGCCGGGCGCGCGACGCTGGGCATCAACCTGGTGGAGTTCAGCGGGGAAGACCTGGCGGACGTAAATGCTCGCGTGGCGTCGTTCGTGGAGCATCTGCAGGCCGACACGACGATTGAGCGACTGGGCCACACCCTGGCCGAAGGGGCCGAAGCCGTGACCCGCGTATACACCATGCGCAAACGCTCGGTCGGGCTGCTGGGTAACGTCGACGGCGAGGTTCGCCCGCAGCCTTTCGTCGAAGACACCGCCGTGCCGCCGGAGAAACTGGCTGACTACATCGCTGAGTTCCGCGCCTTGCTGGATAGCCATGGCCTGGCCTATGGCATGTTCGGTCACGTCGATGCCGGTGTGTTGCATGTACGTCCGGCGCTGGATATGAAAGATCCGGCCCAGGCCGCTCTGGTCAAGCCGATTTCCGATGCCGTGGCCGAGCTGACCCGGCGTTATGGGGGGCTGCTGTGGGGTGAGCACGGCAAAGGTTTGCGTTCGGAATATGTCCCCGAGTTTTTTGGCGAGCTGTACCCGGCGCTGCAATCGCTCAAGGGGGCGTTCGACCCGCACAATCAGCTCAATCCCGGCAAAATCTGCACTCCGCCGGACGCCGCCCAAGGCTTGCTCAAGGTCAACGAAGTCACGCTGCGTGGTGACCTGGACCGGCAAATCGACGAGCGCGTCTGGCAAAGCTTCGGCTCCGCCGTGCACTGCAACGGTAATGGCGCCTGCTACAACTACGATCCCAACGATGCGATGTGCCCGTCGTGGAAAGCCACCCGTGAACGCCAGCATTCGCCAAAGGGCAGGGCTTCATTGATTCGCGAGTGGTTGCGTCTGCAAGGCGCGGCCAATATCGATGTACTGCAAGCGGCCCGAGGCAAATTGTCGTGGCTGAGCGGGTTGCCAACGCGGTTGCGCAATAACCTGGCGCGCTCGCGCGGCGAGGCGGATTTCTCCCATGAGGTCTACGACGCGATGGCGGGGTGTCTGGCCTGTAAATCCTGTGCGGGACAATGCCCGGTCAAGGTCAATGTGCCGGAATTCCGTTCGCGATTTCTGGAGCTGTACCACGGTCGTTATCAACGCCCGCTGCGCGACTATTTGATCGGCTCGCTGGAGTTCACCCTGCCTTACATGGCCTACGCGCCAGGTTTGTACAACGCGGTGATGAGCTCGAAATGGGTGAGCCGTTTGCTTGAGCGACAGGTCGGTATGCTCGACAGTCCGTTGATCAATCGCCATAACCTGCAGGCCACGTTGACCCGCTGCAAGGTCGCTGTCGCCAGTGTGCCAGCCTTGCGCGAGCTCACTGTCGCGCAACGTGAGCGCAGCGTGGTGCTGGTGCAGGACGCCTTCACCCGGTACTTCGAAACCCCGTTGCTGGCGAGCTTCATCCAGTTGGCGCATCAGCTGGGTTATCGGGTGTTTCTGGCGCCCTATAGCGCCAACGGCAAGCCTTTGCATGTGCAGGGTTTCCTCGGTGCCTTCGCCAAGGCGGCGATCCGCAACGCCCATCAGCTCAAGGCGCTCGCCGACTGTGGAGTGCCGCTGGTGGGGCTGGACCCGGCGATGACCCTGGTCTACCGCCAGGAATATCAGAAAGTACCGGGGCTCAACGATTGCCCAAAGGTCCTGCTACCCCAGGAATGGCTCTGCGATGCGTTGCCGGAAAATCCGCATCCAGCGACTGATACATTCCGTTTGTTGGCGCACTGCACCGAGAAAACCAATGTCCCGGCCAGCACTTCGCAATGGGAAACCGTTTTTGCCCGGCTCGGGCTCAAGCTGACGACTGAGGCGACCGGCTGCTGCGGCATGTCCGGAACCTACGGTCATGAAGCCCGAAACCAGGACACCTCGCGGACCATTTTCGAGCAGTCATGGGCCGGTAAACTGGACAAAAAGGGTGAGGCGCTGGCGACGGGATACTCCTGCCGCAGTCAGGTGAAGCGCTTTGCCAACACGCAATTGCGCCATCCACTGGAGGTTGTGCTAGAGCGCATTGTTCAGCCCGTTCGCTGATGCAAACGCTGCGGCTGATTGCACGCAGCATCAGTTCCTTGGCGCGGCGCTCCTGCCCGTCGGACAGGGCGCCCACGGGCGCGCCAAGGTGCATTGATGGTCTGGATTCAGCTGTCAGGAGTGAGCCGGGTAATCCACGTATCCACGCTGATCGCCACCAAAGAAGGTGCTCGGATCCGGCGCATTGAGCGACAATCCGTCGCGAATTCGTCGTGGCAGATCAGGGTTGGCCAGAAACGGCCTGCCGAACGCGATGATGTCCGCGCGACCGTCGATCAAGGCCTGTTCCGCCGTCTCGGGGTCGTAGCCACCGGCGATCATCAGCACGCCGTCCCACGCTGCACGCAGTTGGCTGATGATTGCATCCCAGCGCGGATCGAAGTTCTCGTCCTTGACGGTGCCGACGACGGCAGGCTCGACGAGGTGCAGATAGGCCAGATTCCACTGGTTCAACGAACGCACGATATGGCCAAACGTCGCTTGCGGCGTCTCATCACCCATGCCCATGAAGCGTCCCATTGGCGTGAGGCGTACGCCCACGCGCTCTGCGCCGACTTCGTCGACAACCGCAGCAACCACTTCCAATAACAGCCGTGCACGGTTTTCCAGGCTGCCGCCGTAGCTATCCTCGCGCTGGTTACTGTTGCTGTTGATGAACTGATCCAACAGGTAACCATTGCCGGCGTGAATTTCCACGCCATCCATCCCGGCGTTCAGCGCATTGCGCGCAGCCCGGCGGTAGTCGTTGATGATGTCAGCGATCTCCGAGGTTTCCAGTGCCCGCGGAACCGGCACATCGCCCCACACACCGTTGCCATCCGCGTCGACGATGAACGTCTTGCCCGGCACGGGTAATGCGCTTGGGGCCACCGGGAGGGCGTTGTCGGGCTGAAAGCTTGGGTGCGACACGCGGCCCACGTGCCAGAGTTGCATGAAGATCAAACCGCCGGCCTCGTGCACCTGGCTGCTGACTTCGCGCCAGGCCTGTACCTGCTCATCGCTGTAGATTCCCGGGGTCCAGGCATAGCCCTGGCCCTGTCGGGAGATTTGCGTCGCCTCGGTGATGATCAATGCGGCGCTCGCACGCTGACGGTAATACTCGGCGTTCATGGCCGTCGGGACATCGCCCGGTTGCCCGGCACGAGAGCGGGTCAGCGGCGCCATCGCCACTCGGTGCGGGAGTGTGTATGGCCCCAATGCGATGGGTTGGAACAGTTGCTGCGTCATAGAATTTCTCCAGGTTTCGAAAAGAGGGAGCAGGGCGGCGATGGACGTTTGGCCAGGCACCGTATGGCCGTAAGTTAATCCGCTGCATGCCGCTTGATAATCCGCATCAGCCTCTACGCTGCATTGCGTGAAACGCAACGCTGCGCAGGGTCAGGACGGTTGCTCTGAGCGGGTCAAAGGAAGGTTCAGCCAGCGTCGGCCGGTAGCGTTTGCCACGGCATTGCCGAGGGCGGCGGCCATCGGTCCCTGGACGATTTCGGCGGCGCCGAGAAACGGCTGTCCCGGTTGGTCGAGCAGGTGAACGTCGACCTTTTTCGGCACCTGCGAAAAGCGCAGGATCGGGTAGCCACTCCAGTCGTAGCTGCGTATACCCCCGGCGTCATAGGCGACTTTTTCATACAGCGTCCAACTGGTGGACTGCACGATCCCGCCTTCCACCTGGTTGCGCAGGCCATCGGGATTGACGATTTGCCCGACGTCTACCGCCGTGACGACGTGATCGACCTGCACCTCGCCGGTCTGCGGATGTACGCGCAAGCGCACCGCGATCGCGCAATAGCCCATGATGTTTTTGTAGCGGGCAAACGCGAAGCCGATGCCCGCGCCGGGCTCGCTGCTTTTTTGCGACCAGCCGATGGCGTCGCGCACGCGCTCCACCACGGCCCGCGCCCGGGGATCCGCCAGATGCGCAAGGCGCAAGGCCACCGGATCGCTCCCGGCCCTGGCGGCAAGCTCATCGATGCACGCCTCGATTGCGAAGATGTTGATGTGCGCGCCCAGCGAGCGCATGGCAGAGGTGCGAAACGGCATCTCAGTGACGAAGTTCATGTTGATGCGCGTGGATGCCAGCGTGTACAGCGGCACGGCATTGCGATCGCCGTCGCCTTCAGGTTGAGCGATGGGCACCGAAGGCGCAGAGATGAACGGTCGGGCCAGCAGTCGCGCCGGCAGCAACCGGCCCGCGTTGACGATGCGTTCGTTATGCGGCGTGGTCCACAGTTCATAGTGCCAGTCCTGCAATCGACCTTGCGCATCAAGATTGGCCTGCACTTCAGTCACCATCGCCGAGCTGTAGGGTTCCCAGAGATTTTCCTGCTCGCGCATCCACTGCACCCGCACCGGCGTGCCCGGTATTCGCATGGCAATCAGCGCGGCGTCGGCCGCTGCATCGTCTGCGCCGTTGTGGCCGTAACAACCGGACCCTTCGGTGTGGATACAGCGAACGCGGTCGGGCGGTAGCCGCAGCATTTCGGCGATCCCGGCGCGCAGCGGATACACGCCTTGGGTGTGGGTCCAGACGGTGAGGGTGCCGTCCTTGAACCAGGCCACGGCGCAGGACGGGCCGATGGATCCGTGCATCAGGTATTGCTTGGTCACGCGCGCTCGATAGCGGTTGTCGGTCGCTTCCTGTGGCGTACCCTCGTGGCTGATCGGGTAGCGGCGTGAAGGCAGGCGTTCGAGCAATGTGTGGATGTCCCGTGACTCGGGTATCGCTTGTCCACCGCTCCAGCGCGCCGATTCATATCCGCGGCGCATGGCCTTGATCGCTTGCCATTCATCACGCGCCACCACGGCAAGGTAATTGCCGTCGCGAATCACCTGCACAACCCCGGACAACGTTTTGATCGACTCCGCGTCGAAGGCTTCCAGCGTGCAACCGGGACGAGGAGGGCGAATGACCCGAGCGTGCAGCATGCCCGGCAGACGAATGTCCTGAACAAATGCCGGGCCGCCGCTGACTTTTGCCGGAATATCCAGCCGTTGCAGCGAATGCCCGATCAGCTTGAAGCCCGTCGCTGGCATTGCCGGCGATTCGGACTTGGCATAGAGGTGCAAGTCGACGTTTTTGACGGCGTCAGCGTAGGACATTCGTTGTCCGGCAGGGCCGTGAATGACGCCCTCCTGCGTCGTCAACAGTGGCGGTGCCACCTCCCAGCTGCGCCCGGCCGACTGCAGCAGTAACTCACGTACCTGCGCCGCCGCGTTGAACAGCGCGGTGCCGCTGTCGAAAATGCTATGGCTGCCGGCGGTGTAGCCTTCGTTGGGCGTCAGGGCAGTGTCGGCAGTCAGCAAGTTGATCGCCGTCGGCGAAACCTCCAGACGTTCGGCGGCAATTTGCAGCAAGGCTGTTTTAACGCCAGTGCCCAATTCGACCTTGCCGGTGTAGACGGTGATGCCTTCAGGGCCCACGCGGATCCACGCATCGAGGTAGGGATTGGTGCGCAGGCTGCCGGGCAGATCAGGCGCCAGAACCACCGTGCCGAGGGTATCCACTTCGGTGTCGGCCCATGCACGACGCGCCGCCGGCACCAGGGTAAACGCCACTAGCAAGGCGCCTCCACGCAAGAACGCCCGGCGACTGTGGTCGACTTTTTTCTCCATCGTCATGTCGCGCTCCCGTTTTGCCCGGCCACCAGGCTGATTGCCTCGATAATCCGCAGGTGGGTGCCGCAACGACACAGGTTGCCTGCCATGTGCTCGCGAATGGTCTGCTCGTCCGGGTGCGGATTGCTTTCCAGCAATGACTGCGCGCGCATCAGCATGCCGGCGATGCAGTAGCCGCATTGAGCCGCCTGTTTGTCGATAAAGGCTTTCTGCAAAGGGCCGGGACGTTCGGCAGAACCGAGGCTTTCAACCGTTCGAACCTTCTTGCCCTCAAGGCCCGCGCAGGGCGTCACGCAAGAAAAAACCGGCTTGTCATCGACGATGACCGTACAGGCTCCGCACTGCCCCAAACCACACCCGTATTTGGCGCCGTTCAGCCCCAGATGATTACGCAGCGCATAGAGCAGCGGCATGTCAGGTTCCAGCTCCAATGCATGGGCCGAGCCGTTGACGTTGAGCGTGACTTGGGTCATTTCGTCTCCTGACGGATCGCTTCAATAGTGGAAGAAAGCTCTGTCCAGGGTTGGTCAGGCCTGGCTTGCTGGCGCAGGTATGACGCCAGGGCTGCGAGTTGAATGTTGTCCAGGCTGGCGGCAAACGGCGGCATGACCGGTCCGGGCACGCCCGGAGTTGCCGGCACACCTTCGAGCACGGTTTTCAGGAAGTTGCGTGCGCTTCGGGCTTGCAGTGCCGAGGTGCGATCAAGCGCCGGACGCCCGTCGATCTCGCGCATCGGCGCCGCAGGGGCATGACAACCGGCGCAGGCACTGGCGAACAGCAGGGCGCCGCTGGTCTGGTCCAAGGTCTCAACGTTCCCGGCGCCGGGTTGGATTTCGGTGATTGCCGCCTTGGTTTGCAGGCTCAGCAAATACTCGGCAATCGCTTCGGCGTCACTGACCGGCAAGCGAGCCAGACTGAGGCTGACCGGGCGCATCGGGCCTGCGGCTGTGCCGTGCCCATCCACCACTTCTGCCCGCAGATAGCGGACCAACTGTTCAGTGCTCCACGGGTTTGCGCGACGGGCCATGCCGAGCAGCGAAGGCGCCTCCCAGCCATCCACCTCACCGCCCGCGAGGCTTGCGCCGGACTGCTCGGCACCGATCAGGTTCAACGGTGAATGGCAGCCCGCACAGTGGCCGGGGCCTTCAACCAGATAACGTCCGCGATTCCACGCCTCGGATTGCTGCGCCACAGGTGTCAGCGGCTTTGCATGCAGAAACAGCAGATTCCAGAACGACACCAGTGGCCGGAGGTTCATCGGGAAATTCATGTGGTTTTGCATGGCCGGTGAGTTCACGGCAGGGCCGCTCATCAAGTACGCATACGCGTCGGCAATGTCGCCTTCGCTCATGCGCCGGTAGTGCACGTACGGGAAGGCGGGGTACAGGAAGTGGCCATCGCGGGCGATCCCTTCATGCATCGCCCGCTCGAACGCCGGCAGTGACCATTGGCCGATACCGGTCTGCGGATCGGGTGTGATGTTGGTGCTGTAGAGCGTACCGAACGGCGTTACCAGCGGCAGCCCGCCCGCCATGTATTGACCGCCCGGACGCGTATGGCACACCGCACAATCGCCTGCTTCGACCACCCGCGCACCGCGCAGCAATTGCGCGGCATCGAACGTTCGCCGGGGCTCAATCGGTGCTATCGCCGGGCGCCACATCAGTAACGCCGCGCTGATTGCGCCTATCGAAGCGAGGACGGCCGCGCTGATCCAGAGGGGACTGGATCTCAGGAAGTTGCCCTTCATGAGGATTTGCAACGCGAGGGACGCGCGGAGGGCATTGATGATGGATTCGGGGTCATGAACAGCTCCTTGAGCAACCGGGGAAGGGCGCTGATGGAGAGCCCTGCGCCAAGTGCCCAAGGGTAGAGAAGGCGTAAGCGCCGGAGTATTGCCAGTTCGCGCAATAGCGCATTGCGCCAACGGCAACGCCGGGATCGTTGCGAATGGCGCATCACTGCATTGCCGGTGGCATGGATTCTCTGCATCGACCCGTGCCCTTAGCCTTGGCATCACTTTCCCGAACTCAACGAGGTGTCATCATGCTCACGGGTAACCCCGCAGCAGCGGCCAAGGCCGAACAGCCTGCTTCACTCTCCGGCCTGATGGTCGCGTTCCTGGCATTTTGCTGTGGCGCGGTCGTGGCCAACCTCTATTACGCCCAGCCGATTGTCGAATTGATCGCGCCGCAGATCGGCCTGTCCAGCGCCAATGCCAGCCTGATCGTTTCACTCACACAGTTTGGTTATGCGCTGGGTCTGCTGTTGCTGGTGCCGCTGGCCGACCTGATGGAAAACCGGCGCCTGGTCGTGGGTTTCACCCTCGCAGCGAGCGTTACGCTGTTGTGTGCCGGGCTGACGCACTCGCCGTCGATGTTCCTCGTGTTTTCATTGCTGATCGGCCTTACTTCGGTTGCGGTGCAGATTCTGGTGCCATTGGCGGCGCATCTGGCACCCGAAGCCACGCGCGGTCGTGTGGTGGGAAATATCATGAGCGGGCTGCTGCTGGGCATTCTGTTGTCGCGTCCGCTGTCCAGCCTGCTGGTGGAAGTGTTCGGCTGGCGCGGGGTGTTTTACAGCGCGGCGGCACTGATGGCCGTCATCGCCCTGATCACCGCGGCTGCGCTGCCGCGCCGTGTGCCGACGCATCAGGCGACTTATGCCGCGCTGATCGGCTCGGTGTTTACCCTGGCTCGTCGCCACCCGGTGCTGCGTCAACGTTCGTTGTATCAGGGATTGTTGTTCGCAAGTTTCAGCCTGTTCTGGACGCTTGCGCCGATTGAGCTGATGCGTCACCACGGTTTCAGCCAGGCGCAGGTGGCGATTTTTGCCCTGGTTGGAGCAGTAGGTGCAGTCGCTGCGCCGATTGCCGGGCGCTTGGCCGATGCCGGTCACGGCCACCGCGGAACATTGGTCGCACTGCTACTGGCACCGGCTTCATTGTTGATCGCTGCGCTGCCCGGCAGCAGCTACTTGTGGCTGGTGGTGTGTGCGGTGCTGCTGGATTTCGCCGTGCAACTGAACATGGTGCTGGGCCAGCGCGAGGTGTACGCCATCGACCCGCACAGCCGGGCACGACTCAACGCCGTGTACATGACCAGCATCTTCGTTGGCGGTGCCTTGGGATCGCTGGTGGCGAGCCCACTCTACGAGCACTTCGGCTGGAACCTGTCTGCCGCATCGGTGGCATTGCTCCCGACCCTGGCTTTGGTGATGTTCCTCGGTCGCAAGGCCAATGCCTGAGCGCCAGGCGCCGGGGAATCCGGTGAAGCACCGTCATACAAGACGGTTGGCGAACGGTGATGCACAATCACCACCGTTCCCTTTTGACCGGATTCCACTTATGGACAAGTTGCTGGCACTGAAGATGTTTGTTGAAACCGTGCGTTGCGGCGGTTATTCCTCTGCGGCGCGCAAGCTTGGCATCTCGACGTCTTCGGTCACTCGCCAGGTGGCGGGGCTGGAAAACGAGCTCGGCGCCAGCCTGCTCAACCGCACGACACGCAACACCAGCGTGACCGTCGCCGGGCAAACCTATTTCGAAAAGGCTGTGGCGATTCTTGACGCCATCGACGAAGCCGATGCCGTGGTTGCCGACCGTGGCAGCGAGGCGCAAGGACGCCTGCGGATCAGCGTGCCCGTCGAGTTTGGTCGGCGGATCATCGCGCCGCATCTGGGTCGATTGCTCGAGCGCCATCCGGGACTGGAAATAAGCGTGTCGTTGAGCGATCAGGTCAGCGACCTGCTGAGCGAACAGATCGATGTGTCAGTGCGTCTGGGATCGTCGGTGGTCAGTGAAGACATCGTCAGTAAACGGGTAGGGGCCTTCCAGCGCTGGGTGGTGGCCAGCCCGGATTACCTGAGCCGCCACACGGCGCCGTGTCATCCTCGCGACTTGCTCGAGCACCAATGTCTGCGCTTTGATTACGCTGGTTCGCACCAGTGCTGGACGTTCCAGGGCGACAAGGAAACCATCCAGCTCAATGTGCATGGCCGCCTGCAAAGCAACAACGCCGACATCCTGCGCGAAGCGGCAATCGCCGGCGGCGGGGTGACCCTGCTGGCCGACTGGCTGGTACGCGACGATGTCGCCGCAGGCCGGCTGACACGGTTGTTGGAGCATTACGAAGTCAACCCCGGCAGTGCAAGCAGTTGCATCAATGCGCTGTACTTGCCCAATCACCGGGGCTCTAGCCGGATCAATGTGTTTATCGATTTTCTAGAGGAAATCCTCACGCCTAACGTGTCAGCTATACAAATGGCTGGCCAGTAAAGCCACGCGGTAGCCGTTGCAGTCCGGGCATCTCGATCAGCCGTTGTACCCAGGATGCGCGCCAGTCATTGGCGGCATGGGTGGCTTTGGCTTTGCGTGCGGCCCGACGTGCGGCGTTGCGTTCGGCTTTGCGCGCTTCCTTGTACGCATCGGTGTTGCGGCAGCTTCTGCATTTCACCCGGTTCAATATGCTGCTGGAAGTCAGGTTGCTGCCTTTGTGCCCGCAGGCCAGGTGCCCGCCGACTTTGAAGTGAGTGACCATGGGACATTCTCCTTCGTGATGTGTAAGCGTTCGACACCTGGCGGGTGAGGGCGTTCGTTCGCGTTACGGCAGGCAAAAAAATGGCCCGCATGCGGGCGGGCCAGGGGATGTTTTCAAAGGAGCAGGTGAACTGTAGGAGTTCGGTTGTGAAGACGGTGTGAAATGGCCGAAGGCACGAATAAAAAAAGCCCGGCAAACTGGGCCGGGTTGGGATGTAGCGCGAGTCTGGCAGGCAGGCATAACCACGGTGACGAAGAGGTCACCGCTCAGGTGTGCTGAATTGGACTCTGTCCCTGGCTCAAATAACGCGGTCGCCTGATTTGAACCGAGGCAGTGGCGGCTCGACATGTTTGAGTGCAGACAACGCGCTGCGAATCTGCGGCGTGTCCTTCTCGATGTCGTTCAAGCGGTCACGAATCCTGAGCGCTGTCGGATGCCCCCCTTGATGATCGACCCAGTCGGCGATTTCCTTGCACGCAGCAGCAAGGCGGGCCTGACGGGAGTCAAGCAGGGTGAGCAGGGTGGCGATAGACTCTTTCTCGGACATGACAATCACCTCCGTTCAAGGATATCGGCTAAAGGGCAACAAAAAGCCCGCGGGGGAGCGAGCTTTCTGCCGATGGGTCGCTGGTCCTTCAGCTCCTTCAAGTATAGACCCGGAAAATGAAAGTGGCCGGCTTCAGGCCAACCCGTGCGACACCGGCGAACTGGCCTCGTTAAGCCTGCGACATTCGCGCCTGGCGTCCTCTTCAAGATCGTAACCGTCACCGATAAAGCCGCGAGTGCGGGTATCGATGATGCGATACCAGACGGCGGCGTCGGGCGGTGGATGGCCGACTTCTCCGGCCCGGCGGCCATGAACGATGATCTTGTTGCAGCGTTTCACAACGAAAATGTCTTCCATGGCGTCACCGAAGCTATTCGTGTTCAGATCAAGCATAGAAGCCCGTTGCGATCATGCAAAAAACTGGTGGGTCGTTCGTCGGTTCAGCGCCCCCTTGAATACGTCTCGGCGACGGGTTCAGGCCAGCACCGCCACCGCTTTGATCTGCGCCCAGAGTTGCTGGCCGGGGTGCACGCCCAGTTGATCCCGGGAGTAGCGGGTGATTCGCGCCAGCAGCGGTGTGCCGGCGGCATTCAGGCGGATCAGTACGTGAGCAGCGTTGTCGGCGCCGACTTCACTGATCACCGTGACCGGCAGGCGATTGAGGATGCTGCTCTGTTCGACGCCTTGCAGGCTCAGGCTGACATCCCGCGCCTGAACCTTGCAGCGCAATGTCTGGCCCTTGGTCATCGGCGCGTGGGCGACCCGAATGTTCAGGTCGGTGTCGGGCAGTTGCAAGGTCAGCAGCTGGTAGTCGGCGTCGTAGGCGCTGACGTGCCCTTCGATCACCACGCCGGCGTCATCGCCCAGCGCCAGCGGCAGATCGAGCCGGGCCAAGGTTTCGCCGATGGCGCCGCTGGCCAAAGCCTTGCCGTTGCTGAGCAGGACGAGGTGATCGGCAAGCCGCGCGACTTCATCCTGGGAATGGCTGACGTACAGCACCGGGATGTCCAGCTCATCGTGCAACCGTTGCAGGTAAGGCAGGATTTCGTTTTTACGCTGGGTATCGAGCGCCGCCAGTGGCTCGTCCATCAGCAGCAGTTTGGGGCTGGTGAGCAGGGCACGGGCGATGCCGATACGCTGGCGCTCGCCGCCGGAAAGATTCTGCGGATTGCGGTTGAGTAAATGGCCAATCCCCAGTAACTCCGTGGCATGCGCCATGTCGACCCGCCGCTGTTGGCGAGGGATGCGCTTGAGGCCAAATTCAAGATTGGCCTGCACCGACAGATGGGGAAACAGGCTGGCTTCCTGGAAAACATAACCCAGGGCGCGTTTATGCGGCGGGACGAAAATCCGCTTGTCGCTGTCCTGCCAGACTTCATCGTTGACCTGGATAAAACCCTGCTCAGCCTGTTCCAGGCCGGCGATGCAACGCAGGCAGGTGGTTTTGCCCGAACCGGAATGACCATAGAGCGCAGTCACTCCACGGCCGGGCAATTGCAGGTCGATATCCAGGGCAAATCCCGAATAGCTCAGTTTCAAGCGCGTTTGAATCATGGGTCAGCTCCAGGCCGCTTTGGTTTTACGGCTGGAGTAGAGCGCCAGCAACACTGCAAAGGAGAACACCAGCATTGCCCCGGCCAGCCAATGGGCCTGGGCGTATTCCATGGCTTCGACGTGATCGTAGATCTGCACCGAGACCACGCGGGTTTTGTCGGGAATGTTGCCGCCGATCATCAGCACCACGCCGAACTCGCCGACGGTGTGGGCGAAACCGAGAATGGCCGCGGTGATGAAACCGGGACGGGCCAGCGGCACAATCACGCTGAAGAACGTGTCCCAGGGGTTGGCGCGCAAGGTGGCGGCCACTTCCAGTGGGCGAGTGCCGATGGCGGAAAAGGCATTTTGCAGCGGCTGGACCACGAACGGCATCGAGTACAGCACCGAGCCGATCACCAACCCCGCAAAACTGAAGGTCAGGGTACCGAGCCCCAGCGATTGGGTGAAGTGGCCGATCCACCCGTTCGGGCCGAGCGCCAACAGTAAATAAAAGCCAATCACCGTGGGTGGCAGCACCAGGGGCAGGGCGACGATCGCCCCGACCGGGCCGCGCAACCAGGATTGGGTACGCGACAGCCATAACGCAATCGGAGTGCCAATGATCAGCAGGATGGCCGTGGTCAGGGACGCCAGTTTCAGGGTCAGCCAGATCGCGGAGTAATCGGCACTCGATAGTGTCATTTAGAGTTGGTAACCATAGGACTTGATGACGGCGGCGGCTTTCGGCCCCTTGAGGTAGTCAACCAATGCCTGGGCGGCCGGGTTGTCCTTGCCCTTGTTGAGGATCACCGCGTCTTGTTTGATCGGATCATGCAGGTTGGCCGGAACGATCCAGGCCGAACCGCTGGTCACTTTGCCGTCTTTGTAGATCTGCGACAAGGCCACAAAACCGAGTTCGGCGTTGCCGGTGGACACGAATTGGTAAGCCTGGGTGATGTTCTGGCCTTCAACGATCTTGTCTTTGACCTTGTCGGTCAGGCCTTGCTTGGCCAGCACCTGAGTGGCAGCCAGGCCATATGGGGCGGCTTTCGGGTTGGCGATGGAAAGATGCTGATACTGGTTGTCGCTCAGAACCTTGCCCTTGGCGTCGACATAACCTTCCTTGGCCGACCACAGCGCCAGCGTGCCGATGGCGTAGGTGAAGCGCGAACCCTTGACGGTGTCGCCTTCGGTCTCGAGTTTCTGTGGAGTGGTGTCATCCGCCGAGAGCAACACTTCGAACGGCGCGCCGTTCTTGATCTGGGTATAGAACTGGCCGGTTGCACCAAAGGAGGTGACCAGTTTGTGCCCGGTGTCTTTCTCGAAATCGGCAGCGATGGCCTGGATCGGCGCGGTGAAGTTGGCGGCAACGGCGACCTGGACTTCATCCGCGTGGGCGGACCCGAAAGCGAACACGCTGAACAGGCACACAGGGGCAAAACGTGAGGCACGCATGGTCATGAAACGGCTCCGAGGTAGGCGAGTGAAACGCTATATATCAGAATATATAGCGAAATGCCTGTAAACGGAACGAATGGGATGTGCACGTCGGAATTCACGCGCGCCCTGTAGCAGCTGGCGCAGCCTGCGTTCGGCTGCGCAGCAGTCGTAAATTCAGCTTCCACGATTGATCTGAAAGACCGCGATGTCTGGTTTCACGACTGCTGCGCAGCCGAACGCAGGCTGCGCCAGCTGCTACGGGCCCCCGTCCTAACGGTGAATCAATTTGGCCAATCCTTCATCCGCCAATCGCCGGGTCAGCTCTGCCGAAGTCAGTTCAACGCCCAGGGTGAACGCCTGCCCGGCCCAAAGGTTGCTGAAATCCGCTTCCCCTTTGGCCCGCAATGGCATCAGCGCACCGCCCGCCAAGGGGAAGGCCGGTGCCTTGGCGCTCATCGGCCCGAGTTCACGCATCACCCGATTGAGAATCCCGCGCGCCGGGCGCCCGGTGAAAATGTTGGTGACCGCTGTCTCGCTTTCCTTGGCCGTGCGCAACGCCTTGTGGTGGGACGCGCTGACCTTGGCCTCTGGCGTGAACAAATAAGCCGTACCTACCTGAACCGCCGATGCGCCCAACATAAAAGCCGCTGCGACGCCACGCGCATCGCTAATCCCGCCCGCCGCAATGACCGGCACTTTCACCGCATCAACGACCTGCGGCACCAGCGCGAAAGTACCCACCTGGCTGCTCAAATCATCACTGAGGAACATGCCCCGGTGACCACCAGCCTCGTAACCCATCGCAATGATCGCATCGCAGCCATGCTGCTCCAGCCAGATGGCTTCTTCGACCGTAGTCGCTGAGGAGAGAACTTTCGCTCCGGTGGCTTTTACCCGATCCAGCAGCGACTTTTCCGGCAGGCCGAAGTGAAAACTCACCACTGCGGGGCGAAACTCTTCGATCACTTCGCAGGCCGCGTTATCGAACGGCGCGCGATTGGACACCGGCGTCGGTGCGTCGAAGTCGACGCCCAATTCCCGGTAGTACGGTTCCAGCAGATTCTTCCATTCCCGGGCGCGCTGCTCATCCGGCGGCGGAGGTTGATGGCAGAAGAAATTGACGTTGAACGGGCGCTGGGTGTGTTGGCGAATCGTCTTCAGTTCTTCGCGCAACTGCTCGATGCTCAGCATCGCGGCAGGCATCGAACCCAGGCCACCAGCGTTGCACGCAGCAATCACCATGGCCGAAGTCGTCGCGCCGGCCAAAGGGCCCTGGATGATCGGCAGCTCGATCCCGAGCAGGTCAAGAATGCGGGTGTCTGGCCATTGGTTCATGTGCAGTGTTCTCCAACGTCGAAACAGGGCAGGGACGGTAGAAGCCAGTTTGTATCAGTAATGCCTGGCGCAGGGCCAGTCGAGTTTTTAATGCGTACAGGATGATCCGCAAGGCGCCAGACGATGGGGATTGGCTTAAAGTCGGGTACGGTGATGGGGTTCCCTGTGTTATTTCAACAGCACGACAACTGAGCGATTCCACCTGGAGGCAGTGATGTTCAAAGGCATTTTGATCGACAAAGACGACAGCGGTTACCGGGCCACGCTGCAAGAGATCGCTGACGATCAATTGCCTGAAGGCGATGTGACGGTGCGTGTGGCGTACAGCACGCTGAACTTCAAGGATGGCCTGGCGATCACCGGCAGCAGCCCGGTGGTGCGCAAATTCCCGATGGTGCCGGGGATCGACTTGGCAGGCACTGTCGAAGTCAGCAGTCATCCGGACTACAAGGTCGGTGATCAAGTCCTGCTCAACGGCTGGGGCGTGGGTGAAGGGCATTGGGGCGGATTGGCACAGAAGGCTCGCCTGAATGGCGACTGGCTGATCCCGCTGCCCAAGGCGTTCACCGCCGCACAAGCGATGGCCATCGGCACGGCCGGCTACACGGCGATGCTGAGTATCCTGGCGCTGGAGCACAACGGCGTGACTCCCGAGCAGGGCGAGGTATTGGTGACGGGCGCCAACGGCGGTGTAGGCAGTTTCGCCATCGCGCTGCTGAGCAAGCTCGGCTACCGCGTGGTGGCCTCCACTGGCCGCACCTCCGAACACGACTACCTCAAGCACTTGGGCGCCAGTGAAATCATTGATCGCGCCACATTGTCGGAGCCGGGCAAACCGTTGGCCAAGGAGCGGTGGGCGGCGGTGATCGACTCGGTCGGCAGCCACACACTGGCCAATGCTTGCGCGAGCACCAAGGCTAACGGCACCGTCGCCGCCTGCGGCCTGGCCCAGGGCATGGACTTCCCGGCGTCCGTCGCACCGTTCATATTGCGCGGCGTGACCCTGGCCGGGATCAACAGCGTGACCCAACCCAAAGCCCGGCGGATACTGGCCTGGAATCGCCTGGCCAAGGACCTGGATTTCGCCTTGCTGCCGCTGATCAGCCACGAAATCGGCTTGAGCGAAGCCATCGACGCCGCGCCACGCTTGCTTGCCGGGCAGTTGCGCGGCCGGGTGGTGGTCGACGTCAATCGTTGATCGTTTCAGCATCAATCAATCAAACAGACAAACTGTAGCGACAAGGAATATCGACCAATGGATGTAAAACTGCGCGAAGTGCAGCCCTTCAGCGTCTCGGGTTTGCAGGTGCGAACCCGCAATGCCGCAGAGCAGCAGCCGGATACCGCACGTATCGGCCCTATGTGGGAGCGGTTTTTCGTCGAGGATATTTTCGACAATATCGCCCACAAACAACCGGATTCCTTTATGTACGGCGTGTATTCCAACTACGAGTCCGACGCGTCAGGCCACTTCGATGTGACCGCGGGAGTGGCGGTCGCCGCACCCTCCGAGGGCTTTGCGCAGATTCAGGTTGAGGGCGGCGATTACCTGGTGTTCAGCGCCAAAGGGGCGATGCCCGATAGTGTGATTCAGGCCTGGGGCTTTATCTGGGCCTACTTCGAGGACAACCCGCAGGTTCACCGCAAGTTCGCCACGGACTTCGAGGTCTACACCGGGCCGGAGTCCGTGGCGGTCTATATCGGCATTCAGGACCCGGACGCGTTTTCGCGCTCCAGCAACTGACGCTTGCGTTCCACGCCCCAGCGATAGCCCGACAGGTTGCCGTCGCTGCGCACCACGCGATGGCAAGGGATCGCCACCGCCAAACTATTCGCGCCACAGGCCTGGGCCACGGCGCGCATGGCTTTTGGCGCGCCGATGCGCTTAGCGATATCGGCGTAACTGGCGGTGCTACCGGCGGGAATCTCCCGCAGGGCTTGCCATACCCGCTCTTGAAACGCTGTGCCGCGTACATCCAGCGGCAAGTCCAGGCCGAGGGCCGGGGCTTCGATAAAGCCGACGACCTTGGCGATCAACTGCTCGAACTCATGATCGGCGCCAATCAGGTTGGCGCGACGAAACTTGTCCTGCAGGTCGCAGACCAGTTGATGCGGGTCGTCGCCCAGCAGAATCGCGCAGACTCCGCGCTCACTTTGTGCCACCAGAATCGCTCCCAGAGAGCACTGGCCGACGGCAAAGCGAATGTCGTTGTTCTGCCCGGCCGCGCGATAGTCGCCGGGTGTCATGCCGAGCAATTGATCCGCTGCCTCATAGAAACGGCTGTTGGAATTGAATCCGGCGTCATACAGCGCATCGGTAACCGTGCCGCCATCGGTCAGGCGCTCGCGAACCTTGCGTGAACGATGGGCGGTGGCGTAGCCCTTGGGCGTCAGGCCAGTGATGGCTTTGAATACACGATGGAAGTGGAAACTGCTCAAACCGGCTGCCTCCGCCAGCTCATTCAACGCCGGTAACGTTTCGGCGGATTCGATTTGACGGCACGCGGCGGCCACGGTCGCGGCATGTTGGGCGGCGACGTCGCTGTGATCTTTCGCGGCCCGTTTGCTGGGGCGATAACCCGCCGCCTGAGCTTGCTCGGCCGTGTCGAAGAATTCGACGTTCTGCGGTTTCGGCAGGCGTGCCAGGCTGCTGGGGCGGCAGTAGATACCGGTGGTTTTCACCGCATACACAAACTGCCCGTCGGCACGTGGATCGCGCGCGACCACGGCGGCCCAGCGAGGATCGTTTTCGGTGGCGATTGTTGGCGATTGAGTTGTCATGGCTTCATGTCCGTTGACCCGTTTCATGCAGATTAACCAGCCGGCACCGACGCCACACTCCGGGTCTTGCGGTCGAATTCGACTGCATCATCGCGCAGTACGAAAAGTGAAATTGATCCGCTGTTCGCCCAGCCGCGGATGCTGGCCTTCCTTGATCGGCAATACGCCGTGGTAACGCAAACGGTCCACGCCGCCCCAAACCACGATATCACCGTGAAACAGTGGCACCCGCTGGCTTTTGGCGCTGCGTTCGAAGCCGCCGAACAGGAACGTCGCCGGTAACCCCAAAGACACCGACACGATGGGGGCGGTGTAGGCGTTTTCGTTTTTGTCCTGATGCAACGACATCCTGGCCCCAGGAACATAGCGGTTGATCAGGCAGGAATCCGGTACGAACGCCATAAACCCGGCCTCTCGCGCCGCCGCCTGGGCCAGTTCGAAAAACACCTCGGGCATTTCAGGCCAGGGCGCGCCGGTTTGCGGATCGTTGCGGGTGTATTGGTAGCCGTTGCGGTCGGTGGTCCAGCCCCAGGTGCCGCAACTGCTCAAGGCCACCGACATGGTAAAGCCACCGGGTGTGACCATCTGCCGAAACGGCGCCGCTGTCAGAACCGCCTCCAGCGCCGGTAGTAACCGGTCGAGCCAGGGCAGGGCAAAGCCCCTGAGGACGTAGGATTGTTCGCCGATTTGCTCGCGCCTGGGCTGCTGCTCGGGTTCGGCGTCGGCAAACAGATCGAAGGTGATCGGGTTCATGGGCTCATAGCGCATCGTGAAAGATGATTCCAAGGGTATGCCGTTTTCCACTGTGCAGGCGACTCACCCCATGACGCAGGGTCACTCGGTAATAGCCGCGAACGCCTTTAACCGGGCGCTGATTCACGGCAAAAATCAACGCGTCACCTTTCTTCAGTCCGATGACTTGCGGGCGCGATTGCATCCGTGGGCGTTGTTCGGTCAGCACAAATTCGCCACCGGTAAAGTCCTCTTCCGGTTCTGACAGCAGAATCGCCACTTGCAGCGGAAATACGTGTTCGCCGTACAGATCCTGATGCAAGCAGTTGTAGTCCTGCGCGCCGTATTGCAGCAATAAAGGTGTCGGGCGTTCCTGACCGGCGGCATGGCAGCGTTGCAGAAACGCTTCATGGGATTCGGGGAAACGGGTCGGCAAATCCATGCATTCGTACCAGCGATTGGCGATGGGAACCAGTCGAGGGTAGAGCGCGCTGCGCAACCGGGCCACCGGATCCGGTAGCGGATATCTGAAGTATTTGTACTCGCCACGGCCAAAACCGTGGCGCGCCATCACCACTTTCGAGCGAAAGGGTTCGGGGCAGTCGTACAGGGCGCTTATTTCATCGCAGGTCTTATGGCTTAAAAGCGATTTGATGATCGCGCAGCCATCCTGGTCGAGTTGCTGCGTAAGCGCGCCCCAGTCGAGGGCATCGTGGTGAATCGGATCGGTAAACAAGGGTTCTGACTCCTTGACCAAAAGGTCGAGGCGGCCAGTTTAGTGAGCGTTGCGAGAGCGGGCACTCCGGCGCTTGCGGTCGAATTCGCGAGGGGAGCAGACGTCCATGTTGTCGCTCCAGATCGCGTTACAGCGCTTTGCTGACGCTGATCTCGCTGATGACGTCTTCGCTCTGGCCATGCAGCTTGTCCAGCGCAGCCTTGGCTTCTTCTGCGGTGCCGTTTTCAAGCTGGGCGAATTCGAAGCGACGCTCGCCGTTGAGTTTGTATTTGATGACGTATTTGGTCGTCTGGGCCACGGTCATACCTGTCTGTTCTGGTGTGGGTTCAGCTCAGCTTCGAGCTGGAGCGGCGGATGATCTTGATCGAGTGCGTCAGGGTCGGTTTGCGGGTCACGCTGATCGGCCGGCGGTTGACCGTGTCGATGGTGATGTTCCAGAAACCGGTGCTCGGCGCGGTGATCCGGGCCGGGAAGGTGTCGAATGCGCCACCGTGATACGTGTGACGGCCGCCGTTCTTGAAACTGCGGAAGTTGGCGTCGTTCATCAAACGGATGTTGCACATTTGGGAGCACTGAATGACGACGATGTCGTCTTCGTTGAGGTGCTCGCGCTGGTGGATAAATTTCATGAGGCGCCTCCAGAAGGGCTTTTTCTACAAAATCAAAACGATAGCATGGGCGATTGGCGCAGTTTATCAGCCCGAACAGGTTATTATCTGGCTGTCGGGGTCCGCTTTGACAATTAAAAACAGTTATTTGGAATTCTATGAGCGATAAAAGCAGGGAGCCTTGGAGAAAAACAGCATTTGTGCTGTCGGAGGGTCTTTATCGGAGGTTTCATATGAAATGGGGTGTTCTGGTCGTACCGTTTGCATTGGCAGTGGGTGGATGTGCGACGGTCTCGGACATCACTGCATCGTTGCCTACCATGAACGTGATTTCAGGCAAGAAGCCCCATGAGTACGCCCAGTGCCTGGTCGAGAAGTTGGCCAGTAGCCGTGGGGCCCTGCAAGTCGAGCCGCAAAAGGATGGCATGCGGGTGATTGTGCCGCAGAAGTTCTCCTCGGGGCCGGCAGCGGTGTTTGACATTGAAGACCGCTCCGGTGGCAGCAGCATCAAACTGCATGAGCGCATCTCCAATGTACCGTTGCGCCCATGGGATGTGCGCAATGCCGCCACCGCGTGCATTTCTGGCTGATAGACTACCCTCGGTCAGCATCGATGCCGTCAAAGTCGCACTTTGACGGCATTGTCATTTCTGGAGTCGAGCATGAAACGAGAGCAGGTGCGGGAGCGCCACGCAGAGGGTCATATCTCTGCCACCCATGTGATTCAGAACCCGGCGAATCCGGGGGAGTGGATCGTATTTTTCAAGAAAAGCGCCGGGCGCAGTTTTTTCCTGGTGGATGACAACGATGAAGTCGAGTCCTTCAGCCGCCTTGACGATTTGATCGAGACCGTACGCGGGCTCGGGATCAAGTTCGCCGAAATCCATATGTAGGGCAATCGGTGCCCTACTTGCAGACCACCACCACACTGCGGTTCTTGTAATTGCCGACGTCGACGCCCAGGGTTTTGTCGCTTTCCTTGGTCGAAGGTGTACCGTCGGTACCGACAATCCGATAGCCGGTGCCGGCGCAAGAGGCATCGGCTTTTTCGTAGCAACTGGCCCAGGCGTTGGCTTCTCCAGAGCAGTCGATGGTCAGGCCTTGCTCGCCATTTTTCAGGTAAGTCGTTTCGGACGTGGCGCAGCCACTCAGGGCCAGTACCGCAATCAGTGGCAAGAATCTTTTCATGTCGTGGTCGTCGTCAGTGATGGGGGCTAAACGCTATGACAGCGGCTGCAACGAAAGGTTATAGCGATTGGCCACTTCGTTGCAGGCATTCACAAAAAAGCCCTGTGCAAAGACAGGGCTGCGGTCGCGCCAGGTTCAGCTCAAGGCTTGTCCTTGCCGCGCCGCTTGGGTGCTGCGGGTTGATCCTGCAACACCGATGCCACTTCAATCGCCAACGCTTCTGTAGGGAACGGCCCGGCAATATTCTCGCCGCCGACGCTGTCTATCCACCACTGGCCGTCTTTCGCCTGATTGATCAGGTACCCGTTGACGCTTTTTGCTGCCGACATCTATCTGCCTCGTTGGCTGGTTCAGGTGCGCAATGATAGCGCCAAATGCCCTCAACGGGTGCCGATGGGTGTAGGGTGGGGCAGATTGTCGCTAGACTGATGGCCGCGCAGGTCGTCGATCTCTGCTATCTATAAGACGTTGTGCAGCTTATCTGCGGAACTATCCATCAGAATATTTCTCTATGATGGCGTCGGTTAGCCAGTGCGGGGCATTGTAAGGTGCACGCCGCCTGATTAGACTGCGCCGAAACTCGTACACACAGCCCTTTCAAGGACTTATATGATCAAGAAATGCTTGTTCCCAGCAGCCGGTTACGGTACTCGCTTCCTGCCAGCGACTAAAGCCATGCCCAAAGAAATGCTGCCGGTGGTAAACAAGCCACTGATCCAGTACGGCGTCGAAGAAGCACTGGATGCCGGGTTGACCGAAATCTCCATCGTCACCGGTCGCGGCAAACGCGCCCTGGAAGACCACTTCGACATCAGCTACGAGCTGGAAAACCAGATCAAGGGCACTGACAAGGAGAAATACCTGGTCGGCATCCGTAAACTGCTCGACGAGTGCTCGTTCTCCTACACTCGACAGACCGAAATGAAAGGCCTGGGCCACGCGATCCTGACCGGCCGTCCACTGATTGGCGACGAACCTTTCGCCGTAGTACTGGCGGACGACTTGTGCGTCAACCTCGAAGGCGACGGCGTACTGACCCAGATGGTCAAGCTGTACAAGCAGTTCCGCTGCTCGATCGTGGCCATCCAGGAAGTCGATCCTCAAGAGACCAACAAGTACGGCGTGATTGCCGGCGAGATGATTCGCGACGACATCTATCGCGTTCACAGCATGGTCGAGAAGCCAAAACCTGAAGATGCACCGTCGAACCTGGCGATCATCGGCCGTTACATCCTGACCCCGGACATCTTCGACCTGATCGAACAGACCGAGCCAGGCAAGGGCGGCGAAATCCAGATCACCGACGCCCTGATGAAGCAAGCGCAAAACGGCTGCGTCATGGCCTACAAGTTCAAAGGCAAGCGTTTCGACTGCGGTGGCGCTGAAGGCTACATCGACGCGACCAACTTCTGCTTCGAGAACTTCTACAAGACTGGCAAGGCTTACTGATAGCGGCCTGACCTGCTTGTATTGAAAAGCCACCTTCGGGTGGCTTTTTCATTTTTCGGCCCCAAATAGTTTGCAACGCTTGCCCAAAGGGCGCTCGCAGGTATGCTGGTGTCCTGCCGAGGAGATAGAAATGGCCTACGATTTTGACCTATATGTGATTGGTGCCGGTTCCGGCGGTGTGCGGGCTGCGCGGTTCGCGGCCGGTTTTGGTGCGAAAGTCGCCGTGGCCGAGAGCCGTTATCTGGGCGGTACGTGCGTGAACGTCGGCTGTGTGCCGAAAAAGCTGCTGGTCTACGGCGCGCACTTCGCCGAAGACTTCGAGCAATCGCAAGGTTTTGGGTGGACCCCAGGCGACGCAAAATTCGACTGGGCGACGCTGATCGCCAACAAGGATCGCGAGATCAATCGCCTGAACGGCATTTATCGCAATCTTCTGGTCAATAGCGGTGTGACCTTGCATGAAGGTCACGCGAAAATCGTCGATCCGCACCAGGTTGAGATCAATGGCGAGCGTTACACCGCCAAAAACATCTTGATTGCCACCGGTGGCTGGCCGCAGATCCCGGAGATTCCGGGGCGCGAGCATGCGATCAGCTCCAACCAGGCGTTCTTCCTTAAAGAGCTGCCCAAGCGTGTTCTGGTGGTCGGTGGTGGTTACATTGCAGTGGAGTTTGCCGGGATTTTCCACGGGCTGGGCGCCGAGACCACGCTGCTGTATCGCGGTGATCTGTTCCTGCGTGGCTTCGACGGCGCAGTGCGCAAGCATTTGCAGGAGGAGCTGACCAAGCGCGGCATGAACCTGCAATTCAATGCCGACATCGAGCGTATCGACAAACAGGCCGATGGCAGCCTGAAGGCGACGCTCAAGGATGGTCGTGAGCTGGAGGCGGATTGCGTGTTCTACGCCACCGGTCGGCGTCCGATGCTCGACAACCTGGGGCTGGAAAACACCGGGGTCAAACTCGACAAGAAAGGTTTTGTCGAGGTGGATGAACAGTATCAAACCGCTGAACCGTCAATCCTGGCCCTCGGTGATGTGATTGGTCGGGTACAGCTCACGCCGGTTGCTCTGGCCGAAGGCATGGCCGTGGCGCGGCGTTTGTTCAAACCTGAGCAATATCGCCCGGTGGATTACAAGATGATCCCGACCGCCGTGTTCAGCTTGCCGAACATCGGCACTGTCGGCCTCACCGAAGAAGAAGCGCGAGAGGCCGGGCACGATGTGGTGATCTTCGAAAGCCGTTTCCGGCCGATGAAGCTGACCCTGACCGAATGCCAGGAGCGTACCTTGATGAAACTGGTGGTGGACGCCAAGACCGACAAGGTCCTGGGTTGCCACATGGTCGGCCCGGACGCTGGTGAGATCGTGCAAGGGCTGGCGATTGCCCTCAAGGCGGGCGCGACCAAGCGCGACTTCGACGAAACCATCGGCGTGCATCCGACGGCCGCCGAAGAGTTCGTCACCATGCGCACGCCGGTCGCGGGTTAATCGTTCTTCTGTGGCGCTGATGCGTCTGGCGCTGTCGCAACGACAACGGCCAGGCGCACGCTTTCATCCAGCCTTGCCTGCAACTTGATCAGTTCAACTTCCAGCGCTTTGTTGATGTGCGTCTGCTCGTCAATGTTCTGCTTGAGCGACTGGCTTTCCAGCAAGGCAATGCGCAAGCGTTCCTGGAGGAGGGTGCGTTCGCTGTCGATGCGGGTGACCTGTTCCAGTAACTGATCCTGTCGGCTGTTGGTGTGCTTGAGTTGCTCCTGCAACAGGCTCAACTCCCGCAGCGTGCCCCGGTTTTCGGTCAGCAGACGCTCGTTGTCGCGATGCAGTTGGGTGATTTCATCCTGGCGTACCAGTGCGCTTTGCTGGGCCTGACGCAATTCCATCTGAATCTGCTGCACCTGACCTTCATGGCGTCGCTGTTCCTGCTCGCGCTGATCTTTGACGGCGTTGCGGTAGTGCTCCAGTGCTTCGCGGGCGTGCAGGTGTTTTTCTTCCAGTGAGCGGATCTGCTCGTCCTTGTCCTGCAAGCGTAATTCGAAATCGGCCAGTGCCTGGTTCAGCCCGGCGTTGCGGGTTTGCTCGGTTTGCAGCATCGAGCGAGTGTCGTGCAGTTCAGCCGATTCCTGGGTCAGTGCCAGGCTTTGAATTTCGTATTGCTGCTGCAATTCGGTATTGGCCTCGCGGGCCTCGTGCAGCTGGGTTTCCAGCTCTTTTCGTTGTTGTTCGAACTGCGCGCGTGCCTGGTCGATGGGTTCTTGCGCCTGCTCTTTCAGGCGTTGCGCCAGCCGCGCCACCAGGGCCGTCAGCTCATCATCGATCGGTTCGGAAGGTGCTGGTGCGGGTTCGGCGCCGTCGTCGAGCTCTTTCAGATAGCGATGGATCGTGGTTTTCGAGCCGGTATTGCCCATTTCGATCCGCACTGCGTCGATGCTCGGATGCTCGCCCCGGGCGAGGATTGCCGAGCGTGCCGCTTGCACCAGTGCCTTGTTTACGCCGCCACGTGCCATGTGTTCTCCTACGATTTGATACTGTGGTACGTACCACTAATATGCGCAATGTACCATGCCATGAATAAAGTTAAAAACTTGTAATAGCTGATGCGGGATATACTGGTATTACCCCGTGTGATTAGCTGTAGACCGGGTTTTCAATCGCCAACGCGGTACGTTTTCGAGCACAGAGCACAGAGCCCATGACCGATCTGGATCGCTACCTGCAAGCCGCCACCCGTGACAACACCCGTCGCAGCTATCGCGCGGCCATCGAGCACTTCGAAGTCAGTTGGGGTGGGTTCCTGCCGGCGACCAGCGATAGCGTTGCGCGATACCTGGTTGCACATGCGGGCGTGCTGTCGATCAATACCTTGAAGTTGCGCTTGTCCGCGCTAGCCCAGTGGCACAACAGCCAGGGGTTCGCCGATCCAACCAAGGCCCCGGTGGTGCGCAAGGTGTTCAAAGGCATTCGCGCATTGCACCCGGCCCAGGAAAAACAGGCTGAGCCGTTGCAGTTGCAGCATCTGGAGCAAGTGATCGCCTGGCTGGAGCAGGAAGCGCAATCCGCCAGGGCGCAGGGCGATCGAGCGGGATTGCTGAGAGCCAGGCGCGACACCGCACTGATCTTGCTGGGCTTCTGGCGTGGTTTTCGTAGTGATGAGTTGTGCCGCGTGCAGATCGAGCATGTACAAGCCAGCGCCGGTTCAGGCATTACCCTCTACTTGCCACGCAGCAAGGGCGATCGCGAGAACCTCGGGCAGACTTACCAGACACCCGCCTTGCAGCGCCTGTGCCCGGTGCAGGCCTACATCGAATGGATTACCGAAGCCGCGTTGGTCCGTGGCCCCGTGTTTCGTGGGATCGATCGCTGGGGCCATTTGAGCGAGGAGGGCTTGCACGGCAATAGCGTGATCCCGTTGTTGCGCCAGGCACTGGAGCGCGCTGGCATTGCGGCCGAGCACTACACCAGTCACTCCCTGCGTCGTGGCTTCGCCACCTGGGCCCATCAGAGCGGTTGGGATTTGAAGTCGTTGATGAATTACGTGGGCTGGAAGGATGTGAAGTCAGCCATGCGCTATGTTGAAGCCAGCCCGTTTCTCGGGATGACCCGAATCGCTGAAAAGCCGTTGGCGCTGTAGATCACGTTTTCTTCTATTAATACGCTCGGCTAATAGCGAAAACAAATCAGCAGCATCAGGTTTGCCAATGAGCCAACCGGCGATCGGGTGGGTAGGATTCACCACATCAACTTCTTAACCCCTGACGGAGAGTCACCGATGCCTATCATCAACAGCCAAGTTAAACCGTTCAAAGCTACCGCCTACAAAAACGGCGACTTCGTACACGTGTCGGACGCTGACCTGAAAGGCAAGTGGTCTGTCGTTTTCTTCTACCCAGCTGACTTCACCTTTGTTTGCCCGACCGAACTGGAAGACCTGGCTGACAACTACGCCGAGTTCCAAAAACTGGGCGTCGAGATCTACAGCGTTTCCACCGATACCCACTTTGCCCACGCTGCCTGGCACAACACTTCGCCAGCCATCGGCAAAATCCAGTACACCATGATCGGCGACCCGACTCACGTCATCTCCCGCAACTTCGACGTGCTGATCGAAGAAGCAGGCCTGGCTGACCGTGGCACTTTCGTGATCAACCCGGAAGGCCAGATCAAAATCGTTGAACTCAACGATGGCGGTGTTGGTCGTGACGCTTCCGAGCTGCTGCGCAAAATCAAGGCCGCTCAATACGTCGCTGCTCACCCGGGCGAAGTGTGCCCAGCCAAGTGGAAAGAAGGCGAAGCCACTTTGGCTCCGTCCCTGGACCTGGTCGGCAAGATCTAAGTCTGTGACGCGCTTCATCAGGGCGGAGCTCCGCACCTACTAAGTAAGCTGCACCGCCCCATAAAACGCCCGGGCGAGATTCGCTCGGGCGTTTTTTTTCGACTTCTTTTTATCAAATACATGGAAATCGCCCGTATGTTGGACGCCAATCTTAAAGCCCAGTTGAAATCGTACCTGGAACGGGTCACTCAGCCGATCGAGATCGTTGCCTCCCTCGACGACGGTGCGAAATCCCAGGAAATGCTCGCGTTACTCAAAGACGTTGCCAGTCTTTCCACCCAGATTACTTTGCTCGACAACGGTAACGATGCGCGCAAACCATCGTTCTCGATCAATCGCCCGGGAGCCGATATCAGCCTGCGTTTCGCCGGCATCCCGATGGGCCACGAATTCACATCCCTGGTGTTGGCCCTGCTGCAAGTCGGCGGCCACCCATCGAAAGCCAGCGCCGAAGTGATCGAGCAGATCCGCTCGCTCAAAGGCGAGTTCAATTTCGAGACTTACTTCTCGCTGTCCTGCCAGAACTGCCCGGATGTGGTTCAGGCGCTGAACCTGATGGCCGTGCTGAACCCGAACATCCGCCACGTCGCCATCGACGGCGCGCTGTTTCAGGCCGAAGTTGACGAGCGCCAGATCATGGCCGTGCCAAGCGTTTACCTGAACGGCGTGAACTTCGGCCAGGGTCGCATGGGCCTGGAAGAAATCCTCGCCAAGATCGACACCAGCGGTATCGAGCGTCAGGCCGAGAAGATCAGCGCCAAGCAAGCCTTCGACGTACTGGTCGTCGGCGGTGGCCCGGCCGGTGCTTCGGCGGCAATCTACGCCGCTCGTAAAGGCATTCGCACCGGTGTGGCGGCTGAACGTTTTGGTGGCCAGGTGCTCGACACCATGGCCATCGAGAACTTCATCTCCGTGCAGGAAACAGAAGGGCCGAAACTGGCCGTGGCGCTGGAAGAACACGTCAAACAGTACGACGTGGACATCATGAACCTGCAACGCGCCGACAAGCTGGTGCCGGGCAAAAACGGTGAACTGCACGAAATCCATTTCGCCAGCGGCGCGTCCTTGAAAGCCAAGACCGTGATCCTCGCCACCGGCGCGCGCTGGCGTGAAATGAACGTTCCGGGTGAGCAGCAATACCGCAACAAGGGCGTGGCGTACTGCCCGCACTGTGACGGTCCGCTGTTCAAAGGCAAGCGTGTGGCGGTGATCGGTGGCGGTAACTCCGGCGTCGAAGCAGCCATCGACCTGGCGGGGATCGTGTCCCACGTAACGCTGCTGGAGTTCGACGTACAACTGCGTGCCGATGCGGTGTTGCAGCGCAAGTTGCACAGCTTGCCGAACGTCACCGTGATCACCAGTGCGCAAACCACTGAAGTGACCGGCGACGGCCAGAAGGTCAACGGCCTGCGCTACAAGGATCGTCAGTCGGACGAGCTGCGTACTGTCGAGCTGGAAGGGATCTTCGTGCAGATCGGTCTGCTGCCTAATACCGATTGGCTCAAAGGCACCATCGAGCTGTCGCCGCGCGGCGAGATCATTGTCGATGCCCGTGGTGAGACGTCGATCCCCGGCGTGTTCGCGGCCGGCGACGTGACCACCGTGCCGTACAAGCAGATCGTGATTGCAGTAGGCGAGGGCGCCAAGGCTTCCCTGAGCGCATTCGATCACTTGATCCGTACCTCGGCGCCGGCATAAACGCCGAAGCTGAAAACACAAAACCCCATGAGCGATCATGGGGTTTTTTGTGGGTGGATCTTTTGATTTTGATTTACAGCGGTGCCGGCTGAATGATCTCGACCCAGTAACCATCCGGGTCCTTGATGAACGCCAGGCTCTTCATGCGACCGTCGTTCAGGCGTTTCTGGAAATCGCAGCCCAGGGCTTCAAAACGTTCGCACGCGGCGCGGATGTCTGGCACCGAGATGCAGATATGGCCGAAGCCGCGCGGGTCGGTGTTGCCGTTGTGGTAGGCGAAATCCGCGTCGTTCTCGGTGCCGTGGTTGTGGGTCAGTTCGAGAATGCCGGGGATCGATTTCATCCACTCGGTGCGGGCAGCGGCATCGGCCGGGATCTGGTTCTTATCGACCAGCGCCAGGAAGTACAGGCTGAACTCGGCTTCCGGGAAATCACGCTTTTCTACCAGCGAGAAACCCAGCACGCGGGTGTAGAAATCCAGCGACCGGGTGATGTCCTTGACCCGCAGCATAGTGTGGTTGAAGACGAACTTCTGGGTGGCGGTGTCAGGTTGGGCGGTCACACCAGGAAATGTATTGAGTTCATGCAGGCTCATGGGCCCTCCGGAAATTCCAAGAATGCTCACAATGATACGCAAGGGTCCTGGCATCGCCAAACCAAAACCGCAGGCTTGCCTGCCGGGCGGGTGAAGCTCAGACTTCGCGGCTCAATCCGTGAGTGTTCATTACAATGATCCGACCCTGTCAATTGATGTTCGTCCTGATGTGTCTGCTTTCAGGTGTTACCCGTGCTGATGCAGAAGCTCCGGTCGTGACCTGGCCCAATGGATGGACTGTCGAGACCGTTCCGCAAGACGAGGCCAAGCCTCAGGTTTCCCGGCAGCGCGCGGTAAAAAACGACCAGGACGGGACACCGGTAATGGTGATGGAGTTGACCATGACTCAAGTGGAAAGCGGTCATCAGGTGAATCTGGAAGGTGTGTTACTGGAAATGCGCAAGTCCGTGCAGAAGGACTTTTTTCAGGGCGGCTATCAGAGCGTCTGCAACAAAATTCATCCGACTGCCTTGAGCCGGTTATCGGCGCTGGAAACTACCTGCACCATTACCCAGAACGGTCGACATGTGTTGTCTCAAACATTGGTCGCCGCAGTGGACGGCGATAAAGCCTATGTTCTTTCCTACGCGGGGCAGGCTGAGGTTTATAAGGCAAGTCAGGGCGACATAGAGGCAGCTCGAAACAGCTTGAAACTTTAGTTTAAGGTTTCTGTATCCACGTTTTTGAGCATGGCCCGGATTTTTAGATAGCCAAACGGATTAAGCACAAAGTTAGTCAGTCTATAGCGAGTTGATCGGCGACTATCGTCGCATTTTAGACGGCATCCATGAAAAAGCCCTGCATTGGCAGGGCTTTTTTTATTACCGTGAGCGCTTAGGCACGCAGCCAGGAGTCAACGGTGGCTGCACCGTATTGTTCCTTCCAGGCTTTCAGGCCGCGGTGGTTACCGCCCTTGGTTTCAATCAGTTCACCGGTGTGCGGGTTCTGATAAACCTTGACCACGCGAGCGCGGCGGGTTTTAGGCGCTGTTGCCTGCTGCAGGCCGGATTTCGCCGGGTGCGGGTCGAGAATGGCGATGATGTCGCGCAGGCTCTTGCCGTAGGTTTTCATCAGCCCCTGGAGCTTTTCTTCGAATTCGATTTCTTTCTTGAGCCCGGCATCGTTTTTCAGCGATTCCAACTGCTTGAGCTGTTCTTGAAGGGCCTTTTCAGCTGCACGGAATTCAGCGAGTCTGGACAATATCTTTACTCCAATAGTGTGTTTGGCTGAAACCAACCGCAAACAAAGCTATAAGCCAAGAGCCTTGAAGCGACTCGGTGATAATGACACGCCTGCCGATTTTGCACAGGTATGAAAAATTGTAGTAGTTAAATGGCCAAGAGTAAATCCTGACTTTTTCTTCATGTAACAAGAGTAGTCTTTTGATTCAATTTGGTGCGCATCATCATGGTCTCGGCGCTTAACGTGACTAGTTAATGATCACTTAATGCACTAATGAATTCTGCTCCGGGCATCGGCCGACCGAACAGATAACCTTGCAGAAAGTTCACGCCATGGGTGGTCAGATAGTCACTTTGCTCCTCGGTTTCCACACCTTCGGCGACGATACCCAGATCGAGTTTGGCCGAGAGTTCGATGATGCTGTCCAGAATGTGCCGGGAGAGGGCGTCGACACCGATCATGGCGACAAAGCTCTGGTCGATTTTCAGGAAGTCCACATTGAACTGACGCAAGTAACCGAGGCTTGAATGGCCGGTGCCGAAGTCGTCGATGGCGATCATCACGCCCAGCGCGCGAAGCTGTTCGAACAACTGCAGAGTGACGGCTGTCGGTTCGACCAGTTCGCGCTCGGTCAACTCCAGCACCAGGTGGACACTGCCCGGTGCAAAAGCGCTGAGGAATTCACGGCAGTCTTCGACCAGTTCCAGGTCCCGGCAATGACTGGCGGTGATGTTGATGCCAATGTGGAACGGCCCGTCGAACGATGCCGACAAGGGCGCCAGCAATGTGGCGGTTTGTTGCATCAGCGAGCGGGTCATCGGCACGATCAGCCCGGAATGTTCGGCAAACGGGATGAACAGATCCGGACGCACCAGGCCTTCCCTGGGATGTTTCCAGTGCATCAATACTTCGGTGCCGGACCACCGCTTATTGTCGCCATGCACCACGGGCTGAAAGTAAGGAATGAATTCTGCTGCCTCCAGCGCCCGCTGCATTTCACGGCTGGGCGACATCGAGCGCTTCTGCAGCACATGCCCGATCGAACCTGACACCATGCCGAAGAACATCAACAGACTGAACAGTGGCGGGTATTCACTACGCATGTAACGCCAGGTTTCTCCTTCGGGGAAACCTGCGGCCACCGTAAAGGCATAACGCGAGGACGTCAGCGTACTTTGTGCTACCGGCAAGGCGGGCGGGGCGTCCTCGTGAACTTTGCCGTCGGCAGACAACCAGTTGGGACCGACTTGTAGCAACAGTAATGTCTTGCGGCCGATCAGGCGCAATTCGTTGCTCAGGTGATAACCGTTCAGCGTGGTCAATGCCCCTTTATTTCCTTCGCTGAGCCGATACACCAACAGCGCGGTATTGGGCGTGACGGGGTTGCCGTTCATGAGCCATAACTGGCCTTGGGTGTAGTCGCCGGGATTGACCTTTTCCTGATATTCACCGAACAACGAACTGCAATAGAGGTTGTCGTCCCACACCAGGTTGGTCGAGCGCACGAAGGGCCGGCGCGTAACTTGTTCGCGCAAGGCCAGTTTGACGTCATTGCAGTTTTTGCCAGCCAGCGGCAGTAGTTCTTGCGCGGCTTGGGCGGTGTTGTCGAGCATCAGTTCGAATTGGCGAATGGATTCTTCGCCAGTCAGTTCAGTACTCTGCTTGAGGGTACGTTCAGCCTGCAGATAGAGAATGGCGACTCCCAGCAACACCGGGAGCAATCCGCTCAAAACAGTCACAGTGATCCGGGTACCACGCTTGCGGCGACTTTTGACGTTCAGTGGCATTCGCAAATCCATCGCGATAAAAGAGGGCTCTCAAAGGTTGGCAGGTCGACATGCCTCCCAAAAGAGTTCAGCCATGATAGTTGGCTATCGGCCCTTATGCCGGTCAACCTTTAATCAATCTTGAGGCCAGTTTAATAAAGGCCAGCGTCGCGGGGGATGACTGACGCTGATCGAGCACCGCCAGACCAACCTGGCGGCTGATGGGGGGTGACAGTGGCTTTTTCACGTAGCGGCTGTCGTTGCCATCGGGCAGTGAGCCTTCGGCGACGACGGTCAGGGCATCGCCACGACCTACCGTGTCCAGCGTGCTGAGCAACTGCGAGCAGCGATACCGAATGTTCGGCGTCAATCGCGCCGTATTGAACAGGCGCGACACCAGCTCCGAAGACCCAGCCTCGGTCAGCACAAAAGGGTCGCGGCACAAGTCGCTCAAACTCACGCTGTCGCGACCGGCCAGTGCATGATCGGCAGGCAGCAGCGCGACCATCTGGTCTTCGATCAGTGCAATCGTGTCAAAACGTTCCTGGGGTAACACCACGAAACCAATATCGATACGCCGTTCTTCCAGCCACTGGATCACCTGGCGATCCGGCCCTTCATCGATATGAACCTCGATGCCCGGATGCGAGGCGCGGTAGTGCTGCAAGATCCTGGGCAACAGCTTGATTGATGAGGTCGGGCCGAACGAGCCGATACGCAGAGTGCCGGTTTTCATCCCGCGTGAATCGGCCGCCTCCTGACGCAAAGTGTTGGCCAGCCCGAGCATTGCCCGAGCGCGCAGTAATAGCTGCTGGCCGATATCACTGAGCTCGACCTGGGACTGATGCCGACGCAACAGTTCGACGCCCAATTCCTGTTCCAGCGACTTGAGTGCGTGGGAGACCGCAGACTGGGAAATCTCTAAACGATGGGCGGCCGCCGTGAAGCCGCGCAGTTCGGCCACCAGCGAGAAAATCTCGAGTTGAGTGAGGGTCATGAGCTTTTACTCATTTTACGATGATCGATCATTAGTCGAATGATACGCCACATGCCCGATTTCTGGCGGTGGAGACTTATGACTACGTGTGAACAGACCCTTGCGAACCCTTCGGATGTGCCGGTTTATCTGAAACTGGCGGCGGTCACCATGATCTGGGGCGGGACGTTCGTCGCCGGGCGGTTTCTGGCCGACAGTCTCAGTCCGTTATTCGCTGCGAGTCTGCGGTTCCTGCTGGCGAGCGTGGCGTTGCTGTTGTTCCTGCTGCTGGCACGGGTGCCCTTGGTGCGACCCAGCCCCAGGCAATGGTTGCAATTGGCGCTGTTGGGATTCTTCGGGATTTTCTTCTACAACCTGTGCTTCTTTTACGGGCTGCATTACATCAACGCGTCTCGGGCATCGTTGATCGTTGCGTTGAACCCGGCCGTGATCGGCCTGGCTTCGTGGCTGCTGTTCAAGGAGCGGCTGAGTCGGGCGAAAGTGGCCGGTATCGCGATCTGCATTGCCGGCGCCAGCCTGGTGATTGTCAGCCGCAATCCGCAGTTACTGGCCGGCAACGCCGATGCCTGGATTGGCGATTTGTTGATCTTCGGCTGCGTGCTCGGCTGGGGCATTTATTCGCTGTTCTCCAAAGGCCTGAATCAAACACTGGGGCCGGTGCAGACGGTGACGTACTCGATTTTGCTCGGCACGCTGATGCTCTGGGTGACCAGCGCCGTGCGGGGCGAGTTGAGTGTCGCGGCGCTCACCGGGCTCGGCGCACAACAATGGTTGAGCCTGATGTACCTGGGCGTGCTGGGTTCGGCATTGGCCTACATTGGTTATTACGACGGCATCCGCAAAATCGGCGCGACGCGCTCGGGCGTGTTCATCGCCTTGAACCCGTTGACGGCTGTTCTTCTTGGCGCGTTGTTGCTGGGCGAACAGCTGACACTGGTGATGTGCCTGGGCGGCGGGCTGATCCTGGCGGGGATTTTCCTGTGCAACAAACCGCTTGCGCAGGCCACGAAAAAGGGGAATGTATAAGAAGGCGGACAAACTGATTTACGCTGTGTAGAATCCGGTTACGCATACAATAATAATCGTCTTCTGGCAGCAGAAGCCTCGCCCGCAAGAGCCTTGGGTCGACAATGAAGATATTCGGGTTTCAATTGATCTACGGTGACTTCCTCGCCCGCAGCGTGAGGGGCATCTCCTGCGCGCCACCCGCCGGCCTCAGCATTGCTAGCAACTAACGATCCGTTAATTCTAAAAGCATGATGAGGCGCCAAAATGGCAGATTTATACGAAAACCCAATGGGCCTGATGGGCTTTGAGTTCATCGAATTCGCATCGCCGACCCCGAACACCCTGGAGCCGATCTTCGAGATCATGGGCTTCACCAAGGTCGCGACCCACCGTTCCAAAGACGTGCACCTGTATCGCCAGGGCTCGATCAACCTGATCCTCAACAACGAACCCCACAGCGTGGCCTCGTACTTCGCGGCCGAGCACGGCCCGTCGGTGTGCGGCATGGCGTTCCGGGTCAAGGATTCGCAAAAGGCCTACAAGCGTGCCCTGGAACTCGGCGCCCAGCCGATCCACATCGAAACCGGCCCGATGGAACTGCACCTGCCGGCGATCAAAGGCATCGGCGGCGCGCCGTTGTACCTGATCGACCGTTTCGGTGAAGGCAGCTCGATCTACGACATCGACTTCGTGTTCATAGAAGGCGTTGACCGCAACCCGGTCGGCGCCGGTCTGAAGATCATCGACCACCTGACCCACAACGTGTATCGCGGTCGCATGGCCTACTGGGCCAACTTCTACGAGAAGCTGTTCAACTTCCGCGAAATCCGTTACTTCGACATCAAAGGCGAATACACCGGCCTGACATCCAAGGCGATGACCGCGCCGGACGGCATGATCCGCATCCCGCTGAACGAAGAGTCGTCCAAGGGCGCCGGGCAGATCGAAGAGTTCCTGATGCAGTTCAACGGCGAGGGCATCCAGCACGTGGCGTTCCTCACCGATAACCTGATCGATACTTGGGACCGCCTTAAGAAAATCGGCATGCGCTTCATGACGCCGCCGCCGGACACCTACTACGAAATGCTCGAAGGCCGTTTGCCGAACCACGGCGAGCCGGTTGATCAACTGCAAGCACGGGGCATCTTGCTGGACGGTTCGTCCGAGCCTGGCGACAAGCGTCTGCTGCTGCAGATTTTCTCGGAAACCCTGATGGGGCCGGTGTTCTTCGAGTTCATCCAGCGTAAAGGCGACGATGGTTTCGGCGAAGGCAACTTCAAGGCACTGTTCGAGTCCATCGAGCGCGACCAGGTTCGTCGCGGTGTGCTCTCTACCGATTAAGCCGTTCCTGATATGAAAAAGCCCGGTCAGCAGCAATGCTGGCCGGGCTTTTTTTTGAATCATGCAATTACATTGGCCGGCGTCGTTGCCGGACCAGATGCTTGAACCCCTCAAACACCAACACCACCACCGCCAGCCAGATCGGAATGTAAGTCAGCCATTCGCCGGCCTTGATGCTTTCCCCCAACAGCAACGCAACGCCCAGCAACAGCACGGGCTCGACGTAACTCAACAACCCGAACAGGCTGAACGGCAGCAGCCGGCTGGCAATGATGTAGACCACCAGCGCCGAAGCGCTGATCACCCCGAGCAGCGGAATCAACAGCGACAGCCACGGATGTTGATCGAACACGCCAAACCCTTGTTCACCGCCCTGCACGAACCAGAACGCCACTGGCAGCATCAACGCCATGTCCAGCCAGAGCCCGCCAAGGTTGTCCGTGGCCAAGCGTTTGCGCAGGATGAAATAGATTGGATAGCCGATCACCACCAGCAACGTCGCCCAGGAAAAACCGCCGACCTGATACAACTCGTTGAGCACGCCGAGGCTGGCGAAGAACACGGCGATTTTCTGCAGGTAGGAAAGGCGCTCGCCATAGACGATTCGCCCGGTCAGGACCATCGACAGCGGCAACAGGAAATACCCCAGCGACACGTCGAGGCTATAACCGTTGAGCGGCGCCCACATGAACAACCAGAGTTGCAGGCCCAGCAGCACTGCCGAGCCGATCAGGGCGATGAGCAACTTCGGCTTGGCGGCCAGCCGCCGAAGAATCTCGACCACGCGTTTCCATTCGCCGGACACCACCATGAACACGGTCATGCATGGCGCGGTCAGCAACATCCGCCAACCGAAAATCTCCACGCCACTCAAGGGGGAGAGCAGTGAGGTGTAGTAATACATGACGGCAAACAGCATCGAGGCTGTGACCGATAGAGCGATACCTTTAGACAAACTGTCCTCGCGGGTTGAAGGTCAAACGGGGCGCGCAGGATACGTGGTTTTTGTGCTGAATATTGGCCGGGTGATCGATATTTTCAACATCGCGGTGGATGTTGCAGGCAAGCCTGCTCCCACAAGTAACTTCATCGAAGCATAGTCAGCAGATCGACACAGAACCTGTGAGAGCGAGCCTGCCCGCGATAAACCTCAAGCCGAACGCGGTTTACGTCCCGGCACAAAATGGCTCACATCATTGAACCCCGGCGTCGACGCATGCCCCGGTGTCACCAGCGAATCGATAAAGGCTTCATCTTCCGCCGTGATTTTCACCGCCTGGGCCTTGGTGTACCCGTCCCATTGTTCTTCGGTGCGCGGGCCGACGATGGCCGAGGTGACGGCGCTGTTGTTCAGCACCCAGGCGATGGCGAACTCGACGATGCCCACGCCACGGTCCTGGGTGTATTGCTGGATCTGCTGGGCAATGCGCAAAGACTCAACCCGCCATTCGGTTTCCAGGATGCGTTTGTCCTGGCGACCGGCACGGCTGTTGGCGTCCGGTGTCACATCTGGCGCGTACTTGCCGCTGAGCACACCGCGCGCCAGCGGACTGTAAGGCACCACGCCGAGGCCATAGTTTTGCGCGGCGGTGATCTGCTCGGTTTCCGCCTGACGGTTGACGATGTTGTACAGCGGCTGGCTGATCACCGGCCTGTCGACGCCGAGTTTGTCGGCCAAACGAATCACTTCGGCGATACGCCAGCCACGGTAGTTCGACAGGCCCCAGTAGCGGATCTTGCCCTGACGAATCAGATCGCCGATGGCCGACACCGTGACTTCCAGCGGCGTGTTGTGGTCTTCGCGGTGCAGGTAATAGATGTCCAGATAATCGGTGCCCAACCGCGTCAGGCTGGCGTCGATGCCATTGAACAGGTGCTTGCGGCTCAAACCGCTGCGGTTCGGCACACCGTCCACCGGGCCGAAGCCGACCTTGGTGGCGAGCACCCATTCGTGGCGGTGGCTGGCGATCGCTTCGCCGACGATCTCTTCGGAGCGGCCATTGGTGTACACGTCCGCGGTGTCGATGAAGTTGATGCCCTGGTCCCAGGCCTTGCCGATGATCCGCAGGGAATCTTCGGTGCTGGTCTGTTCGCCGAACATCATGGTGCCCAATGTGAGGGTAGACACCTGTAAACCCGAATGACCCAGCGTGCGATAGCTCATGACGAAATCCTTTTACCGGTGAGAAAGCCTCAATCAAATACCAAGAACCGCAGCGCGGAGCAATCTGAATTATCGACGCAGTGCCTCACAACGCTCCTGCAAAAACGCTTGCAGCACTTTGACCCGTTCCGACACCTGTACCCGATGCGGGCACAGCAAATTGAACGGCACGCTTTCGCCTTGCCAGTCATCGAACAGCGTCACCAGGCGCCCGGCCCGCACATCGGTGGCGACGTCGAGCCAAGCCTTATAGGCGATGCCATGCCCGGCCAAGGCCCAGCGGCGGGCAACTTCGCCGTCGTCGCTGAGGTAGTCGCCGTGCACCTGAACCTCCATCACTTCATCGCCACGGCTGAAACGCCACTGGTTGTAGGGCCGGCCATCGCGCAGGTAGAGCAGGGCGCTGTGTTCGCTCAGTTCCGCCGGGGTTAACGGCACGCCGCACCGGGCCAGATACTCGGGGCTGGCGCAGGCCACGCGGCGATGCTGCGGCAGAATCGGCAGCGCCACCAACGTCGAGTCACTCGGCACACCGAAGCGCAGAGCCACATCGACTGTCTCGCGGAACAGATCGGCATGGCGATCGTTGAGCAGTAGCTGAAATTGAATGTGCGGATGCTCGCGTTTGAAGTCGTCAAGCCACGGCAACAGCACGTTGCGCCCGAAGTCCGACGGCGCGGCCAGTTGCAGCACGCCGCTCAAGCCTTGGGTTTGTTGCTTGAGCGCCTGCTCACCTTCGGCCAGCGCGGCGAGCGCCAGTCGCACACTTTCCAGATAACGCCGGCCTTCTTCGGTCAGGCGCATGCTTCGTGTGGAACGGGCCAGCAAGCGGATGCCGAGGCGAGTTTCCAGGCGTTTGAGGGCGATGCTGGCCGCCGCCGGGGTCAGTTCCAGGGCGCGGGCGGCGGCGGAAATGCTGCCGGAGTCGGCGGTGCGAACGAAGATCTCCAGATCGAGAATCGAGCTCATTGGTAAAAATCCTTTAAAGATCCTTCTGATTTACCGGGATTTTTCTTCGATTGGCAACCGGAGAAGATTGAATCTCCCTAACTCGACCGGAGATCGGCTCATGACACAACTCAACGCTTCCTTGCTCAATCAGACTGTAGTGGTGATCGGTGGCAGCAGCGGAATAGGCGCAGCCGTCGCCCGGGCCGCAGCCGAGCGTGAGGCCCGTGTGGTCGCGGTGAGTCGCCGCCAGCCAGCGGTCGACCATGATGCAAAGATTCGACACGAAGCGGCGGACGTCACCGATGAAGCGTCGTTGCGACAGCTGTTCGAGCGCATCGGCCCTTTCGATCATCTGGTGATCACGGCCGGTCCGAGTGTGAGTGCCAAACCGCTGGTCGACAGCGATTTGCAGCACGCTCAACAGGCCTTCGACGTCAAATTCTGGGGCACGCTGCGGGCGATCCAGGTCGCGCTGCCATACCTGAGCGCGCGTGGCAGCATCACGCTGACCTCGGGTCTGTTGTCACGCAAATTCGTCGCCGGGCAGTTCATCAAAACCACCTTGAATGCGGCGCTGGAGGCCTTGGGCAAGCAACTGGCCAAGGAACTGGCACCGCGCCGGGTCAACGTCATAAGTCCCGGCGTGACCGACACCGAGGCTTACTCCGGTATGGATGAAACGCAACGCGCCGCGATGTTTGCCCGTACCGCCGCCGCATTGCCGGTGGGCCGGGTCGGCACCCCGCAAGATCTGGCGGCAGCGTTTATTCTGGCCATGGAAAACGGCTTTATCAGCGGCACCGTCATCGACGTCGACGGAGGAGGGTTGCTATGAATTGGCACTTTGATCATCTGGCCTTCAACACCCCCGACGGGCAACCGTTGCAGGAGGCCTTCGGTTCGTTGTTGGGATTGGCGCCGGGACGCCGCCCGCCATTCCCGTTCCCCGGACGCTGGTTGTATCAGGATGCGCAGGCGCTGGTGCATGTGATCGAACAGCCGACGTTCGATGAGACGGCGTTGAGCCACATTGCCTTTCGCACCGATGAGGAGGCTGCCACGGTGTTGCGACGGGTGCAGGCCAGCGGTTTGCCGTATCAGGTGGCGCAGGTGCCGGAAGACGGGATCTGGCAGATTTTCGTGCAGATGCCGGGTGGGTTGGTGATTGAGCTGGATGCCAAAGCAGGAAGTCTGGTGGGTGTTTAACGGCGATGTTTAAAAGACATTTCCAGATACTCACTGAGGCTACATGTTCTTGCGCCGCTGCCTACGACTGCGCCAGAATCCGCCGGCTAGTGCGCCTTGAGCCCGGGCTGTATCGTTTTCCCTGTCGCTGAAAAACAGCGATCGGGTTTGGTAGCCCGGGTTGTGCAAAGTGCAGAGCATCATCAATTGAGGCGTTTTTTCGTCTCGGCTTTATGGTGGCCATGCGCAGGGCGCCTTCGGGCGCGCCGGTTTTCTTGCACCTCCCGGTCTACCAACCTGTGCATGGCCACCACCCTTCGTTTGGTAGCGAGAGTGATGGCTCCTTCTTTTTAATGGTGCAGGAGTTACTACTATGTTCAAACCAACGCCAAATCCACCAGAAGCGGACGACGTTTCCCCCTACGAAACTCCCGATTCCAAAAAACTCAACGAAGCCGCCGAGCGCGCCCTCGATCATTACCTCAAACCACCCACACCCAAAGCCACCAAGCGCAAACCCAGCACCATTTACCATGTCGGTGAAAAGGTCGATAACGAAACCCTGCTGGTCAACGCCTGCGAATCCCTGGCGTCAGCGAGCATGATGCTCACTGAATTCGCCGGGCTGATGGACATGCCCCATCGCAACATGATGTTGGGGATTCAATCGGTGGTCATGCTTGGGGAACTGGCCGTCAACCGGGTGCTGGACAACCTCGATCCTCAGAACTGAGTGATCCATTGTGGCGAGGGGGGGCTTGTTGTGGCGAGGGGGCTTGTCGGATCGCCGCACCGTCCCGCTCGGCTGCGCAGCAGTCGTCAATCCGGTGTATGCGATTTCTCTGATACACCGTGGTTACAGGTTTTGGGGTCGCTTCGCAACCCAACGGGGGCAAGCCCCCTCGCCACGAAAGCAGTGGTGTATCCATGAAATGAAGAACGGCCCGAACGGGCCGTTTTGTTTTCGCTGAACCTTAAACCCGCAACGTCCGGGTCATGCGCAGCGCCAGCAAGCTGCCGCACACAATCACACCCGCCAGCAGGTATAACGCCGCATCGGTCGACCCGGTGCTGTCCTTGACCCAACCCACCAGATACGGGCTAAGGAAACCCGCCATCTGCCCCATGGAGTTGATCAACGCCAAGCCACCGGCCGCCGCGCCGGCGCTGAGCATCGCCGTCGGTACCGGCCAGAACATCGGCAAGCCGGTGAGGGCGCCCATGGTGGCGAGGGTCAGGCCGAGGATCGCAATGGCCGGGGTGGTCGCGAAGTTCACGGCGATCAACAGACCGACCGCGCCCATCAGCATCGGCACCACCAAATGCCAGCGACGTTCTTTGCGCAGGTCCGCCGAGCGGCCCACCATCAACATGAACACCGCCGCCAGCAGGTACGGAATCGCGCTCAACCAGCCAATCACCAGGTTATCGCTGAAACCCAGGTTCTTGATGATCGACGGCAGCCAGAAGTTAATCGCGTAAACACCGCTCTGGATGCAGAAGTAGATCAATCCAAAGGCCCAGATCGCCGGGTTCTTGAACACTGCCCGCAAGGAGTCGGTGGTGGTTTTCGGTTTACTGGCCAGGTCTTCTGCGTGGTCGGCTTCAAGCACGGAACGCTCGTACGGGGCCAGCCACTTAGCGTTGGCGTAACTGTCGCTAAGCAAAAAATAGGCGAGGGCGCCGAGAATCACCGTCGGGATGCCTTGCAGCAGGAACATCCACTGCCAGCCGGCCAAACCGGCCTGGCCCGCGCCGAAGTGGTTGAGAATCCAGCCGGAAAACGGGCTGCCCAGCAGACCTGACACCGGGATCGCTGACATGAACAGCGCCATGATGCGGCCACGACGGAACGTCGGGAACCACTGCGAGAGGTAAAGCACCACGCCCGGGAAGAACCCGGCTTCGGCGGCGCCGGTGAACAGGCGCAGGGTGTAGAACTCGGTCGGGGTGGAGACGAACAGCAGGCACGTCGAGAGCGTGCCCCAAGTCATCATCATCAACGCGATCCAGCGTCGTGGGCCGAACTTGGTCAGGGCCAGGTTGCTCGGCACGCCGCACAGGACGTAGCCGATGAAGAAGATCCCGGCACCGAGGCCGTACACGGTTTCGCTGAATTTCAGTGCGTCGAGCATCTGCAGTTTGGCAAACCCGACGTTCACCCGGTCGAGGTAGTTGAACAGGTAGCAGATGAAGATGAAGGGGATCAAACGCAAGGTAATGCGTTTGTAGACGGCGTTCTTGTCGTCAGCGTTGGCCAGGGTAGCGGTGGCGCTCTGTGACATGGCGGGCTCTCTCTTTATTATGATTTTTTGCGACGCAAGGGTAACGTTGATCGCCCAGTGAGTCTCGGCCACCCCTTGGGTGGTTGTCTTTGTGCCTGAGCACAGGGTTTGCAACCCTGGCCTGTGCGGGTGAACAACCCGTCCCATCACGCTTTCAAGGATCCCCGCTATGTTCGAACTCGATCACGACCTGGCCCAGGACATCGTCGACCGGGCGATGGCCATCCTGCCGTACAACGTCAATGTCATGGACAGTCAGGGGCTGATTCTTGGCAGCGGCGAGCCGGAGCGCATCAACACCCGTCACGAAGGCGCGCAACTGGTGCTGGCCAATGGGCGCGTGGTGGAGATCGACGCGCAAACGGCGATTCATCTCAAAGGCGTGCAGCCGGGCATTAATCTGCCGCTGTTGCTCGATCAGCGCTTGATTGGTGTGCTGGGCATCACCGGTGAACCGGAGCAATTACGCACCTACGCCGAACTGGTGCGCATGACCGCCGAGATGCTGGTGGCCCAGCGCAATCAGCAGGCCGAGCAGCAATGGCGGCGCCAACGTTGCGACGATCTGCTGGCATTGCTGTTGAGCGAAGCAGGGGATTCGCCACGGTTGCTGGACGAAGCGCAGCAACTGGGGCTCAAGCCACAGCTGACACGGGTGCCGTATCTGTTCGAGTTGGGCATCGAACACGGCCCGAGCCAGACCGTCGAAGCGCTCAGCGCCTGGCTGATGTCGCGCTACCCGGACAGTTGGTGCGTGAGCTCAGCCAAATCTTCGTTGCTCTGGTGCCGCCCGGCGACGCCTGCGGTCGAGAACGAACGATTGCTGGAAAAGCTCGATGGCCTGGGCTGGAACATTTTGCGCATTGCCGTGGGCGGGCAGGCCGACGGCTTGTCGGGGTTGCGTCGCTGCTATCGACGGGTCGGCGATTTGCTGGCCTACGGGCGCGATGTGTTGCCGCATTCGCGCTTGCTGATCCTGAACCGTTATCGGCTACCGGTGATGCTCTGGCGGCACCGCGACGATGATGCGCTGGATGAACTGCTGCGGCCGCTGCGTAAAGTCATCGCCAAGGACGGCAACGGGCAACTGCTGGCGACCCTGCGCAGTTGGTGCGAACACGACGGCCAGAGCCAGGCCTGCGCCGATGCCTTGGGCATCCACCGCAACAGTTTGCGCTACCGCATGGAGCGAATCGCCGAACTCAGCGGCGTCGATCCGCTGAAGCTGGACGGAATGCTCGCGCTCTACCTCGGCGTCCAGCTCCTGCCCCAAACCGAACTGCCGACCACCATGTAGCAGCTGCCGAGCCTGCGAGGCTGCGTTCGGCGACGCAGTCGTCGCAAGATCATGCGGCGCGGTGTGTCTGGTAAACCATATTTATAGAATTTACGACGACTGCGTCGCCGAACGCAGCCTCGCAGGCTCGGCAGCTGCTACGACGAGCGGGGTAGGCAAGGGTTTTGTGAAATTGAACAATAATCCTCACGACCGCTTGTGCAGCGGACCGGCGTTATTGTTCAGGCCTGCTGGCAGCATGGACGCATTGGAACTGGAGAATTCGCATGAAAATCGTCATTGCCCCCGATTCGTTCAAGGACAGCCTGAGTGCCCAAGGTGTGGCCGACGCCATCGCGTTGGGATTGGCGCAGGTCTGGCCAGACGCGCAATTGCTCAAGTGCCCGATGGCTGATGGTGGCGAAGGCACGGTCGAGTCGATTCTGGCCGCGTGCGACGGAGAACTGCGCCGCACCCGTGTTCGTGGGCCGTTGGGCGCCACGGTCGATGCCGCCTGGGGCTGGTTGCCGCAGAGCCACACCGCGATCATCGAAATGGCCGAGGCCAGTGGCCTGCAACTGGTGCCGACGAACCTGCGCGATGCCTGCACCAGCAGCACCTTCGGCACCGGCGAATTGATCCGCGCTGCGCTCGATGCCGGGGCGCAACGAGTGATTCTGGCGATTGGTGGCAGTGCCACGAATGACGGCGGCGCCGGGGCGATGCAGGCCTTGGGGGTGAAACTGCTGGATGCCCAGGGCCAAACCCTGGCGCCGGGTGGTCTGGCCCTGGCGCAACTGGCTCGTCTTGACCTGAGTGATGTCGACCCGCGCCTGGCCGAGGTGCGTTTCGACATCGCCGCTGACGTCAATAATCCACTGTGCGGCCCTCACGGTGCGTCAGCGATTTTCGGCCCGCAGAAAGGCGCGTCGCCCGAGCAAGTCCAGCAGCTGGACCTCGCTCTCGAGCACTTTGCCGAGCTCTGCGCGCAAGCACTGGACAAGGACGTGCGCGATGAACCGGGCAGTGGCGCGGCGGGCGGTCTGGGGTTTGCCGCGAAGGCGTTTCTCGGCGCGCAATTCCAGGCCGGTGTGGAAGTGGTCGCCGAACTGGTGGGGCTGGCCGAGGCGGTCAACGACGCCGACCTGGTGATCACCGGCGAAGGTCGTTTCGATGCCCAGACGTTGCGCGGCAAAACCCCGTTTGGCGTGGCGCGCATTGCCCGGCAGCAGGGCGTGCCGGTCATCGTCATCGCCGGCACCTTGGGCGAGGGGTATCAGGCTCTGTACGAGCATGGCATCGATGCGGCTTTTGCATTGGCGAGCGGGCCGATGACCCTGGAACAGGCCTGCGCCGAGGCGCCGCGATTGTTGCGTGAGCGCGCCAGTGATATCGCGCGGGTGTGGCGGGTGGCCGCCCGCAAGGCCTGACACTGTCTTCAGTAAAAAGAAATCTCTGTGGCGAGGGAGCTTGCTCCCGCTCGGTTGCGCAGCAGCCGTAAATTTTTTGGGGCCGCTACGCAGCCCAGCGGGAGCAAGCTCCCTCGCCACAAAGGCTACTGCGCAAAGCCGACCTCCGCGCAACATCTGTTTCACCGCTGAAACACTCTGCCGCCCTTGAAAAATATTTCTCCAGACCCCTGCAAAAATCCTAAACCCCGGCCGATACAGCCAATAGGCGTACACAAACCAATTACAACAGTGGCGCCAAACTGAAAGGTGCGCGCCATCGCCCGCCCGCCAGTGATCATGGCAAGGATGCTCGCCGCCTCAATTACCGAGATCATCCTATGTCACTGCGTAATCTGAAAATCGCGCCTCGAGCTTTCCTCGGTTTCGCTTTCATCGCCTTGCTGGTCATCGTGCTGGGTGTGTTTGCGGCGAATCGCATGTCGATCATCCGACAGGCCTCTGTGGATATGGAAAGCAATCAGCTACCCAGCGTCGGCTTCCTGGGTGTCATGACCGAAAACGTGCTGCGTCTGCGAATTCTCTCGTTCCGGGTTCTGGTGAACCGTGAGCCCGCGAGCCTGCAAGAAGCAGAAACCCGAATCGGGATACTGGTGGACAAGGTCAAGCAGGCACAGGCTGCTTATGGGGCATTGCCGGCCGGCGATGAGGAAGCGGCGTTATTCAAGACATTCTCGGCCACGCTGGACAAATACCTGCAAGCGGTGCGCGAGATGATGGAGCTTTCGCGGCAGAACAAACTGGATGAAATGCTCAACCTGATCAACACCCGGATCAAGGATGGCACCGATCAGATGGGCGAGCAGTTGAACAAGTTGATTGCCATCAACAAGGCTGGCGCGGCTGCGGCCGATGCCCAGGCCAAAGAGCAGTTTGCCTTTGCCACCAATGGCATCATCGTGGTCTCGGCGGTCGCTGCCCTGATGACCGTGCTGCTGGCCTGGCTGTTGACCCGCAGTATCGTCACGCCGCTGAACCGTGCGGTGCTCGCGGCCGAAACCATTGCCAGCGGCAACCTGAGCAAGGTCATCGAAGTCGATGGCAACGACGAACCGGCGCGTTTACTCGGCGCCTTGGCCACCATGCAGACGAACCTGCGCAAGACCATCGAACAGATCGCCGGCTCCGCGACGCAACTGGGCGCCGCCGCCGAAGAACTCAGCACCGTGACCCAAGAAGCGTCCCGTGGCCTGCAACAACAGAACAACGAAATTGAACAGGCCGCCACCGCCGTCAACGAAATGACCGCCGCCGTGGAAGAAGTGGCACGCAACGCGGTATCGACGTCCGAAGCCTCGAACCAGTCCACCCAGGCCGCCCGTGAAGGTCGTGACCGGGTGGTGGAAACCGTCGACGCGATCCAGACCATGACCCACGACGTGCAAAACACTGCACTGATGATCGAGGGGCTGGCCACTCAGGGCCGCGACATCGGCAAAGTGCTGGACGTGATCCGCGCCATCGCCGAGCAGACCAACCTGCTGGCCCTCAACGCTGCCATCGAAGCGGCCCGTGCCGGGGAGGCCGGACGTGGCTTTGCGGTGGTGGCGGACGAGGTCCGGGCGCTGGCCCATCGCACTGCGCAATCGACCCAGGAAATCGAGAAAATGGTGGCCGGTATTCAGAACGGCACCGGTGAAGCGGTGTCGTCGATGCAGCAAAGCAATCAGCGCACCCAAAGCACCCTGGAAATGGCCCGTGCGGCGGGTGTCGCCCTGGAACAGATCACTTCATCGATTCAGCTGATCAATGAACGCAACCTGGTGATCGCCAGCGCCTCGGAAGAACAGGCTCAGGTGTCCCGTGAAGTCGACCGCAACCTGGTGAACATCCGCGACCTGGCCACCCAGTCGGCCGCCGGTGCCAACCAGACCAGCGCCGCCACCCATGAACTGTCACGACTGGCGGTAGATTTGAACGCAATGGTGGCGCGTTTCGTGATTTGAGATAGGGTTGAAACTGGAACTCGCGCGTTAGGAGAAGTACATGCGCTATTCAGCCTTGACCCAACGAATCGACGGTGACGGAGCGGCAGCCTGGAAGATTCACGATCGAGCGCTGGAATTGCGCGAGCAGGGCGTCGACGTGCTGCTGCTGTCGGTCGGCGATCCGGATTTCGATACACCGCTGCCGATCGTCCACGCGGCCATCGACAGCCTGTTGGCCGGCGACACCCATTACTCGGATGTGCGCGGCACCCGTACATTGCGCAGCAGCATCGCCAGCCGTCATCAGCAGCGCTGCGGCCAGGAGGTGGACGCCGATCATGTGATCGTACTGCCCGGTGCGCAGTGCGCGGTGTATTCGGTTGCCCAGTGCCTGCTCGATCCGGGTGATGAAGTGATCATCGCCGAACCGATGTACGTCACTTATGAAGGCGTGTTCGGTGCCTGCGGGGCGAGCGTGGTGCCTGTGGCGGTGCGTCCGGAGAACGGCTTTCGGGTCGAGCCGGCGGATGTCGCGGCGCTGATCACCGCTAAAACCCGGGTCATTCTGCTCAACAGTCCGAACAATCCGTCCGGTGCCAGCCTTTCCTTGAAAAGCTGGCAGGAACTGGCGGCGCTCTGTGTGCAGCATGACCTCTGGCTGATCAGCGATGAGGTCTATAGCGACCTGTTGTATGAGGGCGAGCACATCAGCCCGGCCAGCCTGCCGGGTATGGCCGAGCGCACCGCGACCCTCAACAGTTTGTCCAAATCCCATGCCATGACTGGCTGGCGGGTAGGCTGGATGATCGGCCCGAAACCTCTGGCCGATCATGTGATGCATCTGTCGTTGTGCATGCTGTTCGGCATTCCGGATTTCGTTCAGAAAGCCGCGCAAGCAGCACTTGATAAGGATTTGCCGGAAGTGGCGCTGATGCGTGAGGAGTATCGCCAGCGACGCGATCTGGTGTGCGCGAGGTTGAGCGGTTGCCCCGGTATCCGGCCGATCAAGCCCGATGGCGGGATGTTTGTGATGCTCGATGTGCGCCAGACCGGGCTCGGCGCCCAGGATTTTGCCGAGCGGCTGCTGGAAGGTTATGGCGTGTCGGTGCTGGCCGGCGAAGCCTTCGGGCCGAGTGCGGCGGGGCACATACGCATCGGGCTGGTGGTGGACCAGGTGAAGCTGGCGGAAGCGTGTCGGCGAATTGCGTCCTGTGCGGCGGATTTGCTGCAGATGCGACGGGCCTGATCGCGCCATCGACTAATTTGATATTGATCAACTTCTGCATTGCTTTGCTGGCTAGACTGAAAATCAATACGACGTAACAAGTCGAGGTTGTACTTCATGTCCTGGTTCCGCCGGCACCGCCAACGCCTACTGCGCCTGATCCTCGCCGTATGGGGGGTTGCTGTGACCGTGATGGCAATCCAGGGGTGTCTGGTACAGCCGATTCACAATTTGGCCGCGCCACACAATGTCGAACAGCATCTGCTGGAGGGGCATGCGCTCCACGCCAATGGTTGCCTTCAAAACTGTGAGGACACTGCCACGGCGATAAAACCTGCATTGCAGATGCCAGCAGCGGATCCTGTCCACTGGGCTGCCCTGTTACTGCTAACGGCGGCAGTCCTGATTATGGTGTTTGATCCTGAGCAAAAATCCTCCTTCGCCGCTCTTGTACTGAAACGTCCCGCGCCACCCGAAAGCCCTGTACGTCTTACTTTCGTCCGTTTCAACGATTAACCCCTGTCTCAGAGTGGCAGAGCACGGGTTGCTCTGTCCTGCTGCGTCGCTGTTTCGCGACTCGGTTATTCCTGCTTATCCCCTCACAATCTCAGGAGTTCATCATGCAAGTGCATTCGAAATGGGTTCTGGCTGCCGTCTTGGCCAGCCGTGCATTCATGGTCTCTGCCGAGGATGCGCATCACCCGGCCGACGCGCCAGCCGACGCAACCGTGAGCACCGCCCCGGCATCGACGACCATGACCAAAGCCATGACCGAGCAAATGCAGAAAATGCAGGCTGCACATGACAAAGCAGCAGCGGCTGAAACGCCGGCTGAGCGCCAGTCCGCCTTGCAAGAAGGCATGAAAGCGATGCAGGACAGCATGGCCATGATGAGTAAGGAGCAGGGTGCGATGGGTTGTATGGGAGCTAAGGACAGTGAAGGCAAAGGGATGATGGACATGATGATGCAGATGATGGAGCAGCAGTCGTCCATGATGGAAATGCCGATGAAAAAGTGAATGTGCGGTAGAGCTGCTGCAAATGACATGGCTCTGGCGCTGGAGGGGTGAATGCAGCCAGCACCCCTCTGATGTTTGTTGTTGAGGAGCACCCACCATGAACCATACAGAATCGGCCTACGGTCTTTGGTCGCTGGTTATCATCAACTCATTGGTGTTTATCCTGTTTGCCTTCAGTTTCACCCGGCCCAGGACGAGCCGCGATTGGCGCTCATTCGGTATGTTCTCGGCGTTCCTGGTGGCTCTGTTTACCGAAATGTACGGTTTCCCGCTGACGATCTACCTGTTGATGCCCTGGCTCACTCGTCACTTCCCTGGCATCGACTTCCTTTCGCACGACGCTGGGCATTTGCTCGAAGTAATGATGGGGTGGAAGGTCAATCCACACTGGGGTCCATTCCACATTGTCAGCAACCTGCTGATCGCTGGAGGCTTCTGGTTATTGGCGGCCGCCTGGCGTGTGCTCTACAAGGCCCAAAGCACTGGCCAACTGGCGCTCGACGGACCGTATTCACGGATCCGTCACCCGCAGTACGCTGGCTTTGTGCTGATCATGTTTGGCTTTTTGTTGCAATGGCCGACATTGATCACCCTGGCAATGTTTCCAATTCTCCTGTTGGTCTACGCCAGGCTGGCGAAGCGAGAAGAGCAGGAGATGCTTGCGCACTTCGGTGATGCCTACCGAACTTACTGTGAACAGACTCCGGCATTCCTGCCCTGGTCAGCCCCCCACAGCCCCAACACTCCTACTGGTAGCCCTCCAGGCTCAGGAAAACAATCATGAACGCTCCCTGGAAAACCGGCATTTCTCTGGCCCTGACCATGGCCATTTCCTACACCATCTGTGCGTTGCTCTATGCGCTATGGCCGGCGCAGGGTATTGCTTTCCTCAGTGCCTTGTTCCATGGACTCGACTTCAGTCGTCTTCAAGCTCCGCAAGACTACAGTGTGGCGACTTTCGTCGGACCGCTGCTGGTCTTGAGTGTATGGGGCGCGTTGGTCGGTACCTTGTTTGCGTGGCTGTCCGCCAAGCTTCATGGCAGGCCTTGATAGCTGCTTCGAGTAGGAGGCCGTGATGAGCGAATCACACATGCAGCACAGCCAACACCAGCAGGCGCTTGCATCAGGGAAAATGGCGAAAGACCCGATCTGCGGGATGATGGTTGATATGACCATGGCGTTGTCACGAGAACGTGGCGGGCGCACCTATTACTTTTGCAGCGATAGTTGCGTGCGCATCTTCGAGTCGCCAGAAAATGAACTGAAGGCGATGAAAACCCGCGTGACTATCGCCCTGACCGGTGTATTGGCCTTGGCGCTGCTGCGTGCGGGCGCCTTCATCGCGCTGGCCGCGGGTGCCACCTTGCTGACTTGGGTGCCGATCCCGGCACTCCCTTGGTTCACGTGGGGTATCTGGCTATTCCTGCTGGTAACACCGGTGCAGTTCATCGGCGGCTGGAGTTTCTATAAGGGGGCGTGGAATGCCATTCGCACCCGTAGCATCAACATGGATTTTCTGATCGCCCTCGGCACATCGGTCGCCTATTTCTACAGTGTCGCGGTGTTGTTCTTCCCGGATGTCCTGCCGGTCAAGGTAGCCGAGCGCGACGTCTATTTCGAGGTGTCGGCGGTCATCATCGCCTTCGTACTGCTTGGCAGGTACATGGAGGAGATCATCAAGAAAAAATCCTCGGCGGCGGTACGGCGCTTACTTGATCTCAAGCCTGCGATTGCGCATGTGATTCGTGACGGGCAAGAGGTCGACTTGCCTGCTGAAAACGTCATGGCCGGGGAGTTTCTGGTGGTCAAGCCTGGCGAGAAAATCCCCACCGATGGCGATGTCAGTGAAGGTCAGTCTACGGTGGATGAGTCCATGCTGACCGGTGAGTCGATGCCGGTCGACAAACACCCGGGCAGCCCGGTGATCGGAGGCACGCTCAATGGCAGTGGGGTGCTCACTTTCAAGGCGAGCAGGATCGGTGCCGATACCGCACTGGCGCAGATCATCAGGATGGTTGAGGAAGCACAGACCAGCACGGCACAGATCCAGCGGTTGGCCGATCAGGTCACGGGCTATTTTGTGCCAGCGGTGGTGACAGTCGCGATACTGGCCCTGATCGGCTGGTCTGTTGCGGGGAGTTTTCCGCAAGGGCTGTTGGCCTTTATCGCGGTGCTGATCATTTCCTGCCCCTGCGCCCTGGGCGTGGCGACGCCCGCCGCGTTAATGGTCGGTGTTGGCAAGGGGGCTGATAACGGCATCCTGATTCGCGGCGGCGAAGTGCTGGAGCGGGCAGAAAAACTGAGTACGGTGGTGTTCGACAAAACCGGCACCATTACCCGAGGCGAACCCAACGTAACCGATGTGATTTCGCTAGGCGCAGCGTCGGAACACGAGGTTTTGATGCTCGCCGCTGCTGTGGAGTCCGGTTCGGAACATCCGCTTGGTGCCGCGATTGTGCGCGCCGCCCGGCATCGCGATATCAGCCTGCCGAAAGCGAGCGACATCAAAGGGATCGCCGGTCACGGCATCGAAGGCAAGATCGACAATCGCACCCTCTGGCTGGGCAACCGGCGTTTATTCGCCCGCCAAGGCATTTCGACCGAGGCTGCCGAGGAGCACCTCATCCGTCTGGAAGCCGATGGCAAGACCGCCATGCTGGTCGGAGTCGATGACCGTTTGCTCGGTGTGATTGCTGTGGCCGATACCATTAAACCTGAAGCGGCCGAGGCTGTTGCGGCGTTGCTGGCCAGCGGCATCAAGGTCGTGCTGCTGAGCGGTGACAACCACCGTACTGCCGAAGCAGTCGCACGCCAGGTGGGCATCGAGCGAGTGATTGCCGAGGTTTTACCGAGCGACAAGGTCGCAGTGATCCGTCAATTGCAAAGCGAAGGGCAGGTCGTGGCCATGGTTGGCGATGGTGTCAACGATGCGCCTGCCCTGGCCACCGCAGACATCGGCATCGCCATCGGCTCGGGTTCCGATGTAGCCAAGGAAACCGGCGGCATCATCCTGCTCAAGAACGATGTGCGTGACGTGGTGACCGCGATCAAGCTGTCGCGCGCAACCATGGTCAAGATTAAACAAAACCTGTTCTGGGCATTCATCTACAACAGTATCGGCATTCCAATCGCGGCCTTTGGTGTGCTTAACCCCATCATCGCTGCCGCCGCCATGGCACTCAGCTCCCTGTCGGTGGTTGCCAACTCCGCACTGCTTAAACGTGCCCGTGTTGGTTTAAGCCAGGAGGCCACATCATGAAACGCGAAGTTTTGATTATCTGCCTTCTGACCAGTGTCGCGGGTATTGCAACGGCGATTTACCTGCTGGGGCTGACGGGCAAATCGTTGGCCATAGCAGCGATATTCCTGCTATGCCCGGTCTTGGTCGGGGTGCAACTTTTTCGCGGCGTCCGCCAATTCGATAAGGACATGGCCGAGGCCCGTCGCAAACCCCACAGGAGGAATCAGTTATGAGACGCCATTATGTTCCCCATCGCAGCGCCGGCCGTGTCAACGGGTTCTTCCTCGGCTTTCTTGCCATCGCCGGGTACTTCCTGTTGACCGAGCACCGGGCCCACGTCATTCCCTACTTGCCATTCCTGCTGTTGCTGGCCTGTCCGCTCATGCATTTGTTCATGCATCGTGGACACGGTGGGCATGGCGGTCACGAACAGGCCAATCGCGGTGAGCATGACGCGCACGGTGGCTGCTGCGGCCATCAGCACCGCGACGATCACGCAGGCCATGCGCCCGAATCCGGTAGTCAGCCGGACGGCGCGACGCAACGCCCAGACCTATGAGTGCCGTGCCGTATATCGCATGAGACCCTGCCTGCGTGCAGTGAGGGCAGTAGTATGGTGAACAAGTCCTGGATAGTGGCTTCTTCAGCGAATCGACTTACTGCGCCAAGGCGCCGAAAGGAGTTTGCTCATGCCGATACGCAGTGTGCTTGAGTTACGCGTCCGCCGGCTCGGCATTGATACCCACCAGCAGCCGGTGGCGTTCATGCCACGGGATTGTCACGTCTGCCGCTCGGAAGGTTTTTCCGCCTTGTCACGTATTGAACTGGTCAAAGGCACGCGTCGCGTCATCGCGACGCTGATGGTGGTGGATGGACGGTGGATAGCCGGCGGTGAGGTTGGGCTATCGGAATCGGCCTGTCGGCTGCTCGGTGCTCAGGAGGGTGAAAGCGTTGCCGTGCGTCACCCGGCGCCGGTAGAGTCGATGAGCGCCGTGCGCGGGAAGATCTATGGAAGTGCGCTGTCGCGGGAGGCGCTGACCGCGATCGTGAATGACATCGATGCCGGCCGATTCAGCGATGTGGAGCTGGCGGCCTTTCTAACCGGCTGTACCGGTAACCAACTGTCGCTCACCGAGATCCGCTATCTGACCGAAGCCATGGTTGAAACCGGCGAGCGTCTGCACTGGGACCGGTCACCGGTGCTGGACAAGCACTGCGTCGGTGGGCTGCCGGGGAATCGGACCACGCCCATCGTGGTGGCCATCGTCGCGGCCAACGGCCTTTGCATACCCAAGACTTCCTCCCGCGCCATTACCTCGCCAGCGGGTACAGCCGATACCATGGAGACCCTGGCCCCGGTCGCTCTCGATTTGCCGGCGATGCGCAAGGTCGTGGAGCAAGAAAACGGTTGTGTCGTGTGGGGCGCGGCCGTGCAACTGAGCCCGACCGATGATGTCATGATCCGGGTCGAACGAGCCCTGGACTTGGACAGCCAAGGCCAGTTGGTGGCCTCGGTGTTGTCGAAGAAACTGGCGGCCGGTGCCAGTCATGTGTTGATCGATATCCCGGTCGGCGCCACCGCGAAAGTACGCGATCTGCCGGCGGCGATAAAACTGCAAACGCTGTTGGTCGAGGTCGGCGGTCGGCTTGGCCTCAACGTCAAGGTGCATGTCTCGAACGGTGATGGCCCTGTTGGGCGGGGTATCGGTCCGGCATTGGAAGCGCACGATGTGCTGGCGGTGCTGCGCGGCGATGCGCAGGCGCCGCCGGACTTGCGTGAGCGTACCCTCGACCTCGCCGGTCTGTTACTGGAAATGGCCGGCAAGGCGCCGGCCGATAGTGGCTATGCGCTCGCCGCCACAACCTTGGCGAGCGGTAGTGCCTGGCGAAAATTCCAGGCCATCGCGAACGCCCAGGGCGGACTGCGAGAGCCACCGCAGGCGCGCTATAGGCACCCGGTCCTGGCCGGCCGTGAAGGTCGTGTGTGTCGCATCGACAACCGCGTACTGTCGCGCATCGGGAAATTGGCCGGGGCACCAGCGGCCCCGGCGGCCGGGCTGGTACTCGGTACGGCGCTCGGAGAACGGGTCGAGGCCGATCAGCCGCTCTATACCGTGCATGCCGAAAGCCCGGGCGAACTGGCCTATGCGCTGGAGTATGCACAGCAGCACCCGGAACTCTTCTTCATCGAGGAGGATGCGCCATGAATCCCCTGCTGTTTTGTCTCGACGGCAATCTGGCTTTACAGACCGGGCTGGCGGCGGCTGCGAGGTTGCAACCTGCCGTCTGCCAATTGAGGCAGTTTCCCGACGAGGAAAGCTACGTGCGTGTGTTGAGCGACGTGCAGGGCCGTGACGCGGTGATTTTGTGCAGCCTGCACGGTCCGGACAAACGGTTCATACCGCTGTGCTTCCTTATGGAAACCCTGCGCGAGATGGGTACTCGCTCTGTGGGCCTGGTTGCTCCCTACTTGGCCTATATGCGCCAGGACCAGCGTTTTCATCCGGGTGAGGCTGTCAGCGCGCGTCTGTTCGCTGCTCTGTTGGCTCCGCACATCGACTGGTTGGTGACGGTGGATCCGCACCTGCATCGTATCCATGATCTAGGCACCCTATACCCGGTACCGCATCGAGTCGTACATGCCGCGCCGGCCCTGGCAGCCTGGGTCCCCGGCAAGATCGCCCGACCTTTGTTGATCGGTCCGGACAGCGAAAGCGAGCAATGGGTATCGGAGGTCGCCCGGCTGGCGAAAGCACCATTCATCGTGCTGCAGAAAATGCGACTCGGCGATCGGGAGGTCGCGGTCTCCGTGCCCGATATCCAGCGTTGGCGAGAACACACCCCGGTGTTGATCGACGACATCATTTCGACGGGGCATACCCTGCTCGAAACCGCCGGGCACCTGCAACGAGCAGGCATGCGCCCACCGGTGGCCTTGGCGGTGCACGGAGTGTATGCAGAACACGCCCAACGCGACCTGCAAGCGGCCGGCATTCAGGTCTTCACCAGCAATAGCATCCGGCACGCCAGCAACGCCATCGATCTGTCGACACTGCTTGCACAAGCCATCAAGGAGCTTGCCCCATGACTTCCGTACTCACTCATCACGGGCACTCACGGACTGATCGCAAACAGCGCCGCCGTGCACGAGGTACTGAGTAGACGCGATCGATCGGAAGATAACGCGGAGAGGAACATGAGCGACAGGACCCGGTTCGTCATTACTGCCTGCGAACGCTTGCACCGGATGAGCGAAGTCGAAATGTGTGAACACAAGGGGATCGGTCATCCGGACAGCCTGTGCGATGGTGTCGCGCAAGCCGTGTCGTTGGCGCTCAACCGCGCGTACCTGCAAGCCTATGGACGCATTCAGCATTACAACGTCGACAAGGCCTTGTTGATCGGCGGCCAGAGCCAGCCGCACTTTGGTGGTGGACTATTTCGCGGTCAAACAGTCAATCACGGAGCATTTACGCGCGATCCTGGCGAGCCCCTGTGATCTAGCCGTCAATACACTCGATGATACGATCGCGATCGGCGTAGACGGGATTTACCTGACCGTCACCGGGTTGAGCGCAGAGCAGGGGGACGACGGCCAAGTCGGACGCGGTAACCGCATGAACGGCCTGATCACACCTTGCCGTAGCATGCCGCTTGACCTCTCCACGCCTGCCCATTCACCAGATTCACCGGCCGCTCACCCGCCAACGCCGCCAACAAATTTTCGACCGCACAAGTCGCCATCGCCTCCCGCGTCTCATGGGTCGCCGAACCGATATGCGGCGTCGCCACCACATTGTTCAACTGCAACAACGGCGAGTCATGGCGCAGCGGTTCGCGCTCGAACACATCCAGCCCGGCAGCGCGAATCCGGTTCTGCTGCAACGCCTCGATCAACGCCGCTTCGTCCACCACCTTGCCCCGTGAAATATTGATGAAGATGCTCTGCGGGCGCATCAAGGCGAACTCCCTGGCGCCGATCAGCTTTTCGGTTTCAGCGGTCAGTGGCAAGGTCAGGCAAATGAAATCGGACTGCTGCAACAACTCGGTCAGGCTACGGTATTGCGCATTGAAGCGCTGCTCCACCGCCGGTTTCGGCGAATGGCTGTGATACACAACCGGCATGCCAAAACCGAAATGCCCACGCTGCGCCAACGCCTCGCCAATCCGCCCCATGCCGATGATGCCCAGCGTCTTGCCATGCACATCGCTGCCGAAATGCGCCGGGCCAATGTTGCGGTTCCACTGGCCGGCGCGAACCATGTTCGCCAGTTCCACCACGCGTCGGGCGGTGGCCAGGATCAGCGCGAAACCGGTGTCGGCGGTGGTCTCGGTCAACACATCGGGGGTGTTGCTGAGCAGTATCCGCCGTTCGGTCAGGTAGTCGATGTCGTAGTTGTCGACCCCGACGGACACACTGGCAATCGCTTCCAGGTTCGGTGCCAGGTCCAGCAACCCGGCATCGAGTTTCAGACTGGCGCCAAGCAACCCTTGGGCGCGGGGCAGGGCCTGGCGCAGCTTGGCCAGGCCTTCGGCGTCGAGGCTGTCGATCAGCGTCACCTCGGTCTGCTCATGCAAGCGAGCCATCAGCAGCGGCGAGAGTTTCTTGTACAGCACAACCTGCTTTTTCATATCAACATCCATTCAGGAATGAGCCGCCACCGGCCGGGGCGCGGCGGCTTTGGCCACGACCCGGTCACTGGCGCCGGGCTTGAGGAAAATCGTCAGCACCACCGACACCAGCAACGCGCCGCTCATCAGCAGATAAGACGCACCGGGCGATCCGGTGGAGCTGTTCAGGTAACCGACCAGATAAGAGCCGCCAAACGAACCGAGCGCGCCCATGCTGTTGATCAACGCCATGGCTCCACCGGCCACGTTGGCCGGGAGGATTTCTGGAACGATGGCGAAGAACGGCCCGTACGGGGCGTACATGCAGGCACCGGCAATCACCAGCAGGGTGTAGGACCACCAGAAATGCTCCGCGCCCAGCGCGTAGGAGCCGTAGAACGCAATCGAGGCGATCAGCAGCGGAGGCCAGACGAAGCGTTTGCGCTTCTGCAACTTGTCCGAGCCCCAGGACACCAGCAGCATGCCGATCACTGCCGCCAGGTACGGCAGCGCCGACAGCCAGCCCGCTTCGATCATGTCCATTTGCGCGCCGGCCTTGAGGATCGATGGCAGCCACAGCACGAAACCGTAGACGCCGATGCTCCAGCAGAAGAACTGCAAGGCGAGGATGATGACTTTTGGCGAACGGAAGGCTTCGGCGTAGTTTTTCACCGCTTTGATGCCGACCTGTTCGGCGGCCAGGGCACTTTCCAGGTCCTGCTTTTCCTGGTCGTTCAGCCACTTGGCCTGGGCCGGACGGTCATCAGCCAGACGCCACCAGATAAACGCCCACAACACTGCCGGCAAGCCTTCGATGATGAACATCCAGCGCCAGCTGAAATGCTGGATCAGGTAGCCCGAGACCACCGACATCCACAGCATCGTCACCGGGTTGCCGAGGATGAGGAAGGTGTTGGCGCGCGAGCGTTCGGCACGGGTGAACCAGTGGCACAGGTACACCAGCATCGCCGGCATCACCGCCGCTTCGACCACTCCGAGCATGAAACGAATGACGATCAGCCAGTAGGCGTTGGAGACGATCCCGGTCAAGGTCGCCAGCGCACCCCAGAGAATCAGGCTGACGAAAATCAGCTTTTTCACGCTGTGCTTCTGGGCGTAGATCGCGCCTGGAATCTGGAAGAAGAAATAGCCGAGGAAGAACAGTGCGCCGAGCATGGAAGACAACCCCGGGGTGATCATCAGGTCCTTGGCCATCCCGGAGGCGGCGGCGAACCCGTAGTTGGCGCGGTCCAGATACGCAAGGCTATAGGTGATGAATACGATGGGCATGATGTACCACCAGCGGCGGGTGGCCAGTGTTGCGGTTTTCATAGTGATGCTCCTGAGCTTGTTGTTTTTGTCGCAGCAGGTAACGGAGTCTGATTCAAATTTTTACGGTAATAGTGAGGGCCCCTTCGCGGGCAAGCCTCGCTCCTACGGGCGTACACCCCGAACCCTGTAGGAGCGAGGCTTGCCCGCGAACGGCGTCCTCAAATTCAGCATCCATTTCGGCCCGGGTGGGCAAGCCTTCCATATCCCCACGGCTCTGCACCGCGCGGCTACCGATCCAGTTGGCACGTTGCACGGCTTGGGCAACGCTGTGGTTTTCCAGCAGGGCGCTGATCAGGCCAACGGCGAACCCGTCACCGGCACCGACCGTATCGACCACCGTTGCCACGGGCACGCCTGCAACGAAACCTTCATCCTGATGGGTTCGGTAATAGGCGCCTTGCGGGCCAAGCTTGATCGCCACGGCTTCGGCGCCCTGGTCGAGGTAAAACGCCGCGATGTCGGCAGGGTCTTCAAATCCGGTGAGCAACCGTCCTTCGCTCAACCCCGGCAGCACCCAATGGGCGAGGGCGGCGAGGCGGTTGATCTCGCTGATCATCTGCTGTTCGCTGGCCCACAGGCTCGGCCGCAGGTTGGGGTCGAACGACACGCTGCGCCCGGCTTCGCGCATGCGGGTCATCAGTTCGAAGGACATTGCCCGGGCCGACGCGGATAGCGCTGGAGGAATGCCGGTGGCATGCAAGTGCCGGGCGTTGAGCAGCGACGGGGAAATCGACTGCACCGACAAATGACTGGCCGCCGAGCCACGACGGAAATACTCGACCACCGGATCGCTGCCATCATCGGTGCGGGACTTGAGCTGAAACCCGGTGGGGTGTGCCGGGTCGATGTCGACATGGCTGCAATCCAGGCCTTCGTTCTCCAGCGTATCGATAACGAACTTGCCGAGCGAGTCCGCGCCCACCCGGCTCAGCCAGGTGACGTTAAACCCCAGTCGCGACAGGCCAATGGCGACGTTGCTGTCGGCACCGGCAATGCGCTTGTGGAAGTGGCCGACGTCGGCCAGTTCACCGTTTTGCTCGGCAACGAACATCGCCATGGTTTCGCCGAACGACAGAATATCGATCTCAGACATGCGCAGGCTCCAGGCGGGGTTGACCGAGGCGGGCGAGGGTGGCGACGTGCTCGGTGGTCAACTGCACCAGGTCATCGCCTTGCAGCGGATATTCCACCGCGCGCATCACGTTATGGGGCATGTGCCGCAACAATTGTTGCCACAGATGCAAGTCACTGGCCGCCGGTGGTACCGCCACCAGTTTGCCGTCGACCCGACGCGCCACTGCTTTGCAGTGCACGTAGCCGACATGTCGACCGAGCATTCGCGCGGCGCTGGCGGCGGACTGATCCTGCCATTGCCAGTTGCCGATATCGAAGGTCATTTTGATCGGCAACTTGTGCTGCTCGACGTCGGCGAAGAAGCGCTGGAACGGTTCGATGCGGCCGCCGTGCAAGGTCTGGTCGTTTTCCACCAAAAGCTGCACCGGGCTCTGTTGCAACACATGCGCCAGTGTTTGCAGGTCGTTGTTGTCGGTGAAATAACCCAGGGAGACTTTCAGCCATTGTGAGCCGAATGCCTCGGCGCGTTGCAGGGTCGAGAGCAGTTCCGGGTTGGGCGCCGATTGCCCGGCCAGCCACAACTCCAGCGGCGAGGAATACACGCTTTCCAGGCCCCGGTATTGCGTGGCATCGGCCAATTGCGCGGGGTCTTCAAGGGTCAGCAGCTCTTCGCGCCATTCAATGTGCGTGGCACCGGCAGCGGCCAGAACCTCGACAAAACTGCCTTGGCCGCGTTGGCGCACAAGCTCGGCGCCGTAGCTGGACAGGCTGATGGAAACGGGTGGTTTGTTCATTGTTATCACCTCTGAAACCGGTTTCATTTTTGTTCAAAGAAAATGTTCAAAAAAAATGCTCAAAGAAATATCAGTGATCGATGTGCCGTTCTTTCAGTCACCGAAAATGCCCAAGAGTCGACCCACGCACGATCAACCGCGCCGGAAAATCCAGGGTCCGCACCGGCCCGTCATCACCACGCAAACGCTTGAGCAAGCACTCAAACGCACTCGCGCCAATGTCCTCGGTTGGCTGGGCGAGGGCGGTAATCCCGCTGCCCACCAACGGATACCAATCCAGATCATCCAGGGCGATCAGCCCGACATCCTCGAACAGATTGCACTGCAATTCACGCAACGCATGGGTGCCGGCCAGCGCGGCGATACCGTTGGCGCAAAACAGCGCTTTCGGGCCAGGGCCGGGAGTGTTCAGGAAGGTTTTCAGCTGCGAGGTCAGTTCGCTGCCGGTTTCAACTACCATGCCCGTTAAAGCAGGGCGTTGCTGTATCTGCGCTTTGAAACTGCTGACCCGCTCGATCCGCGAACTGGTGCCGTCAAACGGCTCCGTCACCATCAGCACATCGCGATAACCGCGTTCTTCAAGATGGGCCATGGCGATCTCGACGGCAGCGGGATTGTCCAGCCCCACCAGATCACTCTCAAGCTGCTCGACTTTGCGATCCACCAGCACCATCGGCATTTCCCGATGCAACTCGCGCAATTCGTCGCGGTGATGGCCGAGGGTATTCACGATCAAGCCTTCAATGTTGTACGAGCGCAGCAACGCCAGGTGCTGACGCTCCTGCTCGTCATCGCGATCGGTGTTGCACACCACCAGGCTGTAGCCGTGCCGACGGCAGGCGGTTTCCACGCCATGCATCACGGCAATCGAATAAGGGTTCCGGATATCGGCCACCAGCATGCCGATCAGCCGGGTGCGCCCGCGTTTCAGGCCGCGGGCCATCTGGTTCGGCCGGTAGCCCAGTTCGGCAATGGCCTGCTCGATGCGCAGGGCCGTGGCATCGGAGAGCAGGGCGCGGTCATCGCCGATGAAGCGCGAGACGCTGGCCTTGGAGACGCCGGCGTGTTCGGCGACGTCGAGCATGGTGACGCGGCTGCGTTGGGCGGCGGAGAAGTCGTTCATGGCTGAGTCTTCTTATTGTCTGAAACCGGTTTCAGGAGACACCAATTTCTTTGTTGGCGTCAAGTGAAGGTTCGTTCGGTAGCGAGAGTGAAGAACCTGTGTATCCGACAGGTGGTCGCCAGAACTATCAGATTTGACAGTAGGCAGACTAGGAAATCGAACGTTTAATTCTCCCAACGAGTGGCTTTTTGCGTTAATCGATTTCCCTTGCGAAAGTACGATGACGAGGTCAGGAATAAATGTCATTGCCCGCGGATGAAAACACATCTTCCATTGGATCCTTCACGTCAATAGGAGATGGTGTTCTAGCAGAAATCATCAAGGTGGATGGCGTCGATCCGGTTGATGTAGACGGAAATATTCCTCTTCCACAACTGCATAAGGGAACGATTGGCAGAGTCCCAAGATGGGCGGAATACTCAGTGGATCCTAACAACCCAGACCGCTTGCAGGTGTTTTTCGAGCAGGATGGAGTTAAAAATACAATTCACGACAATTTATATAATCCGATAAATTTACTTGAAATCGAAATTCCGCTAAGCGCTGCATTATTGAGTAAAGATGGGGTCGCCTGGATTTCTTATTTGGTGAATGACGCGGACTCTAACCCGGACATCGCGCCTCCGAGAAAGTTGACCATCGATCATACGCAGTTGCCTGTTCAAAAACTGCCTGAAGCGAATTTTCTCAATGCCACTCTCTGGGGGTATTGGAATTGCTTGACTCGTCCCGCACTCAGCGGCGGGGGATGGATACACATTTTGCCTCAGTTGATCGGTAGGTCAGGCGATTTATGCGTAGTGACGTGGCGGGGATATCTTAGTTTGAATGGTGTTGGAGAAGTTGAAGGAGCATATGGTAGTTTCTCAAAGAGTCTGAGCACAGAGGATAACTCGCAAGGCTTCAATATGTTGATTCCTTTCAAACATATAAAACCATTGGAAAATAATGCCTCGGCAATCGTGATTTACCGCTTCTATCGAGCGGCAAAGTTGATCGCAGAGTCCGAGCCAGCACTGATCAAGATTGATCGTGTTATTTCCGGTGAATCGCTGCCCTGTTATTACGATGCTTGAATGTTTCTGGATATAGTTTGGTTGGCGGGGTTTGTCAATTGGGCGGGAAGTTTATTCGGTCGTTGAGGGGCTGGAAAGTTTTTAGTTGTTTTTGCAAGTGTTTGTAAAAAGCAGTCTGTCTGTTTTTATCATGGAGCGTGTGAAATGACCATTGAAGAGAAAATCCCAACTGGTGCAAGAAGTTCAAATATTGATGGCGGAATACTTTCTGATCCACCCGTGGTTAAAAATCTGGCCGTAAATGGTCGCATAAAAAAAATTGATGACGACAGGGGGTATATTGAAGTCGAACTTGATGGTTTGAACAATGCGGCGGGTGGCGGTAGTGCAACACTCGAATTGATCTTGCCCGACGGGACCACAAAACCGCTGGACTCAAAAAGTCTAGAAGGCGTCGCCGTACCTTTAATATATCGCCTGAATAAAGCAGACATTCCTGAGCAGACTACGCCTGAGGCTGCAACTGAATATTCTGTTCAGTTCAAGGTTTTCGATGGCGATGGCAACGAAGACCACTCTACAGCGCCGACTCTTTTGCGGGCCAGGTATCGTGGGCCCTATGCTACGAAGACCCCCTCAAGTAGAGGGGTTGTTCCACCCGTTACCTATGTGAATGCGCCGCCCTCTGGGGTTCTTGATGGGGCTTGGTTCAACTCGAACCCGGGCGGTCTGCGTTGCAAGGTGGTCACCACTTATCCTTTTCGACATGCCGATGATACTCATCATTTTTATTTGAGCTCGAGAGCTTTAGCCTCCACATCCCAAACCCCGATTTATGAGGGGAAACTGGATGCGAATGACGAGTTTGTTGTCAGTGTCGCCGCTTTACGCGCCTTGGGTAACACGACACTTTATCAGCTCAACACTATTACTGATGTCGCGGGATTTAGAAGTATCGACTCAACGCCCAGGAGAGATCTTGAGGTTCGTCAACCGCCTGCAGTGGTATTTTTCCCCCTCACAGTTCCTGATACAGGAACGGACGGAAATACCACGTTGACTCTTAAGCATTTCAACCCGGTTCCCAGGAATGTGAAGATCATCTTGCAGCGGCCAACCAATGCTGCTGTGGGCGCGATGATTGAAGTGAAGCTTGAAAATGAAGTGGTTGGCAGCAAGGCATTGGCTGCTTCGGGTGGCCTGGAATTCGATTTGACATTCGATGCCTATGAAGCCGCTTACGGTACAACTCTCGGAGAGTTGGCCGGGAAACTGACTTACACCTACAAAGATGGAACGGCGCCAACCCAGGACTCGAACCAAGTAACAATAGTCTATATGAACGCTGATTATCCGCCGATTGGTTTGCTGCCAGCGCCGGATCTAAACAGTGAAAACCTGCCCCCGGTCGAGGTTACTGGCGACACCGGCACCCTAAATCATCTTGTGCCGGGTGATTTCGGCAAACAAGTTACGTTCACATTCAAGATGTGGGGAATGGATGTTGGTGATCCTCTCGCCAGAACTGCAATGGTCGGTTTTTATTACGACAAAGAGTTTATGGGGGATGAAAAAATCGAACCGACTGATACTGAAACATTTATCAAAGTAGACTTCGCAAAAGTTGCCGATCATGGTGCCGGCATCAAGGAAGCTTACTGCGAAATCCGCTATCTGGACGTTGACGCTACCGTTGTGCAAAAAATTCCGACTCAAGTCAACTTTGAAGCAAATGAAGTCAAACTTCTTGAGCATGTCGCGAGAACCTACAATATCGACCATGTCGTCAGTTGCCCAAGCTTTGATACGGTGGGGGGCGATCGTCTATGGCGAGTGGCAGTACCGCAAGGGCAAAGTTCCTTGCCAGCGGGTCAATCAATAACTATTCATGCTGATGGCTATGAAGACATTGCAATGACCACTCCCATTGGTGTTCCGCACGCGGAGACAAAAACAGTTAGTGCCACGGCGCAAACTATCTTTGATGTGAACTTTACGTATATAAAGACACTGCAAGGCCCGATCGTACCACCACCTGGTACACCTGACTATAGCTACGTGTATGTATGGTATGAAACCAGGATTGCGGGAACTCTGTACAAATCACCGGAAGTGCTGCACAGGGTTAACGTCCGTAACACCAGCAGCCTGTTCTGCGATGGCACCGCATAATCCATGACGAAATGACCGTGCCTGGCTCACAAGGAGACTAAGTGAGTCAGGTTGCGGTTGTTCTTACGAGTCATGAAGGAATATCCGACTCGGAAAGGGACTATTCCTACATATAAGAGTGGGGATGGTCTGTAGTCTCCCGGCGCTCAAATCGCGCTTCATCCGATATTGCCGACAACTCAATGTAAGAGCCCCATATGTCCAAGTTTTCTTCGTGTTCAAAAAAAATCGTCAAAGGTTACGCATTATCGGCGCTCTCATCGTTAATGTTTCTCGGCGCATCTGCGCATGGCGGTATCGTTCCTGTGGGCGGGACCCACACCATTGACAACTCCTTGCCCCCGGAGGATTGGACGCTGAACGCGGGTTCTACGCTCATCTCCAACGGCGCCCAGGCGCTGATCATCGACGCTGAAAGTGCAATATTCAATGCCACTGGTGGAGGCGCACAGCGCCTTAATGGCAGGCTCAATTCAACGTTCAATGTCACGAACGCGTCAATTGATCGTATTGGTGGAGGCTTTGCCATCATGCTGAGCGATAGCACAGCAAACCTGACGAACAGCACGGTGACCAGTGACGATATCGGCCTGCAACTCATCAGGAATAATGCAGGGCAAATTGGTTCTACCGCCACGTTGACGAACAACAGCTCTGTCACGGCGTTAAATGGTGGCGCTCTTTTGACCGGTTTCAGTCGACTGAACGTTTTGAATTCATCGATAGAAGCCACTGATGTAACCAGTTACGGCGTTCGATTGAGTCACGCCGACCTAAATGCGACTGGCAGCACCATTGTTGGAGGGCTGAACGGGTTGCAGGTCGGGCGAGAAATAGTTGATCTCGCCAGAACATCCACGGTGACGCTGGATGGTTCAACCCTCGAAGGAAAATCCGGTTCGGCCATTGTTGTGGGTTTTCAGGATCGTGCGGGAATCACGGCAAACATAGATGTACTCAACGGCTCCCGACTGATCGGAGCCAATGGCACGATGCTCGAAGTCAACGATGGTGCCGCGGTCAATTTCAAAGCGGATCGAAGTGACTTGGCGGGCAATATTATCGTTGAGTCCGGCAGCACAGCGAGGGTCACATTGCAAAACGCCTCGACGCTGAACGGCAATTTACAGAACGTGACCCAAACCAGGCTTGATACACGCAGCACCTTGAACGGTGACGTGCAGGCGGTCGCCGGCACTGGAACCACGGTCAGTCTCGACAATGGATCGGTGGTTAACGGCAACATCGACAACGTCTTCAGCTTGTCGTTGAACAACGGCAGCAGCATGACCGGAGACGTGCTCACTGACACCAATGGCAGCGTACTGCTGGACAACGGCTCGGTACTGACCGGTCAAATCAATAACTCCGCCAATGTGAATATCAATAACTCAGCGCAATGGGTCATGACCGGTGACGGCAGCGTGCAACGTCTGGCGTTGAATAACGGCGTGGTTCGCATGGGCACGAACGAGCAGTTTCAGCAACTGAATGTGGGCGAGCTTTCCGGTAACGGCACCTTTGTGATGGGCACCGACCTGGGCAATGGCAACACTGATTTCCTGAACGTCACTGGCAACGCCAGCGGACAACATCAACTGCGAATCTCCGCCACCGGCACCACACCGGTCACTGCCGAACCGGTGAAGGTCGGTAACATTGCATCCGGTGACGCGAGCTTCTCGTTGGGTAGTCGCGACACCGTGGACGCCGGCACATTTGTCTACAGGCTAACGAAGGAAGGTCAAGGCTTGTACCTGAATCCGGACAAGGAAACGGTCAGTACCTCAAGCAATACCGCTTTGGCGCTGGCTGGCAGCGCGCGCAGTTTGTTGAATGCCGAAATGAACATGCTCAATGATCAGATCGGTGATCGCGGGCTCAGTGCCCGGCCCGAGGCTTCGATGCGGGCGGCCAGCGATAGCGACACCACAAAGCTGAGAAACAGTGTGTGGGTTCGCACTTACGGCAATCAATACAGCGTCGATAACGCCTATGGCGATGGCTACACGCAAAACCAGACCGGCATCACCGGCGGCGCCGATACATTGGTGGATCTTGGCGGTCGCTCGTGGGTATTGGGCGGGTTCGTCGGGTCTAGCCATACCAAAATGGATCTCAAATACGGTTCCAGCGCGACTGTCGAGAGTGTGAACGCCGGTGTTTACGGCAGCACGTTCGATGTTGAAAGCGGCGTGTTCGTCAATGTCATGGCCAAGATCAACCAGTTCGACAACAAGGCCAAAGTCACCATGAGTGATGGCACTCGGGCCAAGGGTGATTACACGGCCTTGGGCGCCAGCGGTTCGGTGGCGGTGGGCAAACATATTCGCCTCAAGAACAACTATTTCGTCGAACCCCAGGTGCGGGTTTCGACCGGCGTGACTCAAAGTGACAGTTATCGTTTGGACAATGGCCTTGAAGTTAAAGCCGACACCATGCGTTCTTTGCAGGGCAATGTGGGCGTCAGAGGCGGACGTGTGATCAGCCTCGAAAATGGCAGTCTGCTGGAGCCAAGTCTGTCGGCGGGGGTTAACCACGAGTTTGTGAAAACCAACGAGGTTAAAATCAACGACGACAGTTTCGATGATGATCGCGCCAGTAGCTCAATTGAGTACGGCGCAGGTGTGAAGTGGACACCGGCTCAACGCAACTGGCAGGTTTCCGGCCAGGTCGGTGGCAGTAAAGGCAACACTGTCAGTCAGGACTGGAGCGGCAGTTTGAGAGTGAGCTATTTCTTCTGATGAACGTTGCTTCAATGACATGACCTATAAAGATGCCCCGACACTGTCGGGGCATCTTTTTTTTTACGGCCATCAGCCAAACAGACCCGCCGCGATATTGATTGAAAACCCGAGAATTACCGTGTTGAACACAAACCCGATCAACGATTGCGCCAGCACGATCTTACGCAATTCCCGCGTGGCCACGCCGACATCCGCCGTCTGCACCGCCACACCGATGGTGAACGAGAAGTACAGGAAGTCCCAGTAATTGGGGGTTGTCAGCCCTTCGGCAAATCGCAGCGCAGGTTCCTTGCCTTCCCAAGTGTAATACAACCGGGCGTAATGCACGCTGAAGATCACCCCGATCAACAGCCATGAGCCGATCACGGTCAACCCGGTGAAGCCGTAGTGCAACAGCCGGTGATAGGTGTCCAGATCTTTGCTGCCCGCTAGTTGGAGGGTGATGGCAGCGAGGCTGGCCAGTGCAGCCATGCTCACGGTGAACAGCACCAGCCCGGCGTTTTCGTCCTCGACTTCGGCAATGCGTTTCACGTCGTCGGCTTTGGAGCGCATCGTCAGCCAGATGATCAGGGCCAGATACGTCCAGACCCCGGCATTCCAGCCGATGAGGATTTTGCCGAGGACCGAATCGGCCGGAGCCAGTATGCCCACCGCGACACCGAATGCGGCAGCGGCGGACAGACGAGGGTGGGTGCGGGCGAGTAGGGGCATGGAGGCTCGATGCGTCAGGGCTTTGCAAACACCATAGCCCAGCGCAGTCCATTGTGACCACAACGACACACCCCCTGTAGGCGCGAGGGGGTGTGTTGTTGGTTAGACATTCTGATGACGCTTGCGCACCAGCTTCATCACTACCACAAAAAACACCGGCACAAACACCACTGCCAGCGTCGCTGTGATCATCCCGCCAATCACCCCGGTGCCGATCGCCTGCTGGCTTGCGGAACTGGCCCCGGTAGCAATCGCCAACGGCACTACGCCGAGGATGAATGCCAGCGACGTCATCACAATCGGCCGCAGTCGCAGGCGCGCCGCTTGCAGGGTGGCATCGACCAGATCGTGGCCTTCGTCATAAAGGCTTTTGGCGAACTCGATGATCAGGATCGCGTTCTTCGCCGACAGGCCGATGATGGTGATCAACCCGACCTTGAAGAACACGTCGTTGGGCATTCCGCGTAGCGTCACGGCCAGTACCGCACCGAGGACGCCCAGCGGCACCACCAGCAACACCGACGTTGGAATCGACCAGCTCTCGTACAACGCCGCCAGGCACAGGAACACGATCAGCAGCGATAGCCCGAGCAGAATTGGCGCCTGACTGCCGGACAAACGTTCCTGCAGCGACAACCCGGTCCACTCCTGACCCAACCCTGCCGGGCCTTGCGCCACCAGCCGTTCGATTTCCGCCATCGCTTCACCGGTGCTGTGGCCGGGCGAAGGCTCGCCGGAAATGCTGATGGCCGGGTAGCCGTTGTATCGGGTCAACTGCGCCGGGCCCTGGGTCCAGTTGGCGCGGACGAAGGCCGACAACGGCACCATTTTCTCGGCGTTGTTGCGCACGTTAATCTTCAGCAGATCGGCGACCTGACTGCGTTGATCGCCTTCGGCCTGGACCACCACCCGTTGCATCCGTCCCTGGTTGGGGAAGTCGTTGATGTAGGCCGAACCCACGGCGGTGGACAGTACGTTGCCGATGTCGGCAAAGGAGATGCCCAAGGCATTGGCTTGCTTGCGGTCCACGATCAGTTGCACCTGCGGCGCTTCGGCCAAGGCGCTTTCGCGCACGTTCATCAGGATCGGGCTCTTCTCGGCGGCGGCGAGCAATTCGCTGCGCGCCTGCATCAGCGTGGCGTGGCCGAGGCCGCCGCGATCCTGAAGGCGGAACTCGAAACCGCTGGAGGTGCCGAGACCGTCAACCGGCGGCGGCAGCACCGAGAAAGCCATGGCGTCCTTGATCTGACTGAGGGCTGCGTTGGCCCTGTCGGCAATCGAACTAGCGGAATCATCGCTGCCACGATCCGACCAGTCCTTGAGCGTGGTGAACGCCAGCGCAGCATTCTGCCCGCTACCGGAAAAGCTGAAACCGAGAATCACCGTGCTGTCGCCGACGCCCGGTTCGGTAGCGTTGTGTGCTTCGATCTGCTCCACCACATTGATCGTGCGATTCTTGCTCGCACCCGGTGGCAGTTGAATGTCGGTGATGGTGTAACCCTGGTCTTCCACCGGCAGGAACGAGGAGGGCAGGCGACTGAAACACAGCCCCAGACCGATCAGCAATACGCCGTAGATCAGCAGATAACGGCCTGTACGTTTCAGCGCATAAGCGACCCAACCTTGATAACGCTCGGTCAAACGCTCGAATCCACGGTTGAACCAGCCAAAGAAACCGCCCTTGGCGTGATGTTCGCCCTTGGCAATCGGCTTGAGCAGCGTCGCACACAAGGCTGGGGTCAATGTCAGGGCGAGGAACGCCGAGAACAGGATCGACGTGGCCATGGACAGCGAGAACTGTTGGTAAATCACCCCGACAGAGCCCTGCATGAACGCCATCGGAATGAATACCGCCACCAGCACCAGGGTGATGCCGATGATCGCGCCGGTGATCTGCTTCATTGCCTTGCGCGTCGCTTCCTTGGGCGACAGGCCTTCGGTGGCCATGATTCGTTCGACGTTCTCCACCACCACAATCGCGTCGTCCACCAGGATGCCGATGGCCAGCACCATGCCGAACATGGTCAGCACGTTGATCGAGAAGCCCAGCGCGAGCATGGTCGCAAACGTGCCCATCAACGCCACAGGTACCACCAGCGTCGGGATCAGCGTGTAGCGGATGTTCTGCAGGAACAGGAACATCACCGCAAACACCAGCACCATTGCCTCGCCAAGGGTGTACACCACTTTGGTGATCGAGACTTTGACGAAGGGCGAAGTGTCGTACGGGATCTTGTATTCGACACCGGCCGGGAAATAGCGCGCCAGTTCGTCCATTTTCGCCCGCACCAGCGTTGCGGTGCTCAGGGCATTGGCGCCCGGCGACAGTTGCACACTGACGGCGGTGGACGGTTTGCCGTTCAGGCGTGTGGAGAACTGATACTCCTGGCTGCCGATCTCGACCCGCGCCACATCACGGATGCGTACGGTGGAGCCGTCAGGATTAGCCTTGAGCACGATGTCGGCGAATTCTTCAGGCGTCGACAACTGGCCTTTGACCAGAATGGTTGCGGTGATTTCCTGGGTGGTGCGGGTCGGTAAGTCGCCGATACTGCCCGCGGAAACCTGAGCGTTCTGCGCAACGATGGCGGCATTGACGTCAGCCGGGGTCAGGTTGAAACCGATCAGCTTCTGTGGGTCGATCCAGATCCGCATCGCCCGTTCGGCGCCGTACAACTGGGCCTTGCCGACGCCATCCAGACGCTTGATCTCGTTCATCACGTTGCGCGCCAGGTAATCACTGAGCGCCACGTCGTCGAGCTTGCCGTCGCTGGAGGTGAGGGTGATCAGAAGCAGGAAACCGGCGGAGACTTTCTCCACCTGCAAACCCTGCTGGGTGACCGCTTGAGGTAGGCGCGACTCCACCACCTTGAGGCGGTTTTGCACGTCCACTTGCGCCATCTCCGGGTTGGTTCCCGGCTGGAAGGTCGCGGTGATGGTGGCGCTGCCGAGGCTGCTTTGGGATTCGAAGTACAGCAGATGGTCGGCGCCGTTGAGTTCTTCCTCGATCAGGCTGACCACGCTTTCGTCCACGGTCTGCGCCGAAGCGCCGGGGTAGGTGGCGTAGATTTCGACTTTCGGCGGCGCAACGTTCGGGTATTGCGCCACGGGTAACTGCCCAATGGCCAACGCACCGGCCAGCAGGATGAACAAGGCAACCACCCAGGCGAACACCGGGCGGTCGATAAAGAACTGCGGCATAAAAAGCGTCCTGCTTACTGACCAGAGACCTGGGCAAGTGGAAGAGGGGTGTTGTCGATCTGGACTTTTTCACCGGGGCGCGCGTGTTGCAGGCCTTCAGTGACGATGCGGTCGCCGGGCTTGAGGCCGCGGGTGACGATCCAGCGATCGCTCTGCACCGCGCCCAGCTCTACCGGTTGCTGGCCGACCCGCTGCTCGGCGTCGAGCAATAGCACTTGGGCGACACCGGCGCTGTCACGCTGGATGGCCCGTTGCGGCACGCTGATGCCTTGCTGATTGAATGCCTGTTCCAGACGCACGCGAACGAAACTGCCCGGCAACAAGTCGAGGTCGGGGTTAGGGAATTCGCTGCGCAGAATGATCTGACCGGTGCCCGGGTCGACGGTGATGTCGGTGAACAACAACTTGCCAGGTAACGGATAAAGGCTGCCGTCGTCCTGGATCAGCGTGGCTTTGGCCTGACCTTGGCCCACTTCCTTTAACTGGCCAGAGCGGAAGGCCCGACGCAGGTCGTTGAGTTCGCGGGTCGATTGCGTCAGGTCGGCGTGGATCGGGTTCAACTGCTGAATCAGTGCCAGCGGCGTGGTTTCGTTCTGGCCTACCAGCGCGCCTTCAGTCACCAGCGCGCGGCCGATGCGCCCGGAAATCGGTGCGGTGACGGTGGCATAACCGAGGTTCAGTTTCGCCCTCTCCACCGCGGCTTTGTTGGCGGCGACATCGGCGGCGGTCTGCCGGGCGTTGGCGCGGGCATTGTCGTAGTCCTGAGCGCTGATGGCGTTGCCTTCGATCAACTGGGCGTAACGCTGCTCCTGCAATCTGGCCTGGAACGCGTTGGCTTCGGCCTTGCGCAGCGCGGCTTCGGCGCTGTCCAGGTCGGCCTTGAAGGGGGCCGGGTCGATACGGAACAGAACGTCGCCTTTTTTCACGTCGCTGCCTTCGCGGAAGACCCGCTGCAACACCACGCCGGCAACCCGGGCACGCACTTCGGCGATCCGTGGCGCGGCAATCCGCCCGCTCAGTTCGTTGCTGATTGACAGAGGGCGAGCTTCGATGGTTTCGATGCGCACCGTGGCCAGTGGTGCCGATTCTTCGGCGGTCGAAGACTGGTCACAAGCGCTCAGCGTCAACGCCAGGGCAATCAGGCTGAGCGTGGCAAGCAGGTTCTTTGACATGGAAATACCCCAATAATGACTACCCGCATCCTACGGGGAGTCGATGAGGGTAGCGGTGAAGCTTTGTTGGTGCTGTGTGAAATTGTGTAAGGGTTTTGCTCGCGTGTGCATGAGGGCGTATATCCTTCAGGCCTTGAATTTTATTGCGCCTGTCAGGCCGCCTTCGCGGGCAAGCCTCGCTCCTACAGTAGGAGCGAGGCTTGCCCGCGAAGAGGCCCTGAAGTTCGCCACAGCACTTTCTGGAAACACCCATGCCCAACATCCTCCTGGTCGAAGACGACACCGCGCTCTCGGAACTGATTGCCAGCTACCTGGAACGCAACGGTTATTCCGTCAGCGTGATCAGCCGCGGCGATCATGTACGCGAACGCGCGCGGGTCAGTCCGCCGGACCTGGTGATTCTCGATCTGATGCTACCGGGGCTCGACGGCTTGCAGGTCTGCCGCTTGCTGCGGGCCGATTCGGCGACATTGCCGATCCTGATGCTCACCGCCCGTGACGACAGTCACGATCAGGTGCTGGGCCTGGAAATGGGCGCCGACGACTACGTCACCAAACCCTGCGAGCCCCGTGTGTTGCTGGCCCGCGTACGCACGCTGTTGCGTCGCAGCAGCCTCAGCGAACCGCAGACCGCTAATGACCGAATTCTCATGGGCAACCTGTGCATCGACCTGTCCGAGCGCACCGTGACCTGGCGCGAGCAACTGGTCGAGTTGTCCAGCGGCGAATACAACCTGCTGGTGGTGCTGGCCCGGCATGCCGGCGAAGTGCTGAGCCGCGACCAGATTCTGCAACGCCTGCGCGGTATCGAATTCAACGGCACCGACCGCTCGGTGGATGTGGCCATCTCCAAACTGCGACGCAAGTTCGACGACCACGCCGGCGAGGCGCGCAAGATCAAGACCGTGTGGGGCAAGGGCTACCTGTTCAGCCGCTCCGAGTGGGAATGCTGAATCATGTTCAGAATCCTGTTTCGTCTGTATCTGGTGACCATCGTTTCGTTCAGCGCGGCGATCTACCTGGTGCCGGACCTGGTGATCAAGGTCTTCCATGAGCGTTTTGTGACCTACAACCTCGATTACTCCCGAGGTTTGCAAACGCTGATCGTCAAACAGTTTCGTACGGTGCCTGTCGAGCAGTGGCCGGCGCTGGCGGCGGGGATGGACAAGGAGTTCCAGCCGCTGCACATCATTTTGGCCCGCAACGACGATGCCGAATTTACCCTGGATGAGCGCGAACGCTTGCAGCGCGGGGAGAACGTGGTACGCATCGGCGACTGGGGCTGGCGCACCCTGGCGGTGACACCGTTGAACGAGCAGATGGTGGTGGAGATGGTCGTGCCACCGGACCCCACGGATGTCAGTTGGTTGTACTGGAGCATCAACGTGCTGATCGGTGCGACGATGCTGGCCTGCCTGTTGTTGTGGCTGCGCCCGCACTGGCGCGACCTGGAACGTCTCAAAAGCACCGCCGAACGCTTCGGCAAGGGCCACCTGAGCGAGCGTACGCAGATTTCCCCCAGCTCCAACATCGGCAGCCTGGCCAACGTGTTCGACACCATGGCCGGCGACATCGAAAACCTGCTTAACCAGCAGCGCGACTTGCTCAACGCCGTGTCCCACGAATTGCGCACGCCGTTGACGCGGCTGGATTTCGGCCTGGCCCTGGCGCTGTCCGACGACTTGCCGGCCACCAGCCGAGAACGCCTGCAAGGCCTGGTCGCGCACATTCGCGAACTGGATGAGCTGGTGCTGGAATTGCTGTCCTACAGCCGATTGCAAAACCCGGCTCGGCTACCGGAACAGGTCGAGGTGTCGCTGGATGAATTCATCGACAGTATTTTGGGCAGCGTCGATGAAGAGCTTGAGTCACCGGAAATCGTCATTGATGTGCTGCTGCACGGTCAGCTCGAACGCTTCTCGCTGGACCCGCGATTGACCGCCCGGGCGATCCAGAACCTGCTGCGCAACGCCATGCGTTATTGCGAGAAGCGGATTCAGATTGGTGTGCAGGTGTGCGCCAAAGGCTGTGAGATCTGGGTGGACGACGATGGTATTGGCATTCCCGATGAAGAGCGGGAGCGGATTTTCGAGCCGTTTTATCGGCTGGATCGCAGTCGGGATCGCGCCACGGGCGGGTTTGGCCTGGGGCTGGCAATCAGCCGCCGAGCGCTTGAAGCGCAGGGCGGCACGCTGACCGCGCAGGCATCACCATTGGGCGGCGCACGGTTCCGTTTGTGGCTGCCCACCTCAGCCTGACGCATTCTTTGTAGCAGCTGCCGAGCTTGCGAGGCTGCGTTCGAGTGCGCAGTCCTCGCAAGCCCGGCAGCTGCTACGAACCAGGCGGGGAAACGTTCAACAGTTCAGTCGAGCAATTCGGCTGACTCAATCAACCCGACCCCCGCCACCTGCATCCGCTCAATCGCCGCCGCCAGCGACCCTTCCAGATCAATCGCGCGGCAAGCATCCATCACCACAAACGCATTGAACCCCGCCGCCCGCGCATCCAGCGCAGAAAACATCACGCAGAAATCCAGTGCCAGCCCGACCATGTAAACCGTGTCGATGCCGCGTTCTTTCAGGTACCCGGCCAAACCGGTGGTCGTGGTTCGATCCGCCTCCAGAAACGCCGAATAACTGTCGATGTCCGGGTTGCAGCCCTTGCGGATGATCAATTGGGCGTGGGGCAGGTCCAGCTCCGGGTGGAACTCGGCGCCGGGCGTGGCGCGAACACAATGCTCCGGCCAAAGGGTCTGTTCACCGTAAGGCAACTGAATCACGTCGTAAGGCTTGTGCCCTGGGTGGCTGGAAGCGAACGAGGCGTGGCCGGGCGGGTGCCAGTCCTGGGCAATGATGACCTGTTTGAACTGGCGACCCAGACGATTAATCAGGGGCACAATCAGGTCACCCTCCGGCACCGGCAATTGACCGCCGGGAATGAAGTCGTTTTGTACGTCGATGACCAGTAAGGCAGCGCGTGAAGAAATTGGCATGGGGTAGGTTCCTCCTTGGAAAGTCGGGTGCAAGCATAGTGACAAGTTCGCTGGAGTGCTAAGCCGGCTTCTCAATAACTTCGCCGGGCCCTCCAGTGCTGCCGCCGGGTTATGCCCGATCAGCATCAAGGCGTGTTCCATGCTCGCCCAATAGACAACGGTCATGGACCTCATGGGCGATGGACGGTGAACACCGCAGTGTGAACAATTATTCATTTTTTTCTGACAATCATTGCAAGGAAAGCGCAAATCGAGGCGCTATCCTCGACAGCGTTCGTTGTCCATTTGGAGAACTGCCATGAAAGATCAGGTCCATCCCTCTGCGGCCGCAGGGTATAAAACCGGTGCCGACACCTATGTCCGTGGTCGTCCGGATTATCCACCCCAAGTGGCTGACTGGCTTACGGTTACCCTTGAGTTGAACGCCGATAGAACCGTGCTCGACCTAGGCGCCGGCACCGGCAAGTTCACCGGGCCGTTGGTGGCGACCGGGGCGCAGGTGATTGCGGTGGAACCTGTGCCGCAGATGCTGGAGAAACTGTGCGAAGCCTTTCCTGAGGTACTGGCAGCGAGCGGCACCGCCACCGACCTCCCGCTGCCGGATGCGTCGGTGGACGTGGTGGTCTGTGCTCAGGCCTTTCACTGGTTTGCCAGCACCGAGGCGTTGACCGAGATTGCCCGGGTGCTCAAGCCCGGCGGCAAGCTGGGGCTGGTGTGGAACCTGCGCGACGCCAAGGTCAGCTGGATGCCAAAACTGGATGCGATTGTCAACGCGCTGGAAGGCGACACACCGCGTTATTACACCGGCGCGTGGCGCGAAGCCTTTCCACATCAGGCATTCGGGCCGTTGCAGGTGCAGTATTTCAGTCATGGTCATACGGGGTCGCTGGAGGATGTAATTTTCAATCGGGTGCGCTCCATCAGTTATATCGCTGCGTTGCCGGTGGCGGAGCGGGCGAAGGTTGATGCACAACTGCGGGCATTGATTGCCGGGGAACCGGCGCTGAGGGGGCGGGATGTGGTGACCGTGCCTTATGAAACCGTAGCGTTTGTGGCGGTGAAGGGCCGTTAGATCGGCGGTGCGGCCTTCGCGAGTAAGCCCACACACAGGGAATTTGTGAGCGCCAAAGACCCCCTGTGGGAGCAGGCTTGCTCGCGAAAGGGCCGGTCCAGACGCTAAAAAAACCTGAAGCGAGTCCCGCATTTGGCCGAACCGCTGCCTTACTGCCGACACAGATGCCTTGTTATAGTTCGGGCTTCATTTTCTGTCCGGTAAAGGATCACTGCCATGTCTCAATACACCGCCTTCAGCGTCGAACTGGCCGATAACATCGCCCATGTGCAGATCAACCGTCCGGACAAGATCAACTCGATGAACGCCGCGTTCTGGAGCGAGATCATCGAGATTTTCCAGTGGATCGACGATACCGATGAAGTCCGGGTGGTGGTGCTCAGTGGCGCCGGCAAGCATTTCTCTTCCGGCATCGACCTGATGATGCTCGCCGGTGTGGCCAATGAGCTTGGCAAGGACGTCGGCCGCAATGCGCGCCTGCTGCGGCGCAAGATCCTGGCGCTGCAAGCGTCGTTCAACGCCGTCGACAACTGCCGCAAACCGGTGCTGGCGGCGGTGCAGGGTTATTGCCTGGGCGGCGCCATCGACCTGATTTCCGCCTGCGACATGCGTTACGCGGCTGAGGATGCGCAATTTTCCATCAAGGAAATCGATATCGGCATGGCGGCCGATGTTGGCACTTTGCAACGCTTGCCGCGGATCATCGGTGACGGCATGCTGCGTGAACTGGCTTACACTGGTCGCACCTTTGGCGCCGAAGAAGCGCGTAACATTGGCCTGGTCAATCGCGTCTACAGCGACACCGCCAGCCTGCTTGAAGGCGTGATGGGGATTGCCCGCGAAATCGCCAGCAAGTCGCCGATTGCCATCACCGGCACCAAAGAGATGATCAGCTACATGCGCGACCATCGCATCGACGACGGCCTTGAATACGTCGCCACGTGGAACGCCGCCATGCTGCAGTCCACCGATCTGCGCGTGGCCATGGCCGCCCATATGAGCAAACAGAAACCCGAATTTCTGGATTGATTAACCATGACTTCACGCTGGACCACTGCAGTACTGGACACCGATCAACCCGGCGGCTGGGCCGTGGCGCGCAGCCCCGAAGGCTTTTTGTTCGATGACAATGGCGCCCTGTTTCCACGGGAATGGCTCAAGCGTCAGGACTTGTCGGTTCTTGCCGAGCACGGCATCGGTCACCTGGATGGCGAACCGGTGTACCTGCTGGAACTGCGCAGTCACAGCGATGTGCCGGGCTGTAACTGGAAAGGCTTGCGGGCGTTCATGCTCGAGGGCGATCACACCGTCTATAAGGTTCTGGGCTATGCCGCGCAAATCGGTACTTGGGCCCGTGAGCACCGTTTTTGCGGCAATTGCGGGCAGGCGATGATCCAGGTGCCGCGTGAGCGGGCGATGTATTGCGAGCCCTGCGATTTACGCAGCTACCCACGTATTTCGCCGAGCATGATTGTGCTGGTGACCCGTGGCGACGAGGTTCTGCTGGCTCGTTCGCCGCGTTTTGTCACCGGGGTCTACAGCACGTTGGCGGGGTTTGCCGAGCCGGGTGAGTCGGCCGAAGACTGCCTGATTCGCGAGGTTCGCGAAGAGGTGCAGATTGAGGTCAAGAACATCCAGTACATGGGCAGTCAGTGCTGGCCGTTCCCCCATTCGATGATGCTCGGTTTTCATGCCGAGTACGCCGGTGGCGAGATTGTCTGTCAGGAAGACGAGATCGAAGACGCCCAGTGGTTCAACGTGCACGAGCTGCCGCCGCTGCCGGCGTCACGCTCGATTGCCCGTTACCTGATCGACGTCTACGTGGCGCGGCGCTTAGGCCATGCTGAACCAGTGCTGCCAGGCTAGGCGCACGGTCAGGCCGAGCACCACCGTGATGAACACCGGACGAATGAATTTCGCACCGCCGCTGATGGCGGTGCGCGCGCCGAAGAAGGCGCCGACCATCACCGACAGGCCCATGCTCAGGCCGATGATCCAGTCCACTTGCCCGGAAAAGATGAACACCGACAGCGCCGCAATGTTGCTGACGAAGTTCATGCTGCGCGCCACGCCGCTGGCCTTGACCAGGTCGATGGGGTAGAGCAGCAGGCTGCTGACGGTCCAGAACGCCCCCGTTCCCGGGCCGGCCACGCCGTCATAGAAGCCGAGGCCGAAGCCTTGGGTCGACTGCCACTTTTTCTTGATCGGTGCGTCGCTGTCCAGCGGCGCTTTCGGCGTGCCGCCGAACAACAGGTACAGGCCGCAAGCGAACACGATCACCGGCAGCATCTTGTTCAGCCATTCCGCCGGCAAGTAATGAGCGACGATGGCGCCGGTGAGTGCGCCAACCAGCGTGCCGACGATAGCGTGCACCCATTGCCGTGGATGAAACAGCTTGCGCCGGTAGAAGGTGAAGCTGGCTGTGGCCGAGCCGAAGGTCGAACTGAGTTTGTTGGTGCCCAGCACCAGATGCGGCGGCAGGCCGGCGGTCAACAGCGCCGGGGTGGTCAACAGACCGCCACCGCCGGCGATGGCGTCGATGAAACCGGCAATGAAAGCGACGAGAGCCAGAACGGCCAGGGTAGTGAGGTCAACGCTGAGTTCGAAAGGCATGGAATGGGGCTTATTCGGCAGGGCGCAGAAGAGGGCTGCGGGGAAAGGCCGGTATCTTACCCATAAAGTTATCCGGGTACAGCCGATCGTTCCCAAGCGGGAGCGCGGGAACGATCGGTCAGGGGGATTGTGTTTACAGGCCTAGATCGGAGAGACCCGGGTGATCATCCGGCCGGCGACCCAGTGGCCAGTGGAATTTGCGCTCGCTTTCCTTGATCGGCAGGTCGTTGATGCAGGCGTAGCGGTTGAACATCAGGCCGTTCTCGTCGAACTCCCAGTTCTCGTTGCCGTAGGAACGGAACCAGTTGCCCGAATCGTCGTGCCATTCGTAGGCGTAACGCACGGCGATGCGGTTGTCGCCATGGGCCCAGAGTTCCTTGATCAGTCGGTAGTCCAGTTCCTTGACCCATTTGCGGGTCAGGAAAGCTTTGGCTTCTTCGCGGTTGTGGGCGAACTCGGCGCGGTTACGCCACTGGGTGTCCAGGGTGTAGGCAAGAGACACCCGTTCCGGGTCACGGGAGTTCCAGCCATCTTCGGCCAGGCGAACTTTTTCGATGGCCGATTCACGGGTAAACGGCGGCAATGGCGGACGAACTTCGGCAGTAGACATATTAAGTCTCCCTATCAAATTAACGTTCAAACAAGTTGTCGGGCTTATTTAAAGTGTTACAGGTCCAATAACTTTCGCGCCATGCATTGCGCATTATCGGCGGCACTGTGATCACCCATCACAAGCGCTACGGTAATGGCACCGTCGATCAGGATCAGCAGCTGTCTGGCCAGCGTCTCCGGGTCTGTTGCGCCATATTCGGTACAGAGCTCGCGCACGTAGTCGAGCAGTTTCTGTTTGTGGTCTTTGGCGACCAGGCGAACCGGGTCTTGCGGGTCGCCGGTTTCGCCGCTGGTATTGATAAATGCGCAGCCGCGGAAGCCTTCGGAGGCGAACCAGGCCTTGAGCACGGTAAACAGGTTGAGCAGCCGCTCGGCCGGGGTTTGGGCCTTGCCGACTTCGCTCCGGTACCAGTGCATCCAGCGCTCATCGCGGCGTTGCAGGGCCGCGACGACAAGCTCCTCCTTGTTGGCGAAGTAGCGGTAAATACTTTTTCTGGAGACTCCGGCGGTTTTCACCAGAAGATCCATGCCGGTGGCAGCGATGCCACTTTTGTAGATCAACTTTTCGGTGACATCCAGAATGATGTCGCGTGTGTCATTGCTAGTGATTTCGTTCATGGGGCTAACAGTAGAATGATCGTTCTTCATGGTCAAGTAGTTATTTGTAGCGCCTATGAAATTGCCTTCGCGGGCAAGCCTCGCTCCTACAGGATTTGTGTTCCAAACGACGAAAAACCGTAGGAGCGAGGCTTGCCCGCGAAGAGGTCTTTACAGACAGTAACAAGACCCAAACCCATCCATGGTGTAAGCTCTCAGGCTCTTCGGATTCGACCCTTTGCGAGCCCTATGCCGTTGCTTTTCAAACGTTCTCTGCTGCCTAAATTGCGCAGTTTTCCGCTGACCGCCGATGCCGTCACCATCCTCTCTGGCGCTGCCGAGTTCCGTCGTTGCCTGCTGGAAAAAATCGCTCAGGCGACCCGGCGCATCTACATCGTTGCGCTGTACCTGCAACAGGATGAGGCCGGCCAGGAAATCCTCGATGCCCTGCACGCGGCCAAACTGGCGCGTCCGGAACTGGACGTGGTGGTGGTCGTGGACTGGCTGCGCGCCCAGCGCGGCTTGATCGGTGCCGGCAAGCAACCGGGCAACTCAGCCTGGTATCAGGAAACCACCCGCACCCACGAAAGCGAAGTGCCGGTGTACGGCGTGCCGGTGCAAACCCGCGAGCTGTTCGGCGTACTGCATTTGAAGGGCTTCGTGATCGACGATTGCGTGATCTACAGCGGCGCGAGCCTGAACAACGTTTACCTGCACAAATTCGACAAGTACCGCTTCGACCGTTATCACCTGCTGCAGAATCAGGCGCTGGCCGATTCGATGCATCACCTGATCCAGCACGGTTTGATCACCTCCAAAGCGGTGCATCGCCTCGACCTGCCGAACCTGCCGACCACCCGCAGTCTGCGCCACGACATCGGCGACCTGCGCAGCCGTCTCAAGCACGCGGCGTACGACACCACGGCGGGTAGCACGGCAAAGGGCGGTTTATCGGTCAGTCCGTTGCTCGGTGTGGGCAAGAACAACCCGTTGAGTCGAGTCATCTGCGAGCTGATCGCCAGTGCGCAGCATCAGCTGACCATCTGCACGCCGTACTTCAACCTGCCGCTGGCGGTGACCCGGGAAATCAATCGGGCCCTGGCTCGCGGCGTGAAGATCGACATCATCGTCGGCGACAAGACCGCCAACGATTTCTACATCCCGCCCAGCGAGCCGTTCAAGGTGATCGCGGCGCTGCCATACCTCTACGAAATCAGCCTGCGACGTTTCGCCAAGCGTCATCAGCGCAACATCGACAGCGGCAAGCTGAACCTGCATCTGTGGAAGGATGGTGACAACACCTATCACCTCAAGGGCATGTGGATCGATCAGCGCTACACCTTGCTGACCGGCAACAACCTCAATCCACGGGCGTTCCGTCTCGACCTGGAAAACGCGTTGCTGATTGATGATCCGAAAGGCGAGTTGCTGGAGCCGCGTGGCAAGGAACTGGCGGAGATTTTCCAGCATACCCGCCGTATTGAGCGTTACCTGGATCTGCAAACGCTGCCGGATTACCCGGCGGGGGTGGCCAAGTTTCTCAAGCGTGTGAGTCGCGTCAGGATTGAGCGGTTGTTGTATCGGATTTTGTAGGGTTCAAAAGCAAAGATTGCAGCCTTCGGCAGCTCCGCGCCTGTGGGCGCCGCCGAAGGCTGCGATCTTTCCACAGACAACGCCGATATCTAGTTCAACCCCAACTTCCCCCGCAACATCGACAAATCCTCAGCCAGTGTATTCACCGGCCCGACCAGCGCTTTGCGGTCGCTGTCCTTCACCTTGTCATACGTTTCAAAACCACCCCCCGTAGTTTTGTACTTGGCTAACGTCTTGTTCACCGTAGCGAAGTTCTTGTCGACTTTGGCCATGAATGCCGCGTCTTGCTTCTCGATCTGCGGACGGAACAGGTCGACGATTTTCTTCGCGCCGTCGATGTTGCCCTGGAAATCATAGAGGTCGGTGTGGCTGTAGCGATCTTCCTCGCCGGAGATTTTGGTGGCGGCCACTTCTTCAAGCAGCGCAGCGGCGCCGCCGACGACTTTTTCCGGTGGGAAGGTCAGGCCGGCGACGCGGGTTTGCAGGTCTTTCACGTCTTTATTCAAACCGTCGGCCAGCTCGTCCAGGCCCTGGGTGCTGTTCTCCGAGAACAATGAGTATTCGATGCGGTGGAAACCGGTGAAGTCTTCGGCCTTCACGCCTTTTTCGTGGTCGTCGACCCGCGAGTCGATGGACGCATCGAGGTCACTGAACAACTCGGCAATTGGTTCGATCGACTCGTAATAGACGCGGGTCGGTGCGTAGAGCTTTTTCGCGGTGGCCAGGTCGCCTTTTTTCACTGCGTCGGTGAACTGCTGAGTGTGGTTGGCCAGTTCGTCCAGTTGTTCGGTGACGTAGATCTTGTAATCAGAGATCGGCCCCACCAACTCCAGCGGCGCCGTCGCCGCGAAAGCCGAAAACGGGGTGTTGAGCAAACCAAGGGTCAGCAGTAACGCGAGGGGCGACTTTTTCATGGGGCGGTTCCGTGGAGTTGTAAGGATCAGACTGAGGCTTTGGGTTGTGTGGCGTTGAGCAGCGAGCGGCCGATGAAGTCCTTGTCGCCGGTCACACCCGGCAGGGTGAAGAAGTACCCGCCGCCAACCGGTTTCAGGTATTCCTCCAACGGCTCGCCATTGAGTCGGGTCTGCACGGTGATGAAGCCTTTTTGCAAATCCGCCTGGTAACAGATGAACAGCAAACCCATGTCCAGCTGACCGTTCTTGTTCACGCCGTTGGAGTAGTTGAACGGCCGGCGCAGGATCAGGTTGGCCTGGGTTGCGGCGGTGCGCGGGTTGGCCAGGCGGATATGGGCGTCGAGTTTGGTCAGCTTGCCTTCCGGGTCTTTGGCGTAATCCGGGACTTCGGTTTCATGCGCACCATCCATCGGTGCTCCGGTGCTCTTGACCCGGCCGATAATGCTTTGCTGTTCTTGCAGCGGCGTGCGGTCCCAGCGTTCGACGAAGTTGCGGATGATCCGCACCGCCTGGTAGCTACCGTTGACCGCCCAGGCCGGTTCGTCGCTGCCGGGCTGGACCCAGACGATGCGGTCCATGGCCTTGGCGTCGTTGGAGTCGGGGTTGGCCGAGCCGTCGCGAAAACCCAGAAAGTTGCGTGCGCTTTGCGCCGGCACACCGGGTTTCGTCGGGGCTTGCGGAGGTACGCTGCCTTCCTGTTTCCAGCGCACCAGCAACAGGTCCGGCAGGTTTTTTACGATGTCGCGCAGGGCGTGGATGTTGGTGTCGGCGGTGTTGGAGCAGAACTGCAGGCTCAGGTCGCCGTGGCAGCAGTCGGCCTCCAGTGCGTCGTTGGGGAAACCGACCATGCGGATCAGCCGCTTGGGCTTGGCGCCGGCCAGACCGAAGCGCTCGTCGAACAGCGACTCGCCCACCGATACGGTGATGGTCAGGTTGTCCGGTGTGACCACCGGGCCAAGAATCCCCGAATCCAGCGGCGGCAGTTTGGGGTCGACCTCGGCCACCGGACCGCCTTGCATCAGGAACGCGATACGCTCGTTGAGCGTGCGAAACAGCCGCCCCAGATCTGCGCGGTCGTTGGCCAATACGTCGAACGACACCAGCATGCCGGATGTTGGGCGCGGGGTGACGATGCCGGTCTGGTGCGGGCCGTGGAAGGCGTGGCGGTCCTCGGTCTTGTCGCTGCTGGGTGCTTCGGTGACTTGCGCGGGGCTGGCGGCCATGGCCGGACAACTCAGGGCCGAACCGGCTATCGCCACACCGGCGGCTCCCATACCCATCAATACACGACGGCGTTGTGCTGAAAACTGTTCTGAGTCGTTCATCTGTCTGAGGTCTTCTGCTTACAGGCCGGAAAGGCCAAGGGCGGGATCGATTCCATCGAGTGCATCGGCCAGAACCTTGGCCTTGTCGGCGATACGTTTGCGCTGTTCGGCGCTGACAGTGTCGTAGCTGGCGTAGCCATCCTTGACCTTGAGACCGTTGAGTTCGGCGTCGAAGGCCGTGACCGCGCTGTCGATTTTTGCCAGTAGTTCAGCGGCAGATTTGCTCAGCAATGGCCGCAACAGGTCGACGACTTTGCGCGCCGCGTCGAGGTTGGCGGCGAAACCGTTCAGGTCGGTGTGACTGTAGCGTTCTTCTTCGCCGCTACTGGCGCGTACCTCGGCGAGGCTGTTGAGGTTGCGCACCAGCATGCTCACCAGTTGTTCCGGCGGCAGCGACTGGGCCAGCAGTTGCTGTTTGAGGTTGGCGACATCGATGCTCAGGCGTTGTGCAACAGGCGTCAGACCGTCGAGGTTGCGTTGTTGGAACAGCGCGTATTCGAGGCGGTGGAAGCCGACGAAGCCCGGATCCTGCTCGCGCTTATCGAAGTAATCGGCGCGGGCATTGATCGCGTTGTCCAGCTCCGCCAGGCGCTGGGCTGCTGGAGCCAACCGTTGATAAGCTGCGCGAGCCGGCACATACAAGGCTTGCGCCTGGCTCAGGTCGCCGGCCTCGATTGCTTGCTCAAGCGCGGCGACGGCTTTGATCAATGCGATGCTCTGGCTGCTCAGGTACACGCGGAATTCCGACAGCGGGCCAATGAACGCCACCATCGATGGACGCGCCTTGGCCGCCGCATCGGATGCGGCGGTCGGGCTGACATGCAAGGTGCCGCGCGGGTTGCTCAGCAAGCCGCAGGTGATGGCGTAGTCGCCGGGCAACAGGTTGGCGTTGATCACCTGGCTCAGGCCAGGGGCGATGTTCTCGCGCTCTTCGACCACCAGCACGCCGTCAAGAATTTCCCATTCGACGGCACGGTCCGAGCGATTGACGATACGGAAACTGGTGCGACCGGCCGGAACCGTCAGCGCATTCGGTTCGCAGCTATGCGGGTGAAGGGTGACCAGCACTTGGTCGTGGTTGCTCTGGCGCTTGGCGGCGGCCATTTTCGAGGCGTAGTAGAACAGGCCACCGGCGGCGATCATCACGATCACCGAACCGGCTACCGCCCAGCGCAAGGCGCGGGGAGGGGAAGCCACTGGAGGAACTGGCGTTGACATGAAGGCCCTTACTGGCTGGAAACGGAGGAGGGTGTTTGCGCAGACGTGGCTACGGGAGCCGGGAGAAAAAACATCACCAGTGCCACCAACAGATAAGTCAGATATGCCCCGAGGGTGCTGACCGTCGGTGCGTCCTGGTAACCGAACATCCCGGCCAGCACCGAGCCCAGCGGGCCGTCCATCGGCAACGTGGCACTGATATCGAAGAGCACGGTTTGCAGGTGATTCCACACGCCGGCTTCATGCAGGGCTTGCACCGAGTTGGCGAGAATCCCGGCGGCCACCACCAGGATGAACAAACCGGTCCAGCGCAAGAACGCCGAGAGATTCAGGCGCAGGCTGCCGGTGTAGATCAGGAAGCCGACGATGATCGCCAGGGCCAGGCCGAGCAGGGCGCCGAGCGGTGCGGCCGGGCCTTCGCTTTGCTGGAACACGGCGAGCAGGAAGAACACCGTTTCCAGGCCTTCCCGGGCGACGGCGAAAAACACCATGGCGATCAGCGCGGTCACTTGATGCCTGGAGCCGGTCAGCGCCTGATCGAGGGAAACGTGCAGCGAATGCTTGATCGAACGCGCCACCTTACGCATCCAGAACACCATGGAGCTGAGAATGCCGACGGCCAGTAAACCGACCACACCTTCAAACAGCTCTTGCTGCTTTTGCGGGAATTCAGCACTGACCAGTTCCAGGCCACCGCCGACCAGCAGGGCCAGCGCGGCGGCGAGGAATACGCCGACCCACACTGCCGGCATCCATTGGCCACGACCGGTCTGCTTGAGGTAACTGGCGATAATGCCAACGATCAACGCGGCTTCGATGCCTTCGCGCAGCATGATCAGAAAAGGAACGAGCATTCAGCACCGGGGAGTCATTAGATAGGGTGCTAATTTGTAACATGATGAAACTCATTCTCATATGCCAATAATTGACATTTGCCTGAACCTAAGCTGAACGCATTGTTAAAGCGTCATCTAAAGCAGTGAGTTCACCCGATCGTTGTAGACCTCGATCAACTGATCGTAGCGACGGCCGATTCGTTCGAAGTCATCACTCAACTGTTGCGGCGAGGCCTTGGCCACCCAGTCGTCGTGCAGCTTGTTAACGGCATCCAGATAGTGCTTACCGGGCGAGCGCACATAGTTCCAGATGTTTTCCGGGTAATCGGCGTTGCTGGTTGCGGAGTTGGCTTGCATGTAACGGCTGCCGTCGTCCCAGGCCTGTTGCAGGGGGAGTGTTGCGTCGCTTAGATCACTGGCGGTAAAGGTGCGATCGCGAACACCGTTGTCGAGCTTGAGCATGAGGGTTCGCGCTTCCAGCATGTAGGTGAGGATGTGCGCGTACTTGAGTTGATCCCGGGTCTTGAGTTGCTCAAGCTGAACCTTGCGCAACCCCAGGTCCTCGGCATCAAGCTCACGGCGTAGTTGGTCAGAAGCGTTCAGGTAGTCATTGACGAGAGGAATAAACAGATTGTCGCGCTCGGCCTTATCCGCAGGGCTGACTGAATAGAGGGGCTTGGAGTTGAAAAAGTCGAAGCTCCTGGCAGCTTCGTTGGCGGCCGTCAGAGTCGTTTCAAAGCGATTTTGCAAGGCTAGCAACTCAGGTGCCGATTTTTGAAGATTGTCCTTTTGCAGCGTGTTCAACCGACAACCATAAGCATCGTGGACGCTTGGGTAGTTGAGCTGCTCGCGAACGCTGACCATCTGGTCGAAGTCTTCGGGAAAGCGCTTTTTCAAGGTTGGATCGACTGGGCGGTCCCGCTTCAGGTAGTTGGTGTATGCATGACGCCAGCGACCGTCGACTGAATTGAGGCAGGAAATCAACGGGCGAAGGGCGATGGACTTTTCTCGCTCGGCGAGGTCGGGTTGATGGATCCAGCGCTGAATCGGGGTCAGAAGAGTGCTTTGATGCTCTCTCAACATTCCGAGAAAGGTGATTGTCAGCACGGCGGTAATTGCGATTGCCTTAACGCGTTTGTTCATCGTTGCCCCTCCTGCGCGCCTGATTGCCCATACCATTGCTCCCGGGTGGGGGCGATCCGGCATTCCTGACGACTGTCGAGGGGGCCACTGCAACTGCGTTTGGGAAAAGGTTGCAATCCTTGATCCGGCCCCATCAACTGACTTCTGGCAACGATGTAAAACAGGAGCGTCAGACCAATGACCCCAATCATCAGAGCAATCGACGGTGCGGGTCCCAAGGCGGGTCGCCGAACCTTGGGGGGCTTGATGTGCAGCGTTTCTGGCCAGACGACACGGCTCAAAGCACCTAGCGTCAGTAGCACCACGATGTAGCTGACAAATGCCGGCGCGCCACAACAGGCCCATGCCCAGGCCCCCATCAGCCAGCAGGGCAGCAACTCGCGCAGCACCAGCGGTGCAGGGCGTCTGAAACTGAATCGAGGTGAAACAGCGCGACTCAAACGCACGTCCAATGACCAGAGTCGGTCCGCCATCGGGCGCCAGATCCACAGCAATGCCGCGCCGGGCGTAGCCAGCACGCACAGCCAGAACAACATCGCGGCAAAGCTTGCACCGATACCGGATCGATCACTGAGGTATTCGACGGCTGCCCAAGTGAGCGATGCGCCAAACAACCCGGCAAACATGGGCCAGGCCTGGAGGGGCTGAACGAGGGGCTTCCAGAAATACGGATCGCCGTTTGGCATTTCGCGGCATCGCGCCGGGGCCAGGCGCTGGAGCTTCGCACTAAGCATGCGGCAGGCATTCCAGTCCGCTTCAAAAAAACGCCGTGCGAAGGCGCTTCGCTCGGCGTCGGTCATCGGCGTCAGTAACAAACGTGCTGCGCGGCTCTGGGGCTCACGATCATTCAGGACGGCCAGGCGTTCCAGGGTTTCAATAAAAACCTGACTATCTCGGCGCTGTAACAGTGCCGTCCAATAAGGTGGCGGGCAACGCCCTTCGGTTTCGGCTTCGTTCGCGGCGGCGTCCCAGTGCTGATGTGTACACAGCGTTTCGAACACGTGCGTAGACCAAAAGCTCGAATCCACCAGTAAGCGAGCCAAGGTTTCATTAAACCAGTCGTGGCGTTCGAATGGCTGCAACCAGTCGGCTTGTTTGAGCGCCAGAAAACGCTCGATGAATGCGTCGGCCTGGCCAGCGTCAAGCAACTCGCGCAAGCACTTTTCCACATGATTGCAGTAAGCGTGAAGCAGCAACTCAAGCGCTTGCGGTGATAGATCCTGGCGTTGCCAGGCGCTGAACCAGTTGAACTGCTCCAGTCCCCAGGCTGCCAGCAACATTCTGTCGTCGCGCGGTGACAGGCACATCATCAGCAACTGATCTTCGAACTCCCGGCTGCAGTGAGACACGCGTGCCTGCGCCAGACGTTCATCGAGTCGGTCTACAGTAACGTCTTCCAGTAACTGCTCCGCCCGTTGCGCTCCGGCGTGCTGCTCGAACTGTATATGTTCCAGCTCGAAACTGGGCCCTGCGTCAAACGACGGTGCAGGTGGCTGAAGTTCAACCGTGGGTTCGCGCTGACTGAACGACGGTATCGCCGGTTCGCGGCGGCTCCATTCCATCGCCTGCTCGTAAGCTTCGCGCAGACGCTGAAAACCGCTCGGGTCTTCATCCGGACGGTGTACTTTGAGCAGCGTTGCGTATTGGCGTTTGATGCTGCGTGAATCGGCATCGGCTTCCAGCCCCAGAATGGCCCAGCAATTCATCGCCACAGGCCTTGTTCCAGTTCATCGAGCTGTTGCGTCAGTTGCAGGCGCAGATCGCGTATCGTTCGTTCGTCCTGAGTGTCGAGTATTTGCTTGAAGCGGTTGGCCATGTGATCGAGCCGTTGGCGCAAATCGCCGAGGCTTTCCTGATACAGCCGCTCAAGGCGCGCAGTCAGCAGGCTGTTGACCTGTTGTTCACGCGGATGAACCTTGAGGTTGGCCAGTGCGGCCAGGCGTTGCTGGATCTCTTTGGGGGCGAGTACGCCGGGATTATTTTCGATCACCAGCGTCCGGCGCTCGCCGGTGCTTTGTATCAGTGCCTCGGCTTCGAGCAGGCCGTTGTTATCGTAAGTGAAGCGTACGTCGATGCTGATCTCGCCAGCTCGCGCCACTGGCACTTCAATTTCCATTTCACCCAGGTGGATGTTTTCTTTTACCCAACGACTTTCGCCCTGAAAGATCTTCAGCAGCACGATACGTTGACTATCACGAAGAGTGCAGACCGTTTTGACCCGGCTCACGGGGACCACACAGTTTCGCTCGATGATGGGCAGGTAATGACCCGATTCCACGCCTTCGCCCACGCTGATCGCGGTTTCGATGCCAAGGGTGTATGGGCAAACGTCGGTCAATACCACCTCTTCGAGTGCAGCATCCCGAGCCTTGAGGGCTGCTTGCACCGCCGCACCCAGCGCAATCGATTCGTCAGGGTTAAGCGCAATCGAAGGAAACCGGCCGAACAATCCGGCGACCATCCGCCGGATCATCGGCATGCGGGTCGTGCCGCCCACCAGCAGGACTTCGTCCAGCTCCGATGGCCGAATGCGTGCGTCGCGCAGTGCGGTTTCGATCGGTGTGCGCAGGCGCACGAGCAGCGGCGCGTAGAGTTCGGCCAACTGCGTCTGGGTGAACGTCTGCTCCCATTGACCGGCGCCATGGCGCAGGACGAAGGTCGCGCTGTCGGCCTGGCCAAGGGCATGACGCACGCGCTCGGCTTCGCGACGCAGGCGATGGGCGATATTCGGTTCCGTCAGTGAAGGCATGTCGCGATGGTTGGCGTGTGCTGTGACAAAGGCCTGAACCAGCACGGTGTCGAAGTCTTCCCCACCGAGAAAATTGTCGCCCGCGCTGGCGCGCACTTCCATGACGCCGTCGAACAGTTCGAGGATCGACACATCGAAGGTGCCGCCACCGAGGTCGAACACCAGAAACGAGCTGGCGCTGTCGCGCTGATGCAGTCCGTAAGCGAGGGCCGCGGCTGTCGGTTCGTTGATCAGCCGTTCGACCTTGAGGCCAGCCAACTCGCCAGCGATTTTCGTGGCTTTGCGTTGAGCGTCGTTGAAATAGGCGGGTACGCTGATCACCGCTTCAGTGACCGTTTCGCCATAACGGCGTTCGACGTCTTCCTTCAGACAGCGCAACACCAGTGCCGACAGCTCTTCCGGGCGGAACGAACGGGTGCCGAGACGAAGTTCATGAGCACTGCCCATGTGTCGCTTGAACAGTGCCGCCGTCAGGTGTGGATGAGTCTGCAAACGTTCCTTGGCAGCCTGACCGACCAGCACCCGGTTCTCGTCGTCAAGGCCCACCACGCTTGGGGTCAGCAGACTCTCCAGGGCGTTTGGAACCAGTTCGGGCGCGCCGTTGCGCCAAACGGCAACCAGGCTATTGGTGGTGCCCAAATCAATGCCGACGATCATAACGTTTACAACTCCATGTCCATTCGGGAATTCCCGGCAACAGCCTATCGGCCACAAAACCGGGTAATTGAGCCGGTTTCGCGCAAGACTGGCTTTTTACTCTGTGCTGCCTAAGATGGCCAACAGATTAACCAGTACACCCGAGTGACGTTTATGTCGGAAAAGGACACCATCTCCATTCAACTGGTGCGTGAAGCGCTGCTGCAAAGTTGCGCCCCGGGCGCCGCCACCGTAGAGGTGTTGAACAAGGTCGACATCGATCCGGCGCTGCTGGACAGCACCGACGCCCGTGTCCCGGCCACCGCCTATGCGCGCCTGTGGCGTTTGCTGGCCCGGCGTGGGGACGATGAGTTTTTTGGCATGGACCCGCGCAAGCTCAAGTCCGGCAGCCTGGAGTTTCTCTGTCGCTGCTCCATGGTTCAGCCAAGCCTGGCCGCCGGGCTGACCTCGGGCCTGAGCTTTCTGTCGTTGATGCTCGAACGCCTGCCCGCACAACTTGTTCGCCAGCAAAGCCTGGCGGAAATCGTCCTGCTGGAGGACGACGAAGAACCGCGCCGCGCCTTCACCTATTTCACTTACTGGATGATCGTGCACGGCGTCGCCTGCTGGCTGGCGGGCCGACGGATTCCGATCCTGGCCATTGAATTGCGCTGCCCGGAGCCGGATTTTTGCGATGACTATCGAGTGATGTTTTCCGAGAACCTGCGATTTGACCGGCCACGCACGCGGATGATTTTCTCCGCCGATTGCCTGGATTTGCCGATCAAGCGCAGCGCTGAAGAGCTCAAGCGCTTTCTGGCCCATGCGCCGGCGAACATTCTGGTCAAGTACCGCGACCCTGAGAGCCTGGCCAGCCGGATCAAGCACGATCTGCGGCAATTGCCCGCCGAGCGCTGGCCGGAAACCGAAGCACTGGCGCAGCAACTGTGCATGTCGGCCTCAACGTTGCGTCGCCGCTTGGCCGAAGAAGGGCAGACGTATCAGGGGCTCAAGGACAGTGTGCGCAAGGAACTGGCCATCGTCTGGCTGGCCGAGCCGGCCATCAGCTTCGCTGAAATCGCCACTCGTTTGGGGTTTGCCGATGCCAGCTCGTTCTACAAGGCGTTTCGCAAGTGGTCGGGGTCCAATCCTGGGCATTATCGGAGTTTGATTCTTAACGAGGCCAGTTGATCGATCGTTCCCACGCTCTGCGTGGGAATGAGGTAGGTAGTGACCTTGGCCAAACCAGTCACGCAACTTGATAGCTTTGACCATTGTCCCGCTCCCCGCGCAGAGCGAGTATTTCCCTGTTGATTACGGTTCCCCCAACCTAATAAAAATACAGAGGGATTCTGGCAATGCGCGATTACTTGTCTGCTACGTCACAGTTCAATTATCAGCACACCGTCGATGCCGCGCTCACAGGGTCGTTGACCGCGCTCAACGCCTGCGTCGAGTGTTGCGACCGGCATGCCTTGCCGGGGCGCATTGCGCTGTTCTGGGAAGGCCGCGACGGTAGCAGCGCGACCTATACTTTCAGCGACTTGCAGGACAAGGCCGCGCGCTTCGCCAATTTTCTGGTGGCCCAGGGCGTGAAGAAGGGCGACAAGGTCGCAGGCCTGCTGCCCCGCAACTTCGAATTGCTGATCACGGTGTTCGCCGCCTGGCGCATCGGTGCGGTTTATCAGCCGCTGTTCACCGCCTTCGGCCCCAAAGCCATCGAACACCGTCTGAACAGTTCCGGCGCCAAAGTGGTGGTCACCGATGCGGTCAATCGCCCGAAACTGGCTGAAGTGGCCGACTGCCCGACCATCGTCACCGTCGGTGGCACCAAGGGGCAGGGCATCGTGCGCGGCGACTTCAGTTTCTGGGCGGAACTGGCCAACTACTCCAGCGTCTGCGAACCGGTGTTGCTGACCGGCGAAGACCCGTTTCTGCTGATGTTCACCTCGGGCACCACCGGCCCGTCGAAAGCGCTGTCGGTGCCGCTCAAAGCCATTGTCGCCTTCCAGAGCTACACCCGTGACGCAGTGGACCTGCGCCCCGAAGACGCCTTCTGGAACGTTGCCGATCCGGGTTGGGCCTACGGCATTTATTTCGGTGTCACCGGGCCGATGGCGATGGGGCATCCGATCACCTTTTACGATGGCCCGTTCACCCTCGAAAGCACCTGCCGGGTGATCAACAAATACGGGATTACCAACCTCACTGGCTCACCGACCGCCTACCGCTTGCTGATTGCCGGTGGCGATGAGTTCGCCCGTTCGATCAAGGGCAAGCTGCGCATCGTCAGCAGCGCCGGCGAGCCGCTGAATCCGGAAGTGATCCGCTGGTTCGCCGACAACCTCGGCGTGGTGATTCACGACCATTACGGCCAGACCGAACTGGGCATGGTCCTGTGCAATCACCACGGCCTGGAACATCCGATCCACATGGGCGCCGCCGGTTTTGCCTCGCCGGGCCACCGCATCGTGGTGCTGGATGACGAATACAAAGAACTCGGCGTCGGCCAGCCAGGAATCCTGGCCATCGACCGCACCCAGTCGCCGATGTGCTGGTTCGGCGGTTACGAAGGCGTACCGACCAAAGCGTTCGTCGGCAATTATTACCTGAGCGGCGACACCGTCGAGTGGAACCCGGACGGCAGCATCAGCTTCGTCGGCCGCAGCGACGACGTGATTACCACCTCGGGCTACCGCGTCGGCCCGTTCGACGTGGAAAGCGCGCTGATCGAACACCCGGCGGTGGTCGAGGCGGCGGTGATCGGCAAGCCCGACCCGGAGCGCACCGAACTGGTCAAAGCCTTCGTCGTGCTCAGCCCGCAATACCGTGCCGAACCTGCGCTGGCCGAAGAGCTGCGGCAACACGTGCGCAAGCGTCTGGCGGCGCACTCGTACCCCCGTGAAATCGAATTTGTCAGCGAATTGCCGAAAACCCCAAGCGGCAAATTGCAGCGCTTTATCTTGCGCAACCAGGAAATCGCCAAGGCTCAAGAGGCCGCCGCGAAGAACGTTTCAGCTTGAATCCAAGGAAACAATGATGCAGATCGAAAACAAGGTTTTTCTCGTCACCGGCGGTGCTTCCGGCCTCGGTGCCGCCACCGCTGAAATGCTGGTGGCGGCCGGTGCCAAGGTGATGCTGGTGGACATGAATGCCGAAGCCGTCGCGGCGCAGGCTGCACGTCTCGGCGCGCAAAGCGTGGTAGCCGACATCAGCAATGAAGCGGCGGCAGAAGCGGCGGTGCAGGCGACGGTCAAAGCGTTTGGCGGCCTCAATGGCCTGGTCAATTGCGCCGGTATCGTCCGTGGCGAGAAGATCCTTGGCAAGACCGGCCCCCATGCCTTGTCCAGTTTCAGCCAGGTGATCAACGTCAACCTGATCGGCAGTTTCAACATGCTGCGCCTGGCTGCTGCGGCGATTGCCGAGACCGAAGCCGATGCAGACGGCGAGCGCGGGGTGATCATCAACACCGCATCGGTGGCGGCCTTCGACGGCCAGATCGGCCAGGCCGCGTATTCGGCGTCCAAAGGCGCGATTGCCAGCCTGACCTTGCCTGCCGCCCGTGAACTGGCGCGCTTCGGCATCCGCGTGATGACCATCGCACCGGGCATTTTCGAAACGCCGATGATGGCCGGCATGACCCCGGAAGTACGTGATTCACTGGCTGCTGGGGTGCCGTTTCCGCCACGCCTGGGCAAGCCGAGCGAGTACGCCGCGCTGGCCAGGCATATCATAGAAAACAGCATGCTCAACGGCGAGGTGATCCGTCTCGACGGTGCCTTGCGCATGGCCGCCAAATAAGGAGAATTTGTCATGACACAATCCAACGATCCGATTGTTATCGTCAGCGCCGTCCGCACCCCAATGGGCGGTTTCCAGGGCGAACTGAAAAGCCTGACCGCGCCACAGCTGGGCGCCGCAGCGATTCGTGCCGCGGTCGAACGCGCCGGTATCGCCCCTGAATCCGTCGAAGAAGTGCTGTTCGGCTGCGTGCTCTCCGCCGGCCTCGGCCAGGCCCCGGCGCGGCAAGCGGCACTGGGCGCCGGGCTGGATAAATCGACCCGCTGCACGACGCTGAACAAAATGTGCGGCTCGGGCATGGAAGCGACGATCCTGGCCCACGACATGCTGATCGCCGGCAGCGCCGACGTAGTGGTCGCTGGCGGCATGGAAAGCATGTCCAACGCGCCGTACCTGCTGGACCGCGCCCGCAGCGGTTACCGCATGGGCCATGGCCAGGTGCTCGATCACATGTTCCTCGACGGCCTCGAAGACGCCTACGACAAGGGCCGCCTGATGGGCACCTTTGCCGAGGATTGTGCCGAGACCAATGGCTTCAGCCGTGAAGATCAGGACGCGTTTGCCATCGCGTCGACCACCCGCGCCCAACAGGCGATCGAGGAAGGTAGTTTTAACGCCGAGATCGTGCCGCTCACCGTGACGGTCGGCAAACAGCAAGTGCTGATCAGCCACGACGAACAACCGCCGAAAGCCAAACTGGACAAGATCGCTTCGCTGAAACCGGCGTTCCGCGAGGGCGGCACGGTGACGGCGGCCAACTCCAGTTCCATTTCCGACGGCGCGGCGGCATTGGTGCTGATGCGCCGTTCCGAAGCCGAGAAACAAGGCTTGAAACCACTGGCAGTGATTCATGGCCACGCGGCGTTCGCCGACACCCCGGGGCTGTTCCCGGTGGCACCGGTGGGTGCGATCAAGAAGTTGATGAAGAAAACCGGCTGGTCACTGGACGAAGTCGAGTTGTTCGAAGTCAACGAAGCTTTTGCCGTGGTGAGCCTGGTGACCATGACCAAGCTGGAAATCTCCCACGAGAAGATCAACGTCCACGGCGGTGCCTGTGCCTTGGGCCATCCGATTGGTGCGTCCGGCGCGCGGATCCTCGTCACCTTGCTCTCGGCCCTGCGCCAGAAAGGCCTGAAACGCGGCGTTGCAGCGATCTGCATCGGCGGCGGCGAAGCGACGGCCATGGCCGTTGAATGCCTGTACTGAGGCAGATGCCAATCCCTGTGGGAGCGGGCTTTGTGGCGAGGGGGCTTGCCCCCGTTCGAGTGCGCAGCGCTCGCAGATTCTTGGGTCCGCTGCGCGGCCCAACGGGGGCAAGCCCCCTCGCCACAAGGCTCCCACAGGTTCTGCGTCTTCAGGATAATTTTAAGGAATTGGCATGATCCCCAACGACGAACAACTTCAGATCAGCGACGCGGCCCGGCAGTTTGCCCAGGAACGGCTGAAACCGTTCGCCGCCGAATGGGACCGCGAACATCGTTTCCCCAAGGAAGCCATCAGCGAGATGGCTGACCTGGGCTTCTTCGGCATGCTGGTGCCGGAGCAGTGGGGCGGTTGTGACACCGGATACCTGGCTTACGCCATGGCCCTGGAAGAAATCGCCGCCGGCGATGGCGCCTGCTCGACCATCATGAGCGTGCACAACTCGGTGGGTTGCGTGCCGATCCTCAAGTTCGGCAACGACGACCAGAAAGAACGTTTCCTCAAACCGCTGGCTGGCGGCGCGATGCTCGGTGCGTTTGCGCTGACCGAACCGCAAGCCGGTTCCGATGCCAGCAGCCTGAAAACCCGTGCCCGGCTGGAAGGCGATCACTACGTGCTCAACGGCTGCAAGCAGTTCATCACTTCCGGGCAAAACGCCGGGGTGGTGATTGTGTTTGCGGTGACTGACCCGAGTGCCGGCAAACGCGGGATCACCGCGCTGATCGTGCCCACCGATTCGCCGGGCTATAAAGTCGCGCGGGTCGAAGACAAGCTTGGCCAGCACGCCTCTGATACCTGCCAGATCCTCTTCGAGGATGTGAAAGTGCCGGTGGCCAATCGACTGGGTGAGGAGGGCGAAGGCTACAAGATCGCCCTGGCTAACCTCGAAGGCGGACGTGTCGGTATCGCCTCGCAATCGGTGGGCATGGCCCGCGCCGCGTTCGAAGCGGCCCGCGACTACGCCCGCGAACGCGAGAGCTTCGGCAAGCCGATCATCGAGCACCAGGCGGTAGCGTTCCGCCTGGCCGACATGGCCACCCAGATCGCCGTGGCCCGGCAGATGGTGCATTACGCGGCGGCATTGCGCGACAGCGGCAAACCGGCGTTGGTCGAAGCGTCGATGGCAAAACTGTTCGCCTCGGAAATGGCCGAAAAGGTTTGTTCCTCGGCGTTGCAAACCCTTGGCGGTTACGGTTACCTGAACGACTTCCCGCTGGAGCGGATCTACCGCGACGTGCGGGTGTGCCAGATCTACGAAGGCACCAGCGACATTCAGCGCATGGTCATTTCGCGCAATCTTTGAGAAGGAGTCCCTCTGTGAGCAATAAAGAGCTGAACTACGAAACGATTTTGCTGGAAACCCACGGCCGTGTCGGCCTGATCACCCTCAACCGTCCGCAAGCCTTGAACGCGTTGAATGCCCAGATCGTCAGTGAACTGAACCACGCCCTCGATGGCTTGGAAGCCGATTCGAACATCGGTTGCATCGTGCTGACCGGCTCGAAAAAAGCCTTCGCCGCCGGTGCCGACATCAAGGAAATGGCCGAGCTGACTTACCCGCAGATCTACCTCGATGATCTGTTCAGCGACAGCGATCGCGTGGCCAATCGCCGCAAGCCGATCATTGCCGCGGTCAACGGTTTCGCCTTGGGCGGTGGCTGTGAACTGGCGCTGATGTGCGACTTCATCCTGGCCGGCGACAATGCCAGATTCGGCCAACCGGAAATCAACCTCGGCGTATTGCCGGGCATGGGCGGCACCCAGCGCCTGACCCGCGCCGTGGGCAAGGCCAAGGCCATGGAAATGTGCCTGAGCGGGCGCTTGATCGATGCGGTGGAAGCCGAGCGTTGCGGGATCGTGGCGCGCATCGTGCCGGCGGATGAGCTGGTGGACGAAGCGCTGAAAGTCGCGGCGCTGATTGCGAAGAAATCACTGCCGATTGCGATGATGATCAAGGAAAGCGTCAATCGCGCCTTTGAAGTCAGCCTGTCGGAAGGCGTGCGTTTTGAACGCCGGGTATTCCATGCGGCGTTTGCCACGCAGGATCAGAAAGAAGGGATGGCGGCGTTTATTGCCAAGCGTGAGGCCGAATTCCAAGGCAAGTGATGTAGCGTCCTCACGGACGTCTTCGCAGGCAAGTCGGATCGCCGCACCGCTCGCGCCTACAGAGGATATGCATTCC